>JBPRGG010000040.1:0-3992 GCA_051418075.1 Candidatus Cyclobacteriaceae bacterium M3_2C_046 | reverse complement strand
TTATAGTCAATGGTGACGATATCCGGGTTTTCGTGAAGGTGATCAAAAAAATCTTTGCCTGATGAGAAAAGGGTAACTTCGTAATCTATATTTTTTTCCAGGGTATGCTGGATCATTTTACCGTAAATAAAGTCATCCTCTATAGAAAAAATCTTGATATGCTTCTTCATCTTATGCTACCAATTGATTGAACTTTGAATCACAAAATTAACCGAAGCATAAGCTGAAAAAACTAATTTAGTGTTGACATTGTATGGCTGTAAGCTTTTCTATCCAATGGAATTCAAGTTTTTAAAAAACTGAAAACTGTAAAAAAATAGCCATATAACCTAAAAACATATTCGGCTACATGCTTGACTACCAGTATATTACAAAAAAAACCTGTAGAGGCAGTTAAACAGAAATACGATGCAAAGCAGCTAATAAAGAGATAAACTGTTTTACTTGCTCTTTACTTAAGCCAAAGAACAGTTTTCATTACATCAACCAATTCAAAAATAAAGCCTTTTTACAGTAATCATATACTGTAAAAAGGCCAATTTTCTATCCAATTTTATTATTAAAGTAGCAGCAGGTATATAATTGCTCCTGATACGTAACCTATGAGTGCCCAGAGTGAAATATTTCTGACATACCACATAAAGTCCAGTTTGGTAATACCCATGACGGCTACCCCTGCCGCTGAACCTATTACCAGTAAGCTGCCGCCTGTACCAGCACAATAGGCAAGGAATTCCCAAAGTGGGCTATCCGGAGGGAAAAACTGTCCCATAGTAACATCGGTACTGGCGATAGGTCCCATTGGGTACATTCCCTGCGCAGCAGCTACCAGCGGTACATTATCCACGATGGAGGAAAGCACACCAGTAATAAAGATCACTACTTTATAATTACCGACACTCTGATCCAAAAATAAGCTCAGGGTACTTAGCTGACCGCTGGTTTCCAGGGCGCCTACTGCCAGTAGAATACCCAGGAAAAACAATATGCTTGAGGTATCTATCTTTTGGAGTGCTTTGACTACTGAGAATTCATGTTTGATATGATCGTCTTTTTTCAGGTGCAGCAGGTCAACGGTGAGCCAGAGTAAACCCAGTCCCAGTAGTATGCCCATATAGGGCGGCAGGCCGGTAACCCCTTTGAAAATTGGTACAAAAAGCAGGGAAGCGATACCTAGAATCAGTACGATTGTAGTGTCTCTACTATTGATGCCTTTTTTATAAATGGTCTTGTTTACTTTTTCAAAAGTACCCTTGCTGCGAAATGAGACGATGATCAGGGGAACAAGCATAGCTACCAGGCTGGGCAGGAAGAGTGATTGCATGATATTGGCCGTAGTCACCTGTCCGCCTATCCAAAGCATCGTAGTGGTAACATCCCCAATAGGAGACCAGGCACCTCCTGCATTCGCGGCAATGATCACCATACCGCTGAAAAACTTCTGCTCCTCAGGATTTTTCAGGATCTGGCGTAATAAAGATACCATTACAATTGCGGTAGTGAGGTTATCCAGTAAAGCCGACATAAAGAAAGTGAGCAAACTGACTATCCAGAGCAGGCTTACTTTATTGTCTGTGGTGATGCGGCTGGTGATCGGCTGAAATCCGTTATGGGAATCAACCAGTTCTACTATAGTCATGGCACCCATCAGGAAAAATAGTATTCCCGCAATTTCAGAAAGATGTTCATACAATTTGTCATGAGAATGGACTATGCCACCCGAAGCGACAAAAAATACTGCCCAGCATAAAACCCCTATGAGCAGGGCAAACGCTGCTTTGTTAATTTTCAGGGGATGCTCCAGTGTAATCCCCAGATATCCAATCAGAAAGATTACTAATATGAGTGAATACATACTGCTATGATTTAGTTTTACTCTTTTTTCAGTCTGCTCAATATGACTTTGTACTACAAGCGCATGAATGTTTAACCCAGTAATACTGTCTTGCTACCCTGACAGTAAACTGACATCCATCCGACAGACAGGTTAGGAGGGAGAATGCGGCACAAATTTTTAGAAAATATTACAAAAAATATTATAATTATTATTAAAAAAATTACAATAAATATAAATTCCTGAATGGGAGGTAAAAGCTTGTTACTTCAGGTGATAGTCTAAAAAATTATAAGCCGTGAGAAGATTAAGAAGGGAATAAATACTAATTTTGCACGATTCTGCTGATTAAGACTTTAGTTCTTTTTTTGTTTATAAAGCTATACCTTGGTTAAGGAAAAAGGCTTACGTATACTTTTGTCTCAATACCTAACAATAACATGCAAACCATACTTGGAGCAGGAGGTAGCATTGGTAAATCTTTAGCCAAAAAGCTGTCACCATATATCACTGATCTCCGACTGGTGGGCCGCAACTCCTACAAAATCAATCCTGGAGACCAGCTTTTTTCGGCTAATTTGCTGGATTTTCCCAAAGTATCTGAGGCTGTAAAAGGCGCTGAAGTTGTTTACCTCACCGTCGGTCTATCATACAAGGCTAGTTTATGGGAAAGAATGGACCTGCTACGTTTGACTGGACAGCACTTTTTGCTGAGAAATTGAAAGTAGACAGTAAAGCCAAAGCACTAGCTGTTTGGATGTTGTGACTGCTGGGTATTTTTGTGCCTATCTTCTGTGAATTTAAAGAAATGGCATAGCAGTATGAAAGGGACTATTTTTTTAATAGCAATAAGGTGGAAATAACGTATGGCTTCAGGCCAACACCACCCCATGAAAGTAAACAATGGGTGGTGGATCAGTTAGCAAAACCAGGAAACTAAGCGATAGGCTTGAAGCCGTAAGCACTGGCTAGTAGCCGGCTCGGATACCGGGTGATCAGTTCATTATACTCCTGCACTTTTTTGTTGTAGACAGCGGCTACTTTTAGGCAGCTTTGGCTGACGGTCATTAACTGTTCATAGCTACCTTGATAGTTGTCATTCATTTCAGCTGTGGGGATTTTTCGAATAAGTGCACTCACTTTTTGCTCAGCTGATATCTTTTCCTCCGGACTGATTTCATCTACCTTGGCATCATTCCGCTGCTCACAGGCCAGTTGGATACTTTGCTTCAGATCAGCATTGTCAGTGTGGATTTCTGACAAGGTTGAAAGGATTAAGTTCCGGAGTTGGGCATATTTAAAAAGGTCTTCCGCTGCCTCTCTTACTTCCTGTTTTTTGTTTTTGATACTGTTGTAATTGACCATTCCCCAGAGAAAAGAAAAGCCCAGCAGGGAAAGGATAATCGGTAGAAACCCCATATCAGTAAATTATATACTCAATATTTTGACCATCCTGAGCAGATCCTGGTCAAGGGGCTTGGAGGTGTTGATACATTCTTTGAAATCGGTAAATACGACTCGGTTGTTGATCACCCCGGCCATCATATTTTTTTTGCCGCTTAGCAGTCCTTCCAGCGCGGCCAAACCGAGTCGGCTACCGATGATCCTGTCCATAGCGGTAGGTGCTCCACCCCGCTGTATGTGCCCCAGTATAGAAACTTTGAGATCTTTACCTTTAAGTTTGGCACGCACTTTTTCCACCACTTCCATGGCACCCCCTTCTTCGTCACCTTCAGCTACCACTACTATGGAAGATGTTTTTTCCTGGTTACGACCCTGGCTCAGGTTATGGATGACATCTTCAATAGTGGTACTGGTTTCAGGAACCATGATGAGTTCAGCACCACCACCAATGCCTGACTCAATAGCGATATACCCGGAATCTCTACCCATCACCTCAATGAAAAATATCCGGTCATGCGAATTGGCGGTATCTCTGATTTTGTCAATGGCTTCAAGGGCGGTATTCACGGCTGTGTCAAAACCAATGGTAAAGTCTGTACCATACAGGTCATTGTCGATAGTACCGGGAGCACCTACGATCGGGAAACCATATTCCTCATAAAAGATGCTGGCTCCGGTAAAAGTACCATCTCCGCCAATCACGACCATCCCCTCAATGCCTCTTCTCTGTAGCTGCTGATAGGCTTTTTTTCTG
>JBPRGG010000039.1:0-4341 GCA_051418075.1 Candidatus Cyclobacteriaceae bacterium M3_2C_046 | reverse complement strand
TGGTGATAAAACCCTCTACTAAAAACAATTAAAATGAGTGAAGTGAGTAAATCCTATTTAGACAAGAATTTTTTGTTGCAAAATTCAGTAGCGGAGCAATTATATCACGACATTGCTGCTAATTTACCCATTGTTGATTTTCATAATCACTTACCTACCGCAGATATTGCCGCTGACCGGCAATTTGAAAATATCACGCAACTTTGGATTGCCGGCGACCCCTACAAGCACCGGCTGATGCGCATGTTTGGCATAGCAGAAAAGGAAATTACCGGAGATGCATCAGACGAAACTAAATTTAAGCATTGGGCAAAAATATTACCTTTTACCCTGGGCAATCCCCTCTACCATTGGTCTGCCTTGGAATTGAAGAGGGTTTTTAACATTGATGCATTACTGAATGAGAAAAATGCAGCAGAGCTTTGGCAGGAATGTAATATAAAGTTGCAACAACCACAGTTGAGCGCGGCAAGTCTCACCAATATGTTCAATCCCGAATACCTGGTTACTTCAGACAAAGTGCTGGATGATATTTCAGTTCACAAAAAAGCCAGTGACCAATTAGAAAAAACAAGCGTTTTACCTTCACTTCGGGGTGACGACCTGCTCAATTTTACCCAGCCTGGTTTTTCAAACTTTTTAAATGAGCTTTCCGCTGAAAAAATAAATGATTTGGCCGATTATCAGCAATTGATTATCAAATACCTGGAAAAATTTCATCAGGCAGGATGCCTAATGGCTGACCATGCCCTGGATGCGGGATTTGCATATATTCATACCCCTGAAGAAAAAGCCAAGGTAATTTTTACAGAATTGCTTGCCGAAGATTCTTTACAAGCAAACCAGGAAGTGCAACTGAAATCTTACCTGTTGCATTTTTTAAGTAAAGAATATGCTGCCAGAAACTGGGTATTGCAACTGCACATTGGCGCCCATAGAAGCACCAGTTCCAGGTTGGCCAATCTTACCGGAGGTGCCGGAGGTTTTGCTGGCATCGGCAACAGCTGCGATATTTCCGATCTGGTCGATTTTATTAATGAACTGGAAAAAGAAAACCATTTACCACGTATCATTTTATTTACTCTCAACCCCACTGATTATGAAGCTTTGGCCACGTTAACCGGCTCCTTTGCCGAGGATGGACTGGCCGGAAAAATTCAGCTCGGACCGGCCTGGTGGTACAACGACCATCAATCAGGAATCGAGCGGCATTTGGATGTAATTGCCAATTACAGTGTGCTTAGTCAGTTCATCGGCATGACTACCGATTCGCGCAGCATTTTATCCTTGTCGCGGCACGAATATTTTCGCCGCATTTTCTGCAATTACCTGGGTGAAATGGCAAAACAAAAGAAAGCACCGGATGACTTTGATATGCTTGGCCAAATCGTGAAGCAGGTTTGTTATCTTAATAGTAAAAATATGATTCTTTATAAAAATAAAATAGCATGAACGATAATCCATTTAAAAACAAAGTAGCAGTAGTGACCGGTGCAGGCGGTACCTTGTGCTCAGCCATGGCCCGGTACCTGGCCCAAAAAGGTGTAAAAGTAGCTTTACTGGGGCGCACTTTGGAAAAATTGCAAGTCGTAGAACAGCAGATAAAAGCTGGCGGAGGTCAGGCAGTTGCTCTGGCCGGAGACGTGACCGATGAAAATCGCCTGCAGGAAATCCATAAAATTGTGAATGAAATGTTGGGTTCGGTGGATATTTTGATCAATGGCGCCGGTGGCAACCAGATGGAGGCGATTACCAACATCAATGAGTTTGATGAAAAAGAACTGGAAGGTGACCCTGACATTCGTGGATTTTTTAATGTGGATATGCAGGCTTTTAGACGGGTGGTAGATATTAATACGATGGGTACGGTGATACCTTGCCAGGTATTTGCTCAGGATATGGCCAAAAAGAAATCGGGCGCCATTATCAATATAGCTTCCATGAATAGTTATCGGCCCCTGAGCCGGGTGGCGGGTTACGCTATGGCCAAAGCAGGCATAGAAAACTTTACCAAATGGTTGGCTGCTTACCTGGCTCCTGCTAATATCAGGGTCAATGGAATAGCACCGGGATTTTTTCTCAACGAGCGCAGCAGAAATAGACTCACTACCGAAGATGGCGGTTATACACCTCGCGGTCAAAGCATCATCGATCATACACCTGCTCGCCGTTTTGGAGAAGCAGATGAGCTCATCGGCACCATGCATTATTTGCTTGACCCTGAGGCGGCAGGTTTTGTAACAGGAATAACCCTATCAGTCGATGGTGGCTTTATGGCTCAATCGGGAGTTTAGGTAGGATTGAGGGATGAGGAGTTGAGGTATGACAATTTAATTAATAGCATCGATTCACCAGTTGGCAATTCATCAAATAAACAGATCACCAAATAAACAAATCAACAAAAAAGATGAGTGTAGAAAAATATAAAAAAGAAGTAGGCATGATGAACCTGGAAAGGTTGATTGCCGAAAGAGAAAAAGAAAATGATGTAGAATTTCCGGTTGCGGATGAAGAAATTTTAAGAAGATACGAGCAATTGTATACCGGTGCAGTCAACGATGTGCTGCGGGAATTTGTAAAAATGGACCAGGCACTGCCTACCCGGATAAAACCATTAGAAAATTATCAAACGGTGGCCGGATTTGCTTTTACAGTAAAAAGCTCCTCCAATACCGTAGTCACAGGCGAGATGGATTTCCGGGCCAAAATGCTGGACCAGATGCATGAAAACGCTTTCGTTCTCTGGGACACCAGCCACGATGAAAAATCGACCTCCTGGGGCGGCGTGATGACAGCCACTGCCAAAGGTAAGAAAGTGAAAGCCGCCTGCATTGATGGAGGAATCCGTGACACCCATCAGATTTTATCAGCCGATTTTCCGGTGTTTTACAAATATCGCTCCTCCAATGGCAGTCTGGGTCGCATGCTGATCACGCACTACCAGGTGCCGCTGCAAATTGGCGATGTTTTTATCCGGCCTGGAGATATTGTGCTGGGAGATATTGACGGTGTGCTGGTAGTGCCACGCGATGTGGCTTATGATGTACTGCTCAGAGCTGAGGAAATTAAACGCAACGAGGAAAAGATTTTTGGCTGGGTACGCGAAGGGCAATCCATTAAGGACATTACAGATAAAGGGGGATATTTTTAAGGTATTTTTTGCAACTTTTACTTGTTACTTAGCGCCTAATGGGAGTGACTAAAAGTAATCTGTATATTTTATATCTTTGTAACAATGGATGATAAAATTGGAAATACAGATAAAATAGTACAACATTGGTTAGATTCAGCAGATAAAAACCAGGAAACTATGAATCATCTGGTTGATTCAAAGGATTATAGTTGGGCCTTGTTTCTGGGTCATTTAATGATTGAAAAAACTTTAAAAGCTTTATACGTAAAGAGACTTCAGAAACATGCAATTTTTACTCACGACCTGTTAAGATTATCAAAGAAGATTGATTTGGAATTGAGTGAAGACTTCGAAGAATGGCTTGATGAACTAACTACTTTCAACCTAAATGCAAGATATGATAACTACAAGCAAGATTTTCATCAATTATGCACAAAGGATTTTACCGAAATGTGGTTAGAAAGAATTGAAAAGATAAGATTATGGTTAAGAAATCAATTATAGATACTGCATCGAGATACGTAAAGCAACTGCCATCAGAATTGAATGTGAAGAAGGCATATTTATTTGGTTCTTGTGCAAAAGGATTGGATAAAGATGATAGTGATATAGATATTGCGGTAGTAATTGGCAATATGACAGATTTTTTTAAAACACAGATGCAGTTAATGAGATTAAGGCGAAATATTGATTTAAGAATTGAACCGCATCCAATTGGAGAATCTGACTTCACCAACATGAACCCTTTTGCATATGAGGTTCAAAAAACTGGGATTGAAATAGAGTTAAATTAGTTCCATGATAGCCTTATAAGTAATATAGATTATTTCTGGTAATCCCAAACATGCTAAATCAACAATCAACATGAAATTCTCAATGCTCCTTCCGCCGGTGCCTGATGAACGAAAGTGGACCCTGGCCCGGCAAATCGGTATTAATTACGCTATTACAAAAGCTGCCCCGGATTTATCCGGCAAACCGGCACCCTATAATTTTGAAGCCTTGCAATCCATCAAAGATGACTTTTCCCAAGCTGGCTTTCAGCTGTATGGCCTGGAAGGGGACCAGTTTGACATGGCCCCTATCAAACTGGGCCTGCCCACCCGGGATGAATGCATCGAGCAATACCAGCAAATGCTGCGCAACATGGGCCAACTGGATATTCGATTGCTATGCTACAATTTCATGGCCGTGATTGGCTGGTTCCG
>JBPRGG010000038.1:0-4269 GCA_051418075.1 Candidatus Cyclobacteriaceae bacterium M3_2C_046 | reverse complement strand
CACCACGGAAGTATATTACCAGGTGAAGGCTCCTGAGCAAGTATACTATCATCCTGATCAAAAATTTTATTACACCACTGTAGAAGTAGAAAAGATAGCCAAAAAGCCGGCAGGAGAATCACGGTACCTGGAAAATTTCGTAGTAAAAATTGATCAAATTGATAAAAACCTGCCCATTCTACGGATCTCGGATATTACCTTAAAAAGGCCCAATCAAATGATCATTGGAAATGTTGTACAAACCCGTACTTGTTTGCGTGAAGTCAGGCCATTAGCTTTTCAACTGCCTCAGGATTTAAAATTCAGACGAGGTAATGATACCCCATATCCGTTGGAGTGGGACGGCGGTATCCTGGAAGATAGCCTGCTAATTGAAATGGTCAGGTTTAATCGAAAAAATGAGATCATAGGCATAGATACTTTATTGAATGAATACCAAAATAAAGGGTATTTTACCCAGTGGTATATTCCTCAAACCAGGAAACCGGGCGCTTACAAACTGAGAATGACTAAGCTTAATCAAAATGAACCTCCGGTCTGGAGTGAAAACTTTAAGATTAAAAGGAAAATTCCGCTGGCCTATAAAATTGGGATCCCGGTAGCGGTAGGGGTGGGCGTATATTTTCTTCAGCAAGCGCTGGAAGAAGAGCCACCGCTTTCTCCCCTTCCCGCAGTTCCAGGGCTGGAGTAATCATCTATAGTAGGACTTTTAAATAACAAAAAGCAATGAAATTAAACATGAAAAGGATACTCTTTATTTCTTGTTGGATTGCTTTTATTAATTTATCAGTATATGCCCAGGAAGTTTCGTTATTTTCCAATGTAACTGAAGAGTCCGGATTGACCAATGGATTTGGTAACTTCTATTGGTATGACTATAATTTAGACGGTAATATAGACCTCATAAACTCAAATCTGGAGGGTGAAATAAACATCTATGAAAACAATAATGGCTTTTTTGACCCTGTCAATTTCAACAGGCCTAAAGCAAGATTTGATTTTGGGGTAATTAATGGATTCATCAATGTTAATCAGGATAACCAGGTAGATTTAGTTTACGATGGTCAAATTCTTATCAATAACTTCCCCAACTTTGATTTAGCCAACATTCCCATTGAAGGATATCCCATCCTGATCCAGGATTTGAACAATGACGGTTTGGAAGATATTATTACTGATCCTTTTGATGAATCAGATTTGTATAACTTGTATTATAACAAGGATAATCAAGCGTTTATTAAACAACAAACTTTTGATTTAGGCAGTAGCTTTGGTCTGGAAGTATTGGATTATAACAAAGACGGAAAAAAAGATTTGTTAGTAGGCAATAAAATATATACCAATTTTAACGATACCTATTATCAGACACATACCATCAACACAGGGTACTCCTTTTTATTTGACAGTGAAATTCTTGATTATAATAATGATGGGGAAGAAGATATTTTGTTTTTTGGCTACAACTTCTTCTTTCGATCTGAGGTTTTGGTCATTGAATACTACATCAAAATATATGCTGATCAGAATGACTCTTTTGAAGAAGTGTTTTCTTCACAGGTGGATTACAGTAGACTTTTAGGTGTGGCAGACCTAACCAATGATGGCAATCCGGAAGTTGTATTATTCCGAAGAAACGATATCAGCCAGACAGATGTTTACACTATTTCTTCAGATAGTCTGATTTTTATCTCCAACCTAAGTCAGGACTTTGAAAACCATCTTAGATCTGAATTTTATGATTATGATCAGGATGGTGACCTGGATATATTATTAGACGATGAACTGTATCGAAACGACATTAATCAGCTTAATCAACCTCCCTCCGTACCCCAAAATTTAGCTTCAGGGGTCAATAATAACCAGGTTAACCTAACCTGGGACAGATCTACAGATGCTGAAACTGCTGATGCATCGATCGCTTACAATTTGATATTAAGACGTGATGCATTTTCAGTGGTCCACCCTTATGCCGACAATGAGGGAGCAAAGGCCAGAAGTTTTACTCCCAACACAGGCCTGAATAACTTTTTTAGCTTCCAAAATTTACCGGTAGGAGCCTATGTTTGGCAGGTTCAGGCTATGGATCAGGGATTGAACACCTCCTCCTTCAGCCAGCCAGATACCTTTGTAATTACTAACGGAAAATTGGAAGTTCTTCAATACGAAAATGTTGAGGAGTTTGATATTAGCTTTAATGAAAAAAGGAATGAATTTGTCATTACCATTTCTGATGGATCCGGCATTTATACCCAAACCATCAATGGGAATACATTTCAGAAAACTTCACCTTACAAAAAAGTCTCCAACTTAAGCAATGCCACGCAAATTAATTCATTGGTAAATGAACAGAATAATGAAACGCATCTGGTTTATCAGCAAAATAACCTTTTCCGCTTTCAGGAAATTAATCAAAATTTAACTACAACCATTCAGGACAGTATCACCTCAGAACCATCCGATCATATTGCTTCCTTATTGGGCAGTATTTATAAGAACGACCAGTTAATGCTTTTTTACCTAACCATGTCTCCTCCGGTTGAAGGGGCTACAGTTGATATATTTTTAAAAATTGTGCAGCAACCGTTGAGTGGAACCAATGCTGTCAGCTCAATAAAATCTTTGAAAGTAGGCAGCTACCAATTAAATCCAGGGACCACTTTAACCCAAAAACCTGAATTTGAAGGTGAACTCAACCAACTGGATGATCAGCATGTTTCGGTGGTCTGGAGCCTGAATACGGAAATACAATACAATCCAACTGAACCGCTCAGTGCAGGATTAAAGTTGCTGACCTTAAACACTGACCAACTGACCATTACTGATGATTTGACCATAAGTCCTGCCGATAGTCTGGCTGAATATATACAGCCGAAAATTGCATACAATACTTACAATCCGGAAATTTATGTTTCATGGATAAAAAGATTGGTCGATCGCAATGGAACCAGTGTTGATCCTTTTGATTATTCGGAAGTATTTGGCAAACAGGTAATATTAAGCAATGATTTCTCCTCGTTTAGTGGCTCCTCTCCGGATATGCAAATGAGCCAGTCCAATATTCAGGGTCCTACCAAACAGGGAGTCACTTATCAGGAGGTCTTTCATGCTCCCGATAAGAATGAATATTTTGTGCTATGGGAAAACAATAGCCTGTCTGAAGGCTCTAATTCATTGGGTGATATCAATACCCTCAATATTGATCCATTTAACCTGGCCCAGAATAATCCATTGGATTCAGCATTCGTAAACCTTTCAGCCAGTCAGCCTTTTGTAAAATACAATCCTTTAGATAAGTCCTATTTATTGTTATGGTATCACAACCTAAGTAAAAAAGCGGTGACCATTACCAAATATATTCCTCCCAAGGATCCCCGAATTCAGTTGCAATCCATTGATCCACCGGAAGCTTATGCCGGAGAAAAAGTAATCATTTATGGCCAAAACTTCGGTAAAACCCCATTTTTAAATCAGGTATTTTTTGGAGGAGTTCCAGCCCAGGTAGATACAGTATTTTTTGATCGGGAAAGGCTTCAGGTGACGGTTCCACCTGGTTTGACTAATCTGGATGTACCTGTATTTGTCAGCTTTGATGGTTTAGGCGAGTCTTCCCAGGATAATTTTTTATTTGGCCCAAAAATTCCACCAGAAATTCTCAACGTTTCCATGCCCAATCCCTCTACCTGTAATGAAGTAACCATACGGGGACAGTTTTACCGGAGAGATCCGGATTCTTTATCCATTCATTTTAACCAGGTAAAAGTGTCTGATGAGGATATAGTAGAAGCATCTGAATCAGTTATTGTAACTAAAATCCCGTTAGGTGTGCATGGACCTGCTACTATCACCATTCAAACAGACCAAAAGGAAATTCAGTCTACTGATAAGTATCAGATATTTTTAGGATCAGATATCAAAAAAACAGACGGGGATAAGGTTATTGAATTGATCCCTGATTTTTCTACCCAGGCCACTTTAGGCCTGAACATTTACAACGAATGCTCACTTCAGGAAATCGAATTGTATTACCGGGGTATAACCTCAGAAGAGCCCTGGAAGACCATTTCTGGGATTACCAATTTCAATCAAATCGCACCTAATTACTTTCAGGTTGAGTTGGATGATCAAAATTTCGATGAACTTGGCCTGGAGTATTATTTTAAATTAGAAGATCTTTCCGGCCAAATCATATATTCTGATACCAATAAAATTTACCGTAAATACCTGGGTCGGGATAAAACAAATAATCTATCTGATTCAATTTCATTTTTT
>JBPRGG010000037.1:0-80410 GCA_051418075.1 Candidatus Cyclobacteriaceae bacterium M3_2C_046 | reverse complement strand
GCTAAGACCTCTTCTTTCTTACCCATAAGTATTTTTGCCACCAATAAATCTACATCAGCAAGTCCTTGACCACCTGTAAGTTCAAGTGCTCTATTGATGTCAATTAATGCTTTCTTATGATTTCCTAAATACGCCCAGGCTAAACCCCGAAAACGGAGGGCCTCTCCAAAATTCGAGTCAATTTCCAATGCTTTATTAAATGCAGTAATTGACTCTTCAAATCTCCGGGAAAAATAATAGGTCAAGCCCAATTGCCAACGTGTATGAACATCAAGAGGGTCAGTTTCAGTCAGCCTTTTGGCTACTTCAATCGCCCGTTCAAAATCCTCTTTGATAAATATATAATAATAGGTTATGAATTCATTTTGGTCAGATAGTCCATACGTTATTGCCTTATCGTATTCTTTTAGGGCAGCGTCCCAATTCCAATCCGAGAACAGTTCGATATAAGCAAGCACTATATGTGCCTTTGCATTTTCTACATTTAATTCGATTGCTTTTTCAGCGGCATTTCTCGCTAAGTCATTCCCTTCTTGATTGGGTAACATATTGTAGGCCGAAGCGTGAATATATGCTTCTCCCAAAAATGCATAGGCTTCCGCATAGTTCGGGTCCACTTTAATTGCAGCTTTGAAAAATTTCATTGCATTTTTAATGTCTTCAAAGTCTTTGCGTTTTAAATGATAACTCCCTTTCAACCACAGGTCATATGCCTTGACGTTCTGAGACTGAATTGTATGCAGAGAAGTCGGAATTTCGATATGTCCAAAATTTTCACGGATTTGGTCAGCAAGTAGCAAACTTATTTCATCTTGTAAGGCAAAAATATCTTCCAAGTTCCGATCAAAATTCTTTGACCAAAAATGAGTGCCATCGTTAGTATCAATCAACTGCGCTGTAATTCGAACCCTGTTTTTAGCTTTCCTAACGCTCCCCTCCAAAACAGTACTTACGCCTAACTGATTACCAATGGTTCTTACATCTATATTTTTGTTCTTAAATGCAAAAGAGGATGTACGGGCAATGACTTTCAAGCCTTTCACGGTGGTTAGGGCGTTGATTATTTCTTCAGTAATGCCATCGCTAAAGTATTCGTTCTCAGGGTCGGCACTCATATTAATAAAAGGGAGAACCACAATGGATTTGTTGGGTGATGATATGGGTTGATGGCTACTCATTGTACCCTATGGCTTCAAAAACTATTGCAAGCATGCAGTTCTCTATTAACTTTCTCATCAAAGACATTACTCATAACGCTAAATGTAAGAATCGTAGCTTTGGCCTTTGCATGGGCCTTGAGCGGCTTTGATTTCTTACATATTGTGTGTGCCCGGCATGGGCAACTGGTATCGAAGATACCACATTATTCCAGAGGGTGCAAATCCCTTAAAGGCGAGTTGGTGAAGCCTGTTAGCCAGCCGCAAGGTGGTAGCCGTGAGGTTTACACTGATGGAAGCATAATCACTGGTATATTAAAACTACACAGACAAATCTTTAAGATAAACATCACCGGTTTGGTTCAACACCAGGAAAAACTCAGTGGGATCCCCCGGATCCACTTGGATATGATTCCTTATTATTGAAAGCTGGTAGTTTTTAAGCTGA
This sequence comes from Candidatus Cyclobacteriaceae bacterium M3_2C_046, assembly GCA_051418075.1. GTDB lineage: Bacteria > Bacteroidota > Bacteroidia > Cytophagales > Cyclobacteriaceae > JBPRGG01. Next base: position 78,805 of record JBPRGG010000037.1, on the reverse strand, counting down.
CTCAGGTATATATCCCCAAGCAATAAGTTCATTTTTACTTTTAATTACTTTTGTACCTCCATCATGAATAATTACAACTCGTGTCGCAATTTCTAGGATACTTCTATAATCATGGTCAGTGATTATAAAACCTTTATCATTTGATTGTTTTTTAATCAAGTTCTTAATACCCTCTTTATATACAGGTGCAACTCCATTAAATGGCTCATCAATCAATGTATAAGTCGAATTGGAGTAAATAATCAAAAGAATTTCTAATAATCTTTTTTCTCCACCAGAAAGTTGCTTGCTTTTTTTATTCAGCATTGGCACTATCAAATCATGTTTTTTAATCAATTCAGCCTTCTCCTTATTACAAAACAGTTTAATTATAGTTTTAACTTTCACATGGTTTGGCAAAAAATTATCTTGTGGTAAATACTTAATAAGATTTCTATTATTAAAAAGTCCAGTCGATAATTTCTCGCCAATTTTCACAAATTTTCTATCTGCTGGTAATGAGCCAAATATTACTTTTAAAAGAGTTGATTTGCCAGTTCCGTTTCTTCCAAGCAAACCAATTATTTCTCCTTTTTGACATGAAATAAATACATCAGTCAATACCTGTTTGGTATCAAAATTCTTTATTACGCTATCAACGTGCAGTTTACTCATATTAATATGAAAATAAATCCAATCATTAAATTTAAAACAAATGTTATAAGCCAGAGACTTAGTCGACTTAGCCCAATATTATAATAGAAATAATATTCATTACTATTTCTAACCTCATAGATGAAATAGTGAAATAGAAGCCCTAAAAAAACATATGAAATTCCAATTGTTTTAAGAGAAAACTCTCCAGCTATTCCTAATCCAATAAATCCGAATAATCCTGATAAAATTAAGGATGGAATTATTAGCTTTTGATAAAAAATCAATATGGCTTTTAATATACGCATGGTCTTTCTTCTGCGTGCCTACCACGCCAAGCACATGTGTAGTAGTTGGCTGTTGTACGGCCTCGTGCGGCTATGGCATATGTGCAATGCTGGCAAATCGTGCTTTAATAATCTGTAATCAATGATTCATATGGAATCTTCAACTTTTCATGAATTTTCCTGATCATTTTGAGATTAAGTTTTCTTTTGCGATTAAATATTTCTGATACTCTGCTTTTGTAGCCAATAATTTCAGCCAAATCCTTATTATTCAATCCCATTTGTTCCATTCTAAACTTTATTGCCTCAATTGGATCCGGAGCTTCAATCGGATAATGCTCATCTTCATACTTTTCAATCAGTATTGATAAAATTTCTGCTTCGTCACCTTCTTCTGAGTCTACCGGAGCATGGAATATTTTTTCAAGTCTTTTCAGGGCTTGATGATAGTCTGTTTCAGTTTTTATAGCCTTAATATCCATAGTTTCAAATTTTATCTGTGTCTATTTTGTCGTATTCATTATGAGTCACTATGAACCTAATTAACATCCATTGTCTGATATAATTTATTGATACAATCAATCTATATTTGTTGCCACAAATATTAAAAACAACTCTTCCGCTCTTTAAAACACTAGCATTAGCATATTCAGCCTTGATATCAATAGGACTATTCCAATTTGCTTTAGATGCTTCCTTGTACCATGTTTTTAGTTGTTCTGCTGAATCAGAATGCTTTTGCCAGAAGTCCCTAAGTACCTTTTTAGCAATTACTCTCATTGAGTTCCTTAATTGTCAATGACAAAGATAACAAAAAAGTTACCAAAATGGTAAATAAGAAAACATCTTTTTATCTTCTGGTTGATTCAGCATTCTGACTAACGTAACCTCAAAACTTTTACTATCAGGTAGTTGAGAATCCGAGATCCGAGCCTTTAATATGAGGTATACGCCTATGAACTTTTACAAAAACAACTTAATTTAATTGCCCATGGAAGACCGACGGTGATTATTTATACCGAAGGAAATAGCAACTTCTTTGGGGCTTCGAGCCCCAAAGAAGGTTGTCCAAGAGAAGAACCTCTGGCTCATAATTGCCCGATGGATAAATTAAATGAATGTTGAACCAAACGGTCAAAGTTATTTAGGGAAGTACATTGATCATCTGTCCCCAGTTCCCGGTCCTTTACCATCCATCAACTCCTTCTCCGGCCTTCCAGTTTCGAGCTTCCAGCTCAATACAACCACCAACCAACTCTTAAATCCCTTCCCTGCCCGGACCAGGTACCGGATAGTTACCATCATGCAGAGGAAGGACCGGAGGCGTATCACCCCAACTGATGGCATCAGGTACAATTTTATACCTGGAAGCTATGGCTTGATCCCAATTCACCTCTTTGCCTGTGTAGGTGGCCATTCGACCCAGAATTCCGGTCATGGTACTTTCTGCCCCGGCCTGAATCTGGTTTATAGGTTCATCATGGTAGATCTTATGCATCAGGACATCCTGTTCCACCTGACGGGCTGAAGGATCATCTTTACCATGGTATCTGAACAATTCCTTACCTTTTTGATCGTAGATTGTGGCTTGCTGAGGTCCTGGGCTACTAAAGAAACACCCCTTGATACCATGTGCCTGGTCTGACCAGTTGTTCCAGCAATGAGGCATATGCCGGCACTGGCTGTTCAGGACAGATCCGTCGGGATAGATAAATTCCACGTAATGATGATCATATATCTGACCATAGGCTGACCCGGTTCGTACCTGACGACCACCCATTCCCTGGGCTTTGACCGGATGCATACCTTTAAGCCAGTTGACAAAATCCAGGTTATGTACATGTTGTTCTACAATATGATCACCCGATAACCAGTTAAAATAATACCAGTTCCAAACCTGATATTCCATTTCATTCATTGACGGTTTACGTTGCCTCACCCACACTCCGGCTGTATTGAAATAGCTGTTCATAGCCATAATATCCCCGATAAGTCCGTCCTTGATCCGGTTTACACTCTCTATCAGGCTTTTCTGAAAACGAAGATGATGCCCCACCACTACTTTCAGTCCTTTCTGTTCAGCCTGTTTACCTAAATTCATCATCTTGATCACCCCGTATACATCAGTGGCTACTGGTTTTTCCACAAAAGCATGTTTACCCTGTTTCACAATTTCCTCAAAATGCATGGGCCTGAAACCGGGAGGGGTGGCCAGAAATACGACATCAGCCAGGGCAATAACTTCTTTATATCCATCCAACCCGATAAATCTTCGTTCCGGAGGAACATCCACCTTATCAATACCATGTAATTTCACCAGATTTTCATAGGATGACGTTAATTTTTCCTCAAATGCATCGGCCATAGCAAATACTTTGGCAGGAACTGGTTGAGACAAAGCCTGGTTGGCTGCTCCGGTTCCTCTGCCACCACAACCTACCAGCCCGATTTTGATCACATCACTTCCCTCAACGTAGAGGCTGGTCTTCAAGGGATTTATTAACATAGTTCCGGTAATTAAAGAAGACTTTTTAATAAAATGACGGCGGGATTTAGCCAGCATGATCTTTATTTTTGGGTTTGTATGGATAAATAAGAATCGAACGTTATTTCCATCAATTTACAAAATAATTGGCTCACTTTTGGAAAAAAACTAAGAATTGGAACAAATATTTTTATAAAAAGTAAGTCACTAAGTTCTGGTCAAAATATCATTTAGGATATTTACCTGAATATAGTAGATATAGGAATTTCAGGGGCAATTCCTACCGCAAAATAAAGATTCCTAATGATGAGCAGTGGTTATGGTTAGATTTTAACTATTTCAGTTTAGGCATAGCTGATCAATCAAGCCCAGGCCAAAACTGTTCACCCCTGTTTGGGCTTATATATCACTATAACCTGCAGTAAAATGGCCAGAAATATCAGGAAATACACCTCTATGGTAGTTAATAAATTGGTAGACCTAACGGCCCTTTTAGCAATCTCCAATTGACGTCTGCCTTCATCCAACTGAATTTTTGAAAGGTCGTATATGGTTTGATTAAGATCTGCCAGTAAATCTTTATATTGTTGCTTTTCCTCTCTTGCAAATCCATTATTCAGTTTATTTTCAAAATTCCTGATGGCCATAAAATCATTTTGAAGATCGTCAAAAACACGCGCCTCTCTCTGTGTCAACTTGGTATTTCGAAATAATTCAATCAGTCTATCCATTTCATTATTTAGATCTACCTGATTATCTGAATTAAAACCTGAATCTAAAGTAGCTACTGACAGTACTTTTTCCTGGGAAATCAGGGACATTTCGAAAACTAGGTCCTGGGCGATCAACCTGTCAGCGTAAATAGTCTCTATGGATTCCTGAATCCTGCGAAAATTGTTACGATCTATATAATTGGTAGCCAGAATTAAAAAAAAGACAATAGTTATACCTAAAATCCATTTTATTTTGCTAAACATCCTTTTTTTTTAAAACAAAACTATTAATTGATCTTGTAAAGATATAAAAACCTGTCTTATTCAGGAGAAAATATGCTTTTGAAGTAAAAATTTAAATAGTTGCTTTTGATTTAACATATATAAGGGGTGAATCCGTGATTTCAATTAGCATATAATTTATATTAATAAATTTATCATATTCAATCCTTTTCCGGTATATGGAGAACCAAATCAGCCATAAAATTTGAGGCCAAAGTCCTGGCATGCCTGACTGCCTTACGCCTGTCGGAATACATAAATGAAAACACTGGTGTGGCTGTATTTGAATATATAAAAGTCCGGAATACAGTTACTCTACCCGAAAATGTTGGACTTATTCCATTTGGCTTGTTGGTGCTCATATAGCTGGTTGAAATAACTTTTACTTTCAGGATGATGGGAAGGGTTGTCCATTCACCAAGCTTATAACCGGCGATTGAAAAATATTCTTTATATCTGTTTTTGGTAAAATCTATAAGCGTTCCGCCGTATGAAGATATAATGACCATCCCCAATATTATGGCTCCCAGTCCGATACCTATAACCATTTCTAAAGCATTTCCACTACTAAGAAACAATGGACTCATTATAGAAAATAAACCTGCAAAAATTAACAGAGGACCCAGGAGGTGGGGACCTGAAAGAAGATTTCTTCTTTTAAAATTGAAATATTTCATGGTAAGCCCGGAGATATTGTGCCTCATTGCCTTGATCAAACTTTCTTGCCAATATAATAAAAGTACCCACTGTTGTCCTAACGCCCGGCCTGTATCCGGGTAGCTATAGCCTCAGGCGAATTTTGGATGTACTTAACCATCAGCCAGTTAGTAAAGATATTATATTTTTAATTTATCAGGACATCCAGCCCTGCAGAAAGACCGTATGTCAAATCCTTTTTTCGACTAACTGTCCAGTTAAAATTAACAATAGCTTTTGTCAGTATGTTCTATTTATAAACTTTTAAAATAGAGTTACACTATGAAATATCAGGGAGGAATTTTAGATCTGGATGGGGTAATAACCCAAACTGCAAAGGTACACGCAAAAGCCTGGAAAAAAATGTTTGATCAATATAATCAACAACGAAAGGAACAGGGCAAATCCACTTTTAATGCATTTTCTCTGGAAGAGGATTATCCCAATCACCTGGATGGTGTTCCCCGTTATGATGGGGTGCAGGCTTTTTTAGCATCAAGAGATATTGAGTTGCCCTATGGAGATCCATCAGATCCGCCCGATCAGGAAACCATCTGCGGATTGGGTAACAGGAAGAACGAATTTTTTCGACAGGCCCTGGATGAAGATGGGGTAGAGATATACCAGGATACAGTGGATAAAGTAAAGCAATGGAAAGCCGACGGACTGAAAATAGGGGTAATTTCATCCAGCAAAAACTGTAAGCCAGTACTTGAAAAAGCAAATCTGATCCAATTATTTGATGTGATTATAGATGGGGTGGTATCCAACGAAATGAACATCAAAGGCAAGCCAGCTCCGGATATTTTTCTGGAAGCAGCTAAATCTTTGGACATTTCCCCCCAGTCATCTTTTATGGTAGAAGATGCCATTGCCGGAGTAAAAGCAGGCAAAGACGGAAAATTTGCTTGTGTAGTTGGAATCGCCAGCAATACCGAAGGTTCAAAACTCAAAGAACAGGGGGCCGACCTGGTGGTGAAAAGTCTGAAGGAGTTGGATTTCTGAATATATTATTAGAAGGTTAATCTGGTCTGGATGAAATACAGGTGAAGAATTAATTTACAAAATGTTCCTTTTGAAGCTTCTTTAGCTGAGTCAGTACAATTCCTGATTCAATTTGAAGGAATAACTTAATGAGCCAACTGATATCGGTAGCCGTATTCCACCATTAAGGATCGGGAAAGCCATACCCCAAAGTAGAAGTTTATACAATAACACCATATTTACTTTCATAAAAAGCCCACAACCAACAGAATACGCTTTATTGTTCTCATATAAAACTAGAATAATCCTGATAGGTATAATGATTCTTCAGGGGGACTAATAAGTTCTATCAGCAAAATTAACACATTGATCAGCAAAGCCTCTTATTTGTTTTGGCATCAGCAGTTTTTGCTTTTATTTTGGAAAAAATTAACTGACAGATGCTATGATAAATATATATTCTTTTATTTTTATTTTAATTTTCACCATCACTGCTACCATTGCACAGGATAAAAGCAACCCGATTCAAATCAAGATATCTGGTTTTGTGAGGACGGATTTTATGCTGGATACCCGCCAGGTAGTATCAGCCAGGGAAGGGCAATTTTTACTTTTTCCTCAAAATGTGAAGCTGGATGAGAATGGAAAGGATATCAATGCACGGGCCAACTTTAATTATTTGGCTATATTATCCCGGGCCAAACTTACTGCCACCGGCCCGGATATTTTAAATGCCAAATCAACTGCAGTGCTGGAAGGAGACTTTTTTGGACAGCAGGATTTTTTTATTAGTGGATTCAGGCTCAGAAATGCCATTGTAAAACTTAACTGGGATAATTGGGAAATATTAACAGGCCGTTACTGGCACCCTATGTTTGGGGTGAAGTATTATCCCAAGACAGTTTCTTTCAATACAGGTGTTCCATTTATGTGGCTTTCCCGGAATGGCCAGATCAGGATCACCCGCCAGGCTGGCAAGTTTGAAATTTTAGGAGCGGTGGTCACTCAGCGGGATTTCGCCAGTCCTGGTGGTCCGGACGCATTACGAAATGCATTACTACCAGATTTACAAGGACGTATCAGTTATGAACCTTCTGAACAGTTGTTGATGGGTATTTCAGCTGGTTATAAACAACTTTTACCCAGGCTGGAAACAGATAGCGGGTTTGTTACCCGTTCCATGGTCAGAGGTTTTACTTCTAACCTGTTTATGAAATACAGCCCTGAAAAGTATACCTTTACCTTGTATGGCAGTTTATTGCAAAATGGTTATGATGGATTAGCCCTGGGTGGTTATGCCGTACAGGAAATCACCAATGTTCCCCAAAATCAACTGGATTATACTACTTTGAATACTTCCAGCGCCTGGGCAGAGATATATACTAACAGCCAGCCCTGGGAAGTAGGATTGTTTGCTGGATACACCCAAAATCTGGGTTCACAACAGGATATAGAAAATGCCTCCAGCCTGGGACAATTCTCCCGAGGTGCCAATATTTCCCATGTATACCGATTATCTCCTCGTCTGGTATACAAAAATCAAAATCTACAGGTGGGAACAGAATTAGAATATACCACTGCCGCTTATGGAAATGCTTTTAATGAACAGGGAATACCTTTGGAAACCAAAGATGTAACTAATCTTAGGATTTTAGTATCTGTAGCTTATTTTTATTAATATGAATTTATGGCTCAGTTCAGCCTCAATTCAGGTAATTCAAAGATCTGAAATTGGAATGGTAATTTGGTCAACACTTTTCCACTTATTTTTCTTTTACATGATGTTTTTTTAGAACGATATTTTATCAAAAAATTGGCATGTTGTATAACAACAGTTATGCATACAGGTTATGTTATAAAATAATGGCCCGTGAAAGAGTCCCGGGGCCAGTTTTTAATTTGTTCTAATTTTTTAATCTAAATTTTAAAGCTATGAAAAAATTTTTATCGATCTTATCAGGATTCTTATTGTTGACCATGAGTGTCAATGCCCAAATGATGGAATCACCAACCCGGTTTGGTATTAAATTAGGTGGGAATATAGCAGGATATGGCAGTCAGGGAGATATAAATGTATATGAAGGAAATACATCTCCCAGGATTGGTTTCAATGGCGGAGTTTATGGTATATTTAATATTTCTGAAGCATTTGCCATCCAGTCTGAAATACTTTATTCACTGCAGGGTACTAATTTTGTGGATCCGGAGTATTATGTAGATTACATTTACTTAGGATATGGTAGTGTTGTGCCTGATATCGATGCCTATGGAGACATTGAAGCCAGGGATAACCTTCATTTTTTGAATATTCCGATATTGGCTTCATTTTATGTAGCCCCCGGCTTCAGTATTCAAATAGGGCCTCAGGTTGGTTTTCTGCTGAATGGAACAGCTAAATTTGATAATGTAGCAGAAGCCGAGGAGGTTTTTACTGAATTTGAAGAGGCTACAGATATTACTGACCAGCTAAATAATATAAGTTTGGCCGGCGTTTTAGGCATTCAATTTGAAATGAGAAGTGGCCTGGGATTCGGTTTGCGTTACAATTATGGATTTACTGATGTACTGGATGATACAGAAGATGAGCTCACTACCACCAATCAGGTGGGGCAGCTTTATGTAGGCTACACGTTTTAATAGTTTAATAGCTGCAAAAAGGCTGTACCCGAGGTGCAGCCTTTTTTTATGTCAGGACATCAGTTCTAAAACAGACTTTATACTTTGTGCTTTCAGGCAGTGATTATTATTGCATCAAATCCGGTATGGCAGATTTAATTGTTTTTAAAAAGTCTTTGGGCAGTACACCAAATCTTTTTTTAAACTGCCGGCTAAAATGACTGGGACTTTTATAACCTATTTCAAGAGAAATCTCCCTGATGGAATGTTTTTGTTGGGCCAGCAGCATTTTTGATTGTTCCAGCCTTGCCCGGGTAAGACTTTCATTGATGGTGGTATTGTAAACCTGCTTATATCCTGATTTTAGCTTGTTTTCGTTAATGCCAACTTCACGGGCCAACTCCCTGATGGTTGGTGGATTTTTTAAATTAGATTGTAAAACTCGCCTGGCCCTGACTATAATATCCAGGTCTTCCTGCTTCATTTTCACCCTTTTATCACCATACTGCTTTTCTTCTTCATAATCTCTCATTACCAGGGCCACAATTTCCAGAATTTTAGAATGCATATATATATGCCGAACAATCCCCTTATAATCCAGGTTATGTACTTGTTCAATGATTTCAGCAATGGCCAGATTATAGTGGCTTAAGTGAAAAAAATTATTTTTAAAAACATCACTGGATAGGGTTTTGGAAAATTCTGAAAATTCATCAGAAAGGTTTTGATTAAAAAAGACTTGTCGATCAAGGTCCACAATAACCACTTTTAATGACTGTTCAGGCTTCAAATGAACTATTTCCTGGTTTTTACCATTAGTCACCAACCATAGATTCATCATGGGAGATAAATCAAAATTAAGCGTTTCTGGCTGAATGTTAATATCTAAATCTCCTTCATGACAAAAGATAAACCGGAGCGGCTGATATCCATTCGGTTTAAATTTAAGACGTAACTCGTTTTCGGACTTCATCTCCATTTTCCACAGACTCAATCCATTATTACCAAAATGAGTAAGGCTAATCTGACCCTTTCCCCAGGACTCCGGGAGGACAAAAGTATGTTCACCTCCATCAATATTTGATTGTTTTTGCAGTTTTTTTTGCAACTGATCCAACAGATGATGAAAAGAATATGAACTAAATGAGATTTCTGACATGTCTTATGATCAAGAATAGGAAAGAAAACGATAATTGCAATACTACAATCAGGAAACTGACTTACTAAAATTAAGTTTAACCTGGAAGATGCTAAATTATAATGGTTGCTATTTACTTTCTATCATAATTGGCACAAAAAATCGCGTTAACAGAATTATATTAATTCAAAACCTGATTTTTCCTTATTATCTATAACTTTAAAAAGAGGAGCGTGGTATATGATTATATATCGTATTTTAAATTATTTTTAAATGCATACTTAAAAATGGAACAAGCTGCTTCATCCAATGAAAATATTTTTTATGTGGCCTATACTTACAAGCCTGATATCGGGATGTACTTTGAGCAACCTGATGTAATTGAGTGTATAAGCCAGACAAACTGCCCTGAGGAAGACGAATTACTGGAGATCATATGTAAAAAAAACTCCTGTTCAATTCACGAAGTAGAGTTGTTAGGAGTATTTTCTAACAAAAACTCTCTGAACAATTACCTAAGATCTAATGATCTGAAATTTTTGCTATAGTAAGTGATCTTTTAGTCCTTTTTTTAGTTAAGAAATAATGGTTTAAGACACTTAAAATTTACTAACTTTTCATTTTTTCCCTGATACGCTGAATTTCTGCTTCGTACTGGGAAATATAAGGCTTTTGGTGCGGTGGAATGACCTCCAAAGCTTGCTCCCAGTATTTTATGGCCTTTTTCAAATCTCCTGTTGCTTCATAGCCCCGGGCCAGGCCAGCTGCGGTAGTGAATGGATCCTCAGGATGTGTTTTATAGTTCATTTTAAACACCTCCAGGGCTCTATCCGGCTGCTTTTGAGCAATCAAACTCCTGGCATAACTATGGATCTGACCAACCGTAGCAGTTGGATGATAAAGGGCCTTGTCCATAATAGATTCAGCTTCTTGCTGCCGACCCAAACGGTCTAAAAGCTGTGACTTGGTTTGCAGGGTAGAAAAGTTTTCCTGTCCTATGAAAGGGGCAGTGATGGCCTGTTCAGCCCAGGATAAAGCTTCCTCCAGGTTGATATCCTGCTGCAGGCAATAACTGGCAGCTGCATTCCAGCTTAGCCAGGTAAACCCGTTGGAATTACGCAACTCATTCCTGATCTTACTCAGATAAATCTGGTTAATGGCGGGCACCGATAACTCAAACGGTAGCTGTAGCTTTTCCCATTGCAGAAAGGCCGTGCAGCTATTCAGTTTTCTATGGGAAAAACCATAGGTCAGCCATTCTGTAAATTCAGCTGAATCCGGTTTTACCTGCACCCTTAAAACATCTTCAGCCGGATCATAGAAATAGCTGCCCCAGGATTGATAATTACTTGAGAAGATCAAAGTCCAGGGCCCTTCTGGCTGAGGGATTACGAAAAACCCATATTTCCCTGCCGGTAATGATTTACCCTCCACCTGAATATCGTGCGAGGTTGAAAAAACGGTATTTTCATTGGCTCCGGCACGCCAGGGAGATGCTTCAGCCGTACCAAAACCAAGGTTCTGCATTCCCCAGGGCACAAGTTCTCCCCAGATCTTACCGCTTCGGTCTTCACCCCCTGGTCCGGTAATATCCGGACTGTTGTAGGTGAAACTCACTTCTACTGGACCCATCCATTGGATTACCCGGGCTTTCTGATTGCCTCCGGAAGGCGGTAAAGAAATATTTTGAGCCAGGCTAACCTGAAATAAACTGGCTAACAAACATAACAGCAGGTTTTTTTTCATCATGATTTAATTATAGGTTGCCAAAAATTAGGTTAAATTTAAACAAATTAATCCTATTGGATATAACCCATCCTGGGTGAGCTGGTAGCATTTAAAAAAAGTAATAACATTTTAAAATATAGTTGTGATTTAATCACCTCAATCCGGCAGTAGAATGAAATACTTTATTTGTTTTTCCATACTTGTTTTAGGTTTTTCCGGTAATAGTTTTAGCCAAACCCTTAAAGGTCCAATCAGAGGTGTTTATGGTCATCCAAAACCAATTTGGCAAAAAGGCTTTCAGTTGAATGATCTGGGGGTAAATGCCATTTTCGTCCACAGTGGATCCATTGATCAGGATCTTATGGATCAGGCGGGTAAGGAGGGTTTACAAATATTTGCCGAATTCGCCACCTTAAATGGGAAAAATTATGTAGACAGGCATCCTGAAGCCTGGGCCGTAAATCAATATGGCCGGCAGGTGGAACCAGCTGGCTGGTTTATGGGCGTATGTCCTATAGAACCTGGTTTCAGGCAGTTCAGGCAGAAACAATTGCGGGATCTTTTAACTAAGTTTGATCTGGATGGCATCTGGCTGGATTATGTGCATTGGCATGCTCAATTTGAAGAACCTGAGCCCATATTGCCAGAAACCTGCTTCAATGACCCCTGCCTGGAGGCATTCTCAATCTATGCCCAACTTGAAATTCCTGCAGGGTCTACCACAGATAAAGCCCAATGGATTTTGCAACATCATGAGCAATCATGGAGAGACTGGCGTTGCCAGGTGATCTATGATTGGGCTGCAGAAATGAAAAAAATTTTGAAACAATTAAAACCTGATGCCCTGCTGGGCCTGTATCATTGCCCATGGACCGATCAGGAATTTGAAGGCGCCAGACGACGCATCTTAGGATTAGATTATGACTTATTAAGGAAAATCGTTGACGTTTTTTCTCCGATGGTTTACCACGGCAGAATGGGAAGAGGTCCCGGCTGGGTGGCAGAAAATATACAGTGGCATAGTCAGCGACTGTCAGTTGACCCTCCGCAGTTTCCATTGTTATGGCCTATTGTGCAGGCTTATAATGATCCCCGAGCCATTAATGCTGCAGAATTCCGGCAGGTATTATCAGGTGGACTGGCCGGGAAGGCCTCCGGTGTGATGATGTTTACCACCAGGGCTGTGGCAGATGACCCGGACAAGATTGAGGTGCTGAAAGAGGTATATCTTAATCTGGCAGATTCGGAATAAAAGTAATAATAGCCAGATATAAAGATCATTTTATTAAATGGTAAGGGATTAATTAAATATATAATAATTAATTTTTGGAATAGTATAAGTTTATTTTTGCTGGCTGAATCTTAAATATGAGCTTTGCCAATATTTTAAATATATATACACCCAGCTATAGGTACCATTCTGCCGCCTGATAAAACATATACTCCAGCTTTTGAAAAAATCCCATGGCTGGAATATATTTTATTTTTCCAAATTGTAAACAAATTGCTTCCTTTTTGGCCTACCCTTTTTCTTAATTACTTCTACCTCCAGTTTTCTGATCCCTTTTCGGGCTAAATTTATGGTAGGAAAGGTAATAATAGAGGGGTCATTTCTCTTCTGCAAAAAATGTTTGGTGGTAATGATCTTTCCGGAATAATAATCAGATATGATGATGCTGACCCGGGATTTTTTTTTCATTTGTTGACCTATAGGTATGATGATCTCGGTTTTAAATTTACTCCATTCCTGATCCTGATTTACATGAAATTTATACGTGTCAATTAATTCCAGTTTATCCTGGTTGTTTTTGGCCGCCAGCTGGTATATGTAGGTATTTTCGGCTTTAATACTATCTTCATAATAATAATCCCGTTTGAAGGTGCCGAAAGCATTGGATGTCACTGGAACCAGACCGACCAATTCATTTTTAGGCGCATTTTTGGTTCTCCGGAATAGTTGAAATTCCTGAATCAGAAAATCCAGGGAGTCAGGCAGGACCCAATCAATTCTGATTTTTTTATCTGTCTGGCTTAATTTTGCTGGTAAACTTAAACTTCTGTCCACCGGCAGTCCTTTAGCTGTGGCACTGACTTCTAATTGAAAGGCACAGTGATCGTGCAGGTAGCCATCAATATTGACCAGGTAATTCTGGGCTGAGTCGAGGCTATCAAGTTCTACATAAATATCATTTTGATTGGCCAGGGAAACACAAGTCAGGACCTGATAACTTGAAATTTCACAGGGCTTCCCCTTGATAACAACCAATTGAACTCCGCGCAGATCACGACATTCCTGATTCATGATATTGATATAGAGTTTCCTGTATTTGCCTGAATTAAAGCTAAACCACTGGTCATTGTGGTATTCTATGCACTTTCCGGTCAGGGTTTCATCCACACATTGCCATTGTACCGAGCAGTCATCAGTTCTGGATGAGACCTCCTGGTTCAGTTCCAGGAATTTACGATTTTCGATATCATCGTTAGAAACCTGGGCTATTAAAGAGAAACCTATAAATGTGCCCAGCAGGCTTAAACCTAGTTTACTAAAAATCATGAGCGCTGCAGTTTTATTAAAAACGTATCAGGTCCTGTATTCTTGTTTTTTTGCCTTCCTATGCATGAGAATATGCAGGAAAGGAAAAACAAGGTAATGTTGAAGCCCCACTCAAGGTTTTAAAGCTGGTATATTTTAAGATTATCCCACCACAAGTCAGTATGCCAGGTTCTGAATCCAATAAACCCTTTCTCATGAACCGGATTAAAGGAATCATCATAGTAATTTAGAAAGGGGATGCCATCTACTGATATCTTGATTTGGCTGCCATTTTTCTCAATACGGAAATGATAGGTCCGGCCGATCCGGCAGTGATAAGTATTGTTTTCATCCAGCAAATGGAAGCCGGGATTATCCCTGAGCCTGAATCTGGCCAAATCCGGGTTGCCATTAGCTACAAAAGTAAAAATATAGCCCTGCAACTGATGGTATAATCGATACTTTCCTTCTGATCGGGTAGAAGCGGAAGCAGGTAATGCTCCGTCCGGATCCTGATAATGAAAGAAAAGGTTCATATTGTTTGCAGTATCGGATGAATGAACCACGTGGGCCTCATATTCAATCATGAGATCCCCCTCGAATTGCTGATTTAGCCATATGGTGCCGTATGAGCCATCAGTATGAAAATGAAGTTTACTGTTCCGGATAAATGCCTGTCCTGAGCTTTCTACCCAATAATCCTGTTCAAACCTGCTTGAATCAGAAAAATCATCAGAAAAGATCAATTGCTTTTCTTTAGGTTCAACCCCGGGATTTAATCCTAAAAGCATCCACCAGAAAATTGGCAAAACCAGGTTCATAAGCTATTGTAAAGTTACCTGTAAGGGTTGATTTAGCTTTTGAATGCTTTCCCTGACATAACTTTCAAAATAATTTCTGTCTTTAAAACGTTCATCACTCATACCCCATCCAGCCAGTGTATAAAAAGTGAAACTATTTTGATTATCAAGTGCTATCAGGGCATTATAACTGGTAGTGATCCCTTCTCCCTGATCCGGAGCTGTATCATAGCCCTGGTAATGATCTTTGGGTAAGATCAGGGCCAAACCCAGATAAAACTCCTTTTCATAAGTTTGCTTATCATGGGTGGCCAGAGCTATCAAACCTGGATTTTCTTCCAATACCATCAGGGGCCTATCATTGTTACTGTTTACCAGGCCAACTACCAGTGTTTGTTTGCCCGGTGCCTCAGTCAGGGTAATCTGGTTTTGGTAATAGTTTTGTCCGGCCCAGATGGAGACTACTTCTGCCACATCCAGGATTTGCTGACCAACCTGCCAGTCTTCAAAAACCAATTGAAAAAGGGACCTAACCGGGCCTTCGTTTATCAGCCGGTAACGGGACTCTTTAATATTATTTACTGAATCAGTTAAGCCAATACCCAATCGATAGGTTTGACCATTGATCTTGACACCCAGGCCGCCGGCGCCTAAAGAAGTACCCACACTCAACACATCCCGGCCCCAGGGTTCCATAACATGATAATCATCAATAGCCTCACCGGTATCGGAGATCCCCACTGTATCAAGGACCATGGTTTCAGTAAGCTTACCAAACAGATCCCGGGTATTACGTCCATCAAAATAATGTCGAAATCCAATTTTGTCATTTTCCCAGGCCACCCCATCCATCTGGTAGGGATTATATCCTCCTCGTTTAATCTGATTGGCAGCCAGATTAAAAGATGTAACCGGTTTCACAGTCTCTGATTCCGACTTTCTCACCCCAAAATTCACATTGGTTCGTGGGGGAAATACCGGTACAGAATCAACTGGTACCAGTTTCAGGTTTAATGTCACCTGAGCATTGGCCGGAACTGAATAGACAAAGGCATATTCATCCCAGATGCCATTGAAATCAAGGTCGTCAGTTTGGCTAGGTATAATTTGCCCGGTACTATCCATCAGTAGTGGAAATTGCTGGCTGGAAATGTCAGGAAAAAAATCTTGAATTTCCTGGAATGAAATGGTCACCGGAGCATCTGTATACTCCAGATCGCTGTTGTTTTGCAAAAGGATTTGAGGGGCATCAGGCTCAGATTCATTCTGACAGGCAAATGCACAAAATCCCATTACCAGAAAAATTAAAAGTTTTTGAAGGTTTTTCATTGATTAGATTTTTAAAAAGATAAAAGTATAAAATTATTGATTTTGAAAAAAGAAAGACACTTTATATTATCATGACGCTTTTGATCTCTTATATTATATCCTTTCGATGATCATCATCCTAGCAACAATCAACCCCACATTTGAAGATTAAAATAATTCTTTAAATAATACATAATCTCCTATTTGAAATATGATTCAAAATGTACATCTTGCAAACATAGATCTATAAATTTCACACTAAAATTTTCAATAAATGCGCTAATAGAAGAATAATTTATCAAGAATGAAATGATTCATGCACACACCGAACTTAAAAAAATCAATGATCAGATAGGGTCAGGGATTTTTGCCACTCAATATATTCCCAAAGGCACCATTACATATGTGAAAGATGAACTGGAAATCGTAATCAAACCGGCTGCATATGCCTTGTATAAGCCTGATTACAAAAATTTTATTGATATGTTTTCATATATTGATCAGCAGGGGAATTATATTATCAGTTGGGATCATGCCAAATATGTAAATCACAATTGTGATTGCAATACGCTCAGTACAGGTTATGGTTTTGAAATTGCTCTCAGAGATATATTTCCCGGGCAGGAAATTACTGATGATTATGGATTATTCAATATGACTCAGCCAATGCCATTGTATTGTAATTGTTCAAATTGTCGAAAGGTGCTCCAACCTAACGATCTGGAACGATATTACCTTGATTGGGATCAAAAGCTGCAGGGTGTACTGCCTGAACTGTTAAAGGTACCTCAACCTTTAATGGATTTTCTCGAAACAGACATCAGGGATCAGGTAGTCGCTTATATTCAGGGGGAATTGCCTTATGTTTCGGTTTTAAATCTCAAGTATTTTCCGGTTAATCATCATGAGATAATTATTTAACTAAAAAGAAGGCAGGTAAGATTTGTCTATCTTACCTGCTTAAGTTTATTTTTAATCATTCAGATCAGCTGCACTGTTATCCGTCACCGGATTGAGCCAACTTTGCCCATCTGTTGATTCAAAACGTTTCATTCCTACTTTCTTAATGGCATCATCGTCTACTTTATGTAAGGGCGTATAACGTGGATGATGTGAATCTTTAAAAGGATCGTTGCGGGCGGCATTAAAACAACAGATCAAAGACCAGCGGGGGTTTTCTGATTTATTCTGATCTGAACGATGCAGCAAATTACAATGAAAGAACAGGGTGTCACCGGGATCCATTTCTACATGCACCAGTTCCATCCTTTTCAAAACTTCATTTACCCGCTCCTGATCTGCGCCAGCCTGATCGCCAGTAAGTACATGATTGATACGGCCAAGCTGATGAGATCCTTTGATCACCTGAAGGCATCCGTTTTCGCGGGTGGCTTTATCCACGGATATGAAGGCACTAACCAGCAGGGGAAAAAGCACGCCGTTTTGATACCAGTAGCCATAATCCTGATGCCAGGCCCAGGCTCCCCCGATTTTGGGATCTTTCAGGATCATCTTTGAATGGTAATGATAAACTTCCCCTTCCAGGATGGATTCACATATGTCCACCATTCTGGTACTTCTGGCAAACATCCCATAGATATTCTCCCCCGGATGATTCCAAAGAGAAAGTCGCACAGTGCCACCTTCCCCGTCGGCCCGGCCAAAGGAATGTTTATCCAACTCACGGTCTTCTACAGCAGTTTTTTTCAAAAGTCCGATTTCTTCCTGGTCGTAAAGCCCTTTTACCAGAACAAATCCATCTTTTTGATAGGCAGCAAGTTGTGATTGATTCAGTTGCATTTGTTTCGAGTTTAAAAGTTGATAAGTGTACAAAAATATTTAGCAGGCCTGATTACCAGCTAATTCGGCTGGTAAAAAATACAGGCCCATTCATTAAATTTACAAAAAAACCAGGATACTGACCAATATTTTTTATACGCCTGGCCCGGCGATTTCAAATATTTATAAAATAAGTATCTTTACAGGTATGGATTGGCCGGAAATCATTATCAAAGGGCAGACCTTCGTATTGCATCCTCACAAAGCTATTTTCTGGAAAGAAACTAAAGCGCTGTTGATTGCTGATTTTCATTTGGGGAAAGGGGCCCATTTTCGTAAAAATGGCATTCCTGTACATGCTGGGATCGACCAGGTAAATATCAAGAACCTGCACCTGCTGATTAAAAAATTTCTGCCAGAAAGGATTATTTTTCTTGGAGATCTTTTTCACAGCCGGCGAAATGGGGAATGGGATACTTTCAAAAAATTTATTGAGCAATTTAATCATATTCACTTTGACCTGGTGATAGGTAATCATGATATTCTTTCAACCAGTGATTATAATGATTTGAACCTGGCCTGCCATAAGACTACCCTGGAACAGGACCAAATAGTAATTTCCCATAAACCTATTGAAGACTGGCAGGGCCCGGAATACAATCTGGCCGGCCATATTCATCCTGCAGTTCAGCTCAAAGGAATGGGAAGGCAGTATCTTAAAATGCCTTGTTTCTATTTTGGTTTGGATCAGGGAATTATGCCCGCATTTGGAAATTTTACCGGGCAGGCCCTGTTGAAGCCATCCAAAGAGAGTCGCATATATGTTCCCACCGGGAAAGAGGTGCTGGCATTTTGATCTATTGCTTCTGAAATATAGGTTCTGTCAAAATTAAGCCTGCTGTTAATCCAGATAAATAATTTACACATTTTTGTGGTTCTTTCGTTGTTTTTATAGATATTTAGAAGAAATAGTATTTGAAAAAATTATCATACCATTTTGAATAAAAAGACATTCATCCTGCTGGCTTTATTTACTTTATTTGGTTTTAGCTTCATTGGCTATGCTATTATTGAATCCTGGGGTAACCAATCACTGGCAGACATGCTTTTTTCCAGGGGAAGAAAACCGTTGGAGCAGGCAGGCATCGGACTGGCTTACGGACTTTTAGTTTCCTGGTTGGGCTGGAAATTGATAGAAACTGAGCTACTTAAAAAAGTAAGACACTATTTTTCTGAATTGATCCAGTCTATGGAACTCAATATCAGTGACATCATATTTGTTTCATTTTGTGCCGGAGTAGGGGAGGAAATCCTTTTCAGGGGTGCAATTCAACCTCTGATGGGTTTAATTCCTACCTCCATTTTGTTTGTGGCTATTCATGGTTATCTGAATCCCATGAACTGGCGTTTAAGCGTTTATGGCATTTTTATGACCATAGCCATCATCGGGATAGGCTATTTAAAAATTCATACCGGGTTGATCAGTAGCATTGCCGCCCATACAGCTATTGATATATACCTGCTGTATAAATTAAATCATCATCAGGCAACACAAACTCAGGAAGATGCCAGTTCCAGGTAATCACACAGGTCATTCAGGCCCAACAGCTTGACTACCAGGTGGTAAAGAGCATATAACTCCAGGGCAAAAGGCAAATAACCCAGGTATCCCAACAAAGGCATTTCAAAAATGTACCAGAAATTAATAAAAGGCACATCGTAGATCCATTTGGGATAGCTGTAGTAATTCCACATTTCCCAAAAAAAGCCACAGATCAAGCATCCCAGCCAAAGCGTAATAACAGGTCCCCAGTTTCGATGTTGGGTATAATCCCACAAAGTCTTTCCCCTTATCCAAAAATTGATAGGTTCAAAAATGAAATATAAGGACATCCAAACAAAAGCCGGAAAGTATTCAGGCCAGATCAATAACAAAATCAGCATGATCCAACCACTGACAAAAAAAAGCATGGCAGTCTTGGCGGACCGTACCACTTGAGGTCCTTTTACCCATCTGAACCATTTAATTGTGCCTGTCAGTTCTGAAGTTTCGAATACAGCGGGCAGTACAGTAGAAAAACTCAGACTGGCAAACATAAAGTATTCCAGATCGGTAAAATGCTGCTTACCCAAATATATCCAATAATTTGTCCGCAAGTCGATCAGTTCAAACAGCCACCAGGCTGGAGCAGAGATCAGGAATAAGCCAATAAATGCCTTATAATTTCTGGTGATCAAAGAGTGCTTTTTTTTAAGATAAACCACACCGTCTATAGTAAGAATATAGCCCAACCATAGAAAGAAAAAACCCCAATGAGTACGAAGCCCGTCCAGATACCAGTTTAAAAACCAGAACAATACAACAAGGACTACACCTAGATATAGCTGCCAGGGTTTATATTTCATGGAGATGATTTTAACGTTGTTAATGTTTAACAATATAGTTACTTCAGGGTTATATCTATGATGAAAGCCAATAAAAGTACATTTTTAATACTGGCTAATTTTTTATCGGGAGTTGTGATTTTTTTATTTTTGATAAACATTTTATTTGCTTGTAATTCCCCTTCAGGCGATACTTCCAGGCAGATTACTGATCAGGATTCATTAATTTATCCTGAGGATTATCGTTTGGATAAATACGACTATATTCCCGATGTACCAGCCGAAGTAATGGAGACACGGTTAAAGGAAATTGAGAAAGAAGTCCCTTTACATTTTAATCTGATCGTAAGGGATTTTATCAATTACTTTGCGGTGAGGGACCGGGATTATACCCGTTTGATGCTGGCCCGGGGAAGGAAATATTTTCCCATGATTGAGGCTTATCTAAAAAAGCATAACCTGCCGGATGAACTAAAGTATATGGCCATTGTAGAATCAGGTTTAAATCCTAAGGCTACCAGCCCGGCCGGAGCCGTGGGATTATGGCAATTTATGAGACCAGTAGCAAGGCAGTACAATTTAAAAGTAAACCAGTATGTGGATCATCGTATGGACCCTGAAAGATCTACAGAAGCAGCTTGTCGCTTGCTTGGGTGGTTGCATGATGCTTTTGATGACTGGGAACTGGCCTTGGCTGCCTACAATACCGGATATGGAAATGTAAAAAAGGCGGTAAGAATTTCAGGTAAAAATAATTTCTGGGGTGCTTATCGATATTTATTCAGGGAAACAAGATCTTACGTGCCTCAATTTGTAGCCATCACTTATATCTTTCATTATGCTGAAGAGCACAACCTTTTTCCTGAATTTTACGAAGCCAACATGGAAACCCGTACCATCCCGGTTCATGGATATCTTGACCTGGAAAAATTTTCTCAGGAACTTAATTTATGTCTGGATGATGTATTGGAATTAAATCCTCAGATTGTCAGTTCCAGATTGCCCAAACATACCCGGGATTTTGCCTTGAATATTCCGGCTGATAAATATTTTTATGTGCTAGCCAATTATCATGAAGTGTTGGAACAAAGCGATAATGAGTTTTTACCAGACCCTTACAACCACAAACAAGTGCCTCAGATAACCCACCAGGTACAAGCACATGAAAACCTGCAATACCTTTCCTTACTTTATAATGTGTCTGTTCGAAATATCAGGGAATGGAATAACCTGTACCTAACCAAATTAAACATCGGCCAACAACTGACCCTGTTCCCTGACAATGAAACGTCGACAGGTCTGAATAATGTTACTTCCCATACTACCTACGTAGTTCAGCCGGGCGATTCCCTGTGGAGTATTGCTTTAAAATACGATGATCTGACCATTTCGCAGATCAGGCAAATGAATGACCTGGATGATTTCACCCTGCAACCGGGTCAGAAGTTGAAAATTTTACCCTAAAACCTTTCAGAATCTCCTACTTTTTCCGGATTTGATTTGATCCATGCCTTAAATTGGTTATTTATGTATTAAAAATTACAATAAATGTGGTATGTGATAGCTAAACTATTGTTTAAGGTTTCAGGATGGAAAGTGGCAGGTGCATTTCCGGCCGATGTTAAAAAAGCAGTGATGGTAGCTGCTCCGCACACCAGCAATTGGGATCTTATCTTTTCCCGGGGGGCTTTTTTCCTGATGGGTATACCTGTGAAATTTACCATTAAAAAAGAATGGGTAGATGCACCCCTTATTGGTATATTTTTGCAAAAACTGGGGGCAATTGCCATCGACAGGAACAGGAAAAGTAAAACTGTAAGTTATGTAGACCAGATGACCGGATTATTTCAAAGATCTTCTCAACTGGTGGTGATGGTCACTCCTGAAGGCACCCGTAAATATGTACCCCAATGGCGAACCGGGTTTTATTATATTGCATTAAATGCCCAGGTGCCCATTATTTTGGGCTTTTTAGACTATAAGAATAAAGAAGCAGGAATTGGTCCTGTGATCTATCCCAATGGAAAACTGGAGGAGCAATTGGAAGAAATTATGGCATTCTACCGCACCAAGACAGGTAAATATCCGGAATTAGGGGTACTTTAAGATTCCTTAACGAAAAAGATCGTCTTTTTCATGACATAAGCTGATAGCATGCCTTATCCCTTTGATCATTCTTTCTCCCATTTCCAGGGTTTTTACCCCTAATACCAATTCATTGCCCAGTTTGTCTCCCTGATAAGCCCCTTTAAATTCACTAAATATTAACTTGGTACCATATTTGGTTTTCAAATTGATCAGGTAAACATCATCATGGATCTTGATATCAGGGTAAATGGTTTGTATAGGAGTGAGTTGGAGGGAGGCCGGGTCCAATTCACTAAAATTAAATACATGCCTGGCTGATCCAATTGATTTGGCGCTTTCTGCTAATTCTGCTTTACAAAATCCCTCATCCACAGCCATTAATGTATAATCCACTTCGGTCAAAAGACCGGTAGAATCAATGATCACATAACGGGAATAGGAATCAATTTTATTTTGCAGCCAATTAAAGGTTTCTTCTAAACCCGGATTTTGCTGAGCCCACAAATTGGTCTGGATCAGGCTGAATAAGCCGATAAGAAAAATTTTTTTC
Source organism: Candidatus Cyclobacteriaceae bacterium M3_2C_046 (assembly GCA_051418075.1). Lineage (GTDB taxonomy): Bacteria > Bacteroidota > Bacteroidia > Cytophagales > Cyclobacteriaceae > JBPRGG01. The sequence goes on along the minus strand of JBPRGG010000037.1, from coordinate 55,797 downwards.
ATGATACTGGTTTAATTAATGCAGCCCTAAGATAATGGCTGGTTTGGATATAAAAATGATAAATAATGCGGTAACCTTACTTATTTAAAAAACCATGCTATTTTGTGGAAAATCAGTAAATTACAAAGGGACGGGAAAAGCCGGGATCAGTTTCCAGACTGTAGAAGGAATGAAAGTGTGTTTCTCCGGGTTGGAGTTGATAGGTGAATTCATGTTCCTGGTTAAGTTGGTTATTTTCCTGGTTGCGCAGGACAATCCGGACCTTGTGCTGGCCAGCAGACATTGGAATACGGGTATAATGGATGCTATGGGGAATGGTTTGCCAGTTACGCGTATCAGCTTTTTCGGTAAGGGCATTTATTAAGCCTATGGCAGCCCCAAGGTCATCATTTTCTTCCCTGGCGCTGTATTCAGCCGCCTTTTTCAGGGCTAATCTTAACAACGACTGACTAAATTCCTTAAGCATACGTTGTTGCAGGCTTTTGAAGGCAATGGCGTTGATGTTTTCCGCTTTTTCCAGGGGAAAATTATTTCCGTTGAATTGAAGGGAGGCCGATTCATACATAGGAGGTCTTTCTACATATTTGGGAAAGGTGACCCTGAAGAACTCCAGATCAGATAAACTGTTTTTTTTATCATCATCTTCATCATTTTCCAATACAAAAGGAAAGCTGAAGCCATGTTCTTCATTAACAAAATTTACCAGTCCTCCTTCTTTTCTGATTATTCCGAAATTGAGGCCCCATTCCGACTTTACCGGACCCAGTCCATTGTTCCAGAAAAATACCAGTTGAGCCGAGGAAGTATTATGATCATATTTTAATCCAAATTTCTCCTCATAGAAAGCCACTTCATCATTAAAACCGGTGAGGTAGGCCGTTCTTAAAAGGTCATGCTTCAATTGCTCCGGGGCAGAAAGGCCAAACATATGTTGATAGTCATTTTCATAGATCTCCAGGGCATTTCGGTAAGCAATAAAGGCATTGTTGTAATCTTTATCTGCTTCATAAATAATTCCCATCAGATTATGAATAAAAGCATCCCGTTGAAATTTTGACTCGGAAGTATATTTGTCACTCAATTCCTGCAGCCGGTTATTTAGCCGGCGACACTCTACCAAGGCTGAGGCATGATCCTTAAGTTTCAGGTAATTCAGGGCTTTGTAATAAAGCAAGATCAAATGTTCATGATCTTCCCCGGCATAAGTCATCATATTGGGATTGGTGATCAAAGAAGCGGCATAATTGAAGTAATTCTTACGAAAATCTTCTCCAAACAAGTAAGCTTGTTCAAAATACTGATTACTTTCCTCATAATTACCCATCATGGAATTCACCACACCCAGGTTAAGGAAGTATAGGAACCTGGCTTTGCTGTTTTCGGCTTTTTGGTTGTTTTCCAGGATCTTTTTGGCCTGATCAAGATCTCCATCTTCAAAATTGTTGTTAAATGCCTGATTAACCTGGTAATAGCTGGAACAACCACCTATTACCAGTGAAAATATCAAAACATATATGGTAGGAAATCGACGAATCATAAATCAACCTGCGTTTTTTCTAAAAGGAATGCCAAAAACAATAAATAGATGATCTAATGACACTTAATTCTGATATGGTGTAATTTGCCATCTGATTTTTCCTGTTTGACAAACCCTAAGCCTGCAAGAAAAATCAATTAGTGATGTATTTTTTGATTTCTTCCTGACCATACCAAACCCTTTTATTAGTTTCAAGGTCAGTCAGGTATAAAGTGGTAATGTAATTTACTACTTTTTTATTGTTGTAAGCATCTTCTTCTGAGGTCATTACGCCAAACAGCATCAGGTTGGCTCCGGTTTCACGACCCCACCGAGAGGTGGTTTCTGGCGAAGCAAATTCCTGCTGATCTGCTCTTTCTTCTCTTAATCTTTCTCTGAATTCGCCTCCTTCTACCAGGTCAGCCATACCAGAATTAAAGATCTCCATTTCAAATTTCTTTACATAATTGTCCGAATCAATATGCTCAGCCGTTTTGTTTTTGATATATCCCACGATAATGGCAGGAGTATGACCTTTATCCCGGGCATAATCGTCATAACGGGGGCTGTTAAAAAATTGCTGCACCATTTTATTGGCCACCAATCGTGAGTCAGAATCATTCCAGCGACCGCTTAAATCTATTTGCTGATCCGGGCTCACCCGGGTCACTGTACGACGGGCACAGCCCAAGCTGAATAAGGCAGCTACCGAAAATAGTAAAAGATAAGTAAAAACCTTTTTCATATTAATAATATTTTTGAACTTTAATTAACTTTGACAAGGCAAAATTGCCATTAATTGGAATAAAAAACCGGTCTATTTTACTGTTAATTTTACATTCAAAAATCTTGCCGATAATGAATTAGGGATGCCGTACTGGGTATTACTGAGGTCTTTTATCCAGGTGTAGGAAATTGTATTATCAGCGCCCAAAAGGTTAAGTATCTCTAAACCAATCCATAACGAATTTAAGTGATTCCTGTTTCCCGGAAATATTTTTTTCAGACTGATCAATTTCCTAAAACCAATGTCCACTCTACGGTACATCTCTGATACAAAAATATTCCGTAAACGGACATTCTGAGGAGGCCCAAAGGGTAAACCACTTCCGACAACCAGATTGAGGTTCATGCGGGTGGTGGGGTCATTGGGCAGGTGATCTTCAAAAAAGATACCCAGGGTGAGTCGTTGATCAGAAGGGCGGCGGATATAGGCACGTCCGTCATTCTCCACATCTTCCCGGGTGGAGAGCAGGCCCAGGCTGAACCAAGATTCTGTACCGGGAATAAATTCTCCGCTGAGCCGCAGGTCCAGCCCTGTGGCAAAGGCTTTGGCATTGTTTTGAGCAAAATACCTGATTCGTACATTGTCTACATCATAGGGTACAATGTTATATAAGTACTTATAATAAGTCTCAGCCAGTAATTTAAACGGCCGGTTCCAGATCTGAAGGTTATAATCCAGGCCCAGAATGGCATGAACTGATGATTGTGCTCTTAGTTCCAGGTTTAAATTACCGGAAAAATCTCGCAATTCCCTATAAAGAGGAGGCTGTTGGTAAACACCCAGGGATGCTTTGAACAAAACATCCCGATTCCAGGCTGGTTGGTAGCTGTACTGCATGCGTGGACTGATCAATAATTGCTGATTTAGGCTGTAAAAATTCAGTCTTACTCCGTAGGTCAGCAATTGATAGGGATCAATTTGCCAGGAATGCTGGGCGTAGCTGGTAATCTGATGGTGGGTCAGGCGATTCTGAACATCAATATTTTCATCAATTTGCACAAAATCAGCAGAATCAAGGAAGCTGTATTCATCCAGGTCATCTTTTATATCCTGTAAAATATAACCCAGACCAAATTCAAATTTATGTTTTTCTTCAGGTAAAAATTCAATCCGGTTTTCGGCTGTGGCTATATTAGCTATCAGCCGGTTTCGGGCATAACGATAATTGGTACCAATTCCCCTGAGCCCAATACACCGGTCGAAATCTTCTGAACCAAAATCCTTGTTCACATCACACAGCCGGTAGCCACCTTCGATATCAAAATATTCCCGTTCTCTGGATTGCATACCGGAGATTATCAGGGAATTCTTTAGTTGGGGGCTAAAAATTTTAGTCAACCTGGCTCCCCCCTGGTATGTATCATATTCCATCAGTTCCCTTCCATCGAAAGCTACAAAGAGTCTGATCACCCCATCGAAAATATTACCAAAGGTAGTTTCCCGGTTTTCCGGCTCTACCAGGAAACGATTTCGGGAATAAGAAAATAACAAGTCCAGATCAGCTGGATTAGACCCTGCCTTATTTCCACTCAGATCCAGGTTGAGATAGGTTTGCAAGTCTGTATAATTAGGCAGGTACTCGCCCTGTGTCTCCAGGGTATTCAGTAAATAGGTGGATCGCTTATGTCTTACCCCCACCAAATAGCTGAGTCTTTCCCGGGCAGTTACCCCCTGCAAGAAGCCATTGCCCCCCAATAACCCAAAGGTAAGAGCCCCGTCAAATTTTTCAGGTTTGCGATAGGTAATATTCAGATTGGATGCTAATTTATCACCATATTTAGGTTGCCATCCTCCGGAAGAAAATGCAATTTGCTCAACCAGGTCAGGGTTGACAAAACTGAGGCCTTCCTGTTGCCCGGCCCGGATCAGGAATGGCCGGTAGATGGGAATATCATTGACGTATACCAGGTTTTCATCAAAATTGCCTCCTCTGACCGAATAGGTAGAAGAAAGCTCATTATTGCTCACCACGCCCGGTAAAGTGACCAGAATCTTGTTAAATTCAGCAAATGGAGTAGGGAGGACTTGAACTGTTTTAGGATCAATACGGGTGATGCTGGTTTGGGGCCGGATCTCGTCGGTTTTCCGTCCCTGGATCTCCACCTGCTGCAGGGTTTTAATGTCTTCCTCCAGAATTAAATTAATTTCTTTTTCCTGGTCCGGATCCAGATTCAATTTTATCTCTTTGGTCTTGTAGTTAACATGTTGAAATCTAATAACAAGCTCCAGGTTGGCCGGAACAGTCAGCTGAAAGGAACCATCTGCTTCACTACTGGTACCCATTCTTAATTTGTTCACCTGTATATTGACACCTTCTACCGCCTGTTGCATTTGATCAGTAATTTTACCCTTAATTTCAGCAGTTTGGGCCAAAGAAAGTACAGCAAGAGATTGGAATAAAAAGAAGCTAAGTAGTTTAATAGATCTCATATTAGAAAACCAACCGGAAACTGTTAAATAACGTATTTGAGATCTCTTATGGTATTGACCGGGTCATTTGATTTGAAAACAAAACTGCCAGCGACCAATACATTGGCACCAGCTTCCAGGATTTGTGGGGCATTCTGAACAGTAATACCTCCATCTACTTCAATATAAGCATCTGATCCGGCATCAGTGATTAATTCACGCATTACCCTCAGTTTATTATAGGTGTTTTGTATAAAACTCTGTCCTCCAAACCCGGGATTTACCGACATTACCAGAACCAGGTCCAGGTCAGCCACAACATCTTCCAGAAGCTGTACATTGGTGTGCGGGTTTAAAGCTACTCCGGCCTTACAGCCATGGTCCTTAATTTCCTGGATCACCCGGTGCAAATGCGGACAGGCTTCATAATGAACCGTAATGAAGCTGGCCCCCAGGTCGCGAAAAGTCTGAATATACTTTTCCGGATGAGTGATCATCAGATGAACATCCAGTGGCTTTCTGGCATGTTCATTTACAGCCTGTATCACTGGCATGCCAAATGAGATATTAGGCACAAAAACGCCATCCATTACATCAATATGGATCCAGTCCGCTTCACTTTCATTGAGCATTTCTATATCTCGCTGAAGATTTCCAAAATCCGCAGCTAATATGGAGGGTGCTATTATTGGGCTCATATGTTCTTTTTTGGTGGGGTAAATATAAAGATTTTGAAATAATAATTTTAACAATGTCGATTTAACTTGTTTTAAATTAAATCCCTACCTTTGAATAAATTGGATTACAAACTTTAAACTTTTTAAGCTATGATCAAACACATTGTGATGTGGCGACTGAAAGAAGAAGCTGCTGGTAAAACCAAAGCTGAAAACCTGCTCAAATTGAAGTCATTATTGGAAGAACTGACTGACAAAATCCCGGAAATAAGAGAACTGGAAGTTGGAGTGGATTTTTCCGGATCGGATGCTGCCTATGATGTTGCGCTTTATTCCGTATTTGCCCAAAAACAGGACCTGGAAACTTATCAAAAACATCCGGAACATGTAAAGGTAGCTGATTTTATCAACCAGGTTCGCCTGGAAAGGGTGGTAGTGGATTATGAAGTATAAAAAGCCCAGCTGACTACTGCAACAGGAGGACGGATTTAGATGAACGCGTCCTCCAAATCCTGTTTCCGGTTCCTTTTGATTAGGGACTGCAAATTTTATTTTTCAATTTTAGCGATTTTACCATATGAGGTAAGTATGCCTTTGATCAGTGAAGAGCTAAAACCCTGGTGTTCCATTTCATTTAACCCGGCTATGGTACAACCTTGAGGTGTTGTTACCTTATCGATCTCATGCTCAGGATGTTGCCCTCCTTCAATCAATAATGCAGCAGCTCCTTTTACGGTTTGGGCAGCGATGAGCTGGGCCACCTGGGAGCTAAATCCAATTTCGATGCCACCTTGTGAGGAAGCACGGATATAACGCAGTGCATAAGCAATACCACAAGCTCCCAGTACAGTAGCCGCTTCCATCAATTCTTCCGGGATCACAATGGCTTTTCCGAGCCGGTTAAAAAGGCTGACGATCATATCCTGCTGTTCCTGGGAAGCATTACGGGTGGCCAGGCAGGTCATGGATTCCTGTATAGAAATAGCGGTATTGGGCATAGCCAGAAACAAAGTAATCTCTTTATCTACGATTTCCTGAATGTCGTTGAAATTAATTCCCGTCACCACCGAGATCAGGATATGTTTTCCTGGCTGCAGTTTGCCCTTGATCTCATGCAACAGGTTTTTAATTTGGTGTGGTTTAATAGCCAGAATGATGATGTCAGCCTGTTCCACTGCATCCAAATTATTGGATAGTACCTGAACGCCTTTTTGTTTAAGAGGTTCCAGCAAATGCAACCTTCTTCTGGTAATAAAAACATGGGATGGCGCAATAAAATCGTTTTTAATAAATCCTTCTGCCAGCGAAACCCCCAGGTTTCCTCCTCCTAAAATAGCGATTTTTTGATCATTCATGGAATTTAATTAGTTATAATGGATAATAGAGAAACCAAATATATGGCTGGTAAAGATATTTCAAAATATCTGTATTATTCAAATTATAAGGAGTAAAAATAGGGGAGAGAATGATATTCAGCTGAAAAAATGCGTTCAGAAGACAGGTTGATGGCCTGCCTTCTGAGAAACAAAATACTATTGATCATTGCAGGGAGGATGGTAGTTATCCACCAGGTCTTCCACGATATTACTGCGCATTTCTGTACTATCTTCCCAATAGGTGCATACACAATTTGCTCCTTGTTCAAAAAAACAATCTCTCTTTTCATGATTATTAAAAGCAATGGAAAAATCTTCTGCTGATCCGATAAAAAGCTTTTTGTGCACACCACGACCATCATCTTTTTCTGTTCTTTTAGTGACCACAAAAACACCGCCTTTGGGCTTAAAATGATTGTTTTCAATGGAATAAATATTGAATGTATACATTTTGCCTGATTCTCCAGCAAAATCAATTGTTCCTATTTTTGACATAGTATGTATTTTTTAAGTGAAAAATAAAATTTTATCTGGTTCCCCAATGGCCACACAGACATTATAAAAATATAAATATAATTCATTGCGTTTTATAATTCCTCTATTTTTTAAAAATCATAACAGAAAAATTTCCCATTTTAATAACCAAAAGCTTCAGGTAACCACAGGGCTAACTGGGGAATATATGTCACCAGGATCAGCACAAAAATCATAGCTATAAACAGGGGTAGTAAAGGCTTTATGACTTTACTGATACTTATATTAGCCACACCGCATCCCACAAATAAAACGGAACCTACCGGGGGAGTACATAATCCTATACATAAATTCAGTACCATGATGATTCCAAAATGGGTGGGATCCATTCCCAGAGCCGTTACTACCGGTAAAAATATAGGTGTAAAAATAAGTACTGCCGGAGTCATATCCATAAATACCCCCACAAACAACAAGATCATATTAATGATCAGCAGGATTACAATTTTGTTGTCACTCACCCCCAATAATGCTTCCGTAACCCCCTGGGGTATATTTTCAAAAGACATTACCCAGGACATGCCCATAGAAGTTCCTATCAACAACATGACTATGGCTGAAGTATTTACAGTCTTGAGCAGGATATCCGGCATATCTTTAATCTTTACTTCACGATATATAAATGCCAGAATTACAGTATACAATACGGCCACGGCAGAGGCTTCAGTGGCAGTAAATATACCGGCTACAATTCCTCCAATCACAACTATCAGCAACAAAAGGCTGGGGATGGCATCCAGAAATTTAAATAAGGCTTCTTTTAGACTCACCCTGTCACCCACTGGATATTTTTTGCGAAAGGCATAGTATCCGGAAACCAGAATCAGTGCCAGCCCCACCAGAATACCGGGTACATAACCGGCCAGGAATAAGGCTGCAATAGAAACACCACCGCTGGCCAGAGAATACACGATCAGGATGTTACTGGGCGGGATGATTAATCCGGTAGTGGCCGAAGTAATGTTCACTGCTGCGCTAAATGAAGGGGAATAACCTTCCTTGACCATACGAGGATTCATAATGCCCCCAATGGCTGAAGCAGCAGCTACAGCGGAACCTGAAATGGCTCCAAATAACATGCTGGCCATAATGTTTACATAAGCCAACCCTCCGGGAAACATGCCCACCAGTACTTTGGCAAAATCTATTAAACGATTGGCAATACCTCCCCGGTTCATCAATTGCCCGGCCAATATGAAGAAGGGAATGGCCAGCAGGGCAAAACTATCTAAACCAGTAACCATCCTTTGAGCCAGTGTGGTAAATGCCGGGATAGACTGTATGGATACCAGCATGGTGACCATGGCTGATATACCAATACTAAAAGCAATGGGAACCCCGATTCCCAGTAATACAATAAAACTTAAAACTAAGATGAGTATTTCTAAGTAATCCATTTTGATTCTTGGTTGGGTTTAAATTAATCTACTGCTTCAGTAAGTTTTTCTTCCCGGTGGGGCATTTCATAGTTGATTATATTCATAATACTATAATATACTATAAATATGCCGCTGATGGGAACTACCAGGTATACATATCCCAGTGGAACTTCAAGGGTGGGAGAGATCTGGTTCAGGGTAAGGGTGATATAAACCAGCCGGAACCCACCTACCACCATGGTTAGCAGGGCAAATAAGGCTACCAGACTGTATATGATGGTATTTAACCTTTTTTGGTTTTGAGGAGTGGATTTGGAGGGAAGGATGTCAATGGCCAGGTGCATTCTTAAGCCGGTAATGTAGGCTGCCCCCAGCAAGCCTACCCACATGAATAGAAACCGCACAAGTTCATCAGTCCAGGAACTGGGGTCACGCAGTATGTATCGGGATGCTACCTGCCATAAAACGCTTATGGTCATAATGGCCAGGATAATAATCAAAAACCGGCTCAGCACCAGGTCAATCAGTCTTCTAAAACGCATAACTTTTGACTTTTTGAAAATTTAAAACAAAAAAAATCTGTACAGGAAATTTATCCCGTACAGACCTTATTTAATTTATATGGAAACAAATGAATTTCAATCATTGGATAGCTTGAATTTTTTGAATTAGCTCATATACATCTCCCACACCTTTATAATCTTCATAAGTTGCTCTGGTTGCTTTGGCAAATTCACTTTTATCCGGATATATTACTTCTACACCAGCTGCTTTCACTGCGTTTAAAGCTTCTTGCTCTGACTCATCCCAAAGTTTACGCTGTAATTCTACCGACTCTGTAGCCGCTTCCTGCACCCATTGCTGTTCTTCTTCAGTCAGAGAATTCCACCGGGTGGTGCTGATCAGCAAGATGTCCGGAATTGTCGTGTGTTCATCCAAGGAATAATACTTACACACTTCGTAATGACGGCTAAGGTAAAAACTGGGAGGATTGTTTTCAGCACCATCTACTACTCCTTGTTGCAAAGCTGTATATAGTTCACCAAAGGAAATAGGAGTAGCAGCCCCTCCCAGGGTACGAACCATATTTATAGAAGTAGGGCTTTGCATCACCCTGATTTTCATTCCATTGAGATCGTCAGGTTGCTTGATAGGGTTATCTTTGGTATAAAAACTCCGGCTGCCTGATGCATAGTAGCATAATCCCCTCATCCAGTATTTTTGACCCTCTTTCAATAAATCCTGCCCAATTTCTCCATCTAATACCTGATAAGAATGTGCTCTGTCTCTAAACAGGTATGGTATACCGAAAATTTTAAAATTGTCCGAATATCCTTCCATTACTGCAGCCGATACTTTGGTCATATCCAGGCTGCCAATTTGCAGCAATTCCAGACATTCACGTTCTGTACCTAATTGCTGGCTGGGGTATATCTCAATTTGTAACCTGCCTCCGGATTTTTCATCTACCAGTTCAGCCATATATTCCATTCCTTTGTGCACCGAATGAGTACGATCCAGTGCATGGGCCAGCTTTAGTACCTTTGTTTTTTGCACCCCCTCACAGGAAACGTTTAGTAACAATACCACCACACCAAGCAATACAATCCAGTTTGAATTTATGTTTTTCATATTTCTCCTCTTATTTTTTTTACCAAATCTATTGCATCCTTAACGGTTTGAGTAAGTTTTTCATATGCATTGTTTTGTATAATATCCTTGGTGATCAGCTTTGAGCCCATGCCTACACAATGAACTCCAGCCTGGAACCATTCCCTTAGGTTTTCTTCTGTAGGTGAAACACCACCGGTAGGCATTATGCTGGTCCAGGGGCAAGGCCCTTTTACGGCGGCTACAAATTTGGGCCCGCCTACCTGGGCTCCAGGGAAGATTTTAACTACTTCAGCCCCTAATTCTTCTGCCAGAGATATTTCTGTAAGAGATCCACAACCTGGAGACCAGGCAATCTTTCGACGGTTACATACCCGGGCCATTTCTTCCTTTAAGACAGGTGATACTACGAAATTAGCTCCCAACTGAATATACAATGCAGCAGTAGGGGCATCTAACACTGAACCCACTCCCATGATCATATCAGGAATATCCTTTAATACATATTTATTTAGTTGGCTGAATATTTCATGAGCAAAATCGCCCCTGTTGGTAAATTCAAACACCCTTATTCCCCCCTCATAACAGGCTTTTACCACTTGTTTACAGATTTCAAGGTCTTTGTGATAAAATACCGGAATGATCCCGGTTTCCTGCATCTTTAATGTTACTTGTATCCTGCTGAATTTCGCCATGTTGATATTTTATATATTATTATCTTGATACCCTTCCGGAAGCATCTCCTGACATCAGTTTTTCTACCTCTTCCACAGTGACCATGTTAAAATCTCCGTGAATAGTATGTTTTAAACAGGAAGCAGCTACAGCAAAATTCAGGGCCTGTTGATTATCCTGATAAGTTAAAAGGCCATAAATCAGGCCGCCCATAAAGGAATCTCCTCCACCTACCCGGTCTACGATGTGGGTAATTTCAAAATGAGGTCCCTGATATAGTTTATTTCCATCCCAAAGAACCCCAGACCATGTGTTATGACTGGCGCTGATGGAGCCTCGGAGGGTCACAATGACTTTTTTGGCTTTAGGAAACTTTTGCATCAACTGCTGACATACCGATTGATAAGCTGCCGCTTCAACCTGCCCTTTGGTGACATCTACACCTTCCGGTTTAATCCCAAACACCTTTTCGGCATCTTCTTCATTTCCCAGGATGATATCCGTATATTGAACCAACTCTGGCATCACTTCAGAGGCCTTTTTGCCATATTTCCAGAGATTTTTACGATAATTAAGGTCAGTGGAGACGGTAATACCTTTTTGATCTGCTGCCTTCACTGCTTCCAGACAAACCTGAGCTGCTCCGGCTGAGATAGCAGGCGTAATTCCGGTCCAGTGAAACCATTTAGCTCCCTCAAATATTTCATCCCAATTGATCATGCCAGATTCAATCCTTGCTAAAGCAGAATCAGCCCGATCATAAACTACTTTACTGCCCCGGCTTACGGCCCCTGTTTCCAGGAAATAAATACCTAATCGTTCACCTCCCCAGCTAATATAGTTGGTTCCCACATTATATTTCCGCAAATTCATCAATGCAGCTCTGCCCAGATCATTTTCAGGCAGCCGGGTTACAAATTCTGCATTTAATCCATAATTAGCCAAAGAAACAGCCACATTGGCTTCACCACCTCCATAAGTTGCCTCCATATGAGTAGCCTGGCCAAAACGCTGATATTGCGGTGTAGCCAGCCTTAGCATGATCTCTCCAAACGTGATGATCTTATTTTGCATAGTAATCTGATTGAAAATCCTAACTTAATGAATATTAATCATAAAACCCAAAATAGTTTCTGGCATTGTAATAACTGATGTTTTCTATCACCTGTCCCAGCCATTCCATATCATGGGGTAATTCTCCGTTTTCTACATCCTGTCCGATCAAGTTACACAGAATGCGGCGGAAGTAATCGTGACGGGGATAAGATAAAAAGCTCCTGGAATCAGTAAGCATACCTACAAACCTTGTGATCAGTCCCAGGTTGGACAAAGCGTTCATCTGCCATTCCATTCCTTCTTTCTGATCCAGAAACCACCATCCGGTACCAAACTGTACCTTGCCAGGTACGGTTCCATCCTGAAAATTGCCGATCATGGTGGCAAATAAATAGTTGTCCCGGGGATTCAGATTATATAATATGGTTTTAGCCAATTGATCAGTGGAGTCCAGTTGATCCAGAAATTGTGATAAAGCACCGGCCATGGGGAAGTCACCGATCGAGTCAAACCCGGTATCTGGTCCCAGGGTATTTTTCATACGAGTATTATTGTTGCGCAAAGCACCCAGATGGAATTGCTGGGTCCAGCCTTTTTCATGATCCATCCAGCCAAAATGCATCAGCATGGCCGATTTGAACTTGCTAATTTCTGTCTGGTTCAGTTCCTCCTTTTCCAGGGCCTTTTCAAAGATCTTGATGATTTCTGTATCCGTATAGGTTTCAGCAAAAACTGTCTCCAGCCCATGGTCTGAAAGTCTGCCACCCATCTGATGAAAAAAATCATGACGTTTTTTTAATGCATCCAGATAATCCTGGAAATTAGCTATTGAAGTATCAGCCGCTTTCTCCAATTTTTTTAGGTATTCCAAAAAATCTTCCTTTTGATCGATGGCCATGGCTTTGTCAGGACGAAAGGTTGGTAGTACCTTAACTTCAAATCCATCATCTTTTATCTGCTGATGATATTCCAGGCTGTCAATGGGATCATCGGTTGTACAGACTACTTCCACTTTGAATTGTTTTAGCAATCCCCTGCAACTAAACCTATCTTTTTTTAGCTTATCATTAGCTTCTTCATAAATCTTTTTAGCTGATTTTTTATTCAGGATTTTCTCTATGCCAAATGGGTTTTTTAATTCCATGTGGGTCCAGTGGTAAAGTGGATTGCGCAGGGTATAAGGTACAGTCTCAGCCCATTTTTCGAATTTTTTCCAATCTGAGGCATCACCGGTAATATATTTTTCATCAATGCCATTGGTACGCATAGCCCTCCATTTATAGTGATCTCCTTCCAGCCAGATCTGGGTAAGGTTTTCGTATTTTCTATCCTGGGCAATATCTTTGGGTGAGAGGTGACAATGGTAATCAATCACGGGCATTTTTCTGGCATGATCATGATACAGGTTTTCTGCCGTAGTATTATTCAGCATAAAATTTTTGCCTAAAAATTTTTTCATAATTCTTTTGTTGATTTATTGCAAAAAAATAGGTTTGATATGTCTTTCCAGCAGGTTTTCTGTAACATTCTGGGCAATGATCTGCCGGAATTTTTTCAAAGCATCATAATAAGTCTCACCATATTCAGCGGCTATTTTATAACCACAATGCAGGAGTTGCCTGAAATTGGGATTATAATCCGGATGGTTGGGGTTATGCCTGAGGCTATTGGCGTATTTTTGGCCATCCCATTCTTTTACTTGCTCTGCGGAAGGTAGCTGATCTTTTTTAATGTCAATTACAGTAGCGTAGGGGCCGGTTAATTCATCAAATCGATCCAGTGCCCTGGCATAAATTTCCTGGGCCAAAGTCAAGCCTTCCGGTCCGGCCAGTGACAGGCCTATCAACTCTTCCAGCCAGGTAGTTCCGGCTGTTTTGACATGTACACCAGCACTGTATTTTTTTAATATCTGATTGATCGGCGGATAAATGGAAAACTTATCACTGCCGGAGTGTACACTAAGTTTAAGCTCTGCGGGCAAACCAAACTCCTTAACAGCCAGATCAATGACCAAAAGGTCCTGCTCAAACTCACGGGCAAACTGGTTGACATCACCCACATAGTCCACACCTTTATTAAATCTTCCCGTAAATTTCGGTGCAATCGTGTGCATAGGTACCTGATTAAAAGCCAGGGCGCTTAAAATGAAAAACAACTCTGCTGGTGTTTGTGGATCATCTACTTCATCCATAGACACTTCAGCCACAAATTGATCTTTGCCTTTAACTTTTTCAATATGCTGATAAATTCTGGAGGCTTCCTGGGCGGCATAAAGAAATTTAGCCCCGATTTTTTTCAAATCATTTTCATCAATAGAAAAAGGTTGTTCCAGGCCCGGTATGCTGAGTTCACCCAGATATTTTTCATTTTTGCTTATAAATTCTTTTATTTCCTGTTCTGAAGCTGCCTTTCCTATATAATCTGCCACGTCAATTGTAAAAAAATCAGCAGTTTCAATAAACTGATCCACATTGGTCAGGTTTATATGATCAGCATCCACCAGGTAGGGGCCATTCCAGTTTAACTTTTTTACTGCCTGATCGGCTTCCTCTCTTACCTGTTCTGGTGAAGTATTCACAGTCTTATGCTCTCTATATGATTTATTCCAAACCGGAGTGATTTCTACTCCCAGTTGCTGTGCTTCTATAATGGCTGTCAATTGAGCTTCGCCTTCATGGGCAAAACGATCTCCCATACCGAATGAATACTTTCCTAATTTCATGTTTATATTTTTAGTGAAATGAAAAAATGAATCAATCAAAATTATATATTTCTGTAATACCTCAAAAATAATTTGAGCTATAATTATTAAACAGGGGCTGAAATTTAAACATAATTAAAAAAAATGCATTTTTAAACAGGCAAGGTTATCTGGAATTATGAAATTTTTGAATCTGGTTTTTAAGTCAATTATTCTTTTTTTTGGATTTTAGGCTTTAAATTTGCTCCTTTTGTCAAAAAAAGATGCCGTAACAATGCTTAAAAAGATATTCATATTTTTCCTCTTAATCCTTTTTAACCAGCCGGGATGGTCTGTTTCTTCCATTGAATATGTTTTATCCATGCCTCAACCACATAACCACTATTTCCAGGTAGAAATGATCATCAATGATCCGGACCAGGAAATACTTGAAGTTAGTATGCCAGTTTGGGCTCCTGGTTCCTACCTGGTCAGAGAATTTTCTCGTAATGTAGAAGATTTTAAGGCATTTGCCGGATCAAATCAACTAGCGGCAGAAAAAACAGATAAAAACACCTGGCGAATCAGGGATATCAGGCAACAGGATCAGGTACGTATTACCTATCAGGTATATGCCTTTGAAATTTCAGTAAGAACCAGCTTTCTGGATGCCACTCACGGTTATGTGAACGGCACTTCTGTCTTTATGTATACCGAAGGTTATTTAGATGTACCCATAAAGCTTAAAGTAATACCTTACCAGGAATGGAACAAAGTAAGTACCGGATTAAACCCAGTTCCCGGACAAAGTTGGACTTATCAGGCGCCAGATTATGATATTCTGGCTGATTCGCCCATTGAAATAGGGAACCATGAGGTCATTACTTTTGAAGCAGCCGGTGTAAAACATGAGGTGGCTATGTACGGGCCGGGAAATTATGACATAGCTCAGGTGAAAAAAGATCTGGCTAAGATTGCAGAGCTTTCAACTAATATATTTGGTCAAAATCCTAATGATTACTACTTGTATATTATTCATAACCTGGATAGTCGTGGTGGAGGTCTGGAGCACATCAATTCCACGACTTTACAATTAGACCGGTGGGGGTATGAACCTTACGGCAGATACAGAGGTTTTCTGAGTTTAGCCGCCCACGAATATTTTCATTTGTGGTTAGTTAAGCGCATCAGACCAGAGTCTTTGGGTCCTTTTAACTATGAAAAAGAGAACTACACCCATCTCTTATGGGTGATGGAAGGATTTACCAGTTATTATGATGAACTATTGCTATTAAGGGGTAAATATTATTCAGTAAATGAATACCTGGGGAAATTAGCTTCATCCATAACCAATATTGAGAATACACCCGGCAATCATGTGCAGCCGGTAGCTATGGCCAGTCTGGATGCCTGGATTAAATTCTACCGGCCTGATGAGAATTCACCCAATACATCCATTTCCTATTATACCAAAGGTGCCGTATTGGCCTCTCTGCTTGACCTGGAAATCATGCATAGTACCAATGGATCAAAAAGTCTGGATGATGTGTTAAAAACCCTGTTTAGCCAGTATCAGAAGGACAAGCAAGGGATAAGTGGTGATGAATTTCAACAAGAGGTGGAAGATGTAGCCGGTAAAAACCTGGATGACTTTTTCCAGGATTATGTGTACGGTACTGAATCTATTGATTACGATAAATATTTTGGCTATGCCGGATTGCACCTGATCAATGTCAATGAAACTTCTTCCGATGCCTATCTGGGATTAAGAACCCGTCAAACCAATGGTAAACTGATGGTGAGTAACGTTTTCAGAGGCAGTGCCGCTTACAGGGATGGGGTCAATGTAAATGATGAAATCATCGCGATAGATGGCTACCGGTTGTCTGATGCCAATGAATTAAATCAAATGATTGCCCGAAAAAAACCAGGTGATGTAATTAATATGATGATTGTCCGGGAAGGTCTGGTCAGGGAATTATCTGTTACCGTGGGTAAAGATACTTTGAAAAGTTATTCATTCCTAAGAATGGCAGACCCCACTGAAAAGCAAACCAAGATATTTCGTAAGTGGCTCAATCAAGACTGATGGATCAGTCGAAATCTGATACTCTTGATTTTCTAACTTGCTCCCGGTAGTCTTCTTTGGTTTCTTCTCTCAGAATGCCTTCGTAGATCAGGTTGATCAGGTTGTCAAAAATCTGTGCCGGTGATTTAGGCATTTCTTCCAGGATTTCCTGAGGAATCTGGTGCATAAAATTTGGATCCAGCAAATTTTGAATCGCACTGGCATAAAACACTACAATCAGTTTATGATTGATATGGGAATTGATCATAGATTTTTGTCTGCCTTCTTCTATAAGTCTGTTAAATCTTTTGTATGCGCCTTCTTTTTTATGATTATTAAGCTCTTCCCAAAGAACAGGAAGATTTTGCTGCATATCTTCCATTAGCAGGGGACTGATATGGGATAATTGCTTAGCCACCAGGTTGAGCATTTCCTTAAGCTTTATGGGAAAATCCAGGGATTCATCATTGATGATTTTATCCACTCCGGTAGACATATCCTTTTTAAAGTCAGCTACAATTCGTTCCATAATCTGATATTTACCATCAAAATACTTGTATAAGGTTTTTTTACTCATACCTAATTTTTTGGAAATATCATCCATAGTAACTTTACTATATCCAAAAGTATAGAACAAATCCTTGGAGGTTTCCAGAATTCTTCTGGCATTGTAAGCTTTTTTTTCTGTCTTTTCCATAATAAAAGTAATTAGAAGGGAAACTTAAATTATAAAAATAAGTTTCTTGCGTGATTTTTGAAACTTTTTTCAAATATAATTTATTGAAGCCATAATTCATGAACTTTTTTTACCGTTTATCACTATGTATATAAAATATCTTTAAGTAAGGTTACCATCTAATTTACATGACATTAAATAAAAAAAATAGTCATATTTGCCAGTATTAAAGTACTAAAAAGAATCTAAAATGAAAAACAAAGTAATTATCTTTTTCCTATTGACATGGGGATTAATAGGAATGAGTAATTTACGGGCCCAGGAGAATGGTTATGATATTCAGGTGACTATCAAGAATTTGCCTGATACTGTTTGTTATTTAGGATATCATTTTGGGGACAAACAATATGTAAAGGATACATCTTTAGTACAAGCAGGAGGTAAAGTTACATTCTACGGTGATGAAAAACTGCCGGGAGGAATATATTTTGTTTACACAACCAGTATATATTTTGAAATATTGGTCAATCATGACCAGCATTTTTCTCTGCTTACTGATACAGTAAACGTAATAGAAAACCTGGAAGTAGTGGGATCATTGGAAAATAAGTTGTTTAAACAACTCAGAGTCTATGTGGGAGGGAAACAACAAGAAGCTGCTCAGATTGCTGATAAGCTGAAACAGGCACAAGACAATGAATCGGAAAAACAGCAACTTTCTCAACAACTGCAGCAGATTGAAAAGGAGGTGGTGAATTATCAACAAGGTATCGTTGACCAACATCCTGAAACCTTAATGGCAGCAGTGATAAAAGCTACCCAGCGTATTGAAGTACCCACAGAAATAACAGATCAGGCTGAGCAGTTCAAATATTATAAATCACACTTTTTCGATCATATAGATTTTACTGATGCCCGCTATTTGAGGACTAATTTTTTTCATAAAAAAATCATGGAGTTTTTGGAAAAATTAACATTCCAGCAGCCGGATTCTATTTCGGCTGCAGCTCAGTTTTTGATAGACCAATCCCTGGGAAATGAGGAAATGTTCCGTTACCTGGTAGTGACTCTGACCAGTAAATACGAAACATCTGAAATTATGGGTATGGATAAGGTTTTTGTAGACCTGGCAGAGAAATACTATTTGAGTGGTAAAGCTTCCTGGGCTGACAGCACCGTGATGAATAAAATAAAGACAAAAGTAGAAGAAACCAAGCCCAATCTGATTGGAAACACAGCTCCGGCGCTGGTTTTATATGATTCCTTGAAAAGACCGGTTTTGGCTAACTCCCTGGATTCCAAATTTACCATCTTGTTTTTCTTTGATCCGGATTGTGGCCATTGCCGGAAAACTGCCCCTGAACTTAAAAAACATTATAGTACGTTGAAATCCTTAGGAGCCGAGGTACTTGGGGTCAGTACCATCACCGATCTGGATGCCATGCAAGAGTTCGTGGATGAATTTGACCTGCCCTGGCTTACATTAGCTGATCTGCGTTATCAGCGTAAATCATATAATATACAAACCACTCCCGTCATCTTTGTACTGGATAAGGACAAAAAAATTATTGCCAAACGACTTGGAGTGGAACAATTAGAAGGATTCCTGAAACATCAGCTGGAAGCTGAAAAAAAATCCTGATTATAATAACTCTAAACCATTATGCTTGTGAATTTCAGATCTAGTTTTCTGTTTATTGTCATTGGATATTTTGGATTAATCTCATGCTCACCAGAAAAAGCTTCAGATAAGCAGATTGTTAAAGAAGATGGTGCTGAAAAACAAATAATACCAGAGACTGATCCTGGTTATGACATTCAGATTACCATTGATGGTTTACCGGATACTGTTCTTTACCTTGGTTATTATTTGGGAGATCGACAGTATTTACAGGATACAGCATCCTTGGAGGAGGGGAAGTTTCAGTTTACCGGCCCTGAATCGCTGGATGGGGGAATTTATTTTATTTATGTTCCACAAAAAATCCTTTTTGATATCATCATAGATCAGCCCCAAAAATTCAGTATCCATACAAATTCATCAGATTATCTGGCTCAAATGGAAGTGGCAGGTTCGATAGATAATGAATTGTTCCGTGATTTACGCGTGTTCATCAACAAAACTAAAACCAGAGCCGCTCCTTTATTTGAACAAAAAAAAATAGCTTCGGGCAATGCAGCCCGCTTACAGGAAATAGATTCCCAATTGGAACAGATTGATCAGGAGGTGAGGCAGTTTCAAAATAAAATAGTGGCAGAAAATCCGGATTCTTTTGTGTCTTCAATTATTTTGGCAAATCAGGAAGTTGAGCTGCCCGATCCACCTTTGGCAGCTGATGGTCAGCCAAAAGATCCTAATTACCAGTTAAATTATTACAAAAGCCACTACTTTGATCACTTAGACCTGTCTGACCGCAGGTTTCTACGGACAAATTTTTTTCAGCAGAAAGTGCTTGACTACCTGGATCGACTGGTGGTACAACATCCTGATTCGATCAAAAAAGCAGCTAACTATTTGATCAATCAGGCTAATGCAGACCAGGAAATGTTTCGCTTTATGGTGGTGACTTTAACCAGTAAATATGAAACATCAGAAACCATGGGTATGGATGCTGTATTTGTAGACCTGGCCCAGAAATATTATTTATCCGGACAGGCATACTGGGCCGATAGCGCTTTAGTGGCTAAGATCAGGAACAAAGTGATGGAAACCCAACCCAACCTGATTGGCAACAGGGCTCCGGAAATGACCTTGTATGATGTCCGCAAAAATCCGGTAGACGTTCATTCTTTCAAATCTAAATTTACCGTTTTGTTTTTTTATGATCCTGATTGTGGACATTGTAAGGAAACAGCCCCCAAATTAAAGCAGATCTATCCGGATATAAAAGCCAAGGGAGCTGAGGTGGTAGGTATCAGTACGGTGACTGATCTGAATGCTATGCAGGAATTTCAACAAAATTTTAATTTAAAATGGCCTAGTTTAGCAGATTTACAATACCAAAGAAAGCCTTATAATATTTACAGCACACCAGTTATTTATGTTCTGGATCAATCCAAAAAGATCATTGCTAAAAGATTGGATGTGGAACAGTTACAAGGTTTTCTGGATCATCGGCTACGCCTGGAAAATCAGGCCATGTAGGTTTTTGCAGCTAACCAGCCTACCTGGTTGATGATGTACATCCTTTAGTCATCAAAAATTAGCCGGTAAAAAAACATTTTGTGACAATCCGTCCTAAATAGGGAGCACTCCATTTGTGACAATCAAAATTATTATGATAATTTAGCGTTTGTTAAATTAATAAACAAAACCAATTAAAATCCAAAAATATGATTAATAAAACAAAGCTTTGGGCGCTTTTACTGCTGGTAAGCTTAACCGGCATAGCCCGCGCCCAGGAATTCAAACCAGAACAGACCGAAATATGGGAACCAGAACCAAAAAAGATTCAACCCGGTGATTTAAAAGCGCCTCCCTCAGATGCCATCGTGCTATTTGATGGCAATAATCTGGAACAATGGGAAAGTGTAAATGGGGGTGAGGCAAAATGGAAAGTAGAAGATGGAGCCATGACTGTAGTTGCTAAAACCGGACCTGTTCAAACCAAGCAATCATTTGGAGATGCTCAGATACATATTGAATGGCGGGCTCCATCTGAAGTAAAAGGAGAAGGACAAGGAAGAGGCAATAGCGGCATCTTTTTGCAAAAGAGGTACGAATTGCAAGTGTTGGACTCATACAATAACCGCACATACTCTAATGGTCAGGCAGGAAGCATTTATAAACAGACCATGCCATTGGTGAATGCAACCAAAGCTCCGGGGGAATGGCAAACTTATGATATTATTTATACTGCACCTGTTTTTAAGGAAGATGGTTCAGTAAAATACCCTGCTCGTATTACGGTTTTGCATAATGGTATTGTTATACAAAACAATACGGAAATTAAAGGTAATACCGAATACATTGGCTTACCTTCATATAAAGAACATGGTGATGCTCCCCTGATGCTGCAGGATCATGGCAACCCGGTCAGTTACCGGAACATTTGGATCCGCCCCCTTTAATAAGGATAAAAAAATTTACCGAAACCTTGTCAGCCTGATATTGCAGACAAGGTTTTTTATTGCTCCCTTTTTCAAACATCTTACTGGTAAATGTCTTATTATTTAAGTTGAAAGTTACCTGAATTTATGGAAAAGATAGAGCTGTTACAGACAGATATTACCCAACTAAAAGTAGATGCTATTGTAAATGCCGCAAATACCAGCTTGTTAGGTGGAGGTGGTGTGGATGGAGCTATTCATCGGGCTGCCGGCCCGCAATTACTCGAAGCATGCAAAGCTTTACATGGATGTCCAACCGGTCAGGCTAAAATCACCAAAGGATATAATTTACCGGCAAAGTACGTCATACATGCGGTAGGGCCAGTTTGGAAAGGAGGAAATCAGGGAGAAGATCAACTTTTGGCAGGATGCTACCAAAGTAGTCTGCAATTGGCCCTGGAGCATGATATCAAATCAATTGCTTTTCCCAATATCAGAACCGGGGTATATCATTTTCCCAAAGATAAGGCTGCCGAAATAGCGATCAGGCAGGTAAGACAGTTTTTTGATCAGTATAAAGTCCCGGAAAAAATAATATTTGCAGTTTTTGACCAGGTAAACTATCAGATCTATCAGCAAAAGTTGGAAATATGAGCTTTATGATTGAGATCATAAATAACTGCTGATGAAGTGGCCTATATTTGAATAAAAAAATATGCAAGTGACTCATATTCATAATGTTTTAGATCTTTTAGCCCAGCAATCCCTTCCTGTGACGCAAGAAATACTGATGATCCTGATCTCCCGGGAATTCGGACCGGAAATCATGTTTAAAAGCTGTTCAGATCGGTTATTGGGCAAGGAACAGGTGGTAGATTTTCTGCATAACCGGGGCAAAATTAACCTGCTCGATGGTAAGATTCAACTGAGAGATGATATTCAAAGATGCTGAAGTAAAATAAAAAAAGCCTCATTGCTGAGGCTCCTACTTAAATGCAAATTTATAGTAGTCATTATCATTTTCCTATAATGGTAAATTCGACCCGCCGGTTAAGTTGTCTTCCCATAGGCGTTTTATTGTCAGCCACTGGATTGGTAAGCCCATATCCTTTATAAGTAATGGCACTGGCAGGGAGTCCTTTTGACATAATATATTCTGCTACAGACTGAGCCCGTTGTTTGGATAGCTGCAAGTTATAAGCAGCCTTTCCTACATTGTCTGTATGACCACCAATTTCTACCTGAATGGCTGGGTAATCGTTTAGGAATTTAACCACCCGATCCAGTTCTTCAAATGACTCTGCTTTAAGGGTAGCTTTTCCGGTTTCAAAAAAGATATTGTTAAGCCTTACCGAAGTGCCTATTTCAATGGGGATCAGGGTAAGATCTTTATAAACCCTGATGCGATCTTTTTCATTGGTCAGATCAATGGTTTCGAACATAGGATAGTAATTGTCTGCCATGGCATTGATCAAATAACTCCGGCCTAATCCCAACTCCAGCATATAATTCCGGCTCAAACTGTCTATTTTTACCTGTTTCACTTCTTCATCATCAATATTGATCACAACCGGGATATCTTTAGGAAAAGGTTTCTGGGTTTTGTCATCCAGGATCTTTCCGGTGATAATGGCTGTTTTTTGCACATCCACGTAAAGGTTTTGTACGATCTCTGTAAATTCAGAGATGTTTGCAGCATTTAACATCTCGGGAATGGCTTCATATTGGGTGGTATTAACCAAAAACTTGTACATTTTTCCAAAAGGGAGTTTCACATGATAGGTACCCTGTTCCGGATTGATTTCCAGAGAATCAACTTTCTGCCCATTTACCAGAATCTGTGGATTGGCCCTGGCAGGAATCATTTCATTAGTGCTTTTCAGGATTAATGCTCCGGATATGGATATGTAATTTAAAGGTTCTACCATAAGATCCTGCTCAATTTCCCTATATTCATGCCAATCTGATGTGTTTATAATTTCATTTTTACCCCGGTGGTTTTTTAATTCTGCTTTAAGAGAGTAGCTATTACCCAGCCTCATAACAGCCTGATAGGAGGAGGTTTGATGATCGACGATCAGGGAATCAATGGGAGCTCCATTGGCGGTGATCAGGAAGTCGGATCCGGGAGGCAGTGGTTGATCATTTGTTTTATTGATGATCCGGCCACTTACTACCACGTATGGATTTTCCTCAAAAATCTTCATTTGGAAAATATCAGCTTTGCCTATAGATTCGTGACCAGAACTATAATAGGCCATACTTCCTTTTTCATTAGTCTTGTAAAAAGATTCATACCGCAGAGAATTGATGGTGTCATTGATCAATTCAGGCGTAGACCACTCTTCCCAATCATGGTCCAGTCTTTCGGTACGGTAAATATCATAGTTTAATGCTCCCCGCCTGTTACTGGCAAAATAGAGGACTTTATTATCACTGCTTAAAAATGGCGCTGTTTCATTGAATTTGGTTTTTAAAGCCTTAATTCTTTTAGGACGTGAGTACTCCCACTGGTCCTTTTTGAAGCTGATATAAAGATCATTCCGTTGGCTATTGTAGGACTTACCAAAGCTTAATACCAGGATAGATCCATCAAAACTGAGAAAAGCATCACTGAGCATACCTTTATTGGCCTTTTCATAGCCATTAATTTTGATAGGTTCAGGTTTGGACCAACCATTGGGTGTTTTTTTTATCATGGATATTCCCCTTTTTTTCCATATGGTGCCTTTTTTATCAAATACACCATTGATTAAGGCTGTATGACCATCAGCAGAAATTGAAAGAATGGAATTAAACCGGGCGATATTTATAGAATCAGACAATCGGGTAGCTTCGGCCCAGGTTCCATCCTCATTTTTTTTAGTGAACCAAATATCCTGGCTGTTTTCCTCACCATAATTATTGGCAGGATGATTTACCCGGACAAAGTATAAAGTACTGCCATCGGGGGATATTACCGGGTTGATCTCGCTATAACGTGAATTCACAAATTCGCCCATGTTTTGGGGTATAAAAGCTTCTTGTGCCTGAGCCTGGCTGGTAAACATCCAGCCCAGGGTGATGAAAATATATAGGATTGAATTTTTCATTTTCTATTCAAATTTATCTTTCCTTTTAAAACTCCGGATAGCTGGATATTCGATCTTGTTTTTTACTGTAACCAAATATCAGATTCATTCCAAACCTTAAATTAAAGTTTTTGGTACTGTTAAGAAATGGATTCAATTCTTTCTGGGTAGCCAGGGTAAGGGGGGCCCTTAAAGTATTGTCCCCCACGAAATACAGTTGTACCGGAGAAAAATTAAATGATATTCCTGCTCCTAAATTATTGTAACTGTGATTGTTCACAGAATAGCTCAAAGATAAACTCATGAGCCTGCCAAAATCCTTGATCAGACTGGATGAGACACCTCCGTTAAATCTTCCCTGGTGCATTTCACTGTAAAAAAGCAGACCAGCTCTTAAATTGGGTATAAATTCATAATCACCGCTGAGATACACCTTTTTAGGCAATACGGTTCGATAGGCTTTGCCTGTTACTTCTTTAAATTCGAGGGTTTCCGTTAATGAGTCAAGGGACTCGGTA
This sequence comes from Candidatus Cyclobacteriaceae bacterium M3_2C_046, assembly GCA_051418075.1. GTDB lineage: Bacteria > Bacteroidota > Bacteroidia > Cytophagales > Cyclobacteriaceae > JBPRGG01. The sequence continues at coordinate 30,714 of JBPRGG010000037.1, read as the reverse complement.
AAACCCACATCATCCCCTTCCAGTACTTTGGCCAGATCAAATCCTTTAAAGGTATATGCTACATCATTTTCCAGTACCTGGCTGGTAAGGTCATTGTTCCATTTAATGCTGCCAATATCCACCAGGCTTAACCCTATAGAAAGATTTTCTAAAACCTGGTAGGTTGCTCCCAAATCTATGGCCGCTCCATTATTTTTGGCCATTAAAGCTGTGGCATCTTTAAAACTGTTAATTTTCAGGTCCTCCAGTTGATTAATGCCGGAAGTATTGATCTGAGCTTCACCGGCTATGGTAATATTGTAATCCGGATCTGTGTGCAAAGTAAAATCAGCTTTTTCAGTGGTTATGTTAAATAAGCCTTTTAATATTTTCAGACGAGCTCCCACTGTTATATTACGATCAACTTTATAGGACCCACCTACACCTACTTCCAGGTATCCTGAAGATTCTACTTCGGGACTTAAATGCATAGTTTGGTTGATCAGTGATGCATTTCCATTAATCAGAAGGCCGGCCAGATCCTGTGGATACATGATCCTGCCTGTCATCTTTTGGGAAACATTGAGCATCAAATGTATTCTGGGATTGAGTTTAAAAGCCAGGTGCATCAGATCCAGGCTGGCATTTACATTTAAATAATTCTTTTCTTTCAAACTGTTGTAAAAGCTGATCAAATCCACAATCAGAGAATCATCCTCTGTCCGCCGGGAGAATATATTATTATAATTAAATCCTGAGTTGGCGGCTGAGATGTAATTAGAAGAGATTCCGGGCAAACCAATATTTAATTGATATTGTGGGGCCAGGGCCGGATTATTGTAGCGGGCCTGGGAAATGGCTGACATAAAATGCAGTGTCCCTTCCTGCTGACCCAACAGAGGAAATGCCACTACCAGAAATATAATTGTTAGTAAGTTCTTATTCATAACATTAAGGATTCAATGAAACATTTAAATGTGTTTGTAAACCCAGGTTAAGATGAAGTTTATATTGAGATTTTAATTTGACATCCGGATAATCCATATTGCCGGATACAGGACTTGTTTCCATTGTTGCCTTCAAGATCAGGTATTCAGATGCTAATAATCGTTCGAATTTCTGATTACTTAGGGTGATTTCCTGGTCAAAAAGGCCGGGACTATTCAGGTTCCCCTCCTGGTCTACCAGGCTGCCAACAATCAGGTGTGTTTGATCTTCATTCAGCAGCGAATCAAATATTTGATAATGCTGATCAGCCAGATAAATTTGCAGGTGCGCACCGATGGGAAATTCATTTTGAACCTTTAGCTTAATAATGGCTTTGTCTACCACCACATCTTTTAAATCATCGCCTAGTGGGGCTTCCAGGGTGTCTTCCAATATCAAACCCTTGGCAGAACCATATAAGGGCACTTCAGCCTTAATGTTAATTTTTAATTTACTGGTATCGGTTAAAAAGTTTAACTGATTTACATCAGCTGGATTAATAGTGGCTTCGGCAGCATAATAAAGATATTCCGGGCGCATATTGAAGATTTCAGAAGCATTGGTAACCTGAATGGTTGTATGTTCTACTTCTGAAGGTATAGTAGGCGCCTGGATAATAATGGGACTGGCAGGCATTGTAGTGACAGACCTGGCATTTCCTTCCTGATCGATCCCCAGGAACTGGTTAAGATCAACTGCCACAGGTATTCCATACTCATTATAAAGATCCAGCTGAATTTTGGTGTCCTTCAGACTTATTTCAGTTCCGCCGAAAGAATCCCCCAGTGGGCCTACTTTTAGACTGTCTTTGGGTAATTCTACCCATTGATTACCAAAATAACCCAATAAGAAATGAGGTTCAATTTGCTGAAACTGCACAGTATAACCAATTTCACTGGTTTCAGGAACCTCAATTTGTTCACCTCTTGAACTGGCTGTTACGCTAATATTTAAAGGAACCTGGTTATAGCCGGGAGGGGCTTGAGTCATATCCAGGTTTAACCCGGAAATATCAATCATTTCGGTCTGATCATAATAAGCCGATAAGGTACGATGAACTACCAAAGAATCACCTCCCTGAGTTATAGAAGGGAAGGAGATCTGGACTTGCAGGGGTATATTATGACTAGAATATAAGTGAAGCCTGATGGATCCCTGTTTCAGACGGGCTTCATATAATTGCTCAGGATAAAGTTCCAGATCTATCACCTCAGAGCGTTGATAAAGCACCTGTTGGGAAAAAGGAGGTATGACGACCGGAATATTTCTGGAATACGATCTGCTGAATATTTTGTCTGGAATTTTAATTAAATCGCCGATTTCCCGGGATTCCAGTTGTTTTTCATAAACCAGGTAAAATAAACCATCGTCATAGGTTCTTAAGGCAGAGGAATCTTCATCATTAAGCAGATGTTCCACACCCAATGCTCCGTTTATTAATGGCAATGCATACTGGGGCTGCCATTTTACCTGGGCTACCTGGTCAAAGTCATAATCGCTGATACAGGCGCTGATCAGCATACTGAGAATAAATAAGCCCAATGTACACCTAAATAAAGGCTTTAACATTAATTTCATAGCATCTTAAATTAATTGCAGGCTTGAAGATAAGGGGCAGGATAATTTTATATCCATTATTTAGAGAATAATGATTACAGGTGTAGGATTGAAAGAATAAAAGCAGGATTTAACTACATATTTCTGCGGTATTGTCCACCTACCTCAAAAAGTGTTTGAGTGATTTGTCCTAAAGAACAGTATTTTGTCACTTCCATCAGTACATCGAAAATGTTTTCACCGGCCAGAACATCCTTTTTCAGGTTTATGAGCAGGGTTTGAGATTCTTCATGGTGCAATCTATACAGGTTTTGCAGGTTTTGAATCTGATTATCTTTTTCTTCAGTAGTGGCGCGGGTGATATTTTTAGGGGCTTGCTCTGGTTCCTGACTTAAAAATGTATTCACACCAACGATGGGATATTGACCTGAGTGTTTCCGGGACTCATAGAAAAGGCTTTCTTCCTGGATCTTATTACGCTGATACATGGTTTCCATGGCTCCTAAAACTCCTCCTCGATCATTGAGACGATCAAATTCCAGCATTACAGCTTCTTCCACCAGGTCTGTCAGTTGCTCAATGATGAATGAGCCTTGTATGGGGTTTTCATTTTTAGCCAGACCCAGTTCCTTATTAATGATTAGCTGAATTGCCATGGCTTTTCGTACAGATTCTTCTGTTGGAGTGGTGATGGCCTCATCATAGGCGTTGGTATGCAGCGAATTGCAATTGTCATAAATGGCATACAAAGCCTGAAGAGTAGTACGAATATCATTGAAGCTGATTTCCTGGGCATGCAATGAACGGCCGGAGGTTTGGATATGATATTTCAGCTTTTGGCTCCTTTCATTGCCACCATAAATGTTTTTGATGGCTTTCGCCCAGATTCGTCTGGCCACTCTTCCAATTACAGCATATTCTGCATCAATGCCATTGGAAAAGAAAAATGAAAGGTTCGGAGCAAATTGGTCAATGTCCATTCCCCGGGAAAGGTAATACTCAACGTAGGTAAACCCATTGGCCAGGGTAAAAGCCAGTTGGGTAATGGGATTAGCCCCAGCCTCTGCAATATGATAGCCTGAAATTGAAACAGAATAGAAGTTTTGTACCTGATGGTCAATAAAATATTGCTGGACATCACCCATCAGCTTCAGAGAGAACTCAGTGGAAAATATACAGGTGTTTTGAGCCTGGTCTTCTTTAAGAATATCTGCCTGTACAGTTCCTCTTACCCGTAATAATGTATCAGCTTTGATCTTTTGATAAGTCTCTTTAGGTAAAACCTGATCTCCGGTAACACCCAGAAGCATTAACCCCAGACCGTCATTTCCTTCCGGCAGGTTTCCCTGGTATTGGGGAGGTTTTGCATTCTTATGCTCAAATTTTTGCCTGATTTTCTGTTCAATTGTCTCTGTTAATCTATTTTCCCTGATATAGATTTCGCATTGCTGATCAATGGCAGCATTCAGGAAAAATGCAGTAATTATTGCTGCAGGTCCATTGATGGTCATAGAAACGGAAGTGCGCGGATCAGCCAGATTAAAACCGGAATACAACTTTTTAGCATCATCCAGACTACAAATGGAAACACCAGAATTACCCACTTTACCATAAATATCGGGACGATGATCCGGGTCATTGCCATACAAAGTTACAGAATCAAATGCTGTTGACAATCTTTTGGCTGCAATGTCATGGCAAAGATAATGAAAACGGTGGTTGGTTCTTTCCGGAGCTCCCTCTCCGGCAAACATACGGGTAGGGTCTTCAGATTCCCGTTTGAAAGGGAAAACACCGGCTGTATAAGGAAACTCCCCCGGAACATTTTCTTGCAGGTTCCACTTCAGGATATCTCCCCAGGATTCATAACGAGGTAGGGCGACTTTGGGAATCCGGCTATTTGATAAAGTCAGATCAGAGGTTTTGATCTTTATTTCCTTTCCTCTTATCTTATAAATGAATTCCTCCTGTTGGTATTTTTTGATCATCTCTGGCCACTCCTGAATGATCTTGAGGTTGTCTGGGTTTAATCTTTGCTCCAGGGAAGACATATGTTCCTTTAATGCTTTTTCTAATTCCGTTTGGGTTTCGGGAATGATCTTTATGCTTGTGCTCAGGGCAAAAAGCTGGGTGGCCAGCTGACTTTGCTTTTGCACCCATAAATTATAGTTTCTGACTGATTCACTGATTTCGGCCAGGTATCCTTCTCGTTTACCCGGTATGATCTGGATCTTTGAGGAGGTCTTAAGGGAAAGGTCTTTGTCAGGCCGCCAATTCAATCTTTTCAGCACCTTATTAAATAACTGGTTCATTCCGGGATCATTGAATTGTGAGGCTATACTGCCAATTACCGGCATCTGTTCCGGGTCCTGCTGCCAAAGCTGATGATTGCGTTGATATTGTTTTTTTACATCTTTTAAAGCATCCAACGCCCCTTTTTTATCAAACTTGTTGATAACCACCAGGTCGGCAAAGTCTAACATATCGATTTTTTCCAGCTGACTGGCTGCCCCGAACTCTGGAGTCATTACATAAACTGAAAGATCAGCAAAATCTACGATCTCTGAATCGGATTGACCTATTCCGGAAGATTCCAGGATAATCAGGTCATAACCGGCTGCCTTCATCAAATGAATCACTTTATCAATATGACGGGACAACGAAATATGGGCTTGTCGGGTAGCCAGTGAACGCATAAATATGGCAGGATGGTATATGGCATTCATCCTGATCCGGTCTCCCAATAGTGCCCCTCCGGTCTTTCGTTTGGTGGGGTCCACTGAAATTATGCCAATTTGCTGATCTTTTCTATGCTCCACAAATCTCCTGATCAGCTCATCTACCAGGGATGATTTTCCTGAACCACCAGTTCCGGTAATACCAATAACAGGTGTCTCTTTGTCAGAAACTAAACCAGATGGATTGGCATTTAAAAAACGATCTGGTTCATTTTCAGCCAGTGTAATGGCTCGGGCCATCATTTTTGGATCTTTTAGATCCATTTGATCCAGAGGCTGATCCAGACCTAATGGAAAGTCACTTTTTTGTAAAAGATCATTGATCATGCCTTGCAAGCCTAGTTTTCGTCCGTCTTCGGGAGTATATATTTTAGTGATACCATATGCTTCCATATTTTCTATCTCTGAGGCCAAAATTGTACCTCCGCCACCACCAAACAGCCTGATATCCTGACGTCCTTTTTCATGAAGCAGATCAAAGATATATTTAAAAAACTCCAGATGCCCACCCTGATAGGATGTAATGGCTATAGATTGGACATCTTCCTGAATGGCACTGCTCACAATTTCATGGGCTGAACGATTATGACCCAGATGTATCACTTCTGCACCACTGGCTTGCATGATCCTTCGCATGATGTTGATGGAGGCATCATGTCCATCAAAAAGGGATGCAGCAGTTAAAACTCTAAGATGGTTTTTCGGTTGGTATATTTCAGGTTTATGTGACATCCAGCTTTCCCAATTGTTTCAAATAAACCCTGAATTGCGCAGTTTTGTTTGTTTTAATAATACTACCAGAAAATCAGCAACAGCTTAAAGGTATTTAAATAAGATATGAGAGCCTTCAGGATTTGGAAAAATATTTTCTTTTAACATGTTTAAAAAGTAATATTTTCAATACATTTATAATTCATCGTAATTACGAAGGTAAAGTATGAAAAATAAAGCGCAAAAAATCAGATTAGGAATATTTGTGGCTGTTACGGCAACCATCTTAATTGTCTTAATGGGTCTGTTTACTACTCAGCGTTTTTTCAGAGAACGGGATGTGTATTTTATTACTTATGAGGGTGTATCAGTCAGTGGTCTGGAAGTTGGTAGTCCGGTTAAATTTTTAGGCATAAAGGTGGGAAGTGTTCAGGATATCCGGATTGACCCAGAAGATGTAAACCAGGTGATAGTAAAAGTAGCAATAAATCCAGGTACTCCTATTAAAGCCGATGCACAGGCAGCTATTACCACAGTAGGGATCACTGGATTAAAAACCATTGAAATCAGGGGCGGATCAAACCAGGCCAGTTCAATTAATGAAGGTGGTTTTATCCCTGCCGGCACCTCCATGACCGAAGAGATCACAGGAAAGGCCGAAGTAATAGCCGAAAAAGTAGAAAGTGTGTTAAATAATCTGCAACAATTTACCCAACCAGACAAGTTGAATAAAATTTCTTATATGGCGGATAGTATCACAGTTACAGCCACCAACATCACTGAACTTGTCAACCGGGCTGACCTGTTTTTGTCAAAAGTGAATCACATTGTTGAAAACAATGAAGGATCATTGAACCAGGCTATAGCCAATTCAAATGAGATCAGTAAAAGCCTGCTGGGTACAAGCCAACTGCTGGAGAGAACATCAAAAAAAATTAACCGGATCGTAGATAGTGATACCATTAACCAGATCCTGGGAGGGGCTAGGGACGTGGCGGTACAACTAAAGGAAACAAACATCAAGCAACTTGTAGCAGAATTGGGTCAAATTATTGAACAAACCAATGAATTGCTGGTAAAATTGGATAATGACATCGATCGGGGCAGCGATGATTTTACAGAAAGTATGTCTTTGCTGAAAACAACCCTGCAAAATCTTAACAGTGCTTCCCAGATGATCAATGAAGACCCTTCGGTATTACTGCGGGGTACCAGGATGACTGAAACTGCCGACAAAAACTTACGTTAATTATTGGAATATGAAGTACTTTTATGTGTTTTTATTGGTGCTGGTAGTTACAGTTTTTCATGCTTGTGGCAGGAAAAATATTGTTCGGAAATACTACGTAATCGAATCGCCGGAGTTGTTTGATACCACACAGGCTTTATCAAAACCAAATATTGACGCCAATTGTGAAATCGAAAAAGTTAATATTTATCCAGCTTTTTCCACCACAAGAATAGCCTATCGCAGTGAAACACATCAGCTTACCTATTTTTCCAATCACCAATGGGCTGTAATGCCAGATGATATCTTGACCAAAGTGCTGGAACATTATTTACAGCATCATCGGCTGTTTAGTCATAGCGCCACCCGTTTTTGGAAAATCAACCCTGAATACCGGCTGGAAACTATCGTATATCAATTGGAAGCAGTTCAGCAAAACAAGACGCTGGCGGCCCATCTGAATATAGAATTCAGGCTGATCGATGACCTTACTAAAGATGAGGTTTTGATTCACCATGCAGATCGCTTCCATCCCCTGGACAAAAATGACATGAATTTGTTTGCTTCTGCCATAAGTCAGATCTATTTTGATGAATTGAATAATTTATCCAATAAGATCAAACAAGGACTGGTAACACCCTGATTCTATGGAAACAGCCTGGGAACATAAAGATAAGGAAGATACTTTTAGCTATCAGTTGGATCATGATACCCTGTTCATTCATGGCAACCTGGATGTGAATACAGTAAGCTTATTCTATCAGGAAATAAAACACCAATTAGCTTCTTATGAATTGGATTACCTGAATATTGATCTTTCTCAGGTAGCATACCTGGATTCAGCCGGTGTAACCGGCCTGGAGTTGCTCAAACAAAAGCTGAAAGAGGCCGGAACTGCTATAAAATATGTTCGGGTGCATGAATCTTTTCAACCGAAACTTGAGCTTTTTACCATAAAAAATGAGGAAGTAAAGTCTCCCCGGCAAAAACAGGGATTCTTTTTCAAATTGGGAGATCAGGTGCATTCTTTTTACCGGGAATATCTCAGGAAATTCTTATTATTGACTGCTGATGTTTTTTACTGGTCGTTCCGGGATCTTTTTACTGCAAAATCACAGAAAAAAGGTGAGTTCTACAACCAGGCCGTGCTGATTGGTGTCAATGCAGTTCCCATTGTAGCCGCCCTTTCTTTTATCATCGGGTTGGTGCTGGCTTTACAATCAGCAGCTCAGTTACGAAGCTTTGGAGCCAATATTTATATTGTAGATCTTACTGTGATTGCCATGATGAGGGAAATGGGACCTTTGATCACAGCCATTCTAGTAGCGGGCAGAAGTGGGTCTGCTATAGCGGCAGAAGTAGCTACTATGAAAGTGACTTCCGAATTGGATGCTCTGACTACCATGGCATTGAACCCGATCAGGTTTGTAATTGTACCCAAGATGCATGGGGCTATATTTACCCTGCCATTTCTTACCATATTAGCAAACTTGCTGGGGATAATCGGAGGCATGACGGTGGCCTATTTTTACCTGGATATTTCAGCCGATATTTTCATTAACAGGATGACAGATTCATTATATACCCGGGATATTCTGACCGGATTTGTAAAAAGTGTTTTTTTTGCCGGAATTATTGTTTTGACCGGAACTTATTATGGTTTTCATGTGGATAAAGGCGCAGAAGGAGTAGGGAAAGTGACTACTTCAGCAGTTGTGGTGTCTATTACCCTGGTGATCATTATAGATAGTATTTTCAGCTTGATATTTTACTAAGATTTATGTCTGACAATAAAGATAATTCAATTATTATTGAGGTAAAACACCTTAAAGCCAGCTTTGAAGACCGTCAGGTATTAACTGATGTTTCATTTACCATTTACAAAAATCAGGTGACTGTACTTTTGGGCAGTAGTGGATCAGGGAAAACCACTATATTAAAGCACCTGATTGGCTTGTATCCCATTCAGGAAGGTGAACTTCGGGTTTTGGGAAAAAATATGGGTCAACTGGAAGAAGAGCAACAGGAAAATCTTTATCATAAAATAGGGGTGTTTTTTCAGAACGGGGCGCTTTTAAATTCCATGACGGTGGCTGAAAATGTAGCCCTCCCAATAGAGCAGCATAGCGATCTGTCCGGAGAGTTGCTGGATCAATTGGTAAAATTGAAATTACGCCTGGTTAACCTGACCCAGGCTTATCATCTTTATCCATCTCAACTCAGTGGAGGTATGCTGAAACGGGCTGCACTGGCCAGGGCAATCGCCATGGACCCTCCGCTGCTTTTTTGTGATGAACCGGGAGCCGGATTGGATCCCATTTCCCTGGCCGATCTGGACAGGTTAATTAAGAACCTGAAGGAACAATTGGGCATCACCATTGTGCTGGTTACCCACGAGGTGTCCAGTATACTCAGACTGGCTGACCGAATCATTTTTCTGGATAAAGGTAAAGTATTATTCGAAGGAACCTTGTCTGAAGCACTTTCCAGTGAAATTGCGCTGATTGATAATTTTTTTCATAAAGGAGAAATTAAATTTGAAAACTAAATTGGTTTTGTTACTTTTAAGTAAATAAATAAACTGCTTTTATAAAAGCGGAAATTATTAAAAGAGATATTTATTTCTTTTGGCTGGGTGTTCACAAAATGGTTGTATTTCAAATTGCCATAAATTGGGAAGACACTGAACGATTTTAAAGAGGGATTTCGGGATGGATATAATGAGGGTTTACAAACAGAACAAGTAAAAATAACAAAAGGCTGTCTTTTTACATCAGCAATTTAGAATGATCCTCAATTGACCCTGAAGCAGTTTTTAAATTATTATAAAAATGAATCATGCCTTTAACTTAAGTCAGCTGGTTCAATATTATTATCCCAGGTTATCTTCAATTCACCTTCAAACCTGGATTGAAAAGCCAAAACCGGAGAAATGGTCAAAATTGGAAATTTTAGGCCATCTGATCGACAGCGCTTTGAATAATCACAGACGTTTCCTGGTGAGCCAGTATGAAAATTCTCCCAAAGTAGTCTATCAACAGCATGAATGGGTACACAGGCAAAAATATCAGCAGGCATCACCCTCTGATTTGATAGAACTTTGGAAACTTCTTAACCTTCAGATTATCAGGTTGGTGGGACATATGAAATCCGCTAGTTATCAGTTTACCTGTGAAGTAGGAAATCATGAATCAGAAATTCACTCTCTGGCCTTTTTAGTGGAGGATTATATGGTGCACATGAGACATCATCTGGATCAGATACTGGATTGTAAAAATGATGTGAATGAACCATAAATAACAAGAACTATGGATCCGTTGATTAAAAAGTTGAATTTAAAAAAAAAGGTAAGTCAGCGGTTTGGGTTATCAATTCGCCTCAATCTTTCCAGGTTTATTTGCCCTCCCTGAAGTCTGTCAGAACAGTTTATTCTGACTTTGATCGAAGAAAAAATACGGTTTTTACTGGTTTTTGTTTTTCAGCAGCAGGAAATAAACCCGCTTGTATCTGTTTTTGGTCCACGGTTGGATGGAGATGCAATAGTCTGGCTGGCTTATCCTAAAAAATTATCCAGGAAATACAGCAGTGATATTAACCGGGATAGTGGCTGGGATATTATGGTCACTTATGATCTGGAGCCAGTCCGGCAGGTAGCTATTGATGAGGATTGGAGCGCCTTAAGATTTCGAAAAGTGGCATTTATCAAAAAAATGACAAGAAAATTTGCCAAAACTACAGACGGAAAGCGAAAAAGCGGCAAAAATTAATTTTTTCCAAAACATAGTATTATAATATATTTCCCTTTATTTGTATTTGCATTTTTTTAAGTTTAATAATTGCTTAATTTTGTTTCATTACAAAATAATTTTTTAATCTAACCAAAATACCATGAAAGTTGGAATTTTAACTGCCGGGGGGGATTGCCCTGGTTTAAATGCCGCCATTCGGGGCGTAGGGAAGACCCTTATCATGAAATACGGAGCAGAAGTTTATGGCATTTCATCCGGTTTCCTGGGGCTGATAGAAAATGATTACAAAGTATTGGGGGAAGGCGACTTATCTAATATCCTCACTATTGGCGGTACCATTCTTGGTACCTCAAGAGAAAAACCATTTAAAAAATCTACCCAATACCTGGAAGAAATTGATAAACCTTCCATCATCAAGCAAAATTATGAAAAGCTGGGACTTGATTGCCTGGTATGTATTGGTGGAAACGGCACCTTAAAGACAGCCTATAAACTATCCCAGGTAGGATTAAATGTGATAGGACTACCCAAAACCATTGATAATGATGTGGAAGGCACGGATTTCACCTTCGGTTTTCACTCTGCCGTGGATATTGCCACTGAAGCCATTGACCGGTTGCATACCACGGCTAATGCCCATCGGCGTATCATGGTGATTGAGCTAATGGGGCATCATGCCGGCTGGCTCACCCTTTATGCCGGTGTAGCCGGGGGAGGAGATGTAATCCTGATCCCCGAACTGGACTATGACCTGGATGAGATTGCTGATTACCTGAATCACAGGATCCAAAAGCAGAAAAAATCTTCGATCATTGTAGTGGCAGAGGGAATCAAAAGGAATAAAGGGAAATCGGCTGCCCGCTACCTGGCCAAAAAGCTTTCTGTCAAAATAGGGCAGGAGTTAAGGGAAACGATTCTGGGTTATATTCAACGGGGAGGTTCTCCTTCCGCCTTTGACCGGATCCTGGCTACCCGATATGGTGGATTTGCCGCCCAATTGATAGCCGAAAAGAGATATGGAAATATGGTAGCTTTATCAAATGACCGTTTGAAAGCCATCCCTTTATCTGAAACAGCCGGGCACTTAAAACTGGTACCTAAGGACCATCCTCTGATAGAAAGAGCCATTAATGTAGGCACCTCTTTTGGATGAAAAAAAAGAATTGAAGAAGAAATAGAACAAAATTATGGGTAAATCCATCTGTTTAGCAGCTATTCTGATTACGATAATTATCAGCACGGCCACAGCTCAGGCACTTCAGGAAGAAATATCCAGTGCCAGGGTTTATGAATATAAAAAAACAGGGGATGTCAGTTTAAATTTATATGTTTTATATCCGGAAAAGACAGAAAAACAGGATTTGCCGGCTATCGTTTTTTATTTTGGCGGTGGATGGGTTAAAGGTTCGGTACAGCATTTTGAACCACAAGCAAGGCAATTGGTCAATCAGGGAATTGTGGCTATTCTGGCAGATTACAGAACGGCACAGGAATATCAAACTTCCCCGGTAGAAGCCGTAAAAGATGCCCGTGAGGCCATGAAATTTCTGAAACAAAATGCCCATACCATAGGTATAGACCCTCAAAAAATAGTGGCTGCCGGTGGTTCCGCCGGAGGTCATTTGGCCTTATGCACTACTTTCGGGGTAAAGGAAAAGCATATTCCGGCTGCTCTGGTATTATTTAATCCAGTTGCGAAAACTACAGCAGATGGTTATGGCCGTGAAAAATTTAAAAATGAGGCTCAGGCCATAAAGTATTCTCCGGTTCATCAGGTTAGATCAACAATTCCTCCAACCATCATTTTTCATGGCAAGGCAGATTCTACAGTTCCGGTGGAAAATGTGTTGGAATTGACCCATAAAATTGAACAAGCAGGCGGAAATTGTCAGCTGGTTTTGTATGACGATGTAGGTCATGGCTTTTTTAACCAGGGAAGACATCAGGATCAGTATTTTGAAAAAACGATGAACCAAACCCGGGAGTTTCTAAAAGACCGGGGTTATCTGAAAAGCCAGTTCAACTAATTCCCTGAAGATTAGTAAGACCAGTAGGAGGGACCGCTTTCTACAAAAAAGATGGGTATATCCTGGATAAATTCTTTCATCCACGCTGCAGCAAAAGCCATTCCTGCCTCTTCTGAATTTACATGGCCCAGAAAAATTACTGCTTTATTTCTGCCCTGGGCTACCGCATCCCGGACATATTCATAAGTTTCCCATTGTGGCACCTCACCAGCAATTAATACATCCACCTCGGGGTTTTTTAGAATTTCAAAATGCCTGGCTGCTCCCGGCGAACCCGGGGCCAGATGTACCTGGTTTACCTCCATTTCCGGATTGCCGACCACATAAAAGGCATTGCCAGGGAAGGTGTTTTTTAGGTGCCGGAGCAAATCATCCAGATCAGTATTTTCAAAGCGAAACTGATCTAACTGTCCTTTAAACGTATGATCCTGCCAGTTTAATTTTTGTACCATTCCAGTCAGAATACCATCCGGTTGCAGGCAATGAATATAATCGTGAAATCGCCACACCACCAATTGATGATCCCGCATAAACTGCTGCTTCTGTTCAAACACAGGATCATTTTCAAACTGGGTGGTTTGATCCAGGTGATTGTAGTACAAAGGTTCATGGGCAATGATCAGGTTACAATTTTTATCTACAGCTTCCTGTAAAACCTCCATGGTAGCAAACATTGTAGTAACTATACCTGTTACCGGAGTTTGCGGCTGACCTTCTTTTATTATATCTACTGTAGCCTCTTTGGTGGGGCATCCGGTTTGATCGATGATCTTTTCTACAATGGTATTTGCTGTTTGTTCCTTTTTTGGGTTTTCCGGCATAATACCACCCAGGTTCCATGTTAAAAGTGAGATGATCAGTATCCAATTCATTTGTTCATGTTTAAGCCTTAAATATATTTAAAAATTGTTTTTCCTGTTATATAATTTCAGAAAAAGACTGGCTGCTCCTCTATTATTAAATGAAATAACTTTATTTTATTTAATCAACTCTAATTGATTTTATAGATGAAAAATGTTTTTCGAAATGTAATACCAATAAATATTAATCAAGAAATTAAATTTACTTTGTTTATATTAAATTTCTTGTTTTTTTTGTATCTCAACAAGCAAGAAATTTTCGTTAGGTTATAAAATAAACAAGCTCATGAAAATGTATAAAATATTTATTCTGTTCCTGTTGGTAATTATTTATGCCTGCCAACCAACTAATCAGGAAAATACGGAAAATGAAAATCAAACCCCGGTTACTGCGGTATCATCTACAGATGTTGATATCCCAGTGGTAAGATTAGCTGATTTTGATGCCGAAGCCGGTAAATTTAAAGATCAGGAGGTGATGGTGAAGGGAATTGTGGATCATGTTTGCAAGCATGGCGGCAAAAAACTGTTTCTGGTGGATGATGGAGGAGATCTTCATGTAGAATCCGATCAGCGGTTTGATGATAAACTGGCTGGCAGTGAAGTGATGGTGAAAGGGATTGTAAGAGAACTCAGGATTGATGAAGCTTACTGCCTGAAAATGGAAGAAGATAATATCCAAAGCCATAAAACCGGTGAAACTGATCAGAACCTGTATCAAAGAAAACAGGAAATGATCAATAGTTATCGTGATTCCATGAAAGCGGCCAACAAAGATCATTTATCATTTTATTCCCTGGAGTATATTTCACTGGTGGCCCAGAATTAGATTCGTTCCCCGAATCGGTTTAATTATGAATTGGCTTAGAAAGTGGAGCCGGATCCTGCACCGGGATATTGGCTATTTTTTTATTGGTTCATCCATTATTTACGGACTGTCCGGGATTGCTCTGAATCATTTGAATGACTGGAATCCTAATTATGTAGTGGAGAGGGAGCAAATTACTACTCAGATCTCTCTGCATAAATCTGCCGGTGTAAAAGAGAATGTGTTACAACTGCTGGATCAACTGGGGCAAAAAGACCGATATAAAAATCATTATTACCCTGATCCGGATCATATCAAGATCTTCCTGCAAGGCGGTTCATCATTGGTGGTCAATACCCAAACCGGACAGGGTATGGCAGAATACCTGAAAAAAAGGGCTGTTTTTTATTCAGTAAATTTTCTACATTATAACCCCAATCGCTGGTGGACTTGGTTTTCCGATATATTTGCCGGAGCCCTGATCTTTTTAGCGGTCACATCCTTGTTTATGGTGAGGGGAAAAAAAGGCACGCTGGGTCGGGGAGGAGTTTATATCGCATTAGGCATCATTATCCCCATTTTGTTTTTGATTTTTTTATGAGCTTCCTCAACTACTTACACTGGCTTTTATCCTGTAAGATTCTAATTATCGATGAACCGGTCGATGTTTTTGATATGGTTTATTCTGGCTTGCCAGATCCTGTTTAACCAATAGATTTGCAAGCTCAAAATAGCTAAGATGCTTAACAGTATAGCCCATGAACTTGTTATTAAATCAATTTTTCCATCAGTAAAAAATAAAAAAATTCCGGCAAAAGCTAAAACCCGGGTCAAAATGGAAAATTTGGCATAGGTTTTAATCAGATTAAGGTACTTTACAATAGAGTCTTTCAGATTATCAGCCAGGATGACTTTATTCACCAGGTTTATTCCAAACAAGTTATGGCTTAATAAAAGCATTACCGAAAGGATCATTAAGATGTTCCAAATCATTTCTTTTTGATGGCCATCAAAAAAATCATAATAAACAGCCAGGAAAGCAATAAAAAAGATCGATTCCAGGATAAGTTGCCTCACTATGTTTTTAACAACCGGATGGTTTCCTGTTTGAGTCATCTGATTAATTGCATCCAGGGTAAATTGGTGTTCGTTATTAGTTCTATTTTTGTTCATGATATCATTTTATTTGTTAATAAATGCTTGATTTTATTTTTAATCCGGTTGATGCGTACACCCACATTACTTTCAGTAATTCCCATGATATCAGCAATTTCAGCGTATTTTAATTCTTCTAAATAGAGGGTGATAATTGCTTTTTCCACCGGATTAAGCAGGTCAATAGCCAGATATAATTGTTCTTCCGGCCATTCTGTAGCTTCCTCAGGGGATTTCAGGTGTTCAGGCATTTGATCCGTAGTTTCTATGGTCACTTTTCTAAATGAAGCCAATGCAGTATTCAAACTGATTCGGTACATCCATGATGTCACTTTAGCTTTGCCCTGATAAGATGGAAAAGACTTCCACAGCTGATAGACAATTTCCTGAAACAAATCCTCCCGGTCCTCTTTACTGTTTCTATATAAATGACATACTTTGTGTATCAGGTTTTGGTGGTGGTAAACGGTATCAAGAAAAACCTTTTTTGCAGATGACATTATCAGACCTGTTTGATTTGTCTATTAGTTGCAGGATCGATAAAAAACTTACACATACCTCGAAGATTTTGAATAAACGGGTGTATTAGGTACGGATAATGTACGAAAGAATAATGAGATGAAAAAATTCAGATGCTTTTGAATATTTCAGAATGCCGGGTTATCCTTTAAATCTTTTGAGACTATTATGAATTTTAAGCCTGAGTTTGGATCGTTTTTTGACTTTGGGTTTATGCATGGTAATACAATGCAGCCCACCACCACTATAATTAAGTTCGGTAGTATTGATCATCACCACTTGTCTGCTTTTAAAAACTTCCTGAAAAGCTTTTCTGGCCTGTTCATCTTTTTGCCGGATAAAATCAGGTTCTCCAGGATTGTAATAGGCGGGTATCACCACTAAATTATTGGTTAAGACAAAGTTTAAATAGCTGGTGACGGGTGTATAATAAATTGGCTGGCCTTTGTATTGACCCTGATCAAAAATGATTGGTGCCTGTGGTACTCTGATGATCTTAAAAGGCTTTCCATCCTGATCCCTGGCCTTCTTCAGGATCTGATAGCTTTCTTCCAACCTTTCATGCACAACCTGGTAGAATGGATCCAGAGAAAGATCTGCCTGGTCTACCTGTGCCAGCAGGATCGTTTGGGCATCAGCAAACCGGCAGAATTCATCTACGTGCCAATGAACACCATTGCCATAAATATTGTCGATCACTGGTCCATGATCAAACAAATCGTCTTGCGGAATACCTCTTTTCAGCCAGATGACGTTTTTTTGATTCAGCTGTTGTTTGTATTCGCATTCAATTTCTTCCAGACTAAGATCCGGATTAATATATTTTTCATGTCCTTCGATTAAAATAATGGTTCCCCTGCCATTAATCTCCCTGCCTCCTCCGGCGCTGTACAATTTACTCCTCATGAAAGGTATCTTCATTTTAGTGGCATACTGCTCACTAAACAGATTATATTCAAGGTTTTCATCGTGGGGATAATTAAAAGAAATCATTTCCTGGTGGCCCTCCTCATCATGCATGAGTATAGGCCCATAATCCCTGATCCAGATATTATCTTTTTCCAACTTAAAAGGAGTCAGGGTGACGTTTTTTAAATTGATCTTTCTTTGATCAAATATTTTTTGCAGATTTTCGGGCAGGTGATTACGTTGGTTGTAGAACACTGTGACATGATCAACTTTGGAGATCTCCTGGATAAGTTTAAGGGAGATCTCCTGGAATTTGGGTGTCCAGCAGATGAAGGTGCTCTCCTGTGGTTCAAATTCCGCCACAGGTATGGCTGAGATTTTTATTTCAGGACCCTGCTTACAAGCGTTGACAAAGAAAAAGATGTATGACAGTAAAATAAACAGACAGATACGCAAACCTTGAGTCTCTGACAATCCGGCCATAATTTTCATTTCAGGCCAATGATTGATATAGATTTTTTAACATAACTTAAAAAAACGGCATAACCGATCTGATTTCAGAAAGCAATTTACAATAAGATTCTGATTAAAATCTGAATTTGTGAAAAAATCCAGAAAAATAACCTAGTGTGTTAATTATTAAATTGGTTTACTAAATTTTTGCTATTATTTTTTCTTTAGACAAGGCAAAATTTGAGAGCATAGCAGTGTTACGGTTAAAAATTTTAACGTAGTATAAAGGAAAAAGAAGGGTGAAAATAGTGAATTAATTTAATAATTAACACACTAGGTTCCGGAGAAAAATCAATCATATACTGAGGTTATTCTTTGACCTGCCGCCAACCGTTGGATCATAAGTAGCATACCTTCTCAATATCATAAAAGGCTTACTTTGTATAGCAGACTGGTATGGCAGTTACCAGGCTACGCCGGGCTCCGAAAGCAAAGGCAGCGATCCGGGTTTGGGAATTTTTTTCTTGGTCTTTTGGCCAGGTCAAAAAATGGAATAATGTAAAATACCTAACGACAGGTGCAGGCTTTCTTTATTAATTTTAAATCATATTCAGAGTAACTGATTATCCTTTATTTATCATTAACATTCACCACTTCAACTGGTTTTATTAATATCGAGTAGCTCAAACACTTTTGATATGAAGCAGTCCTCTATAATTGCAAGATTTATAACCTTTTTGATTTTTGTATCTGTGATGATCTGGTTTTCTCTTTCCTTAATGGCACAAAATGAAACTATTCAGACCGATGCCGGAGCTGTTAAAGTAGAAAATCTAACCGGCGGCCTTAACCATCCCTGGGCCATGGTTTTCTTACCGGATGGGCGTATCCTGGTGACTGAGCGATCAGGCCAATTACGCATACTGGACCAGGATCAAAAACTTTCGGATCCTTTAGAGGGGGTGCCTGAGGTATTTAATCAGGGGCAGGGAGGATTGCTGGACATCCAACTGGATCCTGATTTTGAACAGAATCAATTTGTTTACCTATCATTTTCCCAGCCAGGCCACAATGGAACCACCGCTTCCACTGCCTTGGGCAGGGGAAAATTTGACAACGACATGATCAAAGATTTTGAAGTGATCTTCAGCCAGGAACCTAAAGTGGAAGGCCCCAATCATTTTGGCGGCAGAATTGTCTTTAGCCCGGATGGAAATTTGTTTTTAACTTTGGGAGAACGATTTAAATTTGATCCGGCTCAAAATCTTTCCAATCATTTAGGCACCATTGTGAGAATACAAAAGAATGGTGCTGTGCCTTCTGATAACCCCTTTATAGATCAGCCAGAGGCAGAAGATGAAATCTGGTCCTATGGGCATAGAAACATAGAAGCAGCTGCCATTGATCTCAATACAAACAATTTATGGGTCGTGGAAATGGGACCTTTGGGGGGAGATGAACTCAATCAGCCTGAAGCTGGACGAAATTATGGCTGGCCGGTGGTGAGCTGGGGAAAACACTACAGTGGTGAATCCATACCAGACCCGCCTACCCATCCTGATTTTGCTGATGCAGTCATTCAATGGACCCCGGTCATCTCACCTTCAGGTATGATCTTTTATAGCGGAGATGTCTTTCCGGAATGGCGGGGCAGCGCACTGATCGGCGGATTAACAGCAAAAGGCATTGTAAGGGTAGAGGTCAATGGTAAACAGGCGCAAGAAGTGGAACGAATACCTTTAGGTGCACGTATACGTGAAGTGGTACAGGGGCCGGATGATATGATTTATGTTTTATCAGACCAGGATGATGGTAATATCTGGCGAATAAGTCCTTTGGAATAAGTTAAAATTCAGGATATAGCTACTTTTATCGCGTTGATTTACCGGTTTTAGAACCGGTAAGAAAGCTGGCGATCAGCTATATTGAGCAGAATAGTTGCCTGCGAGACTTGGTAAGCCCGGGAATATGCTGCTTTTAAAGGACTTAAATCAAATGTATATGTTTGTAGTACTGCCATATCACAATCTCCTCCAGCCTCAGATAAATTGAATTTCAAATTTAATTGAACCGGGAAAGATTCCATAAAATAGCCATCGGTAATTAGCGCCCCCGGTACTTCAGCTTCACAGCCGGAAAAGCTTACCTTCAAATGGATCAAATCCTGAGTGATCCAGGCAGAATCCAGAGAAAACGCATGTGATGTGCCATTTTCAAATTGCTGCGCATCAATTGTCACAGAGGGATCATCCTGGGACAGATTGGCTTGATGATTAGGTTGATCTGCTTCAGACAATAAATCCAGATTGTTACAGCCAGATATAAATAGAGTAAAAAGAATTGGGATAATGTAAGTCATTAATTTCTTCATCATAAAATTTATTTGAGGTTCACTAACAGGACACAGGACGGAAGCAAAAGGTTGCCCGGAGTGATAAAAAAAGTGTGCTTTCTACTGCTTTTCCAATATGCTTCGATCCCATTGACCTGTTATGGCTGCAGCATCATAAGTGGTGGTTAAGAATTCCATTAGCATGTCTCTGGGCTGATCGGACTTTCTTACCAGGTCATAAGGCAGAAAAAATTCTCCCATTTCTTCACTGTAAAAAGCTTCAGGAGGTGAAATTGGTTGTTTTCCGTAATTTTCTGGTAAAGGATAAGCATAGGAATAATAACATGGTTGAGGAAACTGATCGCTACCAGGCCAGAAACCGCAACTGCTCACTTCCCGGGAATATGCTTCCTGCATCACTTCACGAGGCATATTGGGCATCTCTCCCTGGTGCAAAGGGGCTTGTCGTCCAGAAAACCGGGTCAGGGCTATATCAAAAGCTCCCCAAAAGAAATGAACCGGACTCACTTTACCGATAAAGTCGCTTCTGAAATGCTGAAACACATTATGGGTACTTACAGCTACCTGCCAGAAATCAGCCACTTTCTGTTGGTCATATGATGTGTCCTGTTCATTTTCAGCAAATGGGATGCTTACTTCCACTTCGTTGGGAGCAGCATAGATATTCACTTCCACTACTAAATCCTTCAACTGCTGCATTAATTCCCGGTAGAAATCAGCCACAGAACGAGGGAATAATTTTACCACAACAGGGTGCTTAAATGATGAGGAAATAATTAGCTGATGCCGGGTAAAATCAAATTCCATCTCCAGAATGCCGTTTTTGTAAGGAATACTACCGGTAGAAAACCCCCTGGCTGTGATATAAAAGGTCACATGCCAGGAATGGTTTTGCCAGGGCATCAGGGCCATACGGATTTTTCCAACGATCTGGGTCCACATATGCAAGGTTTTATATGTGGTTTTCCAGCTTTCATACTCTAAAGCAGGCCAGGGGCTGGGGCATTGGGGGATATGGGTAGCATTCATAAAGGTTAAGGGTTAAGGCTGAAAATGAAATTATACAATTAATGTATAAACAATTAATACGCTCGGAGAGTCAAAATGTTTTGTAATGCCCCAGCCATCAGGTACTTTAAGCAGGAATATCATTCAGCTTTTTCCCAACCATGGCCTTGTAGTAGATAGGTGTTCCATTCACAGACATTCTATGCACATAGGTTTTCTGATCATAAATCTGGAAAAAATCCTCAGACAACCAATCCACTGTTTTTTTAAAGCCAGAATCGTCACTACTAGTTAAAAACTTATCTCTTAAATTAAAGGCAATTAAACCTTCCGGTTCTATCAGGTTAAAAGCATTAATAAATCCTTCAGGAGGAATATGATCAAAACCCAATGCAGCCACGGAAACCATGGCATTAAATTTATAATCCTTTAATAGATTCACTGTTTCTTTAGAATTGCTCAGGTCAGCTATTTTATAATCATGGTAAACCTGAGGGCGGTCTCTTGCTGCTGCTTGCCGCGCTTCCTCCAGAATGTCCAAACCCACCATAAAAGCGGGTGCTTTTTTTTGTATTTCACTGGCTACCATACCATTTCCTGCACCAAAATCCAATATCCTGAGGTCCTGGTCCGAATGCCCGTTTTGATCAATGGCCTCATGTAACATAGAAGCAATAACATGCGGTGACTGACATTTTAGTTCATCATAAAAAACTTTTTCATAAAGTCCTGGAATATTGTAAATAGACCTGTAATCATGGAACTGGATCTTTGTGTCGCCATAAATCAGATACTCCTGGTCCTGCTCCAGTTGATTTTCAGTTTTAGGAATCTTTAAGCTTTTGTTCATCATGTTGAAGTTTATGGTTGTTGCTAAAAAATAACAAGCATATGTATAAATGAAGTTTAGAATTTATACCTAGCTAAAACTACCAATCTAATCAATTTAGATAAAATTGCAAAAAAAACGCACCATAAATATGTATTTTACATGTAAAATGTTTATTCATTTAGTATATCGCAATTTTGGTTTTATATGCGATTGAACTTTTGCAAATAATTGGGATGATAATGGTAGATCAATAGAAAGTAAAGGAATTATTGTATTCACTGACCCTGATAGTGTATTAGTTTCCAGTGATCATAAAGAAAAAAATTTGAAAGCTAAAAACCTATTCAAACAAATGCTTCATGAATATGCTTCATGCTTCATATTCAGGGATTTTGAAGTTTAGGACAAAATGTTGTATCTGATCTTTGTATATATTCCAAACCTTTAAAACTTCCTGAAGTATCGCTGCTAAATTGCAATACATCATACCGGCTTCTCATCAGAAAACGATCCTGACCTATGGGAGTAAGATATTGCAGAAAGGGCGTATCCATCCATTTAAAGTACAAATCACCATCTTGAGCTAAGATGGTAAAATAAAAATCGGGAGGAAAATCATATTTGCCTGTATAGGGACTGATTGGAGTGGGTGCAGGCAGTATCTGGTAAGACTCATATTTGGGGAACTCCCTGCCAAAAATAATATTGGTGATATCTCCTTTCATGCTGTTCATAATTCCTGAATTTACATTACTTAGAATAATGATGGTAATATCATCCTCCAGATATTTTTTGACATAAGCAAAATAACCTGGCGCTTTACCGTCATGGGCTATAAATTTTCCGCCATTATCCTGCTGATAGATTCCCCACCCCAATCCGTAATTAGCTCCATAATCTTTAAACAGCTTTTGTTTTGAAGCTTCCGATAAGATATTGTTCTGATCCAGGGCCCTGGACCATTTTAATAGGTCTGATGCACTGGAATATATAGATCCGCTTCCCATTTTAAAAGATAAGTTGTAATAAGGCGCTTGTGCCAAACCCTGTGGAGCTGGATCATATCCTGTAGCCCGAAAGGGTACAATATCCTGATGGGTATAATTTCCTGTCTGTGCCATAGATAATGGCTCAAATATATGTTTCTGCAGAAATTCACCATACGACAAACCCGTGGCAATTTCAAGGATGTATGCAGCTAATGCATAATTTGAATTGGAATATTGGTATTTGGTGCCCGGTTCAAAAGCCAGGGGGTAAGTGCAAAACCAATCCACTACCTCCTTTAGGGTAGTGGATTTTAAAGACCGCTCATCATAACCTTCCAATTCATTATAGTCGGGAATGCCGGATCTTTGGGCTAATAAATGCCAAAGCATTATATGATGCCCCCTGGGATAGCCAGGCAAAAATTGATTCACCGGATCCTCAAGAGATAATGCACCTTTTTCTTCTGCCAGCAGAAGGGCAGTAGCTGTAAATTGCTTGGTCAATGAAGCAAGATGGAATACAGACTCAGGCCGGTTTTTTTGCTTCCATTCCAGGTTAGCCCAACCATAGCCTTTCATGTGAATAATACTGTTCCCTTTAGTCACTACAATGACACCATAAAAATCCTGATTATGAACCAGGGGTCGCAGGTAGGTATCTATATTTGCTGAAATTGAAGACTGTCCAAGCACTGCCTGATCTTCAGATAGACCATAAAAAACTATATATAAGATCAGCGCCCTTTTAAGGATGGCTGGGTAGGGGGGAATGGTTGTAGTTTTCAAATTCTCTAAGGTTTGATTTGCAAATCTGACAACCTTAGTAGAAATAGACCGGATAGAATTGTATAAATCCGAACGAATCAATAAAAATTAATCCGGAATGGTTGTGACATTAGCTTTTCATCTCTATTATGAAAAAAATTTGTAATTGACTTATGGAATTTACCTTCCACCTGCATCCTTTAAGAAAATAAAGATCGCTGTTATGAAAAAAATAGTTATTACAATTGTAGTTTTTACCGCTTGTTTTGCCAGCCTGATCATTTTTACCAACCAAAAGCTGCCGCAAACAGACATCATTCCCTGGCTTTCAGAAAAGTTGGCCAACTATCAGAAATTGCTGCCCCGGGAAAAGCTGTATCTTCACTTTGACCGGACAATGTACAAACCGGGAGATGATATATGGTTTAAAGTTTACCTGCGGCAATCAAAAAATCTTAGCCCATCCTCTATCAGCGAAATCGTAAAAGTAGCCTTGATAGATCCCAAAGGCAATACCATCAAAAAGCTTGAACTAATTGCCAGGGAAGGTAACGCCAGGGGAGATTTTCATTTGGATAATGATCTGCCCGGAGGCATTTACCAGGTAAAAGCCTATACCCAATGGATGCAGAATTTTGATGATCATTTCAGCAAGGAAATACAGGTACAGGCTGTGATTTTGCCCAGGTTGCGTATGAAGCTTGATTTTCAGAAGGAAAATTATGGTCCGGGTCAACAGGTTTCTGCAATTTTAGACTTACAAAACCTGGAAAATCAAGCCCTGAAAGATCACTCCTTTAAATATATGGCTAAAATTGATCAGGATGTTATTGAACATGGGCAGGCCCAAACCGATCAATCCGGAAAAGCTGCCATAACCTTTCTGCTACCGGATGATCTGACCAGTACCGATGGTCTGTTGAACATTATGATCGATTACCAGCAATCCATTGAATCAATCTCCCGGGCTATTCCCATTGTCCTGCATCAGCTAGATCTTCAATTCATGCCGGAAGGGGGACAACTGGTAGAAAATATTCCAGGCAGGTTGGGATTTAAAGCATTAGATGAATTTGGTCAACCCGCTGATATTGAAGGTGTTATATATGATGATCGGGATCAGGAAATTACGACCTTCTCAAGTTTTCATATGGGAATGGGCGCCCTGGATCTGATTCCGGAAACTGGCCGGAAATACTATGCCCGCCTGATCAAACCTAAAGGGATACACCAGGTCTTTGATTTGCCTGTGGCCCATTCAAGAGGTTATAGTTTGAAGCTGACCAAGCATGAGCCCACCCGGCTGGAATTTGATATTAACAATCCCTTATCCAGAGAAACTTACCTGACAGGTCAGGTGCGGGGCCAAATTTGTTTTACCCAAAAAATCGATGCAAAACCCGGAATTCATCGGCTCAAGGTGTCTTTGGCAGATTTTCCCGCCGGTGTAGCCCAATTTACCCTGTGGGACTACCGTTCAATTGCCCGATGTGAAAGACTGGTATTTTTACATTCTGACCAGCAATTGAACATCAGGATCAAAACAGATAAAGCACAATATCTTCCCCGGGAAAAAGTGAACCTGAACCTGCAGGTAACGGATCCGGATGGCCTGCCGGTATCCACTTCCTTATCGCTGGCAGTGGCAGATGATAACCTGCTTACCTTTGCTGATGACAAACAGGACCACATGCTTTCCTGGTTATGGTTGAGTAGTGAATTAAAGGGAGCAATAAAAGAACCGGGCTTTTATTTTGAGAAGGAAAACCCCAAAGCTGCTGAAGCGCTGGATTATTTGCTGATGACCCAGGGTTACAGGCAGTTTACCTGGAGGCAGGTAATGGCACAGGATGAAGCTGACTGGAAAAATCTGATCACTTATCAACCAGAGCAAGCGATAGTGAAAGGCCGGGTAATCAATGCCCGTCTGAATAAACCCGTGGAGGGTGTAATGGTAACTGTATTGGAAACTGAAGAAGTTGCTTATACAGATCAGGATGGTTATTTTGAATTCAGACATTTAGACTTGTCTTTTCCCCGTACTTTAAAAGCCCAAAAGGGAGAGGAATTCAGCCAGGTTTTCCAGGTAAATGATTACAGTAGGCATTATTTATTGCAGGGTCAGCTTACCGGTATTGTACAGGACGAGCAGGGTCAGGCATTGCCGGGGGTAAATGTATTTATCAAACAAAGTGGCAAGGGTGCGGTTACGGATCTTCAGGGACATTTTAAACTGGATAATGTAAATGCCGGTGATGAGTTGGTGGTATCCTCCATTGGATATGTCACTGAATATATCACCTTAAATGGACAAAACCACTTAAAGCTGAATCTGGAGACCGATGTGATGGAACTGGAGGAAATGGTAGTAATAGGTTACGCCAACAATCAGGGGTGGGATAGAAAAATGAAAATCCCGGAACCCGTCCGTAGGGAACTTGTGCCTATTAATGAAGAGGCGGATATCAAACCCCAACCTGTAGAACAATTGGCTGATGAGGCTGAATTCAGGCTGGATCTGGATGTTCAGTTGGAAGATCCATATGAAGAAGTTGTTTTTGAAGATAGGGTAATGGAGGAAGAGCCAGTCAATGATGTATTTGTTATGGCTGAAGAAATGCCGGCCTATAAAGGGGGATTAGATCAATTTTACCAGTTTTTAACTGAAAACCTGGTTTATCCGGCCCAGGCACTGCATCGAGGCATTTCAGGTAAAATATTTGTCCAATTTCTCATCGACCAGAAAGGGAATCTGAAACAGCCCCATATTTTAAAGGGTATTCATCCTGAGTGTGACCAGGCAGTACTGGATGCTCTGCAGCAGTCACCGGCCTGGAAACCAGGAAAACATCGCAAACAGCCGGTAGAAGTCCGTATGGTATTGCCGGTTAATTTTACTGCGGAAACAGTTGGCAGTGCGTATGGTTTAATGATCGAACAAGCCCGTGGCACCTCTTTTTCATTAAAGTCTCAACCAGTCAAATACTACCGGGCCAGAACATTTTATGCGCCTCAATATACCGGAAAATCAGCTCATCCTGAATTAAGAGATGATTTCAGATCCACCATTTATTGGAATCCGGCGGTTCAGACGGATCAAAATGGCCAGGCAGAATTATCCTTTTACAATTCAGATCAAATTACTACTTTTAAGATTGTGGCAGAAGGTATTTCCCAACAAGGTACTCCGGGAAGGCAGGAATATAGGTACCACACGCAGCTACCTTTCGCTCTATCCACAAAAATTCCTGAATTTGTCTTATTTCAGGACCAGATCAACATACCGGTTTGGCTAAGAAATAATACGGATCGCATCATTTCCGGAGTATTAAAAGTTGATCTGCCCCAGGCAATCAATCTCTTGAAGCCATATCAGGCCAATATCCGGCTAAATCCAGGTCAAAATTTACAGGTAGTGATCCAGGGTGAGGTACTGAATATGCCTGGTTTGCACGGTATTGACATTTATTTCCAGGGAGATCAATTAAAGGATGCCATCCATCATCAGTTGAAAATACTGCCTAAAGGATTTCCATTACAGGCTGCTTTTTCCAGCAACAGCTTATCAGCCAACTATCAGGTAAACGTCAGTGATCTTGTACCTCATTCAATGGAAGCAGAGTTGGTTGCTTATCCCCATATTCTTTCAGACCTGATGTCAGGGGTGGAATCTATTTTAAGTGAGCCGTATGGATGCTTTGAACAGACTTCTTCCAGCACTTATCCCAACATCATTGCCCTGCAATATCTGAAAGAGCAGTCTACCACCGATCCAGTGGTGGAAAAACGGGCACTGGATCTGATTGAAAAGGGATATAAAAAATTAATCTCCTTTGAAACCAGTGAGAAAGGTTATGAATGGTTTGGCTCTACGCCACCCCATGAAGCTTTAACGGCCTATGGATTAATGGAATTTAAGGAAATGGAACAGGTATATGCCCGGGTAGATGAACATATGGTACAGCGAACCACTCGATGGTTGCTTCAGCGAAAAGATGGACTGGGTGGATTTTTGCAGGATGAAAAGGCCCTTGATCAGTTCGGGAGAGCCAGCCGGGCAGTGAATAATGCCTATATCGTCTATGCAATAACAGAAGCAGGGCAACAGGAATTGGGTATGGAAATTCAGCAGGTGATCCGGCAGGCATTGAACGATCAGGATGCCTATCAGTTGGCATTAGCCTTAAATGCCGGGATTAACCTGGACCTGGAAAAACAAGTACAACCAGTAAGGGATCTGTTGGATCAGGTAATGGCTGAAAATCTGTTTGGACAGCTTCCGGCTGATCATTCCATCACCCGTTCCAGCGGAAAATCCTTACAAGTAGAAACCGCAGCGTTAATTATTTTAGGATATATGAAAGCAACACAAAAAGACTGGGCATTAATCAGACAAGGAATTGATTACCTGGTCAGTTCCAGGCAGGGTGGGGGATTTGGATCAACACAGGCAACCATTCTGGCCTTAAAAGCAATGACCGAATATGCACGTAATGCAGCAAGAACAGCTGAAGCTGGTGAATTCCACTTGCGGGTGAATGGAAAACACTTCTATAGTAAACCATATGCCAAGGATCAAACTGATGAAATCCGGTTAGAAGACTTTGCCTCAGCTATAAAACAAGGCTCCAACCAGTTTGAAATATCTTTCTCCAAAACCGGAACAGCCCTGCCATATAGCCTGAACTTATCCTGGACCAGCCTGACACCTTCTAGTGATCCCGACTGTAAAGTAGCCCTGGATTTGACAACCAGGGATGAGCAAACTGTTTTAGGGCAGACGGTGCGTTATACGTACAGATTAATTAATAAAACCAGTGAAGGTTTACCCATGACAGTAGTCAGAATAGGTATTCCGGGCGGCCTAAGTGTTCAGCCCTGGCAATTGAAGCAATTGATGGAGCAAAAAAGCCTGGATTTTTATGAGATCAGAGACAATTATCTGGTAATATATTACCGTGATCTGGCACCGGGTGCTGAACATATTATTAATTTAGACCTAAAAACCGAAATTCCGGGAGTTTATGAAGGTCCGGCCAGTTCTGCATATCTATATTATACCAATGAAAAAAAGGATTGGGTGAAAGGAAGCAGGATCAGGATAAAAGCTGAATGAGACAATGTTTACCTGTTATGACTTGATAGAATAGGGGCGACAATACTTTTCTGAAAATTTGGGAAAAACAGCTTAAATTATGTTATTAATCATTTTCAAAAATTAAGTTGGCTGATAAATCTATAAAGGTTATATTTCGGCAAAAATTAATCTCAAATGGGATTTACCGGGCGAAGCTGTATCTTTTATAAAAGTTTTTCTTTAGCTTATCTATTCTAATGTGCTTTATTATTTAGAGAAAAAATCTAATGAATAAAATCATGATAGCCAATAAAGTTTAACAGATCTTTCCGTTTATAAACGATTATATCCGTTTATAAACGGATATATTTGGATTAATTTATAGCAATTTATTAGTATAGTATTTCAATAATGCACTAAACATTATGCTCATAAAGCTTAAATCCAGGATACACAGAGGTAATCCCATTGTACAAATTATTTTCCCTTATAATGAAGCCGTTAAGCGCCGGGTATTAGGTATACCAGGCAGACAGTATAGTAAAACCCTCAGAAGCTTTTATATAAAAGCCTCTGAATTTGATCAGGCGGCTTTAAGTCAAAGTCTGGAACCGGAACACCAGATTGAATGGATTAATAATGGTCAGGTATCCGGGGGCCATGGTTTTAAAAATGAGGGCTTAATTAAAATTCCGCCGGGATTTAAGTGGAACGATGAACAGAAAGCGGCACTAAATCGCATGAAGGAACATCTGGTGTTAAAAAATTATAGTGATAGTACCCGCAAGACATATTTAAGTCAATTCAGCCTGTTTCTATATCATTATAACGATCTCAAAGTACATGACCTGGATGAAACAGCCATTAAAAATTATTTGCTGGAATTGATTGAAAAGCAACATATTTCTATTTCAAAGCAAAATCAAATTATCAATGCGATAAAGTATTATTTTGAAAAAGTGGAGAAACTGCCCCGTAAAACCTATTTTCTGGATCGTCCATTTAAGGAAAAGAAGTTGCCCCGGGTATTAAGTGAGGAAGAAGTGATAGGCATATTCCGAGCATCAGACAATTTAAAACACCGGCTAGCTTTGATGATGATCTATAGTAATGGATTGAGGAGGAGTGAACTGATTAATCTAAAGGTAAATGATATAGATTTTATTAAAAAGAAAGTATGGATCCGGGGTGGAAAGGGCAGGAAAGACCGATATACCATTTTATCTGAAAAAATAACAGAAATAATCAAAGTTTATCTGAATAGCTACTGTCCGGAAATCTGGCTGGTAGAAGGAGTTAATAGGGGCCAGTATTCAGGCACCAGTCTGCAAAATATACTAAAGCGAGCCAGTGCCAAAGCAGGTATAAAACGAAATGTTACCCTTCATATGTTACGCCATAGTTATGCTACCCATCTACTGGAAAAGGGGGTAGATATCAGATATATACAGGTTTTACTGGGACATAATTCTGTTCGTACAACCCAGATCTATACCCATGTATCGACCAGGGGAATGGAGCAGATTAAAAGCCCATTAGACCATATGGATTTATGATTAAGATAGCTGGTATGGTATTGTATAAAGAAAAAATGTGTATATTTGATATATATAATCACTTAAACGTAAGTAATTTATTTATAAGCAGTTGAAGTGAGAAAATCAAAAGGTATATATAATCAATGAATATATAAAGGCGTTAGGCATTATTATAATATGAGGACAACAATACTTTCTATATTGATTTTAGGCCTATTATCCTGTGAATCGGAAAGATTATATAATAGGACATCTATACCTTTACCATCTAATGAAGCAATATATACTTTTAATTCTAATATTGATTCTTCAATGGTAAATGTTAAGAAATATAAGTCTGAGATTCCCCATTCTATAATTAACCATTTAATGAAAAATACCCAAAATCATATTAAACGGCCATTAAATGATAATGATTTAATTAAAAAATCAAATTATAAAATTAACGATGAAATTTCACTATTTGATGTAA
>JBPRGG010000036.1:0-1338 GCA_051418075.1 Candidatus Cyclobacteriaceae bacterium M3_2C_046 | reverse complement strand
CCCAAATCCATAGAAGTCCAGATGATGCACGAAAATGCGGGTGATTTCTGGTGTATTGTGGAAGATATCAAAGTGGATGATATGGAAGCCAGGCGCGGACCTCCCGAAAAGTGGGGTATTACCGAAGGAAAAAACCGGCGCATCCTAAACCTTACTGACGGCTCCGAAAAGCCCCTGGGTGAGTGGAATAATATGACGATTGAGGCAGTAGATGATGAAATCAAAGTGTGGCTCAATGGAGACCTTGTTAATCACGGCTACGGTGCTACCGCTCAATCCGGTCAGATCGCCGTACAGGCCGAAGGCTCGGAGGTTGAATTCCTAAAGCTGCTGCTTACCCCAATATCGTCAGTAAGCCCATAAAAAAAACGGCCCTCACCTCAGGCCGTTCCGGTATTAGTCTCTGATCAAATGGTTGATGGCTAATCAGTAGGTATCATTGTCAAAAATGCCACTTTCTCCCAGTTCGTTTTCATCCAGAAAAGTGTCATCATTGGTGTCCATTGTTTCAAAAAAGCCCCGGCTATACTCATTTTCATCCAGCATAGCGTCTTCATTCTGGTCCATATTGTCAAAATACCCGTTTTCATCGCTTATCTGACCAAATTCATCTTGGCTGATAAAACTGTCGTCATCAAGGTCATAATCACCAAATGCATCAGTTTCAGTTTCATCCAGGTAGCCAAAACTGTCATTCAGGCCTGCATTCCATTCTTCAGCATCCAGTACATCGTCCATATTGGTATCCCAACTGTTGTAAATGCCTGTTGAAACCTCATCATTATCCAGTAAATCATCTTCGTTACGGTCCCAGTCATTGAAGGGACTATTATCAGATGCCATAAAATTATCGTTAAATTCTCCTTCATCCAGTTGCAGATCTTCATTCTGATCCCAGTCGGCAAAGGTATCCTGTGCGTGCAAAGCAGGAGAAAGCAGTAACATGCTGCACAATACTACCGAAAAATTAAGACTACTATTAGTTCCAAAAAGTAATTTCATATTTCTATATTTTATCAAAAAATGGCATTTTAAATAAATAAACATAACCAATCATAAATAGTTATCTTTTTATCTTATTATAATTTGGACATCATCATACTGAATAATTCGTATCCTCGCTGACATAGGCTATGCACCATGCAGAGCGTTTGTGAAGGCGGCCGCGAAATAACTTACTTTCCCCTCCGATGCTTCTTTGCTAAAGCCTTTACTGTTGTTATTTTGATTATTTATAGCTTTTGCCAAAATTTCCGGCATGAACAGTAAGCAGCATGGCTGGAAAATATGGATAGACACCGGCGGCACATTTACCGACTGCCTCGCCTACGCGCCAGA
>JBPRGG010000035.1:0-2661 GCA_051418075.1 Candidatus Cyclobacteriaceae bacterium M3_2C_046 | reverse complement strand
ACATTCTAAAATAACCTGACAGGTTTAGCTGCAGATAATTGTAAATGTGCAATCTTAGGCTTATAACATTTCTGGATATGGTAGCAAATCCTGTCAGGTTTTTAACAGGGCGGCCTCCTTTCGTCCCCACAGGATAGGTAGGCGATGCTGGATTTTATTTCAATGCAACGGATCTGACGACACTTTCTACCTTCTACTGTCCGTCGGGGCCGAAAGAAAACTGTCGGCGACCGGGATCATCGCTTACCGGAGCTGTCGAGCATGAGGCGCAACTAACTTTCTGCTGATAATAATTGGCTGCCTGCGCCTTTTTCTTCTTTTTATCTCTACCCGGGGCTGCACCCCGGGCTATGTTCTTTCGCCCCTTCAGGGCTTTATAAACATTCTAAAATAACCTGACAGGTTTAGCTGCAGATAATTGTAAATGTGCAATCTTAGGCTTATAACATTTCTGGATATGGTAGCAAATCCTGTCAGGTTTTTAACAGGACAGCCTCCTTTCGTCCCCACAGGATAGGTAGGCGATGCTGGATTTTATTTCAATGCAACAGATCTGACGACACTTTCTGCCTTCTGCTGTCCGTCGGGGCCGAAAGAAAACTGTCGGCGACCGGGATCATCGCTTACCGGAGCTGTCGTTCATGAGGCGCATCGGGCTTTGCTGCTGATGGTTGAGGGCTGCCTGCGCCTGTTTATCTTCGTTTTATTACCCAGGGCTGCACCCCGGGTTATGCTCTTTCGCCCCTTCAGGGCTTCTTGTTCCATCTTTCTAATACCTGACAGGATTTGCTGCTCTTGTTTAATTTCTGCAGTCATCGAATGATCTGACATTTGATTATCAATTCCTAAATCTGTTAGGTTTAAAATCATTGACTTATAGTAAGAATCAGGCTCTCACTGTTATTTCAGTACCATCACCCAAACTTTGCTGCCCCAAGTGAGAGCCTGAAGTACCCTGGTCAGGGTCTCATTATATTACCGCAGCATTGATCAGCTGATACACCTTGTTAAAAAAACCAAAAATGCTGCCGGTTATCGTGAGACTGTGACCCCTAATTGGAATTATTCTTAATTTAATCTTTTACTTGCGTTCACTATTGATTTAAATTCCGACTTAAAATTGTGAGGGTCAGCCAGGGCAACATCTTTACTCCAATCCAATACTTTGTCCAGACTACAGCTCCCTTTATAATCAGAATCGATTAAAACCATACCAAAAGCAGCCACACTGGCGGTAAACTTCATGTAATCTGAAGACTCTGGAAATGCTTTCCCTTGATCAAAAATTTCTAAAGAAAAAGGTTTGCTTATGTCTTCATCAGGATTTTTATACCTGAAATCGATCGTAAATGTGGGTATTGCCCTGAAATTCGGATTACTTTTAGGAATAATTTCATACAAGGCAGTAATGTTTTGTCCGGCACCAATTTCACCGGCATCCTTTTCATCATCCTCAAAATCCTCTTCTTCCAACACTCGATTCTCATAACCGATCAAGCGATAAGATGCTACATTTACAGGGTTAAATTTAACCTGTACTTTAACATCTTTGGCTACCGTATAAAACTTGTCAAAATCGTAAATAAATACTTTTTTCAGCTGCTCCAGGTTATCAATGTATTCGTAGGTTCCATTACCATTGTTGGCAATCTGCTCCAGAGCACCGTCATTTAAATTTCCTCTGCCTACACCCAAAACAGTTAAAAAAATACCGGAATCACGTTTTTCTTCAATTAAACTTACTAATTCCTCCTGGCTGGAAATTCCCACATTAAAGTCACCATCAGTTCCAATAATTACCCGGTTATTACCATCCTTGATAAAATTCGCACTGGCAATTTCATATGCTGTTTTTATACCCTGAGCTCCGGCCGTGCTACCCCCGGCACCCAGTTTATCAATGGCGCTTTTTATCTTAGACTTGTCATTGCCAGAAGTAGCTGGTAAAACAACACCGGCATTTCCTGCATAAGTCACTATGGCTACTTTATCATTAGCGCCCAATTCATCAACAAACAATTTGAAGCCCTGCTTTAATAAATCCAGTTTATCATCGCTGGACATGGAGCCCGAAACATCAATCAGAAACACAAAATTGGAGGGAGGTAATTGAGCTTTGGCAATATTCTTACCCTGAATTCCTATTCTAATTAATTTATGTCCTGCCTGCCAGGGACAACTGCTAACTTCGCCATTGAGAGCAATGGGATGAGTAGTATTTGTATAAGGGTAATCCAGATCAAAATAATTGATCAATTCTTCAGTACGCACTGCACCTTTGGGAGGCTTGGTGTTTTCATTAAAAATAAACCTTCTCACATTGGCATAAGAAGCACCGTCAGCATCTACAGAAAAGGTTGAAACAGGATTTTCGTTTACATTAATGAAAGGATTTTCCACGTATTCATTGTATCGATCACCACCGGCAAATTGTGGATCACCTTGAAACCCTTGTAATCCCCGACCGGAAAATGTAAGATAAGTATCAGAACCATAAGGTTCTACGTCGCCTTCCGAACAGGCCCAGAAAGAAAACAAAATGAATAAAATGGGAAATGAGTAATTTTTCATGATTGAAGGTATTTAGTTTAAAAAAAGTACCTCTAAAGGACACATGAAAAACCCGGCAAGTTGCAAATGATTGGGTAGTTTTTAAAAAAG
>JBPRGG010000034.1:0-5773 GCA_051418075.1 Candidatus Cyclobacteriaceae bacterium M3_2C_046 | reverse complement strand
AATAGAAAGCAATAAGTTGAATGATACAATAATGGTCCAATTGTTTTCTGTTTCTGGTAGCCTCTTATTCTACAATACAAAAACTTTTTCTAATCGGCTGGAAATTCAAACTAATTCTCTGAAACCTGGCCTGTATTTTTTAAAAATAAACAATGCCCAAACTGTAAAAATTGTAGTTCATTAAAGTTTATAAAGAATTTTATATAGATCTACTACTTAATAATTGAAGAAAAATATGAAATTATAAGATTATTGTTTGTGCTCACTTTATTTGTTTTCGGTTGTAAAGACGATTCGAATAATAAAAATTTATTTTACAAAAAATGGGATTTTTATCCCAAACAAGGAGCATTTAGAATGGACCACTGGATTGTATGGGGAGGTTCAGTAATTAAAGCTGATGATGGTAAATACTACATGTATTCAAGCCGCTGGCCCAAACACCTTTCCATGCGAGCCTGGGTTACTAACTCGGAGGTTGTGTTTGCAGTTTCGGATGCTACGGAAGGTTCATATAACTTCCAAAAGTGGTTCTACCAGCCAGGGGCAAAGATTATTGGGACGGGATGATGTCAAATAACCCAAATATTCAGTATTATAAATGGCCAATACGTTCTATATTTCATTGGGTCACTATATGATTTTGAACAACCGAAAGAATCACATACACCATACAAAAATATTTTGAAGTTGCAATAATTATATTTTTAAATCACATAAATTATTATTTAAATCGCAGATAGAATTGATTTTTAATCCATATCTTTCCTGGGATTGTTCTTCTTACTTACATACGATGAACAATGGTTGAAAATGATTGAAGCCATGGCACGTCAGTTTTCTACCTGGGTAATCGCTTATGACAATCCTTTCCCGGAAAACTCACTCTTTGGGAAAGTAGGTATGCACTCAAAAGGTGGCGTATTCGCAAATATGCAAAACAAATACGGAGCACCAGGTATTTGTACACATTAAGGAGTGGCCTTCTTAAGATTATAAAAATATGAAACCTGTCAGGTTTTAACTATTCCCGGATCATCGATTCCCTTACCGGCCCCTCGTCGGTCCATCCTCAACATCAAACTTTCCTGATTAGTATTGTGTTTTAGTTTCAGGATTAATCAAGTATCTTTAACAATAATTAAAAATAACAGGCATGTCTATGCAATTAGCAAAACGACTGATCAATGTAGATGAATATTACCGCATGGCGGAAACTGGTATACTTACTGAGGCCGATCGTGTGGAATTGATCCATGGAGAGATATTAAATATGAGTCCGATAGGAAGTAAACATATGGCGGTGGTAAATCGCCTAAACAAACTATTAGCTGAATATTTGACAAATGATGAAATAGTTAGTATCCAAAATCCTGTTAGAATTAATGACTTAAATGTACCTGAACCTGATATCAGTGTATTGAAATATAGAGAAGATTTTTACGCTCAACAGCATCCTGGGGGGCAGGACGTGCTATTGGTTATTGAAGTATCTGAAACCACCTTCGCTTACGATAAAGAAATAAAACTACCAATATATGCTTCCGCGGGAATCCCGGAGTATTGGATCATCAATCTTGAAAAAACAGAAATAGAAGTTCATAAACTACCCTCTGGCGATGTATATAAATTCATTACTATTCACAGAGCTGGTGATAAAGTTGATATGCCTGGGGCTGAGGTTGGTTTTGATGCTGATGATTTATTGGGTATCTGATCGCTATGGTAATTCAGGAAAGTGCTGGTTTATATTCAAAACAGGTTTTTTATAATACTTTTTTATTTTTTGGCGAAAATAATATAATAAAAAATAATCTGCCATCGTCTTGACCAAGGCAGGCCACCTGCTAATGAAGTGTATGATGGCTATTTCGAAACAATTTTTCCTGTTGTTTTTCCTTATCTTTGTATTATATGCAGAAACATTTCAACATAGCAGGCCCTTGTATTCCCGGTGAGCATTATATGCTGCCGGCTTTGGAGCGTAATCCGGAGATACAATCATTGATTGATAAAAAACAATACTTCGTCATACATGCAGCCCGTCAAACAGGAAAAACAACCTTGTTAAAAAGCCTGGTGAAGCAATTAAATGATGAAGGAACTTATTACGCGTTATATTGCTCGCTAGAAGCAGTTCAGGGAATTAACGAGCCAGAAGTAGGAATTGGCGAAATTATAAATAACCTGGAAAAGGCTCTATATTTTGAAAAGATAAGTGCCAAAGAAAACTTTGCCAAAGGTGTTGATCCTAAAAAATTTACAACAGCGATTTATCTCTCTTTGGCCAAATTCAGCCAGGAACTTGGCAAACCTTTTGTTTTGTTGTTTGACGAAGCGGATTGCCTTAGCAATGGTACTTTAATTACTTTTTTACGCCAGTTGCGGGATGGATACATCAACCGGGGTAATATCCCTTTTGTGCATTCCATTGCCCTGGTGGGCATGCGGGATATTCGTGATTACAAAGCAAAAATCAGGGAAGACAGCCTCACGCTTGGTTCTTCCAGTCCCTTTAACATAATTACCGAAAGCTTGTCGATAGGAAATTTTACTGAAGATGAAGTGGGCTCGCTTTATCAACAGCATACAGAATTAACCGGTCAAATATTTGAGAAACAAGCGATAGAGAAAGCCTGGTACTGGACAGAAGGCCAGCCCTGGCTGGTAAATGCACTTGCCCGGGAGTGTGTGGAAAAAATTTTGAAAGATGATTACAACCAGCCAATTACTGCTAAACATATCGATCAGGCCGCAGAAAATATCATGCTGCGGCGAGATACGCATATCGATAGTTTACTGGAGCGATTAAAAGAAGAACGAGTTAAAAAGGTGATACAGCCTGTTTTATTGGGTAGCCTTGATTATAAGCTTGCCGACGATGATACTTCTTATTGCATCGACCTGGGGATCATAAAATCAGAATCAGGTAAATTGATTCCTTCCAACCCAATTTACAGGGAAGTAATTATCCGAACATTGACGTTAACTTCTCAGCACCAGATTGAAGGGCTTTACAATAATATCTGGATCGATGAAAAAGGTGATCTGAAATTCAATGCTTTGCTGCAAAGTTTCCAGCAATTCTGGCGAGAGAATAGCGATGTTTGGGTGGAGAAGTATCAGTATAAAGAGGCAGCCCCGCACTTGATCCTTCAGGCATTTTTACAATGGGTAATCAACGGTGGCGGTCATATAGACAGAGAATATGCCACCGGTAGAAAGAGAATGGATTTATGTGTTCATTTTGGCAATAAAAAATATCCGATTGAACTCAAACTCTGGTATGGAGAAAAAACAGTTGCGGAAGGTATTGACCAGTTATCAGCTTACATGGATTCACTCGGCGAAAAGAAAGGTTGGCTGGTGATCTTTGACCGCTCTCCCGAAAAGAATTGGGATGAAAAGATATACTGGCAGGAGCAGGAAATGGATGACAGGTTAATCACCATAGTGGGTTGTTGAACGTTTTTATCACTTAAGCATCTTAACTATTATCAAGAGGCTTTTTGATTGACATCTATTTCATTCATTCAGTTCAGTTTGAGAAATATTGGCAGCTGATCTGATTTTCTCAGATTCTTTGTAAAAATGAACCGGTATGGTGTCTGCCCAGCCGTAGGTCTGGAATCTTATAAAGTTTAAACGATGAGTACCTCGGTTGAGGTGACCGATATCCATCCAGGTGAGAAAGCCGTATTGATTGGTTTTGTCTGGGTTATACCTGAACCAGTCACGATTTTCAACTTCAGCACTGATAATGCCAGGTATTGTAAACGATAAATACACGCAACACCTGCTCCTTTACTACGTCAGTTTGAATTTGAATTACATTGGATGGATTTTCTTCATACAGGTTTTGATAGTGACCGGAAAATACCATTTTTTCACCTCCCAGCGTATTGTATTCAACAAAAATATTGCGGCTATCAAAAACTATATAAGCTATGAAAAAAGTAGCCGCAGTATACAAAAACAAGCCAATAAAAATGTAGAACCTGTTGAGATTGGATACCATGCCATAATAAATACTTCGGTAAAGAGGCGCCAAAGTAATGGCACTCATCAATTGATAGATTGGATAATAAACTTTTCTGAAGTAAGAATTCTTTTCAGATATCCTAAACTCAAAAAGTCAATCAGGTACAAGCCAACGGTAATAATTACAAAGTACAATGACAAGAAATTAACTTCCTGATTATAAGCCTGTAAAAAAGGAAATATCAGAAACAAAGCAAAAAATACCAGACCCAGGCAAATGTTATAAACGATTATGCCGATAGCTGCCATGAAAAAGAGAAATATGGAAGAAAAGATCATGGAGCAAATTCGCTCCAGTTTTTGTACACTTTGAGTGAAAGAGGGTAAGTTGATAATTTTTTGCTGGTACCGGCCACTCAACTTTAATTTCTTAAGGTTAATCCCTTGCGGGAAAACATAGCTCAATCCTACAATAGCAATCCAGATGCTCCTGAAAATAAGGTGAGTGGCAAATCCGATGATCAGCCAGATAACCGCAATTTTTAAACCTACTATGATAAATTCATCAATGTTGGAAGTGTAGAAAACACCAATAGATTTGTATTGCAAAAATTTTTGCAACCGGTCCAATTCTGCAGGTATTTGTAATAAAGCAAATAAGATAACTCCCGAGAACAGGATTTCCGGTTCGTAACTATGCTCTTGCACCCTGGTCAGCTATTCAGGTTTTTTTCTGAGATTCATCGGTAAATAAATAGTTTGGTTCATAAGCAATCTTAAAACTAATAAGTTTTGCGGCAGCTGTCAAATCTGGAATAAAATTTTAAAACCAACAGCTGCATTTCCTCCCAAATGACATCATTTCATCCCTTTCTGATAACCAGCGTAGCTTTTTCCTATTTGAAAAAGTAAGTAATAACGATGAAATAACATGAGAAAATTACTTCGATACCTACTGATTATATCATTCCTCACTTACTCCTGCACAGCATTGGTGCCATTGATCATTGAAAAGAAAAATCGCTCTGCCTTTGAAGACACGCCCCAGGAAAAATCCACCCATCAATATTTCTGGAACCAGTTGCATCAGGGGCATTATGACAGTCTGGAAAAGGTACTTGACCGCCTACATGCGGCTTACGCCAAAGATCCTCGTGATTTCAAACTGGCGGCTCATTTGGGTTTTGCCTACGCCTGGAAAGTGACTGAACGACGAAGAAAACAAAATTTAAGTCCATCAATAGCGGCTGCTGGCGACCTGGCACTAAACTATTTTGATGAAGTAGTAGCGCTCAACAAACATGACCCAAGGTTGTTGGGATTCAAAGCTGGTTTTATGCTGGCCAATGGGTCACGCCACCAGGATGATCGCCTCCGCACCAAAGGATATTTTGTGGGCAAAAGAGCCATCCGGCAATGGCCCTCTTTCAACTTATTCAGCATTGGTTATGTGATGAGTGGCATTGAACACGACAAGGACAGGTACAATGAGGCAGTGGAATTCCAATGGCACAACCTGGAAGAATGCCTTTGCCGGAAGATCAATCGAGACAATCCTCAACTGGATGATATCGGCGAAATACCGCAAAGAGTAGCCACCGATTATAAAAAGAGCCGGGCCTGCACCAATTCCTGGATAGCCCCGCACAACGTGGAAGGCTTCCTGCTAAATCTTGGTGATATGCTGGTGAAACAGGGCAATACTGCTGCCGCCAGAGAGGTTTACAATTCCATTGAACAGGTAAAAGAATACCCCGAGTGGCCCTACAAAGCTGAATTGACAAAAAGATTG
>JBPRGG010000033.1:0-13076 GCA_051418075.1 Candidatus Cyclobacteriaceae bacterium M3_2C_046 | reverse complement strand
CGTTGTTTTGAAATTTATAAATAGATCAAATACATTAATCATTGAATGTTCAGGTAAGTTCGTCATTTCGACACCAGGAGAAATCTGTTTGGGTTAAGGTAGATAGTTGCTATAGGCAGATATGCTACGGAATTACTCAGTTGGTTGTTGATGGATTCTGCTTTGGAATATACATTTTACCTTACCCGATCTTTTGTCCTGGCCGGACGGGCGGTACTTTTTGCCTTGATGCAAAAAGTACCCAAAAAAATCAAGACAGAAAAAAAAGCCCTCACCTGCCGCGGCCTTTACGCTCAAGGCCATCTTGGCCTGGCACACCGTCGCACCTGCATTTTCTGTCGGGCCAGCGCTTTTTTTGATTTTCTGATAATTATAGTCCTGATGTAATCATTGTTCAGGTAAATTTTAACGGCGGTCAGCGTTCGTTGTTTTGAAATTTATAAATAGATCAAATACATTAATCATTGAATGTTCAGGTAAGTTCGTCATTTCGACACCAGGAGAAATCTGTTTGGGTTAAGGTAGATAGTTGCTATAGGCAGATATGCTACGGAATTACTCAGATGGTTATTGATGGATGCTGTTTTGTAATATACATTTTACCTTACTTCATCTTTTGTCTTGGCCGGACGGGCGGTACTTTTTGTCTTGATGCAAAAAGTACCCAAAAAAATCAAGACAGAAAAAAAATGCCCACACCTGCCGCGGCCTGTGCGACCGGGGCCATCGTAGCCTGGACCACCGTCGCACCTGCATTTTCCGTCGGGCCATGGCTGCTTTTTATTTTCTTATCATGTCCTCATGTAAATCATTATTCAGACAAATTAAGCAGCGGTCAGCCGTCGTCGGTCATCTGTCAAAGTATGCCTCAAACCTATGAATCTTCAATCTCTTTCTTGATGAAGATATTTTAAAATCTGTCTAACCATAAAGGGCCATCGCGAAGGTAAGTAAGAAGAATCACTTCAACCGGTCCGGGCACACCGTGTTAACCCTATATTGCCAATTTAGAATTAATCTAAACAACATGATAAATGTCATTTAATTTAGCCCAATTGTTCCTTAGTTTAGCAGGGACAATGAAAGGTTTTACCCGACATATTAGCCGGCTTATGGCTGTTTGGTTGTTAATGGGTTTGGTTTTGATCAGCTTTAATCAAGCTTATTTTGGCCATATCCATCATTTACCCGATGGTGAAACTATATTTCATGCCCACCCTTATCAAAAACAGCCTGACTCCAAGCCTTTACATCAGCATTCTGCCGGGGAATTGCTGTTTCTGCAGCAGTTTCAGGATTTGCTCTGGTTGATTTGGACTGGAAGCTTATTGGTATTAGTGGTAAAACCATTGATGTCGCTTTTGGTATATTACTCCTGTATTTTAAAATTCTTTGGCCCCTGTTTGCTTCAAAAAAACAAATCGCCCCCAACTGTTTCTTTCTGCTGATTAAACTACCTTAAAAAGAAACTTTAACCTCCTGACATTCCTAATATTCATTATGAAAAGTACAGCATTATTTATAAAGAATACATTAAAATTAATTTTCCTGCTATGTTTGGCTTGGCCGGTTATGGCCCAGCCTCAAACTGATGCTACTCTGGTAGGTGATGTGCAATGCCAAAAATGCCCTGGAGAACATATCCCTTTTGCCAGTATTGCCATCAAAGGGACCACCATTGGTACTGCAGCTGATGGCACCGGCCACTTTATGATCACACATCTACCTGAAGGTGATCATATACTGAAAGTATCAGCCATCGGTTATAAGTCCCAGGAAAAAGCATTTTCCATTCAAAAAAGTCAAACAATAGAAGTTAAATTCATTTTAGAACAGGATAATATCAACCTGGACCAGGTTGTGATAAGTGGCACCCGCTATGAACTGGACCGAAAAGAATCACCAGTAATGGTCAATGTGGTCGATGATCATATATTTGAAGCCACTCAATCAATTAGTTTGTCCGAGGGACTAAATTTTCAACCAGGTTTAAGAATGGAAAATAATTGCCAGAATTGTGGTTTTATGCAGGTCAGGATGAATGGCCTGGAAGGACCCTATACCCAGATACTGGTCAACAGCCGGCCCATTTTTAGTTCATTACAGGGTGTGTATGGGATTGATCAGATCCCGGCAAACATGGTGGAGCGGGTTGAGGTGGTGAGAGGCGGCGGTTCAGCCCTTTATGGGGGCAATGCCATTGCTGGTACTATTAATATTATTACCAAGGATCCGGTAATCAATTCGTACCAGTTAAGTACCCAAATGAGCCTGATCGACGGAAAGGTACCTGATTATAATCTCAATGCCAATTTATCCCTGGTCAGTGATGACCTGCAAACCGGATTGAATTTGTATGGTATGTATCGTGATCGTGATCACTATGATGCGAATGGCGATACCTTTTCTGAAATTACCCTGATGGAAAATACTACTGTGGGTGGTAAGGCATTTTTCAAACCAAATAACCATAATAAAATCAGTTTAGATTTTCATGCCATTAATGATTTCCGCCGGGGAGGCAATCAGTTTGACCTGGCACCTCATCAGACCGATGTAACCGAACAAGTAGATCATCAGATATTTGGTGGCGGTCTGGCTTATGAATTATATGATCCATCTATGACAAATAAGTTGTCTGTTTATACATCACTGCAAAATATTCAAAGAGAAAGCTATTATGGGGCAGGGGGAAATTTGTCTGGTTTTAATCCTGACCAGTATTATCAGGATGAGGCCGGAAATTTTATTAATATATCAGATTACCTGACCCAAACCTGGAACAGAACACCCAGTCAGGAAGAAGTGACATTGTATGGGCAAAACCTGAAACTGGTATTGGCTCAAGAGGCAGCCAGTTACTATGGTCATACAGATGATTTAGCCTGGGTGTCCGGGATACAGTTTTCCCGATCGATGAAACTGTCGAATATTACAGGCGGCATAGAATTCCGCCTCAATCAGGTAACTGACCGGATGCCGGGCTACAACCGGTTGATAGATCAACGAGTATCTAATCTGGGCGCTTACCTGCAATATGAATATAAACCTTATCAGGATCTGACTCTGCTGGCAGGATTACGCTACGATTATAATGTAATTCATGGCCTATACAACTTGTTTGAAGAGTCTTTGACCACGAATAT
Organism: Candidatus Cyclobacteriaceae bacterium M3_2C_046; assembly: GCA_051418075.1. GTDB lineage: Bacteria > Bacteroidota > Bacteroidia > Cytophagales > Cyclobacteriaceae > JBPRGG01. Next base: position 9,930 of record JBPRGG010000033.1, on the reverse strand, counting down.
TGACCTGAATGCGCTTAATCCCAGATTTAACATCCTTTATAAACCTAGTGCTGCCATCCAGTTAAGAGGAAGCTATGCCAGAGGATTCAGAACCCCCCAGGCTTTCGACGAGGATTTGCATATTGAAACAGTGGGCGGAGGAGCTCAGTTTATACGAATGAGTCCCGATCTGCGCCAGGAAACTTCGGATGCTTTTACCCTTTCTTCAGAATATGCTCCGGCAGGAAATAAGCAGTTTAGCATACTTTTAGAAGGATTTTACACCAGGTTGTACAATCCTTTTTTTAACCTGGGATTACTGGAAGGAAATGAAGGTTCTCCGGCCGTAGTGGAAAAACGGAATGCTTCAGAAAATGCCATTGTTTCCGGTGTGAACCTGGAATCACGATATGCTCCTTCCCAAAATGTTAATTTTCAGTTGGGAGGAACCATCCAACAGGCGATGTACAGCAAACCAATTGAAATCTATTCCCCTGAAGATAATGATGGGCAAAAAGCGATATTTGAGGATCGCATGTTGCGTACACCTAATTATTATGGCTATTTTATCAGTTCTTTTCAGGTGATGGAAAGACTGAAATTGAATCTTAGCGGCACTTACACCGGCTCTATGGCCCAACCTTATGAAAGTGGGCTGCAAAGACCTTTGGGTATTTATGATACCCCTGGCTTTTTGGAATGTAATTTAAAAATTTGTTATGAAGTTACCATATCGGAACAGTTTAGCCTGGACCTGGAAAGTGGGGTGCAGAATTTGTTAAACAGCTATCAGGAGGATTTTGACTTTGGATTAGACCGGGATGTAGCCTATATATATGGTCCGGTACGACCAAGAACTTTATTTTTTGGAATGAAGATCAATAGCTTTTAATACCTTTGAGGAAGATGTTTTTTTGGGGCATGGTTATAGTAATGGCTATATTGTCCGCTCATAAAACCTTTAGTCTAAAAAATATTTTAGATATATCTAAAAAAATGAAACACTTTATCTAAATATTAAGTTTGGGTAGTTGAAGTATTGTCAATTTAATAAATGTTTCATGAAAGGTATTTTGGGTTTATTGTTTTTACAGGTTCTTTATATTAATATTTGGGCCCAGGAGAAAACCGATGCCATGCTGGTGGGAGATGTTCAGTGTGACAATTGCCCGGATAAGCATATTCCATTTGCCAGCCTGGCCATCAAAGGAACCAGTATTGGTACTGCAGCAGATGCTACTGGTCACTTTATGTTTACTCATTTACCAGAAGGAACCCATGTGATCAAAGCTTCGGCTGTGGGCTATCTTTCCCAGGAAAAAACCTTTACCATCAGCAAAAATCAGACGGTGGAGATCCGGTTTGTATTAGCCGAAGATAATATCAACCTGGAGCAGGTCGTAATCAGTGGCACCCGCTACGAGCTGGATCGGACAGAATCACCAGTCATGGTCAATGTGATCAACGACCATATTTTTGAAGCTACCCAGTCCGTTAGTTTGGCTGAAGGGCTGAGCTTTCAGCCTGGTCTGAGGCTGGAAAATAATTGTCAGAACTGTGGTTTCAGCCAGGTCAGGATGAATGGGTTACAAGGGCCTTACACCCAGATCCTGGTCAACAGCAGACCTATTTTCAGTGCTTTACAGGGAGTTTACGGGCTGGACCAGATCCCGGCCAACATGATAGAAAGGGTAGAAATTGTAAGGGGTGGGGGTTCTGCCTTGTATGGAGGCAATGCCATTGCCGGTACCATCAATATCATTACCAAAGACCCGGTGATCAATTCATACCAGATCAGCAGTCAGTTGTCCCTGATCGATGGGCGGGTGCCAGATTATAATCTCAATGCGAACCTTTCCCTGGTTAATGATGATCTGAATACCGGTCTGAACTTGTATGGTATGTATCGGGATCGGGATCATTTTGATGCCAATGGCGATGCCTTTTCAGAGATCACCCTGATGCAAAATCATACTCTGGGAGGCAAAGCTTTTTTTAAGCCCAATCAAAAAAGCAAAATAAGCCTGGATTTTCATGCCATTAATGATTATCGCCGGGGAGGAAATTTATTTAACCGTCCGGCTCACCAGGCCGATGTGACAGAACAGATTGGTCATCAGATCTTCGGGGGTGGTCTGGCTTATGAAATGTATAACCCATCCATGACCAACAAGCTTTCTGTCTATACTTCTTTACAGTCTATAAAACGGGAAAGTTATTATGGAGCCGGGGGTAATTTAGATAATTTTGATCCTGACCGGCATTTTCAGGATGATAATGGAAATTTTATTTCATTGACGGATTACCTGTTCCAGCAATGGGGTAGGAGTCCAAATTCGGAGGAGGTGTCCTTATTTGGAGAAAACCTCAGATTAGAACTGGCCCGGCAGGCAGCCAGTTATTATGGTCAGACTGATGACCTGGCCTGGGTGACGGGGGCTCAGTGGTCACAGTCGCTGGACAAGGCCAATATCACCACTGGTCTGGAGTACCGGTTGAACCGGGTGACAGACAGGATGCCCGGATATGAGCGGCTGATTGACCAGGAAGTGTCTAACTTAGGAGCATATTTTCAATATGAATATAAACCCAATCCGGCCCTGACCTTGTTGGCCGGCTTAAGATATGATTATAATGTGATAGAAGGTATTTATGATCTGTTCGATGAATCATTAATCACAGATTCCTGGTTACATGCTTTGAATCCCCGGTTTAATTTGCTTTACAAGCCCAATCCGGTGATTCAACTAAGGGGGAGCTATGCCCGGGGTTTCCGTACTCCCCAGGCCTTTGACGAAGATCTGCATATCGAAACGGTGGGGGGAGCGGCCCAGTTCATCCGGATGAGCCCAGACCTGGAACAGGAAACTTCCGATGCGCTTACCTTGTCTTCAGAATTCAGACCGGCTGGTCTTAACCAGTTTAGCTTTTTAGTGGAAGGATTTTATACCCGGCTGTACAATCCGTTTGTAAATGTAGGGTTACTGGAAGGGGATGGACAAACACCGGGTATTCTGGAAAAAAGAAATGCTTCGGAAACAGCCATTGTTTCCGGGATCAACCTGGAATCCCGATTTGCACCTTCCAAAAAATTTAATTTGCAGGTGGGAGGTACTGTTCAGGAGGCCAGGTATAGTGATCCTATTGAGTTGTATACCTCTGAGGATACCGATGGAGAGGCCATTTTTGAAGACCGTTTGTTAAGGACTCCGGCACTGTATGGATATTTTGTCAGTTCAATTCAATTGCTTGATGCCCTGGAGATGAATATAAGCGGGACTTATACTGGTTCTATGGCCCAACCTTATGAAAGTGGGTTACAAAGGCCTTTGGGTATTTATGATACTCAGGATTTTTTTGAATTAAATGTCAGGTTTTGTTATGATATTGAAATGCCCGGGGGATTCTTATTGGAGTTGGAAACAGGTATGCAAAATTTGTTTAATAGTTATCAAAGGGATTTTGATGTAGGGGCTGAACGTGATGTAGCCTATATTTATGGGCCTAATCGTCCCAGGACTGTGTTTTTTGGGGTGAAGATGGGTAGTTTTTGAAAATGTGTTTGCTGTATGCGTGTGCATATTAATAGACATACTCCATCCTCCATCCTTTGTTCTGGCCGGACGGGACTTACTTTATTGGTACTCACAGGGACACAGCACCACCCTCATGAATCTTCGATTTTTTTTCTATAAAGAAAAGAGGAAAAGAAAAAAATGCGCACACCTGCCGCGGCCCGGCTCGGGGACATTATAGCCTGACATACCAGCCTACCTGCATTTTCTGCCTTGATTTTGCTTACTGTGTGCCCTGTACATCCATTAGTATCTTACTTTGATCGATAATTATTTATTCTAGTTTTATTGAATATTGCCCCGAAATATCCATTAACCTACCACCCGTCCCGCTTATGGAAAATGTAAGTGTGACCTGGTTGATATTTTCCGGTGAAGGAGACAACTGCAGGTTAGTAAACTGCGAAGTGGAAACATTGGTCAGTTCAATGGTAGAAATACCACTTCCTGACCAACTCCATTGGGCTCCGGAAGGGGCCATAATGAATTGATCAGCCCCACTGGCAGAAAAAGTGGCCGGAGCCAGGGAGGCTCCGGTGCCGGTAATTCCAAAGCTAAGCTGTAAATTTAGCAGATCGGCCACATCCAGATATTCATTGGGTTGATCTATCACTTCAATGACTTGCCAGGGACTACCCTGGCTTAAGGATTGAGCGGCCTGCTGTTGCCGGTTTAACTCAGGATCTGGATTATTACCATCATCGCCACAACAAAATAGGCCAGTACATAGCAAGAGGATAATACTGTATTTAAAATAATAGTTCATGGTTATTTCATCTATTTCTTTAAAAACTTTCTTTCTATAATAAATTCCGGGGCCTGATACCTTAGCAGGTAAATGCCAGATTTTAAAGCAGCTAAATCAAGGGTAATGAAATCTGCATTAAAAGCTATTTCAGTATATATTTCCATACTGTTTCCATCTATTTGATAGATATAAATGTTCCCGGTTTCAATTTTCCCACTGGATGTACTGATGAATAATCGGTCGGTCACCGGATTGGGAAATATATGCAGGCGGTGATTGCTGTTGTTGTTAAAAATGGCTGTGACTTCATTTACTATCAATCCGAATGCAATGGTATCGGTTCCGTGGTAAGGATCCTGAGCCACCATGATCAGTTCTAAACGGCCTAAATGTTCTGGAAGTGGTAGTCCTGATAATAGTCTGCTCACTTCGTCAAATGAAAGCCAGGGGGGTAATGCAGATCCGTCAGATCGGGTACAACTGAAGCTGAGCTGATCTTGTTCCGGATCACTGAAAGCATCATCCGGTAAGGCGTAGGAAAAATTTTCTCCAACAGTTGCCTCCTGATCTTCTATGGCAATATTCGCCACCGGTGGTTTATTTTCCTTCACAATGATCGTAAAAGCGATGGTGTCAGCAGCGTCAAACTGATCTTTAGCTATCCAAATCAGGCTCAGGGTATCCTTGTCCTGGTCTGCTGGTGTTCCCGAAAGCGTAAGGTTCTCATTGTCATAGGTTATCCATTCGGGAAGTTCAGATCCGTCAGCCTGGTACATATGCAGTGTTAAGGGATCCTGATCCGGATCATAAAAAGCATCCTGGGGTAAGGCTAAACTAAATGCTATACCAATACCTGCTGTTTGATCTTCGATGGTGGCATTTGCCACAGGTGGCTCATTATCCCCAATGACCGTGATATTAAAATCAGAGGATGCGCTGGCCCCGCCTTGATCAAAAGCAAGAAGTTTTATTTGCCAGACTTTTTGATCAGCGGCCATAGGCTTACCGGTAAAAATTCTCAGGGCAGGGTCAAAAGATAACCAGTTTGGCAAAGGTTGGCCATCTGCCTGTTTGGCAACAAACATCAAGGTGTCTCCATCAGCCAGATCAGGATCATCAAAATCTTCATATTCAAATTCGATCTGGATGGTTTCCCCGATATTTAACTCCTGGTCCGGAATTTCATTGATTACAAAAGGCATGCCATCTTCCCTGAATGTTAAAGAATCCAGAAAAAACTGACTGCGACATCCTTTGCTATCCACCAACCTGATATGGAGGGCGTATTTTTGACCGTAGTTAAGTTCACTGGCATTCAGTGCGAAATCCAAAGCAGTTAAATCCAGGGTAGTGGCTGGCTCAAATTCCTGGTTGGTATAGATGGCTGTACTGGCACCGGAACGGGCTACATAGAAGTATTCTACTGCCACGATGGGGTCAGGAGGTCCGTAGTCAACTTTTATAAAAGATTGTTTATATAAAAACGATTGCATGCCTGCTTCATCCTTTATACGCATAAAAAGCACATGTGCGCCGGGTGCCAGATGGCTTACATCTATATGCACATTGTGGTCGATCATTGAGGATGGTTCGCTTAAAACAACTTCGGTGCCTGAACCTATTTGATTCATGTCATCAAAAACATATTCGTAACTCACAATCTTTGGATTAGAAGCCTGATTAAATCTTCGGACAAATAGCCTGGAGTAAGGCAATGACCAGAATCCTCCTTCATCCATTACCCTCAGGTATAAGATATGAGGCCCGGCAGAAATATTTGAAACATCAATGTTAAAATCAAAGGCAATGGAATCTTCAGGATCAGTGATTTCTAAAGGAATTCCATTGCCCTGGGTGACATATTGATCAATGAAGTATTCTGCTTTAATCAGTTTTTGGGCTGAGCTTATCCAGAAAATACACAGAAGTGGTAAAAATATCAGCTTTTTCATGGCTATCTTGATTTTGCCTTGATAGAAACCGGAAGCTTATCTTCATCATTAGAAAAGCCGCTTACATTGAGTTGATAAATGACCGGAATGGAAGGTACTCCGGATAAAACATAAGGATCAGGTCCGCCGAAAGCGCCTAAATCCACGCCATCTTCTCCTGCATTTTTAGCCGGACTGTTTTCCTTTAACTGGTATTGGCCGTCTGTACTGTTATTATCACTGCCCAGGAAAATGTTGTTTTCGTCTATATTGGCCAGGTTATGATTTTCAGTGCCAAAAACATCGGAAGTGGATAAATTATAGCTTATTTCTGTAGAAGGCAGGTTTGGGATGTTTACATAATAGTCATTATCTTTTATTAAAATGTTGTTTTTAAAGGTAAAACCGGACGGAACTGTAAATTTATATCTGGAAGAGTAAGAGAGGTCGAAGGTATTATTAATAATCAGACCTGAACTGCCATCTTGTATTTCTAAATATCCAACCAGGATATTATTAGCCATCAGGAAATTTTGAATTTTATAACCACTATCATGAGTAAAACCTTTCAAGTAACATTTGGTAACGGTCAAATTAGTAATATCCTGTTGAAGATACAGGTATAATTTGCAATGGGTAAACGTAACATCATCTGCTTTTACATATACCCAGGAGGAGAAACTTAATCCTTCTACTTTTAACCCGGCAGCACCCTGGCTTATTTCCAGCCCATAAATTTCGGCCTGGTTTTTATTGACCTGAACTGAAGGGTTTTCTCCGGGAAAATATCCCGGCCCCACCAGATATAACTTTTTAGATATGGTAACAGATGAACTTTCATATTGCAAACTCGAACCTTCTATATAGATGGTATCACCACTGGAAGCGGCATCATGTGCTCCTTTGAGTGTATTGTAAATCTTCTTTTCCGTATCGGTATTCATCTGATTGTTCACCGTAAAAACTTCAGCCTGAGCCTGAATGGCTAACAGGATAAAAATGAGGATGTAAAGCTTTTTCATAATCAAAAAATTTTGTTTGTTGGTATTTGTTATAAAATATAATGCTTCGGTTTGGGGAATATCCGGCTGTCAGGCAGTTGTTTTAACCTTAAAATCTTTTCTTATAGCCGTCCAGGTCCAAATGGCTCCAGAAAGATCTGCTGCTGCAAATAATAAAACCGTTTGTTCAGTCTGGCCTGATACAACCAGGGTGACCATGCATAAGAAAGCAAATAATCGCATCAGGACAGTCCAGATAAACATTTCCTTGAGGTTGTAATGAGCGGCTACTATGTAATATGCCCCGATAATGATGGCCATCATACCCACAAACCGGGGCCATACATCGTTTCCATAATTTAACTGGAACATATCCAATACTATGGCAGGCATGATCAAAAAACCAATACCTACCATCAGTATCATATAAATGCCAAAGTAATACAGTGATTTTGCCGGTGATTGCATAGTTTTTGATGTTTTGGTTTTTCAAGTTGTTTGATGTGAATTTATGTTAAAAAACAATTAAATAATTGTAAAAATGCGACATTGGTAAATTTTTTCTCATCAAATTAATTACCTAAATGTCGTTTTTTTACAATTTTTTTCCCGGGGAAGGATTTATTTTTAGGTAAAAGCAAAAAATTATCTTTATGGCAGTATTAAGTGAACATATTAAAATGGATCAGGCCTTAAATGTCCTTCAACAACATAAAGATGAATGGAAAAATGAGGCTTTGTCTAACAAGATCAATTTATTGGAGCAGGTGATCCTCAACCTGAAAAACCAGGCTGAAAAACTGGCGTTACTGACCAATGAAAAGCAAAGAATTCCGGCATATTCAATGTTTGCCGGCGAAGTCTGGGGAGGGGCCATCTGGGCTATAGCTGCTACACTGCAAGGGTATAAACAAACGCTTGAGTATCTTTCCAATAAGCAGTTACCTCATTTTAGCCATATTGCTAACCGACCCAATGGACAGCTTAAAATCAGAATATATCCCAATAATTTAATTGAAAAGCTTATTCTCAATGGCATTGTAGAAGAAGCCTGGATGAAGCCGGGTATTACCAGAGAAAACCTGAATGATCATATAGGCTCATTTTACCGTAATGAACCGAAAGAGGGAGGTGTGGTGCTGGTATTGGGGGCTGGCAATGTAGTGAGTATTCCTGTATTGGATATTATGCATAAACTATACGTGGAGGGGCAGGTGGTTATCATGAAAATGAACCCGGTAAATGATTATGCCGGACACATTCTGGAAAAAGTGATGGCTCCCTTTATTAAAAGAGGCTTCTTAAGATTAATCTATGGAGGTCAGGAAGAAGGAGAATACCTGGTGGCTCATCCTAAGGTTGATAGCATTCATCTTACCGGAAGTCTTAAAACTCATGATGCCATTGTATACGGTTCTGGCCAGGAGGGTTTAAAAAATAAGCAAAATCACCGGCCTGTACTTAAAAAACCTGTTACCAGTGAGTTAGGAGGGGTGGGGCCGGTGATTGTTTTACCGGGAAAATGGAGTCAGGAAGATTTACGCTATCAGGCAGAGAACATTGTATCGATGAAAATGTATAATGATGGATTTATATGTGTGGCGGCTCAGATCCTGATAATACCGGAAAAATGGGACCAAAAGGATGAACTTTTGGATCAAATCAGGGTGGTTTTGAGTGAACTACCCGCCAGATACGCCTACTATCCGGGTGTGAAGGAAAGATACCTAAAAGCCATTGACGGACATGATCAGGTTGAATCCTTCAATGGGGATGTACCTGCCACTCTGATTACCGACCTGGATCCTCAGAATGATCAGGAATATTTGTTCAGAGAAGAAGTCTTTGCCCCGGTTTATGGTGTAGTTTGTCTACCGGGTGACAGTCTTCCCGATTACCTGGATCAGGCTATTTATTTTTGCAATGAAAAGCTATTTGGTAGTTTGGGGGCTAATATTATTGGACATCCCCAAACCTTAAAAGATCATGAAGCTGTTATTGATCAGACTTTGGAAGACCTGAAATATGGCTCCATTGGATTGAACGTATGGAATGCTGTGGCCTTCCTGCTACCTTATACGCCCTGGGGGGCTTATCCGGTGGAACAATTTAACCAGATTGAAAGTGGACAGGGAAAGGTGCATAATGCATTTTTTCTGGAAGGGACAGAAAAAACAGTAGTAAAAGGGTCTTTTTATCCTTTCCCCCGCAGTTTTGTTCATATGGATTTTACCATGCTGCCCAAACCGGCCTGGTTTGTAACCAATAAAAACAGCCTGGAAATAAACAAAAAGGTGGCTTTATTTACCATTGACCAGGATTGGAAAAGATTGCCTGGATTGAATCTGGCTGCCATGAAAGGTTAGCAGGATGAAGTATAGCAAAATCCATAAGCCAGTTTTTTCAAAAAAGAGGCCATTTTGTTATGGCTTCTTTTTTATATCAAAATTGTTATTTTCTAAGGACAAAAAAAATCCGGCTTAAAGAGGCCGGATTATCAGGCAATTATAAGAAGAAAATTATATTAAAAGATTATTGGCTAATGTAATAGGCCGTTCCATCGATTTCAGTTAGTTTGTCCGCGCTTAACAGCATCAGACCAGCTTCTTTGCTGTCTGCTTTGCCTTGATAGATTAATTGATCCTGAGTATTGAAAATTTTGACTTCTGATTCGAATACCAATGGCTGGATATTGC
>JBPRGG010000032.1:0-105035 GCA_051418075.1 Candidatus Cyclobacteriaceae bacterium M3_2C_046 | reverse complement strand
CATACCTAATGATACAGTACCCCCAGCATTTCCTCCACAACCAGAATATGAAAATACAACTTCTCTACCATCTTCATCAATAAAAATTATTGGATTATTTAATGTATAGATGTAAGGGCCAAAACTATTATATTTTTCAGCTAAAGGATCAACAACAAACCACCTCCCCAAACTCGCATCATACATCCTGGCCCCATAATCGTACCAGTCCAGTCCCAGTTCATTTTGGAGTTCCTTGCCGTTATACAAGTACTTATTTCTGGTAAATCTGAACGCTACCTATACCTGCTGAAATATCCAGAAAAATGGTGTTCTCCGTATGACCATAAGCCTGGTTCCGGTAGAGCCCTTCTTCTTTTCTGAAGTCGCGGGCTTTTATATCTCCCAACATGCCCTTGATTTTGGCACTTACCCCAACATCTTCAGGCACATTTATACTAAGTTCTCCTATACCTCCTTTGATTTCAATAAATCCATTGTTTTGCCAACTTCCGGTTAAATCAAGTTTCACTTCACCCACTCCGGCATTCATGTACATTTCCGGGATGGAAGTTCCCGATAAATTAACATGGGTTTCTCCTGCTCCGGTTTCGAGCACAGCTTTCCGGATCGTCAGGTTAGCCAGGTCAAGGTGGCTTTGCCCGGCTCCCACATTTACTTTCAGGTCTACCGGTACTTTTGAGGGGATCCTGACCTGCCAACGGTTTTCATTCTGATCGTCTAAATTAAATTCTGTCAAAGCGTTCTGTGCTACGGTTAAATGACCTTCATGTCCTTCTCTGGCAAAAGAAATGTCCGGTCGCCAGGAATGATAGGAAAAATAAAAATCAGAGGAGAACCGGTTTGCTGAATTTCCCCTGATCTCAAGTTCACCAGCTTTCATGGCCAGATCCAGGAAAAGAATATCCAATTGGTTGAGATCAAATTCTTCTTCCATATGTTGATGTTCCCGACTTTCGTCCCCATTATAGGAGCAGGAAAATAAAAACAGGAACAACGGTAGGATTAGTAATCTTTTATATACAGGCATAGCAAATGTTTTTAGTTCCGGGTAGACTATTGCCAAAAATATACCACAAGTATAAGTGTTTGATTGTCAGTGTATTATATATAGTGGTAAGGGGTAAGTTGTTCGCTTTTGTTCAGTAGAGTGTACAATAACGAACATCATTTTTTGAAGAATTTTTCGGTTTTATTTTCAATATTCAGATAATAGAGTCCTGTAGTGAGTTCTTCCAGGTTGATCTCAGAGCCTGACCCTTTGACAATACTGTTGCCAGAAGAATCCAGTACTTCATAATCTGTTTCACGGGAAAGGGTGATTTTATCGGTTACTCTGGTAGGATAAAAAGTAACCGGACTTTCTTCATTCAGATTTATTTCCACTATTTGAGAATAAAATGAATTGCCATCCTGGGGCATGTATTTGATCCTGAATTTGCTCAATCCCTGGCCCGGGTCAAGTTGCAGTTTATACTGATGGTTTTCCGATGAGCCAATGGCATTGACAGACTTTACGATAATCCATTTGTCTTCCAAATATTCCTCAATCATGAAATAACCAGGTGAATTTTCTCCTTTGGTAAACCACCTTAACAAGTTGTTTTCAGCCTGTACAGATAAAAACTGAAATTGACTTTTTGCCCTGATCACCTGCGGGTTAATCACTTTGGGAGCACAATTAGGGTGATGTTCAATACGGATGTTCACTGTATCATTAACATTAAATGCAGAAAGGTTGACCTCAAAGGCCGATGTTTTGGGGTGGTCTATCACCTGGTGCCCGTTTACAAAAACATTCCGGGTACAAAAGTTGATCTTGTCTTCCGAAAGAGGGTTTTGAATATAAAGGTTTTTTCCCTGGTAAATGCCTGTCAGCATAATTTCCTGAGCCTGAGTTTGATACCCGGCTACACTAAGGAAAAAGAGGGCCACACTGACACATATTGTTTTAGCTACAGACATTTGTCGATTAAGTAATTATTAATTAAGGCGATAGTTATTAAGGATCAGTACCTCAAGATTTATACCAAAATAAATAATAAAGGTTTCGTTTTGATACATATTTCAATCAAATATGGCGAATTATTAAAAAATTTTCAAACTAATTTTTGAATATTAAGGAATAAAAAAGTTTCTTTCTTGATTTATTCAAATCTTAAAGATTCTATTGGGTCTAATTTGGAAGCCTTACTGGCAGGATAATATCCTGATATCACCCCTACAAACACACATACGATCAAGCCTACCATAATCCAAAGCCAGGGAAAAATAAATACACCTGAACCAATGATATTGGCTATTATATTTCCAATGACAATTCCAAAAATCACACCGGCTACTCCCCCGATCTGACAGATCACAATGGCTTCGATCAGAAATTGCTGCCGGATTCGTTTGGGAGTGGCACCAATGGCTTTTCGTATGCCAATTTCACGGGTTCTTTCCGTGACAGATACCATCATAATGTTCATTAATCCTATGGAAGCTCCCAGCAAAGTAATAAATCCTATGGAAAAACCACCTATTTTGAGATAGCCGGATATTTCAGACAACCTTTCAGCCACTGATTCATTGCGGGAGATCTCAAAAGATTCCTCTGCACCAAGGGGGTCTTTTCGGATTGTCCTCATCAAACCTGTAGCTTCTCCTATAACTCTTTCCATGTTGGCAGGGTTATCCACTTCCACGTCCAATTCAAAACGTAAGGTGCCCCGGGCCAGGCGGGTAGCTGCTACAATAGGTAGAAAAACGGATCGATCGGCCCCACTGTCACCGCCAAATCCCCCTTCTTTTTCCAGTACACCGATCACTTTGTATTTGTTTCCGTAAACAGAAATCACTGTGTTCACCGGATCTTCATTATCATCATATAGGGCATCATAAATAGAATGTCCAATGATGGCTACATTGGATCCAAAAGCGATCTCTACACTGGAGAAATTCCTGCCATAGTCTAAACTATAATCCCGCATGATCATGTAGTTTTCATCAACCCCTCTGACCCTCATATTGGGATTGGTTTTGGCCGATAACCGTTTTACTTCGGCATTATAGGTAATAGCCGTATTGATCGCGATCATGGAAGCTTCATCAAACAACTCTTTGAAACGCATAACCTCTTTAAATTCCAATGGAGTGAAAGTTTTGGCTTTTTTACCCTGAATATTGGCCGAATTCTCATTTCGCTTGGAACTGATCTCGAAGGAGTTGCCTCCGAAATTACTAAAACTGTCTGTCACTGATTTTTGCATCCCGTCAATGGCAGTGAGTATTCCAACCAGGGAAGTTATACCAATGGCAATGATCAGAGCAGTCAGGATGGTCCTTAGCAAATTGGAATTAATGGAACGGATACCTTCTCTAATATTTTCTATATAATTCATGAATGCTGATTTTTATAGGCATTCTAAAATAAATGCTTTTATAACTAATAATGTAAGAAATCCGGAATTAATTGGCCCCGTCATATATATATTTTATTTATATTTTGCGTTTAAACTAATGATTATCAGAATCATCAGGCTAAATCCCGAAAGTTTGATATATAAAATTAAAAGTTCGAAACTTAATCAGTTTAAAGATAGTTTAATTATTCGGGCTCAATAAATGAAATTATTTAAAGATCCTTAAGTTTATTTGAACGGTATTTAAAATACGTGACCATGCGAAAATTCCTTCTTTTGATAGTAATTACCCTTTTCTCCTTTTCTGCGCATGCATCTTATTTACTCATCCCCATGGATAATAATCAGGCCAATCATCTGAAGGCTTATGGGATTGCATATTGGATTTTGCAAAATGAAGTGGAGGTAGACTGGCTGCTAAATTACCGGGGAGGAAGCTTTATGTGCAAATACTATCAGAAATTTGAAAATGAACTGGTGGTTCGTGGTGTAAGCTATCAGGTGATCTCTGATGCGGAATCTAACCAAATACTGCAACATATTGCCAGTCCTTCTTCCAACACTGATGTGATGAAACTGGAAAAGTATCCCAAAGTTGCGGTTTACTCACCCAAAAGTAAACAACCCTGGGATGATGCGGTAACCCTTGTTTTGACTTATGCTGAAATACCCTATGATGTGATTTTCGATGATGAAGTCATGTATGATGAACTGGCCAAGTACGATTGGTTGCATCTGCATCATGAGGACTTTACCGGTCAGTATGGCAAGTTCTATAAAAATTTTAAAAATGCACCCTGGTATATCGAACAAAAGCGGGAATTTGAAGAAAAAGCCCTGAAGCATGGGTTTGATAAAGTATCTGAATTGAAATTGGCTGTGGTCAAGAAAATAAGAGATTTTGTGACCGGAGGCGGGTTTTTATTTGCTATGTGTTCTGCTACAGATACCTATGATATTGCTCTGGCTGCGGATGGCATAGATATCGTAGAACGAATGTATGATGGCGATCCGGCAGATCCTCACGCCCAGGAAAAGCTTAATTTTGACCAAACAATGGCTTTTCAAAATTTCAGGATTTCACGTGATCCACTGGAGTATGAATATTCCAATCTGGACAACCAGGAATATGAACGGGGACTAAAAGAGGAAAATGATTATTTTACCTTGTTTGAATTCTCGGCTAAATGGGATCCCATTCCTACCATGCTGACCCAAAATCATGAAAAAATCATTAAAGGATTTATGGGGCAAACTACCGGATATAAAAGCAAGCTGGTAAAACCAGAAGTGGTGGTAATGGGTGAAAATGGTTCCATCAAAGAGGCTAAATATATTCATGGCGTTTATGGAAAAGGATTCTGGACCTTTTATGGCGGACATGACCCGGAAGATTATAAACATATTGTAGGAGAAGAACCTACAGATCTTAATTTGCATCCGAAATCGCCGGGATACCGACTGATCCTGAATAATATATTATTTCCTGCGGCCAAAAAGAAAAAGCAAAAAACCTGATCTAAGGATTTGTTTTTACCGGATTTGGCACCACAGGCTTGTTCACTGATATAGGAGTGGGTATTCCTTCAAGTTCTATTTCTTCCAGTAATAGCTGGTCAGGTACGATAAAAGATGCTGCCACTCCATTCAACTGAAGTCCTGACCTTCGCCGGGATACCACTCTGAAATCATTCCATGGAGCAAATATGGTGTTGTAAACATAATATTGTTGGGATAGTCCACCGATTTTGCTCAGGGCATTTTTAGCATAGGATTGTAACTCAGTAGAACGAACCAGGGCCGGAGCCGGATCATCTACCCCGATGATGTAACTACCAATTGGTTTTTCTGATGCATATCCGGATAATGACAATGGTTTGATCAAGATGGCAAAGTCCAGGTTTTGTTGCCGGGCTTTACGGATCAACAATGCTTTGAGGTCTGACACTGCCGAATCTTCAGGAGGGTTGTGGCGAATCATCATAACTCCGGGCCCGGTTTGCCTGGCCCATTCATAGTGACTGATCAGTGGGCGGAAATGACCGTTGGATTGCCTCACCTTTTCGGTAGGAATCCGGTTGGCATACAAGTTCTGTAATTCACCCTTCTCCACCAATATCAGGCTGTCAGGGGGTACGACTCCCTCAGCATCAATTTGATAGCTCCCAATTAATGGGGTTTTCCCGAAGTGCCTAAGACCAGGCATATCATAAATACTGATGGCAGGCAGGGTGACACTTTTACCTATTTTTCCTTCAGTTGCATTAACATTTCGGTCCATATACATTGTCACCTGGTGGTTATTAAACAGCGGCTGCCTGCGGGAGATCAGGTTCAGGTCATCACTGAATAAAACGTCGCTGAAGAATTTAGCTGAAGCCTGATCCATTAATAAAGCCGGGCCGAAATAAGATTGATCAAATGCTTCAGCATCTTTAAGCTGTTGCAAATACCCGGCTAAGCGATGCGCATCCTGAATTAAGCTATCTGCTGGAGGTTGGTTTTTCTGGTCCTGCCAATAATATTTAATATTTTCACTGAAAATTTCTCCATTTTCTGCCTGCAATTGGGCACTGACATGGATCACTTTGATGTGGACAGGGTAAGTAACCCTTGTTCCTTCACTATTGACAAAATATACTTTATTCTGATTGAAATAAATATCCACTTGGGAGTCTGTGATATCCGGATATTGTTTAAATACTAAAGATAGCTCCCGGGCCAGCTTTTCCAGCTGTGATAGATCGGGCAGGCTGTGGGAAGGGGAAAGGTTTCGTTTAATTACCGGTGCCTGGCTGAAATCAGGAATCTCCAGAGAGTCAGGATGAATTCCTTTTTGTTTCAGTGCGGTGATTTTATTTTGATAATTAGCTGTAGCGGATTTGTAAACATTGTTGGTTGCCATCCAAAAGGCCCTCCTGATAGCCCAGTAATCGGCCTCCAGCGGGATTTGAATATTGCCGGAAAATCCAGGAGGCTGGGCACTCATGTGGTGAAAGTTTTCATCGTTTAGCTGATAATCGCCAATCATGAGGCGGGTATACCAGTGGTTTTGACGATGGGGCCGGGAATAGATTATTCCTCCCAGTGTGGCCCTGATGAACAGGGTTTCTGACTGGGATAGACTGAAGGCCATAAAAAATGGCTTGGGAAAGTCCTTGAATTGCAGCTGGGTCATATTGCGTTCCAATTCATCCTGCAAGGCCGCAAATATGATGTCATCTTCATCGATTGTCTGAGTGAAACCGGGAAGGATCAGAAATAATGAGCAGAAAAATAATGTAAATGCTTTAATCATTGCTTCATTCAATGGTTTTGGGTTTGGGACTTTCAATTACTGGCGCTTCTACATGTGATTCCGGTTTACGTTGTGTTTCGACCTTTTCTACAAAAAGGGCCGGTGAAATGGTGGTGACTGGTATACTGCCTGACTCGGCTCCACAAAAACCGGTAAAGATCCCAGACTCATTGCCGGTAGCTGCTATTTCGGCAAACATGGCCAGGGGAGTGCCGATCAGGTCTACACCCCTCACTAATTCATCGGGCCGTCCATCTACATATACCCGGTAGACTACGGTAGGCATTATGTTAAACACATTAGGGGTATACCGATTGGTGAGGGTAAATCCACCCACTACTTCCTTAAAGTAATAGCCATATGTTTTTTTCTGTTTTTTACAGGCCTTAATTAATTTTTTTCGTAGCGCTTGCTCAGAACTGGGTTTTGATGATTTTATGATAAGGTTTGACTGCCGCGATACCGGGGTTAAGCCTGCTGCAGCCCGTCCATGACCATTTGATTGATCAAATCCTGGGATGGGATTGCGTGACATCAGGAAGTTTTTCAGAATACCATCATTTACAATTTCGACCGGCTGACTTTTGATGCCCTGATCGTCATAAGCATAAGCGCCAATTAAATGTTGATCATAATGCATTTTTCTGGTAGGGTCTGATGAGATTTGGATAAAAGAGGGCAAAATTGGCTTGTCTAATTTGGATTTAAAGGTTTGTCCGTCATCTTCATCTTTCAATCGATGCCCTTCAATGCGATGGCCAAAAATCTCATGGAAGAATACACCGGCTGCTTCAGGTGATAGCAGGGCTGGTCCTGTATATGGCTCTGCCACCGGCGCCTGCTTAAGGGCCTGGAGTTGGCTGATCATCTTTCGAACCTCCTGAGCCAGGGTTTTTTCATCGGGCAGACCGGCGGGTGTAAGGGCATAGAAACTCTGGTGCAATGGTAATAAGTTGCCATCTTTGGAACGAATGCTGGCCTGGATCATAATAGAGGCATATCGGTGATTGTGAATAAGCTGTGTGCCCTCGGTAGAAATAAAATATTTCCTTTGCTGTTCATATCTTAATGATGCTTCAC
Organism: Candidatus Cyclobacteriaceae bacterium M3_2C_046; assembly: GCA_051418075.1. Classification (GTDB taxonomy): domain Bacteria; phylum Bacteroidota; class Bacteroidia; order Cytophagales; family Cyclobacteriaceae; genus JBPRGG01. The sequence goes on along the minus strand of JBPRGG010000032.1, from coordinate 97,250 downwards.
CGGATAAATAATCGTCACTTTGAGCGAAAAGCGCGGAGATGTGCTTTAAAGTTTTGATCCAGCCAGCCTGATCAATAGCCGGAAAAGGCGCTTTGGATTCATAAAATTGCTGTGGCGGGGCAGGAGAAAAGTCAGGTGGAGCAGACTGGCCTGAATTTTCTCTCATTTCCAGCTGGTTCAACAGGTTGAGGTAGTCGGAAAGTGCTTTTTTGTAAGCCTTATCTGTAATCATCCACATGGTCTGCTGAATGGCCAGCGGTTCATTGTCCAGAGATATCGGTACTCCATAGCTGTACTGGTTTAAACGGCGAAAGCCGGCATCACCTTTAAGCTGATGGGTATTATCCAACTGGTAATCTCCCAATCTGACAGAGGTGCTCAGGATCCGGCTTTTGGTATGACTGGAATCAGTTAAACTGCCAAATGATGCACTGAGGCTGAGTTGCTCGGTCTGGTCTACCCGGTATTCCAGGTAATAGGGGGGATATTCCTGGATGGATAACCCATCTATTTCCCGTTTTAGTTCCTGGACCAGGATTTGCATTAATGAATCTGGCTCTCCCAGTGTCTGTGCCATTGTTATACCCGGTAGAGCGAGTAGTGCCAAAAATGATAGCCTGACTGTTACAGCCGGAATCAGGATAAGCAAAAGATCAGATGATTTTTTTATCATAGTTTACATATTCCACTTTTCGAAACTATTAAAAATCAATCAGAAAAGCATGCTCATGGCCTGAAATTTCATGATTGTAGCGATTTAAGGCAGGATTGGGCTTGTTGAACTTGTTTTTGCAGGAGCGGCCAGAAACCTTCGCTGCCGGCGGGCTGGCCGATTCTGGCGCGGCAGGCATGGTGAGCAGGAAAGCGGGTGAGCCTTTGAGGCCCTTAAAAATTGATTTAATCAAAAAACATCCAGTTGATGCCAAATCCAAAAGTGCCTTTCTGACCCGAGTACAGGGGAGTGGTGAAATATCCGGTCTCGGGAGATTGATTGAGATGTTCGAATTTCAGGAATAACCGGGCCTGACCCACTTTGAAATTCAGGTAGGCATCAAGTACCACATACCCAAATTCATCATCCGGCACATAAATATCATTTTGCAGGTAAAAATTCTGCAGTACAGGGCTATAGGCATAGGCCAGATAGGGTGACTTGTAATGGGCCATCAGACCCGTTTGCAGCTCCAGTTTCCGGTCAAAAACCAGGTTGTGGTAATACAGATGCGCATTGGCAAACAAATTAGGAATTCGGAATACATCGGATCCTCCCCCGGCTACTTTGGTGAAGATAAACTCATTCTCCAAATAAAAATTTTTCCAGAATTTGACCTGCATAGACAACCCGGGAGAAATGATCTGAGCAAAATCCGACTGAGCCGGAACCTTTTCGGTATTGAAATAAATATAGTTGTTTACCAGGGCCAGTGATATAAAGGGTTTGAGCCTGAGATTTGGCCGTTCATACCGGATTGAGCCAAACAGGTAGTCTGACTGGACCGGATTAAAGTCATTGTACCACTCAAAATGGTTGCCGAAATAGCGGTCATGAATGAAGGCCGGAGCTGAATTGGTGCGTTGATAGATCAGGTCCAGGAACTGGTTCCGGTATTCTCCTCTCAAAACATGATTGCCCCCCAGCATATATTCTCCGTTCACTCTCAGGTAGTGCAGGGAATCAAAATCAAACCGCACATACACGCCACCATAATTTTCGGTAGTTTGAATGGGATTGGGGAAATATTTTTGTTTAAAATTTAGATCTCGTCTTTTATAATAGATCTCATAAAAAAGGCTGGCCAGGTCGCCCTTAAAGCCAAACTCATTTTGAATTTGATCCAGACTGAACTGGTTCAGGGTGCTGTCTTCCCGGATTAACAGGTTGCCGTAAAATTCCCGGTCATTTCTCAGGTCAGTGTCGGTGTAAAAGTTTTTTTCGGTACCGAAATCCAGCTCATGATATAACTGGACCCCATTATTCAGACGATATTCCTGGAAAATATGCAGATTGATTTTGAATTCCCTGCTTTGTGCATCCTGTAGTAACACTTCAGAGTCATCATACCGAAAAAAAATGGAATCGCCATCATCGATCAAAGGGTCAATGCCACCCTGTTCATCCACCTCATGACTTAGCCGGGCCAGGTTGGCCAGGATGGAGTATTTTTGATCCGGGGTTCGGTAAAGTGTGTATACATCATAGTAGGTGGAAAAGGTTTGACGGTCGCCCTGAAAGGCGGGAGCCAGTTGCTTTTCCATATTGATACGGCGAAAAGTGAACCCGGCATTCCAGGTGGGGCTGATATTTCGGCTAAATTCTACATTTACAATATTGCGACCATTGCCTCCAAATACAATATCTACCAAGGTATAGGGGGACCGGGTGTCAAAGTATCGCATTTGATCCGTTCCCTGCCAATAAAGGTCATAAACCGGGAATCCGGTGGTTTTTCCAATCATTTCCGGAGGCTGATAAAAGACCGGAATAGCGGCAGTGCCGATGTTGCCCAGGTTCTGGATCTTGTTGTCATACCGGTTTACAAAGTTGAATTTTTGCAAATTGGTGATAGAGGTATCTAAGGGAAAGTAGTTATTGAAATTATATTTGATCTGATGCTGGGTAGTGAAGGTGGTGGTTTCGGGCCCGTATACATTCTGGGTGGAATCATCCAGGATCTGAGCCGAAGCCTGGATGGTTATCACAACAAATACAATAACGAGCAGATTTTTATACACTTCAGTTAAAAGGATTTAATTGTGTCTAAGATTTTTGCATCAAATTCTTTACCATTTTTCAAGAAGTACATCTTTATAGGTAAATAAAATAGTGGTAATCTTTTAAAATTAGCATCTGCCTGCAAGTTTAGTAATTTTACCATATCTTTTTCGGTGGTAAGCAGTGATTTTTCTGTGCTATTCACAGCGTCATAGGCAGCTTTTATTTTTTCCAAATCAGCCTGATTATAAAAGTGGTGATCGTCAAAGATAAACAGTTGTTTCAGGTCAAATTCATTTTTTACATACTCTATCAAAGGATCAGGTTGGGCGATACCGGCAAACAGGATGACCTGTGGATGAAAGGCGATCTCAGTGCTGGTAGAAACCGGCCGGGGAGGTTGATATTTTATCCCGCTAAAATAGATATCCAAGGGTTTTTGGGAATATTTTGCTATGCGGGTTTTCCAATGCTCCATATCTTCCCCGGTCAAATCAGGAGGGCACTTTGTAACCACTACCAGGTCAGCCCTTTCAGCGCCTTTTCTGGCCTCTCTCAACCTGCCGGAGGGAAGCAGGTAATCCTGGAAAAATGGTCTTTGAAAGCTGGTTAGCAAGATACTTAAGGATGGTTTTACCGGTCGGTGTTGAAAAGCGTCATCCAGCAGGATTACCTGGGTTTCCGGATTTTCCAGTAAGATCTGCGGAATGGCCCAGGCCCTTTCTTCACCCACTGTTACCAATAAGTTGTCCTTGTATTTCAGATAAAACTGGTAAGGTTCATCGCCCAGGGTTTGAGCCTGGTCCAGGGTAGAAGCTATCCGGAAGCCCCGGGTTTTTCTGCCGTATCCCCGGCTCAGAGTGGCCACCCGGTATTGCCGGAACAATAATTCAATCAGGTATTCAACCATGGGTGATTTACCAGTACCTCCCACATTTAAATTACCAACACTGATCACGTTGGTTTCGAATTGAAAGGACCTGCTGTACCCAATGTCAAACAGGTGATTCCTGAACCGGGTAATCAGGTAATATAAACCACTGAAGGGGCTGAGGAGCAGTTGTAAAAGTTTATTCATTCTTTTCAATTAAACTACAGCAAAATTTTAAAAAGGTTATTAAATCCATAAATTTGGCTATGGTTTAATTTTTTTAGAACTACATTATTTTTGTCATGGCCAAAGTTAAAGAAATCATTGACTATTTAGAAAAAATAGCCCCTCGTCCTTTGCAGGAATCTTATGATAATGCGGGCTTGCAATGTGGAAATCGGGAAGATCCGGTGGAAGGCATCATGATTTGTCTGGATGTTACCGAATCAGTGATTGAAGACGCAGTGCAAAGAGGGTGTAATTTGCTTATAGCTCATCATCCCCTGATCTTTAAAGGGATCAAAGAATTGACCGGCAGGCATTATGTCAGCCGTACTATTCTGAAAGCAATCAGACACAATCTGGCCATTTATGCTATTCACACCAATCTGGATAATATCAGGATGGGCGTGAACCATAAGTTCGGAGAAAAGCTTCAATTAAAAAATCTAAAGGTGCTGTCCCCCAAAAAACAAGTGCAAAGGAAACTTACCACCTTTGTTCCATCTCAAAATACCAAAGAGGTACTGCAAGCATTGTCTCAGGCTGGGGCCGGAGAAATTGGCAATTACAAAAGCTGCAGCTTCCGGGTCAGGGGCACGGGTAGGTTTGAACCAAATGAGCAAGCTCAGCCACACATAGGCCAGGCCAACCAACCGGAGGAGGTAGATGAAGATCGTATTGAGGTGATATTTCCATCATATCTGGAAGGTCAGGTGCTGGCTGCTTTAAAAAAAGCTCATCCTTATGAAGAAGTAGCTTATTATTTGCACCTGTTGGAAAACGAACATCCTGAAATAGGGAATGGCATGGTGGGAGAATTGCTTGAGCCCATGGAGGGAGCTGATTTTTTGTTGTATTTAAAAAAACAAATGAACCTGAACTGTATCAGACATACCGAGTTGTTAAATAAACCGGTCAAGAAGGTGGCATTCTGTGGAGGAGCTGGTGGGTTTTTGTTGAAAAACGCTATAAACCAGCAGTCTGACGTTTTTATAACGGCTGATATAAAATATCATGAGTTTTTTGAGGCAGATGGTAAAATATTATTGGCCGATATCGGGCATTACGAAAGTGAAGTCTATACAAAAGAATTGATTTATGAGCTAATAAATAAAAATTTCACTAATATTGCACTGGTTAAAACAGAAGTAAATACAAATCCAATAAGATACAAGTAAGTTTCATGGAAAGTACAATAGGACAAAAATTAGATGCTTTAAAAAATCTACAGTCATTAGATTCGCAGTTAGATGAATTAAAGAAAGTGCGGGGAGCCCTGCCGGAAGAAGTGAGAGACCTTGAGGATGAAATTGCCGGATACGAAACTCGGATACAAAAATTCAACCAGGAAATAGACGGACTTGATGAAGAGATAGAAAAGAATAAGCAAGCCATCAAAGATTCTGAAAAGCTGATCAAAAAGTACGAAGAGCAGCAGATGAATGTCCGGAACAACCGGGAATATGATGCAATCACCAAGGAAATGGAGTTGCAGACCCTGGAAATACAAATTTCTGAAAAGCGCATCAATGAGGCCAGAGCCCGGATAGAAGGTAAGAAGGAAGAGATTTCCGGAACGGAAGAAATTCTCAAGGAAAGAAACAAAGACCTGGAAAGCAAGAAAAATGAATTGCAGGTTATTGTGTCGGAAAGCGAAGAAGAGGAACAAAAATTCTTGCAGGAGCGGGAGAAAGCGGTAAAGAATGTAGATGACAGGTTATATAAGTCTTACAAAAAAATCAGAGAAAATGCCAAAAATGGCCTGGCTGTGGTTCCTGTGAGAAGAGGCGCTTGCGGGGGATGCTTTAATGTGGTGCCTCCCCAAAGACAGGCTGATGTACGTGAGCATAAGAAACTTATCGTTTGTGAGCATTGTGGCAGGATCCTGGCTGATGTTGATGATACTATTGAAGAGGATAAAAAAGGCAAGAAGGTCAGGAAATAATCCGGGCCTACGTTTGTTATAAATTAACAGCAATAATTTTATAACAAGGTAGAATATTTAATGATAATAAAATGGAATATTTTTAAGGGGGAAAGCTTTTGGCTTTCCCTCTTTTGTTGTATGTCTATTATAATGAGGCTGCAGGGAGCACCCGATTATGACCGGGATACCATTAATAGGAAGGAAGCACTTTATCAACCTGTTTTTAGCCTTAATTTTTCATCTTTAGCCTCGAATGCCAGATACTATAATGGGCCGGAGGAAATATACAGCGAAAATCTGTCTCAATTAGCCGGGTTTTTTTTGAATGCTCCCGAAAAGGGGTATGAGCTTTTTTTGGAACGGGAAAAAGAACGATTGCAATACCTGGAAAGGAATTATAATGAGACTAACTGGGGGAAATTTGTTAAAGCAGAACTTTTTTTACAGGGATCACTGCTCAGGCTAAGGCAAAAAGACCACATCAGTGGATTCTGGAAGTTGAAAAGGGCACATGATCTTACCAGCCAGATCCTGGAAAGTGATCCATCCTTTGTACCCAGTCTCAAGACACTGGGGGTAATAGAAATCCTGCTGGGATTAATACCCGATCAGTACCAGTGGGGCCTGAAAATGCTGGGGCTGCCCGGGGATATAGAGACTGGTTTAATAATGCTGGAAAAAGTAATAGCGCAGGAACCGATGTTGAAAGAGGAAACTTTGCTGATCAGATCCATGGTTCAGGCTTATTTAGTACAGCAATATCCACCTGCCATCAAAGTGTTGAAGCAATTATCGGAGGATGGCAATCAACTGGCAACTTATTTCTTAAGCCTGGTATATTTGAAAGCGGGACAGGGCGAAAAAGCTATGCAGCAGTTCAGCACATTACTTTCTGATCATGAATTACCACATCTTTTTTACCTGGAAGGGGAGGTTTATTTACAAAAAGGTTTATATGGTAAGGCCATCATTGCCTATCAAAAATTTATTGAAAAAAACAGGAGTGGGGAATTAATGAAGGACAGCTATTATAAAACAGGTATTTGTCATTATATTCTGGGAGAAACGGAGAAACAGCACCAGAACTGGCAGAAAGCCAGGGAAATCGACCACATTCAAACCGAAGCAGATAAGTATGCAGCTTCTCAATTAGCTAAAGATCAATTACCCCCAGTCCAACTGGTGCAACTGCGTTACCATATAGATGGAGGGTATTTTGGCCAGGCTAAACAGATAATTCAAAAATGGTCCGGTATATCCTTTAATTTGCCTGAGCACCAGGCTGAATTTCTCTACCGGCAGGGCCGATGGTATCAAAAACAAGGTCATAAAAAAGAAGCTATAACTTTATATCAAAGACTGACCAAACGATTTGAGGGGCTGGATCTGTATTTTATACCCCATGCAATCTTGCAATTGGGATATTTGTTATCTTCTGAACATCCGGAAAAAGCCCGCAGCTGTTTTAAAAAGGTATTGGAATATAAAAATTACGAATATGAATACAGTATTTCCAGAAAAGCCCGGGTAGCCCTAAAAGATTTTGATGATAAATAAGTCATACTACTTTAGCCTGGTATACTTCTGCTAACTTTTCTATAATAAAATCTTGCTGTGCCTTTTCCAGGTAGGGAGAAAATGGTAAACTCAGTATCGTCTGGCTGGTATCCTCACTCACCGGGAAATCACCTTTTTGATAGTTTAGCTGCTCAAATGCACCTTGTAAATGTAATGGCTTAGGATAATAAATATTGGCCGGGATCTGATGCCTGGCCAGGGCTTGCTTTATCAATGACCGGTCAGAAGATCTAATAGCATACTGAGCCCAGGCTGAGGTACGATCAGGCTTAATATTAGGGGTTTCCACCAAATCATTCAGGTGTTGATGATAATAGGCTGCCACTTGATTGCGTTGCTCCAGTTCCTGATCAAAAATCCTTATTTTTTCCAGTAAAACCGCTGCCTGTAAAGTGTTTAAACGCCCGTTAAGACCTGTTCTTACATTGTCATATTTATTTTCACCCCTTCCATGTACTCTGATTGATTTTAATATTTCAGCCATTTCATCATCATCACAAAATATAGCTCCCCCGTCGCCGTAACAACCCAATGGCTTGGAAGGGAAAAAGGAGGTAACACCAACACTGGTCAGGTTACAGGAAGTTTTCTGATGGTAGGTGGCGCCAAAAGACTGGGCCGCATCTTCAATGATAGTGAAGTTATAGGTTTGGCTTAGTTCTTCAAGTTTCTGATAGTCAGCTGGTTGTCCAAAAATGTTAACTGCAATAACCGCCTTCACTGATCCCGGATCTTCTTTTTCCAATTGGTCTAATAACATATTTAATTTGGCAGGATCAAGGTTATAGGTGTCTGCATCAATATCTACGAAATGAGGACGCGCTCCTACCAACTGAATGACCTCAGCTGTGGCAATAAATGTAAAGGGGGAGGTGATCACCCGGTCTCCAGGACCAATATTAAGTGCCATCAGCGACATCAGGAGGGCATCAGTACCACTTGAACAAGTGATGCAATGCTTTCTATCAGTATATTCCTCTAATTTTTCTTCCAATTCATATACTTCAGGTCCCATGATATATTTACCATGTTGCAGGACAGTTTGCATGCGCTGATTGATATCCTGCCTGATCTTATCCTGCTGGGACTTCAGGTCATTAAAATTAATTTTCATTTAGTTTGATAACTTTATTCTTCTGTAATAAATACTTTTCCCCGGTTTCAGCACAACTGGCCACTCCTTGCTGATCAAATTCGAGCGGATGACCCATTTTACTGATCCATCCTTTTTGTTTGGCTGGTACTCCTACCATCAGGGCATAATCCGGAACATCCTTTGTAATCACAGCTCCGGCCCCTATAAAGCAATACCTGCCCAGGGTGACACCGCAGACTATGGTGGCATTGGCTCCGATAGAGGCTCCTTGTCTGACCAGGGTCTTTTGAAATTCATTTTTTCGGTTTACTGAGCTACGTGGATTGATCACATTGGTGAAAACCATTGAAGGACCTAAAAAAACCTCGTCTTCAATGGTTACGCCATCATAGATAGAGATGTTATTCTGGACTTTTACGCTGTGGCCGATTTTTACATTAGGACCCACCACGCAATTTTGTCCCAAAGTACATTCACTTCCAATCCGTGAGTTGGACAATATATGGCAGAAGTGCCAAATCTTTGTATTAGAACCAATCTCTACCTGATCATCCACATAAGCGCTTTCATGAATAAAATAATTCTTCATAAAGTTTGGCTGATTTATTTTCTTTCAAACAGAAAGGATGAAAGTCGTCGGTTAAACCATTGGTTTTGGCATTTCTGATATCATGTACCACATTGATCGAGGTTCTTACATCCTTCATTGTGAATCCATTGCCATCCAGGATATGCTGATAACTTTTGGTATGCAGGTCAGTAAAACCATTACTGAACTCTATCTCTTCACCATCCACTTTGATAGACCTAAAAGTCCTTTGTCCTTTTAGCCGTACTTCTTCCGGTATTTTCTGGTAATCCAGACTGAGGAACCAACGCACATTGGCTTTTTCCAATTGCAAGAAGCCAGCCGCAGTATCCATATCATGAATATGAACCTTGTTTTGTTTGACGTCGCCAAAGATCCAGGTCAGCATGTCAAAAAAGTGAACCCCAATGTTAGTGGCAATACCACCTGATTTTTGCATATTTCCTTTCCAGGATATGTAGTACCATTTCCCCCGGCTGGTCAGGTAAGTCAAATCAATATCATGAATTTTATCTGGCTCACGATCCACTTTATTCTTCAGTTCAATAATAGAAGGATGCAACCTTAATTGCAGAATATTATTGATCTTTTTACCACTTTCCTTTTCCAGCGCCTCCAGGTAATCAATGTTCCAGGGATTAAGTACCATGGGCTTTTCACAGATGGCCTGCGCGTCATTTCTCAGGGCAAACCGGATATGGGAGTCGTGCAGGTAATTGGGTGAACATATACTGACATAATCCGCTTTGTTTTGATCATTGCTTCTTCTTAATTTATCTATATGACGATCAAACCTCTCAAATTCTATAAAAAAATGAGCGTTAGGAAAAAACCTGTCCATGATCCCTACACTGTCGTTTGGATCAACGGCAGCCATTAAACGATTATTGGTATCCTTAATTGCTTTTAAATGACGGGGGGCGATATATCCTCCCACCCCAATTAATGCAAAGTTTTTCATGAATGTTTAATTCATTTAGAGTTTAAAAAATATTTACCGAATGATTTGATTTTAAAAAAACTGCCTTTTCCATTTCTGAGGCAGGTAAAACACATTCAAATATAATCTTAACAAGCGGATTGCGTATATGTTTTGTTATGGTTTTGAATAGATCAAAATTAAATCCATTCAGGTTTAGCGGTTTGATTTAAGTGGTCAGAACGGGGAAAGGCCAACTTGGTTTTTAGCCTTGAATTTTAAAAATGGCTGGATGTTATCTATTATTAGCAGATGGCATTAAAAAATTCGTTAGATGATGTAGAGTTCTAAAAATCCGGACTGGTTTCAAAATAAGATTAAAATATTTATATTTACTTAACCTTATTGATAATGAGTGGAATAACTCATAAGCAAAACCAATAGCAACCTTATTTTTAAGCTCATGATCTCTAAAACCCGATTCACCTGGCATAATACCATCAAGAAGCATAAGATAAGTCCCCTTAAATATTTTGAACCAGAATCTCTGAAGGATATTGTTGCAATTGTAAAGGAAGCAGAGCAGCATGAGATCAGGGTACGTGCGGTAGGAGCCGGCCACTCGTTTTCCGATGTAGCGATTGCCTCAGGCTACTTATTGGATTTGAAGCGATTAAATCAAATATTACCATTTCCTGATTTTATCAAAACGTCGGTCAACCGGCAAAATCTGGTTCAGGCACAGGCAGGGATTACCATTCAAAGATTTAATAAACTGATGGATCAGAAGGACCTTTGTGTTATAAATATGGGTGGAATTGATAATCAAACCCTGGCAGGAGCTGTTTCTACCGGCACCCATGGTACCGGACTGGAGTTGCCAGCCTTACATGGCATGGTTCGATCGGTGGTTATGGTGGTGGAAGGAGGAAATGTGAAGCGTATAGAACCAGCCAATGGGATTACTGATCCTCAAAAGCATAATGAAGATGGGTTTGAATTGATCCAGGACGATGATTATTTTAACAGTGTACTGGTTAATCTGGGTTGCATGGGGATCATTTATGCCTATGTGATGGAACTTCAGCCGATGTATTGGTTGGAAGAAAAGAAAGTTTTAACCAAATGGTCTGAGGTGAAGCTGAAACTGGTGGACCGGTCTATTTTTGACGGTTACCGGGGAGTAATGGTGCAGATCAATCCTTATGAAAATAAAAGCGGAGATCATACCTGCATTGTAGTATATCACCGCTTACTAAACACAAAACCACATCGTACCCTCAATGACCGGTTCAGAAATATAAGAAGTTCCATATTAGGAAGTATTGGCATCAGTTACTATTTCATTAAATTATTGATGAATTTATGGCCTAAAAAAATACCGGGCATGTTAGATTCAGCTTTAAAATCAGTCAGAGACCGAAAATACGAGCATAAAGGGTATAAAGTATTGTACCAGGGGGTAGAAAAGATGAAAAAATATGCTTTTGATGCAGAGTTTGCTTTTGACATGGATGCGCAAATGGTTCATTTTACCCAGGCAATAGACAAGATCATGGAGCGGGCCAAACAGTTGGCCTCAGAAAATCACCTGTATCAAACCTCTCCTTTAGGTGTACGATTTGTCAAAAGGGCTTCTGCTTACATTACACCGGAATTTCAGCGGGACGTATGTTATCTGGATGCTCCCTGTTTGATCCATACCAAAGGGGCAGATGATATCATTAATATTTACCAGGAAATCATGCTGGAATGTGGCGGCATACCGCATTGGGGAAAAATAAATAACAAATTGAATGGACGGCCGGATCTTATTCGAAAGTTTTATCCCAGGTTTGATAAATGGCAGACTACGATGAAGACCTTAAATCCCCGTGGTACTTTTGACAGCGATTTATCTGACCGGCTGCAATTAAGAACCCTTTAATTTTAGACTACCTTAGCCGACTCTAAAACCTATCACCAAAATATCATCTATCTGGGGGTATTGATCTGATTTCCAGTTATTCAGGGCGTGGTCCAGTTGGGCAGCCTGACTTTCCCAATCCTGGCAATGGATCTCAAGTAACAGGTTTTTAAAGTTCTTTAACAAAAACTTATCTCCTTCAGGTCCTCCAAACTGGTCCTGAAACCCATCAGAAAATAAATATACTGTGGTTGGCTGCTTTATGGGTATCATATGTCTTTTAAATGTTTTTTGGGGCTGGTAAGGAAAGCCTCCAATAGAGGTTCTGTTTGCTTTGACCTGGTAAAGCTGCTGATCAGTTATATAAATTAAAGGGTTTCGGGCTCCGGCATATTCCAAAACCCGATGGGTAGGATCATATAAGGTGAGGGCCATATCCATCCCATCCCTGTTCTGGGTTTCATCTTGTTTTAAAGCATGATGGATGCCTGTATGGAGCTCAGATAATACCTGGTCCGGGTGGTAGCGTTTTTTCAGGTCAAAAATTTCATATAGTAGTTCATTGGCGATCATGCTCATAAATGCGCCGGGGACGCCATGCCCGGTACAGTCAATAGCACCAACTGCAAAAAGATCCCCTTTATGATGCAACTTCTTGAAATAGTGAAAATCTCCGCTAACGATATCACGGGGTCGGAGATAGATCATGGAATCAGGAAATGCTTCTTTCATTTTATTCCCCTGGCAGAGCATGGAGTCCTGTATTCTTTTGGCATAATTAATACTTCTTTTAATACGGGTGTTTTTTTCATGAACATCATTGTAAGCCTTGGCGATTTCCAGGCTTTGAGCAAGTATTCTTTCTTTTTGCTGACTAATTTCCCGGTTTTGTTGAGTCAGAAGTTGGTTATCTTTTTTCTTTTGCCGGTAAGCAATCAAAACAACAGTAGCCAAGGATAATACCAGGGTAAGTCCGGCAATGAAGGAATTCCTAACCAAAGCAGCTTGTTTTAAAGCGGATTCCTGTTCTTTTACCCTCAATTCCTTGATCTGATTTTCCTGGTCCAGTAATTCAATTTTCATTTGCCGTTGCTGGCTTTCCCAAAGTGCGGCATTCAACTCTGTTTCAGTATTCTGCAGTTTTTTTTCTGTCTTTACCCGGTCCTGATTGGCCTGATCTTTTTCCAGCCTGGCTTGATTTATTTGCTGATCGGCCATTTTTTCCCGTTGAGTTATTTCCTGTTGTTGAATTTCCTTGTCAAGAGAAAGAAAAGTCTGGTAATAATCCATGGATTGAGAAGCATGACCAGCTTTCTCATGGGTTTCAGCCAGTAGCCCATAACTTCTTCGTAGGAGTTTAAGGTCATTCAGTTCTTTGGCGATAATCAATGCATCATCCAGAATATTGATTGCATTTTGATATGATGTTAATTCCTGGTAAGTGATGGCAAGGTTAATTAATTCAGAGTAAATTCCTTTGGTGTTGTTTTGCTGACGGAATATTTTAAGGGCTTTCTGAAAATGTTCTAATGCCGGATTATATTGATTTGATTCAGTTAAAATTAGCCCAAGGTAATTATGAAGGTTGGCAATAGCATTTAGATTGCCCAATTCCTGATTAATCTGAAGGGCATTTTGAAAAAATTCGATGGCCTTTTCTGGTGCCTGATTGCTCCAATAAATGAAGCCGATCTTGTTGTAATGGCGGGATAAGCCGATCAGATCACCACTTCCTTTAAGTTGATTGGCCTCTTCAAGCAGGACTTCCAACTCTGGTGATACTTCTGATTGCCCAATCGCGGGTAAATTAATGAGGACGCTGCAAAGCAGGATTAATATGGTGATTTTATAGTTCAATGGATCAATCTTCAATCATGAATGATACCAGATCTAATTTTTCATTACCTAATTTATCAATAGCCTTGATCTGTACCTGGTAATTTCCGCCTTTAAAATCTTTTATAGCGCTGGTATATAATTCTTCTTTTCCGTCATTGATAGAGTAAAAAATAGATTCATAGCCTACTACTTTATCCGTAGCTGATAAAAAAAGCACTGCATGTTTGGCATAGACTTTCTGCTTTTGACCTTCTCCGGATTGCAGGGTTACCGGATCGATGCTTACCACAGGGATAATTTCAGGACCATCATTATCTACATATATGCAGATGCTTGAACGGTTACTGTTATTAACCTGATCGTAACCGAAAAAGTCGATTTTATGAAAACCTGGTTGATTGAGCTGAATTGGCTGCTCATAATCCGTTTCTTCTGCTTGGTTAATGCTGTAGGTGATCTTTTTCAGGCCTGATTCCTGGTCTTTAGCTGATAAAGAAATCCGGGTTTTTGAATTGATGAATAAGGTATCACGCATTTTAAATGTGGGGCCGGCACATTTGTAACTTAAAGCAGGACCAGATAAATCCAGATAAGGAGTAGACATACCTTCACTGCCAATAGTACTGACACTTCTGTTACCTACCTGGTCCTCGGCATAATATCGAATGGTTTGTCCACCCTGCTGGCCGGAAATAAAAAAAGGCTTATCATAAATCTGGTATTCATCCTCATTGAGGGCATAATAAATGTTTTTTATACCGGATTTATTATCAATAGCTGTGATCTTTACCCGGCTGCGGCCGGAGGAATACTCTTTGCCATTGGTAATGAAACTGTCGCCCATCAGGTCTGAGGTGATGATCGGGGGTGTATTATCAATAAAAAAAGAGATCTGCCGGGGCTTTTCCTGGTTGCCTAACTGGTCCTCAGCATAAAAAATGAGTTGATGATCTCCTTCAGATAGATGTGATAATGAAATTGGTTGCTTATATGCTTTTAGCTGACCACTATCCAATTGGAAAAAAATGGTTTTGACTCCTGAGGCAGGATCATTGGATGAAATGCTGATATTGGTTTTACCAGAGACAACCTGATCTTTTTCAGGGCCTTCAAACTTATAACTTGTGACAGGTACTGAAACATCGATATTTAAGTGTTTTTCCTGTACCTTTTCTACATTGCCAACCTGATCTACTGCATAGAATTTCAGATGATATCCTTTTTCTTCAGCAAAAGACAAAACATCATGATACTCCTGGTATGGACTTTGATCTATTGAATAATAAATAGCTGCTACTCCTGACATTTCATCCCGGGCAGTTAATGCTACCTTAAGCTGGTCTGAAGCATAAATTTCTTCATTTTTGGCAAAAGTGCCTGATTGTGAGAGGTTTGCCTGGCTTTCCGGGGCATAACTGTCATTATAAACCTCCCATAGTACTTCCATTTGCGGATATACTGGTTGTTTTGATTCCTGATCTACGGCCCATCTGGTTCGGATATAATTAACTCCTTCAGTATCGAAATAATAAGGGTCTGCATATTCCGGTGTTGATTCGCTATGCATCAGAAAAGACTGCGCGGTGTCCTGAGGTGAGGTAGATAGCCTGATGTATACAGGTTGATTTCCCGGCCAGAAAAGTTTTCCTTCCGGTGATTGGAAAGCCCTTTTGGGATGGTCCAGGGTTTTCTGACCAATTGCATAATCATTTGCCAGGATCAGGATAGTGAATAGTAATAGTTGAATACATATTTTAATTGATCTAAGCATGGTATATTTCATTTTAATTTTATTTATATTTTAAATCCGATGATGAGCATATCATCTACCTGTTTGTTTTGTCCTTTCCATTGCTCAACTGTATCTTCTATGATGGCATATTGCTCTTCCATTGGTCGTTGATGAATTTCCAATAACAATGCTTTTAGTTTTTTTATCATAAACTTGCGGTTTTCAGGTCCACCAAACTGATCCTGGATACCATCAGAAAGCAGATATACTGTAGTAGGTACTTTCAAACTGATACGATGCGGGGTAAATTCTCTTTTGTCTTCATTTTGCTGCCCTCCAATAGGCATTTTATCTCCTTTCAGATGGAATAATTCCCCGTTTTGGATATAGATCAAAGGATTTTTGGCCCCGGCAAATTCCAGCGCACGCTCTTCTTTATGAATGACACACAGACTCATATCCATTCCATCTCTGTTTTGGCTACTTTCCTGATCCAGCGAATGTCTTATTTGACGGTGCAGTTCATTTAGGATACGTTCAGCAGAGGTAATTCCTTTAAGGTTGACGATCTGGTTTAATAATTCCATACCGATCAAACTCATAAAAGCTCCCGGTACTCCATGGCCAGTGCAATCAACCGCTGAAATAATTATTTTTTCTTTGATACTAAAGAAGTCATCATCCACCGGCGCCACATATTTGAACCAGTAAAAATCGCCACTGACCAGGTCCCTGGGATTAAAATAAACAAATGATTCCGGCAGGTGTGTCTGGATCAGATCCAGGTTGGGCAAGAATGCTTCCTGTATCCTCTTTGCGTAATTTATACTACTGGTGATATTATTATCTTTCAAACGCAGTTTGCCAAGCGCGTCTTCTATTTCTTTGGTTTGAAGCTGGATCTCATCTCTTTGCCTTAGCAGGACTCCTTTCTGCTCCTCAATTTCCCGATTTTGTTGTTCTATCTCTTTATTTCGGGTAGTCAGTTTTGCATTCATTCTTTTATTAATTATTAAACCTCTTAAAGCAGCAAAAGCAAATAAGCCAACAAACAAAAACCCCATAAAAAAAGAGTTTTTCAATTGGGATTCATTTCTGATCCTTGCTTTTTGTTCTTCCAGCTTTATTTCCTTCAGTTGTTTCTCCTTATTTAATAGTTCTATTTGCAATTCACTGGCTTTATTTTGAGATTCAATTTGATATAACTCCTTGGCGGTAGATTTTAATAAAGCCTCTCTTTGTTCTACCTTGTCCTGGGCTTGTTTGGTTTTTTGTTCAAGGGCTACAATTTGATGCTGGTTGGTTTCCTCTATTTTCTTAAACTTTTCTTTCTGAATCAGTTTTTCCAGGCTGGCATAATATTCAAAATATTCCATGGACTTCTGATTATTACCCAGTCTTTCATGATTTTCAGCCAGCATACTATAGCAATTGCGCAGTAGTTTTACATTGTTTAGTTCTTTGGCCAGGGACAGAGCGTTTTCCAATTGCTTAATTGCTTTTTCGGTATGATCAAGTTGATTAAATACAATTGCTTTATTGATCAGGGCTCCGGCCATTCCGGATTTGTCTGCCATTTTTTGGCGGATGACAAAGGCTTTGTCAAAGCCATCAAGGGCCAGTGCAAATTCATTTAGTTCTGCCTGTAGTAAACCCAGGTTCGTATTTAAACTGGCCATGGCATTATCGTTGCCAATTTGCTGATAAAGCTGCAATGACCTTTTAAAAAGTTCGATGGCCTTCTTAAATTGTTTTTGATCCCAATGATCATTGGCTTTTTCATTTAATATCCGGCAGGCCTCATTTAAGTTTCCCTGTTCCATCAGTTGTTCCAGGTGAGCATCCCCGGATGTGGAAATTGTATTTTCCTGACCGGAAGCCATAATAGCCAGAAAAATCAGCAGTATAGTCAAAAGATAATAAAGCTTACTTTTCAAAAGGATAAAATTTTAATTACACTTGATATTATTTCATTTAGCAGATTAAATATAGCTTTAAAATATCATTAAATAAGGCTTAGAGAGGGTATCCAGCATATTTGGCGGGATGAAATATGTAATATTTAAGTTTGTAAATAACTTATGTTATTGATTTACTGAATTATGCAGGCATTTATGAGATATGTTGGGTTTTTTTTATATTATTTAACTTGGTGATATTCAATTGAATGAGCTGTTTTTGATTTTGATTAATTTTAAAAAAGCAGGAAAAATTGTTTAATGTTTAAGATTAAATTAAGTATGTGATGAATTGGTATTTATTTACTGATTCAGTCATGTAAGGATATGCCGGAATCCTAATATTAGCTGGCCCATCCTTCCCGGTCCAGGCTACGATATTGAATGGCCTCGGCCAAATGTTCAATTTTAATTTCTTCTGAATCAGCCAGGTCGGCAATGGTGCGGGAAACTTTGAGTATTCGATCATAGGCCCGGGCTGATAAGCCTAATTTTTCCATAGCCGTTTTAAGTAAAGTTTTACCAGCGGTATTTATTTTGCACAAATCTTTCACCATTTGAGAAGGCATCATGGCGTTGGAGTGTACATTATTAACCTGATCAAATCGCTGAGATTGTATTTCCCGGGCTTTTATAACCCTTTGTCGAATATTTGCACTGTTTTCAGCTTTTCTTTCAGAAGTCATCTGATCAAAAGATACCGGAGTTACTTCCACATGCAGGTCAATCCGGTCCAGAAGGGGACCACTTATTTTGTTTAAATATCTATGTACTACACCCGGCGCGCATACACATTCTTTTTCCGGATGGTTATAATAACCACAGGGGCAGGGATTCATTGAGGCAATCAGCATGAAGTTGGCCGGATAGTCAAGAGTAATTTTAGCCCGGGAAATAGTAACACGACGTTCCTCCAGTGGTTGTCGCATTACCTCCAGTACTGTACGCTTGAATTCGGGCAGTTCATCCAGAAAGAGTATACCATTATGGGCTAATGAGATTTCACCAGGTTGAGGGATACCTCCTCCTCCCACCAAAGCCACGTCACTGATGGTATGATGGGGAGCCCGATAGGGGCGGGTAGAGATCAAAGAGGCATCTTTGCCTAATTTACCGGCTACAGAATGTATCTTGGTGGTTTCCAGGGCTTCATGTAAATTTAGTGGGGGAAGGATAGAAGGTAACCTTTTAGCCAGCATGGTTTTCCCAGAACCGGGAGGGCCTACCATAATGGCATTATGTCCTCCTGCTGCTGCAATTTCCAATGCTCTTTTGATATTTTCCTGGCCCTGTACGTCTTTAAAATCCGCCTCGTATTCATCGATCTGGCTGAAAAATATGTCCCTGGTATCTTTATCTACCGGTGCTATTTCCCTGGTACCTTCCAGGAATTCAGCTGCTTCCTGTAATGTTTCCACCCCGATTACGTCCAGTTCATTCACGATAGCGGCTTCCGCAGCATTATCTTTGGGTAGCATAATGCCTTTGAAGCTTTGCTTTCTGGCTTCGATAGCTATGGGCAAAACCCCACGAATGGGCCTGAGGATGCCGTCAAGGGCCAACTCCCCCATAATAACATATTGGTCCAGGATTTCTGTATGCAACTGCCCGGAAGCATGTAAAATCCCCAATCCTATGGGTAAGTCATAAGCCGAGCCTTCTTTTTTGAGATCGGCCGGGGCTAAATTCACGATAATCCTGGTACGGGGCATTTGATAACCAAAATATTTAATAGCTGATTCTACCCGGTGCTGGCTTTCTTTCACCGCATTGTCAGGTAAACCCACCATAAAAAACTTTGTGCCGCCGCTGATATTGACCTCAATGGTAATTGTGGAAGCATTTACTCCATATACTGCACTGCCATAAGTTTTGGAAAGCATAATTCATTATTTAATAGTGACCGGGAGGCAGGCGCTTGCCTAGGTTATTACTTTAAAGCATGAGATTTGGTCATACTTTTAGGAATAAATATACAATTACCGGAAAACTTTAACAAATTTGTTTTTCTATGAGGAGGATCAGGATATGTATGATTTTGATATGTATTTCCTGAATTCGGTCGGAATAACCCTGATGAGGTACCCTGATTTCTAGGTCAGCTATTTGGGCCAAACTGCCTCCGGTTTTTCCGGTAAGGGCTACTACCTTCATGTTTTGCTGCCTGGCCACTTGTGCAGCCGCCACGATATTCGGTGAATTACCACTTGTACTAAGACAAAAAAGCACATCTCCGCTACGGCCTAATGCCTGGACATATCGGGAAAAAATACTGTCAAATCCATAATCATTGGCAACACAGGTAATATGGCTGGAATCTGAGATAGCTAGGGCGGGCAGGGCTTTCCTACGATCCCGGTATTGACCGGTTAACTCTTCTGCGAAATGCATGGCATCGCAATGAGATCCTCCGTTACCACAGCAAATGATTTTTCCTCCCTGATCAATTGACCCGGCTAAAAGGGCTGCGGCATCCTGAATCTTCTGAATGTTTTGTTCCTCCTTTAGAAATGCATCTAATGTATGTACAGCTTCCGTTAATTGTTCTTTGATTAATGCTCTATAACTCATTTTTTTGATCTTCCTCTCCGGGCCTGTTTTTACTTTCCTTTTCTTCCAGTGAATCTCCAAATGCTTTAAGGGAACGGTCACCTTCTTTATATGCTTCTTCCTGATCAAATAATTTGGCTTTCAGATTAAGGTTTTCTTTCTCAAGCTTTGTAATTTTATTCTTCAATTGTTTGATATGAATATTCTCCACAATCCATTCCGTAATGATCAGTAACATGCCCAAAATAATCAAATAGGGCATCCAAACAGGCAATAAACCAAAGGAAGTAGATAGGAATTCCCATTCTGTTATCAGAAGTATCAGGGAGGTAAGGATAAATAGCAGGTAAATGATGTAAAAAATGGTTTTGAATTTTTTCATTATTTTCAAAATTTAATTTCTGACAGCAAAATATAAATAATTTCGCTAAAATAACAGTTTTAGGATAAAATCATGAATTAATTAACTGATTGCATGCTGCTCAATTTGGTATATACCTTATTATTTTCTAAAAGTTCTTCATGACGTCCTCTTTCAATAATTTCACCATTTTGTATCACCAGTATTTCATCGGCATGTTGTATGGTGCTAAGGCGATGGGCAATGACTACCGAGGTCCGGTTTTTCATCAGATTGGTCAGCGCTACCTGTACCAGTTTCTCCGACTCAGAATCCAAGGCGGAAGTAGCTTCATCCAGGATCAGAATGGGTGGATTTTTCAATACAGCCCGGGCAATGCTGATCCTTTGGCGTTGTCCCCCGGAAAGTTTGGTGCCTCTTTCACCAATGTTGGTGTCATAACCGTATTCTGTTTGCATGATAAATTGATGTGCATTGGCGATTTTAGCCGCCTGTATCACTTCTTCCCGATTGGCTTCCGGTTTACCAAAGGCAATATTATTAAGGATGGTATCATTGAACAAGATAGATTCCTGGGTTACAATTCCCATTTGCCTCCGAATGGATTCAATTTGATAATCCTTAATTGGCCTGCCATCAATGAGCAATTCACCCTGACCTGGATCATAAAATCGGGGAATGAGATCTGCCAGAGTGGATTTTCCCCCTCCTGATGTTCCTACCAGGGCTACCGTATATCCTTTGGGAATGCTAAGGTTGATATTTCTGAGCACCGGCTCTTTTTCATAAGCGAAAGAAACATTTCTAAATTCTATAGCCTGATCAAAAGATTCCAGCTTTTTGGCTTGTGGCGCATCTTTGATCTGAGGTTCCAGATCAACTATCCTGAAAATCCTTTCAGCCGAAGCAAGTCCTCTTTGGATACTGCTGACTTCCTTGGAAATGGCTTTGGATGGGTTCAGGATCTGGGAAAAAATACCAATAAACGCGATAAACTCTGATGCATCAAGAAATCCGTTCAGCACCCTTACGCCCCCATATACCACAATGCCAGTGACTACTGTTACGCCTAAAAATTGGGAAAGGGGCGAGGCCAGTTCATTCTTATAAGCCATTGAAACATTGATTCTGGCATATTTCATCACCTCCTGCTTGAACTTTTCATTGATCAGCTTTACGGCATTGAAAGCTTTGATGATCCTCATTCCGGATAAGGTTTCATCCAGGATCCCCACAATCCGTGCCAGAGATTCCTGGCTTTGCTGGGCTTTTTTCTTCAATCTTTTAGTGATCTCGGAAATGAGAAATCCTGTGACAAGCATGTAAAGTAAGGCAAATAAGGTGAGATGGGTAGATAGAAACAACATGGCTCCCAGGTATGCCAGTATCTGAAGCGGCTCCCGGAAGATCACCCGCATAGAATTTACCACAGATAGTTCGATCTCCTGCACATCATTGGTAATTCTGGATATGATATCTCCTTTTCTTTCATTGGTAAAGAATCCAATATCCAGCCCCGTAACATTATTAAATATGCTGATCCGTATCTTTTTAATCACATTGGCCCGGATTTTGGCTAAAATGATGGCGGCCAGATAGGAAAACAGATTAGCTACAAGCACCGAAGCAATTATTACTCCACAAACATAGTATAATGCCTGTAGTTTGCCGCTGGCCTGAATGATATCCAGGAGATAATAATTGAACAGGTGCTGAAAATATTCAAGGGTCAGGTTAAATTCTGGATAGCTTGAATACTGCTGTACAAAATCCGGAGTGATCTCATCAAACAGGATCTGAAGCAAAGGAATTAGCAGGGCCAGGTTGACGGCATTAAAAATAACCGCTATCAGAGTGAAAAGAATATAGCCTGGCAGAAATCCGCCTAAAGGCCGGGCATAAGATAATATACGAAAATAGGTATTCATGATTTCCCCTCCATTCAACTGCAATTTTAAGGTAATTTATTCTCATTTAATAAGAAAACCTGATGTGAACCAGCGACATTTGCTTGTCGTTTAAAAATCAAAAGGATTATTTTGAGGAAAATTCCACCTGAGTGCCAGTGAGGTAAAGGTATTATCCTGTTTGAACTGCTCCAGTTCACTGGACTGCTTCCTTATCAGTTGGTTGAATTCTAAAAAAAGATTGTGCCTAAACTGATAGGATGCTCTGAAATTAAAGATGGAAAGATCGGTTCCGATGCCTTGTCCTGTTTCATTGCCATATTCCAGCTGGCGGCTTAAATAACTCAACCTGATGTCTTGCCCCCAGTTACTGTTTAAAGTATCAAGACCATAACCGGCCAGGATAACTTTTCCTTCAAGGGCTAATCTTTTCAGGGGCTGATATCTCAGTATCCCGATGTATTCCCTGAAATTTGCTCCCAAAGGATGTGCTAATGGCTGGCGATAATGGGTATAACTGGTATAGATATTCTGGTGAGCGTATAAAAAGGGGCGTGCCATATTATGTTCCAGCTGAAGGTCTAAATTGGCGATACCAAATAGATTCGTTTTTTTCAAACCTAACTGATATCCGTATTTATTGGCCCACCAACCACTATTGGCACGAATTTCCCTTAACAGGAATTCATCCAGAACCAGTTGTCCGTACAACAAATAATTTGCACCAATCAGCCATTTAAAATCACTGCCCAAAATAGCGTTGTCTATACTGCCGCTTTGATGCTCAATAGCCCGATAAAAAATGATCGGGTTGAGATAATCCAGCTCATATCGCTGAAAACCGGTAGAATCAGGTTTACCAAACATGATGGTTTCAAAAACACCCAGGTTGAAATTATCGGTAATGTTAATACTGAGGTGATGCTGGGTCATGAATTTGCGGGGAAATTTTTCCTGACCAATCAAACCCGGCCTACCGATGTAGGAATCAGCAGTGAGCTGGGCAAACAAATTGGTATAGTTCAATCGCCATACTTTAGTATTTAATTTCAGAAAAAGATAATTATTGCTGAAATCCGAAAGTATCATAGACCGGTAGCCATTTCCAATAAAAAAACGATCATGACCAAACTGAAGATTGATGTTTTTTATGATGTCAAAGGAAATATAGCCCCGGGCTGTAAAGAAATCCACCCCGTTTTCCTTAAAATTTTTCCAAAACCCCTGGTTGGGTACCACCCGGTTCTCATCAATCCAGGTGCGAACATAGCCGGGGTAAACTGCTTGGTTTTCACCAAGATAGGTGTAAAAACCTAATTTATTACTGATCATACCCCGCATTTCCACACCCCTGGTATTAGTGTAGGGATGAATATCCTGTCCCGCTTCCAGGCCAGCGCTCAAGTATAAAACCGGGTTGATATGTAAATCAAAATCTTCTGTTTGAACATGAAAAAAATCAGATTTAACCCGGTAAAAATGATTTAATATGGGGTTTTCACTTTCATTTTGAGCTGTAACAGACCACTCCCAGTTGTCATTGGCCAGATATTGTAAATTAAACCGGTCGACCGGGGAAAGGCCCTGGTTTTTGAGGTACAGGCTGTCTACAAAAGTAGCAATGGCTTTGCGCTGGTAAGGTTTGTAAGAACTATGGAAGGAGTCAGCTAGTTTACCTGAATTAATCTCATACCTTTCCAGCAAATGAAAATAATCCGGGTTTAATGGTGCATTTACACTTTGAGCCTGACTTAAATAAGGCCAACTCCAAATCATAAACAATAATCCCCAGAAATTATAATTCATTTTATTCGTTAATTAAGCAGCAAACTTAGTAGTTTTTATAAAAAATTATCCACCTAACTCAAAGAAAACCATACATTTTACCCGATTAAGTTTTTATATTTGAAAGTTAGGTTAATATTTATTATTTTTGTGCCTCTTAAAAAAAGACTGGGATTAAATTAAAATATAATAAAATGAAAAAGGGAATACATCCGGATTACAGGGAAGTTGTTTTCTATGATACTTCGAGTGAATATAAATTTATCACCCGCTCCACTTTAGATTCTAAAGAAACCATTGAGATGGAGGATGGCAAAACTTATCCTTTGATCAAGATTGAGGTAAGTTCAGCTTCTCATCCTTTCTATACTGGTAAAAAGATCTTTTTGGATACTGCTGGTAGGGTTGAGAAATTCAATCGAAGATATAAAAGAGATAAAAAATAGAAGTAATAAAGAAACATTTAAAAGTCTCCTTAATTTTGTTTAAGGAGACTTTTTTTTTATCTAATAAAATGTTTTGTATATATGAACACCATTCTTTTTGATCAACCTGACATAAAATCTGCCTTGTTGCCGTTAACTTATACCAAACCCGTAGGAAAACTCAGGGTCGGGATTTTAACTATTGAAGAAAAATGGCAAAGATTCATAAAAGATCAGGTAAGCTATTTGACCGAAGAATATCTTAAGCAGAAGTTTCAACTGCAGGTAGCTCCTGATAATTGGTTGATCAATGGTGCTGTATGTCCCGACCAGGAACTATGGCAGGCTATACAGCAACTGGAAACCGGGCAGGGTATTTTCAAAGATGATATTTTACTGGCAGCCAAATGCAAGGAGGAGTCGGTAGAGCGGTTTGCCCGGGATAAGCTTCTTGATCTGACCCATAAAACATCCTATCCAGCCAAAGTTGACATGATCAGGTATAGCTGGGATATTTTTTCAAAAAACAGAGAACAAATCATAGCTGATTTTGCCCTCATCACCCAAAACCGAGAAAGCCAGCCAATTAATGATCCACATACCATTGTATATGGCCAGGAAAATTTATTTTTAGAAGAAGGTGTACAAATTAAAGCTGCCATTATTAATGCTGAAAAAGGCCCGGTCTATATCGGGAAAAATGCTACCATACAGGAAGGGGCAGTAGTGCGGGGAGCTTTTGCCCTTTGTGAAGGCAGTACTGTCAATGTGGGTGCTAAAGTCCGGGGTGATAGCACTGTGGGGCCTTATTCCAAAATTGGTGGAGAAGTAAGCAATTCAGTCATCCAGGGGTATAGCAATAAGGGTCACGATGGATTTTTAGGTAATGCTGTACTGGGAGAATGGTGTAATATCGGAGCTGATTCCAATAATTCCAACCTTAAGAATAATTATGCTGGTATAAAGGTGTGGAGCTATCAGAAAGAAAGTTTTGTGAATACCGGTCTGCAGTTTTGCGGACTGGTAATGGGTGATCATTCCAAATGTGGCATAAATACCATGTTTAATACCGGTACTGTAGTGGGGGTTAGCGCCAATATTTTTGGGGCAGGCTTTCCCAGAACTTTCATCCCTTCCTTTGCCTGGGGTGGTGCGGCAGGCTTCTCCACTTTTGCCCTTCATAAAGTATATGAGACGGCTGAACTGGTGATGCAGCGCCGAAATGTGGATTTAACAGAAGCAGATAAAGCTATTTTGACTCATGTATTTGAAGTTTCCCGAAAATACAGAAAGTGGGAAGCTAAACCACCTAAAGCACTATAAAAATGATCACTTATATTAGCCTGTTTACATATTAGTTTTATTTTTGAGATAGGTTTAATGCATAAGCGCAATGAAATTTAAAGATATACCCGGATTGGCAGAGGTGAAAAATGGTTTGATAAGTACGGTACGAAAAAATCACTTGGCTCATGCTTTGTTGTTTTCCGGCCAGGAAGGTGGGGCTCAACTGGCTCTGGCCCTGGCTCTGGCCAACTATGTCAATTGTGAAAATCCTGGCCAAGAAGATGCATGCGGTCAATGTGCCTCATGTGTCAAAAACCGGAAATACATTCATCCGGATCTTCATTTCGCTTTTCCGGTCAGCTCAACCAAAACAATTACTGGCAAAGATGTAGTGAGTGCCAGCTTCTTAAAAGATTGGCGCCAATATTTAATGAAAAACCCTTTTGGCCAGGCCAATGACTGGAATAATTTTTTTGGTGGGGAAAACAAGCAATTGAATATCTCCAAAGAAGAAAGCCGCCATATTATCCGTAATTTATCGCTAAAAACATTTGAAGGTAAATACAAGGTGATGTTGGTTTGGCTGCCTGAATTTATGCATGTCAATGCAGCTAATGCCATTCTTAAGATTCTGGAGGAGCCACCAGGACAAACTTTATTCCTGTTGGTGACCAATCAGCCGGAGCGGTTATTGACTACCATATTATCCAGAAGTCAACCATTTCCAGTACGGCCCTTTAACAATGATGAGGTAGCGCAGTACCTGGTAAATACCCATCAACTGGAGGAAGCTAAAGCAGCTCAGATCGCCCATATTGCTCATGGTAATCTGAATGAGGCTCTAAAACTGATGAATGAAGTGGAGGATGACAGTCATAAAATGTTTCGGGAATGGATGCGTCTATGTTACCTGCATGACTACACTGAAATGGTGCAATGGGCTGAATCGTTTAATAAATTGAGCAAACTGTCTCAAAAAAGTATGCTGCAATATGGATTGAGTATCTTGCGGGAAACATTGGTGATACATTTTAATGGCTCGCTCAATCGATTACATGGGGAGGAAAAAGCATTTGTAGACAATTTTAGCAAAGTGGTCACACCGGAAATGATAGATTTATTAAACCAGGAACTGAACCATTCGTTTTATTTTTTAGAAAGGAATGCCAACGTGAAGATACTTTTTCTGGATCTTTCTTTAAGTATTGCTCAAATTATTCGCAGATAATATGGCGCCCAGTCTAATTATCGGCAGAGCAGATGTGGTTGATCTTCCTGATATTGGGTTGTTCAATATAAAAGCTAAAATAGACACCGGAGCTTACTCTTCAGCTATTCACTGTTCCAGGATCAAATTAATAAAAGAAGACGATGTTCCTGTTTTGACTTTTTACGTTCCCGGCTCCACAAGAATGCAGGGGAAACGAAAATTGTTTAAAGTGAGGAATTATAAGCAGAAGTATGTAAAAAGCTCTTCCGGTCATATTGAAAAACGTTTTATAATCAAAACCAAAATCACTATATTCAGTAAGTCTTATACCACTGAATTTTCGCTGACTGACCGAAGTGCCATGAGGTTTCCTGTTTTACTGGGCCGAAAATTATTAAGAAACAGATTTATGGTGGATGTTTCTTGTGTCAATTTATCGCAAAATGAAAAAATCAATAAATAATGAAGATCGTTGTTTTATCCCGTAATTCAGGATTATATTCTACAAAAAGACTCATTGAAGCGGCCAGCCAACGGGGGCACGAAGCCAGGGTGGTGGATCATTTACGATGTGACCTGTTGATAGAGCAGAATGAGCCTTCTATTTTTTACCTGGGTGAAAAGTTGTTTGATGTTGATGCCATTATTCCCAGAATTGGTGCATCGGTTACTTTTTATGGTACAGCAGTGGTTCGTCAGTTTGAAATGATGAAGGTTTTCAGCTCAATTGAATCTCAGGCCATTGTCAGGTCCAGGGATAAACTGAGAAGTTTACAGATTCTTTCCCGGGCAGGATTGGGTATGCCTAAGACAGCTTTCACCAATTTTTCCAAAGAAGAAAAGAACCTGGTGGAAAAAGTGGGAGGAGCCCCATTGATTGTGAAACTGCTGGAAGGTACCCAGGGCTTGGGGGTGGTGATGGCAGAAACCAAAAAGGCGGCTCAATCTGTAATTGAGGCATTTCATGGACTAAAGGCGCGGATCATTGTACAGGAATATATTAAAGAATCTAAAGGGGCCGATATCAGGGCTTTTGTGGTAGATGGCAAGGTAGTGGGTGCCATGAAGAGGCAGGGAAAAGAAGGAGAGTTTCGGTCCAACCTGCACAGAGGAGGAAAAGGCGAATTGATCAGTTTGAACCGGGCTGAAAAAAATGCCGCATTGGCTGCAGCCAAAGCTTTGGAACTATCAATTGCAGGAGTAGATATGCTTCAATCAGACAGAGGGCCTTTGATCCTGGAAGTGAATTCCTCTCCCGGGCTGGAAGGCATAGAGAAAGCTACTGGAATTGACATTGCTGGAAAAATCATTGCCTACATAGAAAGAAATTATCAGAAAAGGACTTCCCAAAAGGGCAAAGTAAAGGAATAAAGGAACAAGCAGCTGCTATGTCCTCTTTTTCTTCCTTTTTTTATCTTTTTTGGTAAATAAATTCCACCAGCTTTTTGGCTCTTTATCTTCTTCATAATAGCCATATCCGTAGGTTTTGCCATAACCATAGCCATATCCGCTTCCGTAGCCATAACCATAGCCATAACCGCTGCCATAGCTGAGTTTTTTGAAATTTATATCATTGAAAATTACAGCAAAGTCTTTAATTTTCCCGTCCATATACATCTCGTTGATGGAATCCAGGGCTGATTTGTAGGTTTTTCCCTGCCTCACAATCAGAAAATTGATATCAGTATATTTCAGCAGTTCCATGGCATCAGAAACTAAACCTATGGGCGGTGTATCAATAATGATGTATTCATATTCATTTCTTGATTCAGCGATCAGGTTGGCCATTTTTTCAGAGGCCAGCAATTCAGCCGGATTGGGGGGGACATCTCCACCCAAAATGATGTCAAGATGAGGAACACCAGCTGAAATCAGAATATCTTCTTTTTCTACAAACCCTGCCAAATAATTGCTGAGGCCTTTTCCATCGGGCGTTTCCAGGTAGTCAGCCAGGGTCGGTTTTCGCATATCAGCCCCCATTAATAAAGTCTTCTTGCCGGTACTGGCAAAGGTAAAAGCCAGGTTGATTGAGCAAAAAGTTTTCCCTTCTCCACCAATCGATGAAGTAATCAGGTATACATTTTTTTCCTTGCCATCGGTTGAGATAAAATATTTCAGGTTGGCTCTGATGCTTCTGAAAGATTCAGAAATTAATGATTTAGGCCTTTCCTTAACTACCAGGTTTGAATGAATAGAACTGTGACCAATGTTACCTATGTAGGGCAGGGTTGAATGTTTGTTCAGATCGTCCTTGGTAATAATTTTATTATTTAACAGGTCCTGTAAATAAATGAACCCAATGGGCAATCCCAATCCAAGTACCAGGGCGATGATATAGTTTTTTTTCTTGTCCGGATAGATGGGAGAGGGGCTGAAACTGGGCTGCTCCACGATCTGATAGTCAGAAGTAGTGGATGCTTTAGCAATACTGGCTTCTGTCTTTTTTTCCAGAAGCATGTTATAAAGATTCTCATTCAGCTGATACATGCGTTCAAACTGTGATAACTCCCGGGATTCATTCTGAAACTCCTTTACTGAACTGTAATAAAAATTGATTTTATCATTGATTTCTTGTAAGGCCTCCCGATTGCCCAACTTCAGATTTTCTATACTTTCATAAATATTTTTTTCCAGCCGTTCAATACTTTCATAACTACGGTTTACCAATGGGTTTTTGGCATTGGCTTCATTTTTATCGATCTTGTCTTCCATTTTTACCTGCATGTACTCTGTAATGAGCTGGTCCAGCAATGGAGCTTCCAAACCAATAATGTTGGGGGCAAATACTTCCGCATTTCTTTGTTGCCGGACATATTTTTCAAGGTAATCATAATAATTATTAGCCAGTATCAGGCGGGCTTTTTCCTGATCCAGTTCAGCCAGTTTATTGTATACATAAGATGAGCCATTGGCTAATTCACGGTTCTCCAGCTTGTAATCATCAATATTAAACTTAAATCTGACCAAGGAGTCTGCAATCTGATCCAGTTGATGATTGATAAAGTTGATGGTGTTGGTGGCATAGGCATTTTTTTCCTCCAAGCCTTTTTCAATCACCACATCGAAATAATTTTTGATAAAATCAAGGTCTTTTTCCGGTAATATACTTTGCATGGATATGTCCAGGATGGCAGAACCTCGCTGAGCCCAGCTGATATTTAATTTGCTTCTGAAAAATCCAACCAAATGCTCAGGGTGATTGATGATAAAATAATTTTTCACTTCCTTTCCCCCATTGCTTGAATTAAGCTGGATCCGGAACTTAAATCCATTGAGGTCATAATCCTGGTTAAATCTAAAAACCTGATCATCTAAAACATTGGTCCAGCTACTGTTTGGCAGACTAAGTGTATAGTTTGATACATCAAGAATGCGTATATATATAGGCAGTTGATAAGGGATATTGGTAGAAGCTGAGTCAATAAAAACAGAATAGTGGCTGTTTTTATACATTTCTGAGGTTTTAATATTGCCTTCTACATAATATGCTACGTTATAATCAAGTCGATTTACTGTTTCCCTGATCTTATCCTGGGATCGGAGGAGGGGAATTTCCTGGAATACTTCTATTCTATTTCTGAAAAAATTATCGCCATCAAACATATAAGGAATCATCCCGCTGGACCGGTCTTCAAATTTTTTGGTGATGATACTGGCTTTTATCACATAAACCGGCGTTTCATAACGGTTCAATAAAAATGCTATGGTCAGGGCTATGATCAGTGATAAAGCCACCCAATACCAACGTCTGAGGATCTTACCCAAAAACTTTTTGACATCGGCCAGGTTATCGGTATTTTCAAATTGTTTGTTCTCTGCCACCTTATCTCAAACTTAAAACTAACAAAATCAATGAAGCTCCTGCCGTCACCACGCTCAACAAAGTAGAAGCATTGGGTAACGTGTATTTTCTGGCACTTCGGGCTTCCAGGGGCGGTACGATAATCAAATCATTTGGCTGAAGAAAAAAGGCGTTCGCCGCCAGCAAACCCTCATCCAGGGTATTTACATAGATGATATTTGCATGCTCTTCCTGATAACGTACAATTTTTATTTTACTGCGGTCAGCAAATTCAGTTAAGTTACCCGCCAGCATCAATGCATCAAATATATTGATATCCGGATCAAAAGAAGTGTACCGGCCTTCATTATTTACTTCTCCTAAAATGGTAAAATGAAAATCCAACAATTGTATTCTTACCATAGGGGTTTCAAAAAAACCTGTTAAGAGCCGGGTGATCTTTTTTTCGGCTTCGGAAATGGTGAGTCCGGCTAAATTAACTACGCCTATCTTGGGTAATTCCAGTTCGCCCTGTTGATCCAGAATAAAACCGGATTGCATTTGGTCCAGCATCAATGCGGAAAACCCTCCGCCTCCATCATTGCCCATGTTGCCCAACCCCCCACGATTAAACATCTGGTTGTTATTACCACTGCCCACATTGTTTTGCTGATACTGGTTAAGTTTTCTGATCTGACCAAGCTGCTGTTCATATTCCCTTACAAAGTTATATTCTTCCGGGGTAATGCTGGCAACTCTCAGGCTTATAATATCTTCAGGTTTTAGTTCATATTGCTTCATTTTTAGCTGGTAAGACCGAACGATGGAATCTGTTGGAAAGGACTCCTTAAGGTCGTTTTCCTGTTGTAAGTAAACAATCTTTTTATTGGGTACACATGCACTTATCCAACTTATTATCAAAAAAAGTGAAAGATATTTTAACGATAAATATTGAGTGCAATTCTTTTCAATCGGAGGTCTGCCTGCCAAATTCATTTATTCTTTTCTGAACTTCTGATAAATTCTAACTAAAGTTGGTCAAAATTATTATAAGATTATTTAAGATTTATCTAAAAAGTTAGATTTTTCCTGAATAAAGGGTGAAAGTAGTGGGCAGAGATGACATTTTTAATAAATGTTTGATAAATACAGATCAAATGCCATTATCCGGTTCCAGGAAACCCAAAGGCAAATTCACGACCAGTGTTTTTCCGGTGTGAGCCAGCCTGACGATCACCCTGTTCTTTTGTTTATACTTGACCAACTCTCCTTTCATACCTAATAACGGTCCTTTGGCCACCTTTACCGGATCTCCTTCTTCCAATTCTGTATCAATTACCTCCAACTCGGTATCTGTAGCCAATAGCTTTCGCAGAGTTTCGATTTGATTATCCGGGATAGGTGCGGCTTTACCTTCAAAGGTGATGAATCTTACCACATGTTGGGTGTTAAGTACATCAAAATATTCTTTTTCGCTGATATGGACAAATATGTAGGATCTTATCAGGGGTTCCTCCACTTTCTTTTTACGGTCACTCCACTGTTTTAATCTTGTTACTAAAGGTAAATAGGTTTTGATACCTTTTTCCTTCAGCAGTATATCTGCTTTCTTTTCAGATCTTGGATTTGTATAAGCTGCCAACCAATGATATTCCAACATAGCTTAGTTAGATGTTTAATTAAGGAGCAAAGATAATATTTTCACCAATTTGAGAAAATTAAATTTTTGTATTGTATTGGTTTTTGTTTAATTAAAAAGTCTGGCCTGGGGAAAGGGTTGTAGTAGAGATGTTTTGATCAGAGATACAATTACGGGGTGAAAAATTTTCTATTTCTCCCCTTATTTATTCTGGCCCAGGCCTGCTCATGATGTTATTGAAATGTTTAATTGATTCTATGAATTAGTATTTGCTATCTTGATAAAAAAAGCAGGCAAGAAATCAAGACCGCAAAAATCACTCACCTGTCTTTCTCCATTTTTTTCTCTAAAAAATGGAGGAATACTTATTGTAATTTGGTAAAGTGCTGGTATGCAAGAATTAAAATATATTCCTGGCTAAACTGTACAAATTTCAATAGCCCGGGCCAGGGACTCCATCTTGTTTTCATTAAGCGGAATAAACTCCTGACCTACATAACCCTGATAACCTGTTTCAGCGATGGCTTTAATAATAGAAGGATAGTACAATTCCTGGGATTCGTCGATTTCGTTTCTGCCCGGAACACCTCCGGTATGATAATGAAAAATATAAGGATGATTTTCTCTGATGGTTCGAATGACATCGCCTTCCATGATTTGCATGTGATAAATATCATATAACAGACCAAACCTTTCCGAATTCACCGTTTTACATAATTCAACCCCCCAGGAAGTATGATCACACATATAATCTTTGTGATTGACTTTGCTGTTAAGCAATTCCATAATGATGTTTACCTGGTATTTTTCAGCAAGGGGCATGATTTTTTGTAATCCTATTTTACAATTTTCCAGACCGGTTTCATCATCCATACCATCACGATTGCCAGAGAAGCAGATCAGGTGAGGTATATTAGCTTCTGCTGCTTTGGGAATAGCTTGCTTGTACATTTCGGTCAATTGATCATGATTTTCCTTGCGATTAAAGCAATTAGTAATATTAAAACCATTGGTGAGAATAATTCCTACAGCACAATTAAGGCCATTTTTTTGAACTACAGCCCAATCTGAGGGACCTAGAAGTTCTACTGAAGCCAATCCTATTTTCTTTCCTTGCTGACATAACTCATCCAACTCTAAGTCGGGGTAGCACCATTTACAAGCCGAGTGCTTAATCTGGTTTCCCTGGTAAGCCGATGCTATTTTGGCCATGCCCTGGGAATAATTGAAGAGAAGTGCACTGGCCGTAATTTTTTTGATCATTTCTCTTCGGGTGTTTTTTGATTTCATGATGGGAATGAAGGTTTAAGTTAAATTTATTTGAAACTGATCCTTTGCTGACCTGGTTTAAGTGTTTTTTCCTGCTCTTTCCAGACAAAAGTACCATAAAGGTTGTCCGGTAGCCATACAATAGCCTGCACACCATCGTTTCCTGTTCTTTCAAGTTCCAACTTAATCAATCCTAAAGGATGTGGTACTACTGTTTTTAATTGTTTTAAGATACCCATGTGAGGCTGGATCACTACTTTTTTAAAACCAGGTTGGGCAGGGTTAACTCCTGCTACAGTATTGATAAAATCAATTATTGGATGCGCACTCCAGGCATGACAATCTGAACGCGCTTCTATTGTATGTTCAGCAAAAGTAGTGAGTCCTTTATTCAGCATATACTCCCATTTATCCAAATGGTTTAGATACTCATTGCCCAGCCCTGATTTTTTCATAGCTTGAAACAAGTAATATTGAAAATAGATCTCTGCCTGTATAAGCTTTTCATCAGTTAAAATTCTTTTCATCAAAGCCTGTTGTTCTTCCGCCGGAATTGCATCGGTTAAGATAGCCAGGATATTGGTATGCTGGGTCCAGTACTTTTGGGCCGGCGTTTCTGCCATTAATCCGGTTTGGCTATTATAACCGGATTGGTAAGCGGCTTTTTTCAATCTGGATGATAAACCCGAATACTGGTCCGCTTGATGGCTCTGATCGAACAATTCGAAAATTTCCGCTGCATGATCTAAACTCAGGCTGAACAAAAGGCTAATCTGAATACTGTGTCCCTCATGTAAATAGGGGGGAGTGCCAGAAGTAAACCCTTCAGCAGCATCCATATAATTAACCCAGGGTAGTGGACCAAGCAGATCAGTATGATCCAGATAGCGCTCAAACCATTGCAGGATATTCTTTACAGCAGGCAGGAATTGTTTAATGAAATCCGGATCGTCACGATACATCATAAAATCATGTACCATCATTACCCAAATTAAGGAATAAGTTGGTGTGACCTGGGGAATGTAGGTGGGATGCCGGCTCAGGGTGATCCCTTCATAATACATAGACCAGTAAAATTGCTTGATCGCTTTTCTCATTAAACGGTCATCTCCGGCTACTAAAAGAGAAATTAAAGCTTGAAGCCGCGTATCTCCCACATATTGCAACTGTTCATAATAGGGGCAATCCATATAGGTTTCAGTGGCACATAGTTTAGCGGTTCGCCATCCCACCTGCCAGATCTGATCCAGCTTTTCTGATCCGGTTGCAAATACGGCTTGTTCCTCAAAAGGATAAGCTGTATAAATGCCATACAGATCTTTGATCTCCAGAGGCTGCTCCCTGGTGGTAATATCTAATTGTAAATAACGATAGGTCCTGGTCCATAAAGGACGATAGGTAACTTCCTTACCTTCAGGGTAAAAGATGTCATAGATGCCAAAGATCTTTTTACCGGTCGTGATATTACGATTGCCTTTTTTGAAGTCATCATCAACCAGTGCTTCGGCATAAGTGATCCTGATCTCACTGTTTTTCCCCTTATCCACCACCAACTCTGGATAGGTGGTGGTAAGATAGGTCTGATCCAAAAGGATACTTACCTGGGAATTAGCAGGTATGATCAATGGTTCCGAACCTCGAATAAATCCTGGGTGTATCTTTTCGTGATTGGTTCTGATGATCTTTAAAATACGCTCCTGTTGCTGGGTCATCATGGGAATATCTCTGGGTAATAATTGCCAGGCACTCATAGCCGAATATTGTTTAAAACCAAAAGGCACTCCCTGCCCTCCATAGCCAATATTTTTTGGAGTAAGCCATTCACCATCATCATAATCTAAATTTTGCCAGCCCCAGGGATACTTTGCCCCATCTACTTTTTCAGTGGCCCCAACTGCATAATAACCCCGGATCATGGTCCAGTCTACCGGAATGGGTTGATAGCTCTGGTTTTGCATTACTTTCCAGGTATTGTCGGTATTTACTATTGCTTCCGTTTCCCTGTTGCCTTGTAAAATAAATGCAGTCTGGTAAGTGATCTGGGCCAGGGGACGATGATCAGCAAAATTCCAAACCTGGGCAGCCAGTAAATTGGTTCCTTTTCGTAAAAAAGGTTTAAGATCTACAGTTTCAAAATACCAGTGCATTCTGTCGCCCCGGGCCGGTCCAAAACAAACCTGTTTTCCGTTAACAAATAATGTGTATCTGTTATCGGCGGAAACATGTACCATAAATTGTTCCGGAACTTTTTCCAGTTCAAAGGACTTTCTGAAATGATAGACTCCAAAGGCATTGGCATCAGCCTCAGGATGTTGTATCCATTGGGCCTGCCATCTTTCCTGTAACAGGTCCGGATTGATTTGATCCAGATGTTCCTGGGTCCAGCCTCTTATTGATATGAAGATCAGGAATATAACCAGGCTCTTTCTATTCATTCTTTTTGATTTCAATATGCTGCCTTCCACCATTTAAAGCAACAGCTGTTTGATTCCAGGAAAATGTTCCTTTAAGCTGCTGTGGTAACTCTACTGTTCCGGTTAAACCCTGGTCAGTTTGCTGCAGTTCCACCTTTATTTCACCCATGGGATGTGGAATGCCGCCTTGTACTTGCTTAAGTCTTCCCAGGTGGGGCGTTATACTGACTGATTTAAATCCAGGTGCATCGGGTTCAATGCCGCACACAGTAGATAAAAGGTCATAATTAGGACTGGCGCTCCAGGCGTGACAATCTGATCGGGTAGGATCAGGTTTTTCGGCAAAGGTGGTTAATCCTAAGTCCAGCATATTTCTCCAGGGATCCAGACTTTCTACATATTGATCTCCCAGGCCTGCTTTTTTCATGGCTCTCACCTGGTAAAATTTATAATAAAAGGTTGTTTGGATCAGGTCAGGGTGGTTCAGGACTTTGGTCATAAATGCGTTTTGGTCAGAAGCAGGGATCAAATCTACCAAAACAGCCATTATATTGGCATGCTGACTAAAGACTGTTTTTTTTGGTGTGTCAGCAAAAAAGCCTTTTTCTGTATCCCAACATGCTCTGACCAAAGCTTCCTTGGTCTTTTCTGACAGGGTTCGGTAATGGTTGGCCAGATAATCATTACCAAAGAACGCAAACAATTCTGCCGCATAATCGAGGTTATAAACATATTGCAGGGTAATGATGGATGAATTACCCTTGTTCAAACTGCCACCTTCAGGAACTCCACCAATTCTTTTTTCTGTGACCCAGGGCCATTCTTCTGTCCAGTCTACGAAGTTCCACCAGGGCATGGGACCCAGTAAGCCATTTTCTCCTAAATGTTGTTCATACCAATAAAGTACACCCTGAATTCCAAACAGAAAAGACTTTACAAATTCAGGGTCATCCCGGTGCATCCAATAATCATAGATCATGGAGATCCAAAAAAGTGAATAGGGGGGGATCACCTGAGGGCTGCTGGAAGGATACCTGCTCTGAGTCAATCCATTGGGTAAGCGGGAATTATCAAATAAGGAAATGGCTTTTTTCATTAAACGGTCATCACCAGAGACATACAGACTGATCAGAGCCTGAATGCGGGTGTCTCCCACATATTGCAACTGTTCATAGTAAGGGCAATCGAAATAAGTTTCACCAGCACATAGACGGGCCGTTCGCCATCCTGTTTGCCAGATATCCTGCAATGAACGATCATCAGCAGAAAAATATCCATTTTCTTCAAATGGATAGGCGGTAAATATGCCATAAAGGTCATGAATGGTCAATGGTTCTGATTTAGTGGTTACATCCACTTTGATATACCGGTAAGTGCGGAACCATAAAGGTCTGAATCTCCGTTCTTCACCACCATCAGCGATAAATAAGTCACGGTATCCTTTAAGCTGCTTTCCTTCTATGACATTCCGGTTGCCTTTATCTCCATTTTCCTGGAAAAGTGCTTCGCCATAGGTCAACCTTACTGCTGCCCCTTTTCCACCGGATAGGATAATTTCCGGATATGCCGTGGTGAGGTAAGTTTGATCTATCAGGAAGGAAATCTGCTGGTCAGGTCCTACTTTCAGTGGAGAGTCCCCGTTTAAAAAGCCATCTGGAATTTTTATACCTTCAGAACGACGTACAGAAGACATCCTTAGTGTGTTTTCTTCCATCAGGGGTATGGTTCGGGGTACCATCATCCAGAATAAATCAGTACCTACTCCAGGAGGCGCCGCATTGTTCAGTGCCAGTGGTGTTTGCCAGTTTTCATCATCAAAATCAGGGTTTTGCCATCCCCACGGATATTTTGAGCCATCAATCTGATCTCCTGGACCCACCACAATAAACTGGTTTAGGTCAGCCTGACCGGCTAAATAAGGCTCGAAAGCCTGGTTCTGAATGACTTTCCAGCTGCTATTGGTATTCACTATATGCTCATCGGCCGAATTTCCCTGCACCAGGAACCCGGTACGATCTGAAATCTGAGCCCAGGGGATATATTTGCCATAATTCCAAACCTCAGCTGCTATCAGGTTTTCTCCCTGATGGAGAAAGGGGGCAATATCGATGGTTTCAAACCGCCAGTTAAATAAGTCTCCCCTTGAGGGGCCATTGCATAGGTATTTTCCGTTCACAAATAAATTATAGCGGTTATCGGCAGATATGTTGATAATGAATTCAGTGGGTTTAGTGTCTAAAATAAAGTTTTTTCTGAATAAATACACCCCATAATCTTTGAGAGAAACTTCAGGCGGTGCAATCCAGAAGCCTGTCCAGTGTGATTGTAACAGTTCAGGGTTCACCTGTTTTGTTAGCTGTCTCACCTGGGAAGATGTCTTTTCTCCCCAAAAGATCAGCAATAATATAATGACGAAAGACTTTTTCATAAATTTTGGTTTACCGGTTTAAATAATCCATGTTATTTTCGGAATCAGCCCAGTCAGGTTGGGGGAATTTTCGAATGGATCCTCGCAGTCGGGGATAAGACTCCCATAGATCTCCCTGACCTGTAACTCTGGGATCTTCTGTAACCATCAGATATCCACCCAACTGGCTTGCAAGTTGTTTTTTAACATGTTGAAAATCATGATGCCGGGCCAGGTTAGTCAAGCAGGCCGGATCATTTTCAATATCATATAATTCTTCCGGGGGCCTTCTGTCGACTGCCAGGTGGAAATACTGGCCAATTTCTGGAGAATTACGGTTTTCGATCAGGTAATCCAGTGAAGGAGCAGCATCAATATCATGATAACCACCATGTTGAGGTCCTAAAAGGCTATCACTGTCATACTTTTGGGGGGCACCGGCTGGCCATCTTTCCGGTTTAAAATTTCGGATATAGAGATATTGATGCGTGCGAATGGCTCTTTGAGGATAAGTGAGATTATTCCAGCGGGAACTGGAATGCCTTTCCCTCCCGGCATAGATTACTTTGGCAGAGTCTATTACACCGCTTTCATTTGATCGCAACCAGGGTAAAATATCCTTTCCTGACAGGTCGTATTTTCCGGGAAAAGCAGTTTTGGAGGCGCTGTATATGGTTTTGGTGATGTCGACCAGGCTGACCGGGTCTTCAATTTTTCGTCCTCTGGGAATTTGATTGCCCCAGCGAATAGCTAACGGTACGTGTATGCCATATTCAAATAAATTGGCTTTGGCCCGGGGAAAGGCCATGCCATTGTCTGAAGTAACAATGATCAGGGTGTTTTCTAATTCACCGGTTTTTTCCAGCAGAGCGATCATGCTATCCAGATGATGGTCAAACCATTCAATTTCTACAGCATAATCCAGCAAATCACTTCTGATCTCATGCTGATCAGGTAAAAAATCCGGCACGGTAGCCTGGTCGTCCGTTTTCCCTTCTTTGTATCCTATACCTTTTTCAAAAGCCCGGTGGGGCTCAGAAGCCCCATACCAAAAGAAAAATGGCTGGCCTTTGGGGCGTTGAGAAAGAAAATGCTCAAAATTAGCTGAATAATCAATATTGCTGATATAATCATAGGGTGGATCCAATCGGATAGAATCATATTTAGGTCCAACTGGATTGCGGGTGCGGCCGCTAATTTCCCAATTGCCCGGAGACCAGGCCTTACCGGTAGCCCCGATGAAATATCCGGCCTCTTCCAGCAGATCAGGAAAGACTACATATTTAGTTGGGAACGAACTGCCATGCGTACCGGCTTGTTCAATTTGCCAGGGATACCTGCCGGTCAGAAAGGCGGCTCGTGAAGGGCTACAACCGGGTGACGCTACAAATGCATTGGTAAATAATACACCTTCGGAAGCTACTTTGTCAAAAGCGGGGGTGTTCACTGTCTGATCACCATAGGCTGAGGCATAAGGAAACGACTGATCGTCACTGATGGCAAACAAGATGTTGGGCCGCTGGTATTCTGTTTTAGCATCTGAAGTCTTATCCTGATTAGGGGATTGGCAACTGAAGGCAAAACAAGTAATTATAATAATAATAATGATCCCTGTATTTCTCATGATTGTATTAATTATATCTGTTGGTTTAAATATATTAATTTAAGCATTGTGCCAAAATAAAAACCAAAGTATTTTGAATCAAAATGGCTTATCAGGTGCAATATTTTTATTCTGCCTGGCATATTTCCGGTGCAATTATTTTATTCTATTAAAATATTAGGTATATTAGTTTCACGTTTGCATTCATTGGATTTACCAGTGTAATAACTATATCAAAACCAAATTATTTAAATATGAACTTGATCAGTAACTTTAAAAGATTGAGCCTTATCCTGTTGGCATTTGTCTCAATGTATGCTTGTGATGCTCCACAACAAGCCTATGACGGACCCTGGGAAAGCCTTTTTGATGGTGAAAACCTTGAAGGGTGGACCCAAAGGGGTGGAGAAGCCATTTATACAGTGGAAAATGGAGAAATAGTGGGTTCTACCGTTTTGGGTACTCCTAACAGTTTTCTCTGTACTAATGAAAATTATGGTGACTTTATATTTGAGGTGGAATATAAAGTAGATAGCCTTTTAAATTCAGGTATTCAAATCAGGAGCAATAGCATTCCGGAATACCGTGATGGCAGAGTGCATGGCTACCAGGTGGAAATTGATCCTTCACCAAGAGCTTACAGTGGTGGAATTTATGATGAAGCCAGAAGAGGATGGTTATATGATTTAAGCCAAAATGAAGCTGCCCGCAATGCTTTTAAGCAGGGAGAATGGAATAAATACCGGGTAGAAGCCATTGGGCATCATATCCAGACCTGGATCAATGGGGTGCCAGCAGCCAACCTGGTAGATGATTTGACTCCTACCGGATTTATTGCTTTACAGGTACATGGAGTGGGCGATGATCCCCAAAAAGAAGGTGTTCAGGTACGCTGGAGGAATATCCGGATCATGACAGATTCTTTGGAGAAATATCAAATGGAATCTGATGCCATGGAAATCAGCTACCTGATAAACGAATTAACAGAAAAAGAAAAAGCGGATGGCTGGAAATTATTGTTTGATGGAAATTCTACAGACCATTGGAGAGGTGCCCACCAGGAAAGTTTTCCGGAAATGGGTTGGGAAGTGGAAGACGGTAACCTTACAGTTTTAGCTTCCGGTGGCGCTGAATCTCAGCATGGTGGTGACATTGTAACTGAAAATGAATACAGTGATTTCATCTTTAAGGTAGATTTTAAACTGACGGAAGGTGCCAATAGTGGCATTAAATATTTTGTTACTGAAAATGAGCAAACCAGAGGTTCTGCTATTGGATTGGAATACCAGATCCTGGATGATGAAGTTCATCCGGATGCCAAACTGGGAAATCATGAAGGTTCCAGGACACTTGCCTCTCTTTATGATCTGATAAAAGCTGAGGAAAAGCGGGCAAAAAAAATCGGGGAATGGAATCAGGCCATGATCATTTCCAAGGATAATAAGGTTGAACACTGGCTCAATGGACGTAAAGTTTTAGAATTTGAAAGAGGAAGTGAAGAATTCCGAAAACTTGTATCTGAAAGCAAGTATGCCAAATGGGATAATTTCGGAGAAGCAGAAAAAGGCCATATCCTGTTACAGGACCATGGTAACAGGGTATCGTTCCGAAGCATTAAAATACTTGACCTTTCTGAACAGGCCATGTAAAGACACATTTTATTTATATTTTGAAAAGACTGACCAGGTATGATCCCGGTCAGTTTTTTTTTATTTGTTGTTGTTTAGATTTGTATTTTGTTCCTGATTTAACTATGCTGTAAAAATGAACTGAAGTGGTTCTATTAAAGATAAATGAAAAAAAATCCGGATAAATTTAGTTGTTAATAATAAGTTAATTTTTTAACTTAACTCCTGGTTTTTGCAACAATGTTGTAATTTTAATGTAAAGATAAATAAACAGCTCAAGAGGAACGTTATAATTTAAAAACCCTCTAATATGAACAAGGCCCTTATCGGATTGAGTATTTTTTCTTTCAGTATCATCCTGTTATCTTGCCAGGATAAAATACATGAGGATGATGTCTCAAATGACACCTTAAACGTTGAAACTAACACTTTATATCTCAATTTTGATCATACTATTGATGGAGAAGGGGTG
Organism: Candidatus Cyclobacteriaceae bacterium M3_2C_046; assembly: GCA_051418075.1. Taxonomy (GTDB): domain Bacteria; phylum Bacteroidota; class Bacteroidia; order Cytophagales; family Cyclobacteriaceae; genus JBPRGG01. The sequence continues at coordinate 55,162 of JBPRGG010000032.1, read as the reverse complement.
GTTTATAATGATATTCGCTATGCCAATGATGCCGGAAACCGTTACAGCGTCATGACCCTAAGGTATTATATTTCCGATATCGTGTTGCATCAATATGACGGCGAGATCTTCGAAATTGATACTTTTCATTACAGAGATATCGATTTTCCTGAAACCAGACAGTTGATAATAGACAATGTTCCCAATGGGGAATATACTTATATTTCCTTTATTTTTGGCCTTGATTCCCTGAAAAATAAGTCATTTGGCCTTCCGGCTACCCAGGAAAATAACAACATGGAATGGCCAATTCCTATGGGAGGTGGCTATCATTACATGAAATTTGAGGGACGCTTTATACAGGAAGATGGCTCTACCGGTAGCTTCAACACCCACTTTGGCCGGTTGCAAACCAAGGATGGTAAATTACATGAAAATTTCATAGAAATTATATTACCTAATTCAGCATTTTTCGTTAATAATGATAGTTGGGAAGTGCAGGTATTAATGAATTTAAATGAATGGTACAGAACACCTCATGAATATAATATTGAGGAATTTGGCCCTGCTATAATGGGCAACCAACAAGCACAACAAATACTTAAGGAGAATGGAGCTGATGCTTTTTCCACAGGTTATATTTTCAGAAGAAATTAGTTGATCATGAAAAAATTATTTTTTGCCTTTTTACTTTTTGGTTTGATGAATGTTTGGCTAAGCAGCTGTGAATCAGATCAAATGAAAACTGTAGATATCGAACAGGAGTCTCCCTCAGAGCCCACATTTTTTTTACCGGAAACTCCTGCCAAATTCCCCCCTCTGAATGTTCCGGAGGATAACCCCATTTCCAAGGAAGGGGTGGCCCTGGGGCGGATGTTGTTTTATGATCCCATGCTTCATCATGAAGAAAGCATGTCTTGTGCTACCTGCCACCAACAAGAGTATGCTTTTTCATCGGCTGATCATCAGGTGCATGATTTGGAACTTGGAATTATGCCTCATTTGAACCTGGGATGGGATAAGATTTTTCTATGGCATGGTGAGGTAGAAGGAACCCTGGAGGATATCATGCTTTTTGAAGTAAAGGAATTTTTCCAGGCTGACCTGAGTAAATTCAATGACCATCCTCAATATCCCCAATTATTCAAAAATGCATTCGGAGCCGAGCAGATTGGGTATGAGGAACTGGCAAAGGCCCTGGCTCAATTTGAACGCACCCTGATCTCAGGAAATTCAAAGTTTGATCAGTATTTACGGAATGAAGTCCAGTTGAGCGAATCGGAATATCGCGGTTTTAATCTTTTTTATTCTGAGGATGGCGATTGTTTCCATTGCCATGGTACAGTTTTATTTAAAGATAATTTGTATCACAATAATGGCTTAAATCAGACCTTTGAAGGGACTGATCAGGGACATTTTATGGTGACTGGTGATTCCATGGATTTAGGACGGTTTAAGACACCTACCTTACGAAATATTGAGCTGACTGCACCCTATATGCACGATAATCGCTTCAGTACCCTGAAGGAAGTTGTTGATTTTTACAGCGACAATGTGCATTTTACGCCTTTTACAGACCCCTTGATGAATCATGAAGGTGGTATCAATCTTACTGAAGATGAAAAGATTGATTTGATTAATTTCCTTAAAACTTTAACGGATACCAGTTTTATCAATAATCCGGCGTTGAGTGACCCATTTGTCAAAAATTAGATTTTTCAATCATGAAACTTTTTATAATTACGGTATGCTTATTTTTAGGCTTGAATGCTCAGGGACAGGAAATTGATAAATCCAGGATTTTAGGTAAGTGGAAAGTGGCTGAAATTATTTACCTGGATCAACCTTCCCCCAGGGGGAAAGACGGAGAAAAGATTATCTGGGAATTTCTTCCTGATGGCAAGGTGATTAACCATTATCATCATTCCACTACCAACTACCAGATCAGGGGAACATTACTGGATATGGATGGCTATGAAAGTAAAATAGAAAAATTAACCGACAAACAATTGGTTCTGAGGGAACGAAAGGCTTTTTTTATCAGGAGAATCATTTGTGAAAAAATAGATTAGTTCTTTTGAAGACCTGAGGCTGTTTTTGCTGTTTTTAATTCCACATTTTACAAAAATGTCAGGTCCCCATTGCTTAGAAACTATGGTTTTTATTAGCTGAAGTGGCCGGAGTAAAAATATAATTCTATTTACCCTGTTTTGTTTTTTTCCTTATCTTCGGGTATTCATTTTACATCCAAAATAAACCAACTTGATATGCGAAATTTTAGCTTGATTGTTCTGATCATATTGATCAATTGGGGGCAATCAATAGCTCAAACCACAGAATTCCAATATTTATCAGGAACTGATAAAGACCATACTGTAGACTGGGAATTTTACTGCACAGATGGTATGAATAGTGGTCAATGGACTACCATTCCGGTACCTTCCCAATGGGAACTGCAGGGTTTCGGACATTATAATTATGGAAGAGAAAAACCGGAAAAACATTCTTCCGAAAAAGGTATGTACCGCTATGAGTTTTCAGTGCCGGAAGCCTGGGAAAATAAGAAAATTAATATCGTATTCGAAGGCTCTATGACCGATACCGAGGTGAGAATCAATGGAAAGTCTGCTGGTCCGATACATCAGGGATCATTCTATCGATTCAAATATGATATTTCTGATCTGTTAAGGTACAATGAACAAAATTTGCTGGAAGTTACTGTCAGTAAACAGTCAGCAAATCAATCTGTTAATGAAGCAGAAAGACAGGCTGATTACTGGATATTTGGCGGTATTTTCAGACCTGTGTACCTGGAAGCTTTACCGGCAGAAAACATTGAGCGCATTGCCATTGATGCCCTTCAATCAGGAGACTTCCACATGGATGTTTACCTGGATAATATTAGAAGAGCTGATCAGGTAGAAGCTCAGATTGTAACACTGGAGGATAAGCCGGTAGGTTCAAAATTTCAGCAGCCTTTAAACAGAGGTGATACACACATTACTCTGATCCAGAAATTGGATAATCCTACTCCCTGGAATCCCGAATTTCCTCATCTGTATAAAGTAAAAGTAGCCCTTTTGAATAATGGAGAGGTTGTTCATGAAGTAGAAGATAAGTTTGGGTTTCGCACTGTGGAACTACGTCCCGGTAATGGCATATATGTTAATGGTGAGAAAGTGATATTTAAAGGAGTGAACCGTCATAGTTTCTGGCCCACTTCTGGTCGTACCACCAGTAAAGCATTAAGCATTCAGGATGTTCAGCTGATCAAGGATATGAATATGAATTCAGTAAGGATGTCTCATTATCCTCCCGATGTACATTTTCTGGATGTTTGTGATTCACTAGGCCTTTTTGTTTTGGATGAACTGGCCGGTTGGCAAGATGCTTATGATACGGAAGTTGGCAGGAAGCTGGTTCGGGAAATGATCATTCGGGATGTTAATCACCCCTCTATTGTAGTCTGGGATAATGGTAATGAAGGGGGAAATAATTTTGAATTGGATGATGATTTTCACCTTTACGACCCCCAAAAGCGTCCTTTGATCCATCCCTGGGCAATTTTCCGAAATACTGATACCCAGCATTACAAAGATTATAATTGTTGTACCGGAACCTTGTTTCATGGACGTGAAGTGTTTTTTCCCACCGAATTTTTGCATGGATTATTTGATGGGGGGCATGGAGCAGGTTTAGATGATTATTGGAACCTGATGCTGGAAAATCCTCTGGGAGCGGGAGGGTTTTTATGGGTTTTTGCTGATGAGGGTGTAGTCCGGACTGATCTGGATGGTAAGGTAGATGTTTTTGGCAGCAATGCCCCGGACGGAATTGTAGGCCCTTATCGGGAAAAGGAAGGCAGCTTTTATACCATCAGGGAAATCTGGTCTCCCGTATATATTAAGCAAAATCACCTGACACCTTATTTCGATGGACAGCTGGAGCTGGAAAACCGCTACTTATACACCAACCTCGATCAGTGTGAATTTGAATGGGAATTAGTGAACTTTCCCCGGCCGGAAGCCCAATCGAATGGCCATCTGGTGGAAAATCAGGGCAATTCCCAGCCACCTTCGATTGCACCTGGTGAAAAAGGAATGCTTAATCTGGGTCTGCCGGATAACTGGAACAACTATGATGCCTTGTATGTCAGGGCTACCGATCCTCATGGACGCGAGATTTATCAATGGACCTGGCCCATTAAAGACCAGAAGGCCATGGCTCAGGCCCTGTTGGAAAGCACTTCTGCAAAGGCATCCGGTAAGGAAGAAGGTGATCAGATTATTCTTTCTGCCAATGGTGTGGAAGTTAGCATAAGTAAAAACAGCGGCACCATATCCAGGGTAGTTAATCAGGATGGTCCGGTATCATTTAAAAATGGTCCGGTTTTAGCCCACGACAGTACTACTTTTCAATCTATCAGACACTTTCCTCAGGGAAATGATTATTTGGTACAGGTAGAACTGGATGGCGACATGAAGAAGCTGGAATACAGGATGTTGGGTAATGGATGGCTGCAATTGGATTATGATTATATCAGTACAGGTTATCATGATTATTTAGGAATTAATTTTGATTATCCTGAAGAAAAGGTAACTGGGGTCAAATGGTTGGGTAAAGGACCTTATCGGGTCTGGAAAAATCGATTGAAAGGCACTGAATATAATGTTTGGCAAAAGGATTATAATAATACTGTCACCGGAGAGTCCTGGCTTTATCCTGAATTTAAAGGTTATCACGCAGACCTCTACTGGGCGGTAATTGAAAATGAAGAAAGTCCATTTACCATCGTTTCAGCTGATCCGGACCTTTACCTGAGACTGTTTACCCCGGCAGAACCAGAAGGGGCCTATAATGAAAATACGGAACCGCCCTTTCCCTCAGGGAGTATTTCTTTAATGCATGGTATCAGCCCTATAGGGACGAAATTTAAAAAAGCAGAACAGTTGGGGCCCCAAGGTAAGAAAAACATATTTTTTACCAGTGGCAAACCCCGTAACAGTTTAAGTGGCACACTGTATTTTAAATTTGGGCACTAATAAAATAAGCTCTGCTTTGTTAAGCAGAGCTTGAAAACTAAACCTAAAACAATGAATCCAATGAGCTATTTAATAACTGTGCAGTACTGACAGTATAAATTAACTATTGTATAAACATTAAACGGGAATTGTTAATTTTTATTGGTAATAATTCATGAAATTTTCTATTCTCCCAATAAGAAACATAAATTAATAAAATTTTCCTTGATTTACTTGGTGCAACCTAGTAATATTGACGAATTTTAAAATTTACAAATTAAATATTACCTTAAGAATCACTTAATTTTATATATAAATGTCTCACATCAACGCAGCTATCACAGGTGTGGCAGGATACGCCCCTCCTTACATCCTAACAAATCAGGAGTTAGAACAAATGGTAGAAACTTCTGACGAATGGATCACTACCAGAACCGGGATTAAAGAAAGAAGAATTCTGAAAGGTGAGGGGAAAGGGACCTCTATTTTGGGATCTGAAGCAGTAAAAAGCTTGTTGGAAAAAAAAGAGGTAGATCCTATGGAAGTAGATGGTATAATTTGTGCCACTATCTCTCCTGATATGATGTTTCCTTCTACTTCTAATCTTATTTCTCATGCAGTAGGAGCTAAAAATGCTTTTTCTTTTGATATGATGGCAGCCTGTACAGGTTTTATATATGCCCTGGAAACAGGTGTGAATTTTATTAAATCAGGAAAGCATAAAAAAATAGTTGTGGTGGGGGCCGATAAAATGTCTTCCATTACAAATTATAAAGACAGGAACAGCTGTATATTGTTTGGGGACGCTGCTGCTGCGGTATTGCTGGAGCCCACAGATACAGAATATGGAGTCAGGGACACCATTTTAGGCAGTGATGGATCCGGCAAGGACCTGATATATTTAAAAGCCGGAGGGTCTGCTTACCCTTCCTCCCATGAGACAATTGATAAGGGAGAACATTACTTTTACCAGGATGGTAAGAGTGTTTTTAAATATGCTGTTACTCAAATGGCAGATGTAGCGGTTGAGATCATGAAAAAAAATCATCTTGACGGCGATGATGTGGCATACCTGATCCCTCACCAGGCCAATAAAAGAATCATTGAAGGTGTGGCTAAAAGAATGGGGGTAAGTATGGATAAGGTAACCCTCAATATTGACCGCTATGGTAATACTACAGCAGCTACTATACCACTGTGTTTATGGGAATGGGAGGATCAATTCAAAAAAGGTGATAATTTGATTTTAGCGGCTTTTGGTGGTGGATTTACCTGGGGCGCTTCTTTCCTGAAATGGGCCTATTAAATCAGGGGCTGATCATTTTTTTTGGACTGATATAAGCCCGACAGCCTTGGTGAGCGAATTTTTATCAGATTTATTTGGTGTGAAAAAGATTTTTTGCTACCTTTTTAAAGTTCAGTTTTAATTTACTATACTTGCAAAAAAGACAACTTATTCAGATGTAAATAAAAACATTTGGATTTGTTAACGTGTGCATTTTATTTATTTAAAACAAATGATTTATGAATTACTCCTTTGAAGACCTTAAAAATAAAGTATGTGTAATCACTGGTGGCGGGGGAGTTATCGGCGCTTCTCTGGCGCAAGGTCTGGCCAGGGCAGGAGTCAGGATTGCAATTCTTGACCTGAATCAGGAGCAGGCCGAAAAAGTAGCCAATGATATTGAGCAACAATCTGGTTCAGAGTGTATTGGGGTAGCCGGCAATGTTTTGGAAAAGGAAAGTTTGGAAGCGGCTAAATCTTTAATTGTTAAAAAGTGGGGGCAGATAGATCTGCTCATCAATGGGGCGGGAGGAAATTCTCCCAAAGCGACCACCCAATTAGAATTCCTGGATAAAGACCATAAAGATTTGCTCAAACAATCTTTCTATGGGTTGGATGTGGATGGATTCCGGCGGGTCTTTGATTTGAACTTTTTAGGAACCTTATTGCCTACCATGGTTCTCACTGAAGAAATGGTGGAACGGGGACAGGGAGTAGTCCTGAACATCTCCTCCATGAATTCTTTCAGACCATTGACCAAAATTCCAGCTTATTCTGCCGCAAAGGCTTCTATCAATAATTTCACAGAATGGTTGTCTGTTCATTTGGCCAAAACGGGGATCAGGGTCAATGGCATAGCCCCTGGTTTTTTTCTGACCAATCAAAACCGGTTTTTGTTGATCGATGAAGCAACCCAGGAACTGACTCCCAGGGGCCATAAGATTATTTCAAATACGCCCATGGGTAAGTTTGGACAACCAGATGATCTGGTAGGAACTACCCTTTTCCTGCTTTCCGATATGTCATCATTTATCACCGGAGTTACGATACCGGTAGATGGTGGATTTAATGCCTATAGCGGGGTATAATCATCTAAGATCAAAATAATATAATTATGGCAAAAAATGTAATTGTAGCCCAATCCGGTGGACCTTCACCTGTAATAAATAATTCATTGAGAGGTATCATAGATACCTGTAAAATGTTTCCCGATCAATTTGGCAAAGTATATGGAGGATGGCATGGTATAGAAGGTGTATTAAAAGAAGAACTATTGGATCTGACTGCCCAGCCTGATGAAGAAATAGCTTTATTGAGGAATACGCCGGCAGCCGGAAGTATAGGTACCTGCCGCTATAAGTTGAAAGATCACCAGGAAAAAGATTTTCAACGGGTGATGGAGATCTTCAAGGCTCATGATATTGGCTATTTCTTTTACATTGGAGGAAATGACTCCCAGCACACTGCTTACAAGGTAAGTCAACTGGCCCAGGAAAAAGGATTGGATGTCATTGGGACCGGAGTGCCAAAAACCATAGACAATGACGTAGGAGACAGTGAGTTTCAACTGATCGATCACACACCCGGATATGGTAGTGTTGCCAGATACTGGTCTCACATTATCCAGAATGCCAATGAGGAAAATATGGGCTCTTCCCCGGCAGACCCGGTGATGGTGATCCAGGCTATGGGCCGCAAAATTGGCTACATTCCTGCGGCAGCCCGTTTGGCTGATCCTAAAAGAGAATTACCTTTACAGATCTATATGACGGAATCAAATCTCACTTTAGATGAATTAACGGATAATGTAAATGATCAGCTTAAAAAAGACGGACGTTGTATGGTTGTCATCAGTGAAGGGTTTGATGTAGGTTCAATAGGCGAAGTAAAAGATTCCTTTGGTCATACCTCCTTTGGCTCCAGTCAGATCTCCGTTTTCCAATCTGTGGTTAATCATTTAAATACCAAAAAATTTAATGTTACCGGTAAAGCCAGGGGGCATGTAATGGGTACCGATCAGCGTGATACCATGATTTATGCCTCCACAGTAGATCTGGATGAAGCCTATAAAGTAGGCCAGAAAGCAGTTGAAGTGGCCCTGAAAGATGGAAATGGATGGATGGCTACCATTTTACGTGAGCCGGGATTCATTTATAATGTAAAATATGATAAAGTCCCACTGGAAAAAGTAGCACTTTCAGAGAGAACTTTTCCTGAAAAATGGATTGCCCCCAACAGAATAGACGTAACTGATGAGTTTTTGGCTTATGTGCGCCCTTTGATTGGTGAGGATTGGGTTTCAGTACCTATGATCAATGGCTTGCAACGGTTTGCCCGGTTTAAACCTGTATTCGCCGATAAGAAGCTTCCGGATTATCTCCCTGAAGCCTATCTAAAGTAAACTGGGAGAAAGAACCGTTGAAATCTTAATATCAATTTTTAAACAAATTTAAAATGACTGCTGATCCACAAAAAGAATTAAAAGACTTACAACCTACCAAAGATTTTTTTATCGGTATTGATTCGGATGGTTGTGCTTTCGACACCATGGAGATCAAACAGAAAGAATGTTTCTGTCCTAATGTGATTAAATACTTCAATTTACAAAGTGTATCCAAGTATGCCCGAGAAACCTGGGAATTCGTTAATTTGTACTCCAAAAGCCGTGGTATTAATAGGTTTTTAGCTTTGATTGAAGCCGTTCAACTACTGGGAGAACGACCAGAAGTGAAAGCACGTCAGGCTAAAATGCCTGATATGAGCCGGGTGGTTGGTTGGACTAAAAATGAATCTAAACTGGGTAATCCAGCCCTGGAAAAATATGTGCAACAGGTGAATGATCCGGTAATGGATAATTTACTGGAATGGTCTGTAGCAGTGAATAAGACCGTGGAAGATATTGTCTATGGAATTGCTCCATTTCCCTATGTAAGAGAGTCTTTGGTAAAATTGCAGGAAAAGGCCGATGCTATTGTAGTTTCTCAGACTCCGGTAGAAGCCCTGACTCGCGAATGGGAGGAAAACGATATCGATCAGTATGTAAGGGTAATTGCCGGCCAGGAATATGGAAAAAAGTCAGAGCATCTGGCCTGGGCTGCAAAAAATAAATACCCGGATGAAAAGATCCTTATGATCGGTGATGCCCCAGGAGATCGCAAAGCCGCTGATTCCAATGGTGTTTTGTTTTTCCCTATTAATCCGGGTCATGAAGAAGAATCCTGGCAAAGGTTTTATCAGGAAGCGCTGGATAAGTTTTTTAATGGGACTTTTCAGGGGGAATACCAGGAAAAGCTGGTGCAGGAATTTGAAAGTTATCTCCCCGCTACTCCGCCCTGGAAAAAATAAGTTTGGTTGTTCAGATAATTTGTTAATGTGAAACTTTTAAACGATCATTAATAGATTATAAAATGTGAGATGAATATTTATGGTTTATTATCAAATAGGATCTGAGACCCGTAATCTATCCGACGAAGATATAAAAAAAGGGATATTTGCTGCCCTGGATAAGATAGGTCCCCGGAAAAAGGTACTGGCCTTACCTCCGGATTTTACTCGGTTTCATTCACGTGCCGGCCAGTTGACGGAGTATATCTGGCAATATTACCAGGATCATCTAACTGATGTTCTTCCCGCTTTAGGCACCCACTTTCCCATGACACCGGGCGAAATATCCAAAATGTTTGGCTCAATTCCACAGGATCTTTTCCGGGTGCATGACTGGAGGAATGATGTTGTACAGGTAGGGGAAGTTCCGGCTGATTTTGTAAGGCAAGTGTCTGAAAATAAGGTGGAATATCCCTGGCCGGCCCAGGTCAATAAACTATTGGTGGAAGGAGGATTCGAATTGATCCTTTCAGTGGGTCAGGTAGTACCTCATGAGGTGGTGGGCATGGCCAATTATAACAAAAATATCTTTGTAGGCACCGGTGGAGTAGAAGGCATCAATAAGAGCCACTTTCTAGGAGCCGCTTTTGGTATGGAACGAATGATGGGACGGGCGGATACCCCGGTCAGAAAGATTTTGAACTTTGCTTCGGATAATTTCACCAATCATTTACCCATTGTATATGTACTGACAGTAGTAGGTAAGGGCCCGGATGGAACCATGGGTGTGAAAGGGTTATATGTAGGGGACGACATGGAGTGTTTTGAAATGGCTTCAGAACTTTCATTGAAGGTCAACTTCCAAATGGTGGAAAGACCACTGAAAAAGGTGGTGGTATATCTTGATCCTGAAGAATTTAAAAGTACCTGGTTAGGTAATAAAAGTGTTTACAGAACCCGAATGGCCATTGCTGATGGCGGAGAATTAATTGTGTTGGCCCCGGGGCTGAAAGAATTTGGAGAAGATAAGGAAATTGACCGCCTGATCAGGAAATATGGATATGTGGATACGCCTAAAGTTCTGGCATTGACCAAAGACAATGATGAACTTCAGAATAATCTCAGCGCGGCAGCTCATTTGATTCATGGATCTTCAGAAGGCAGGTTTTCTATTACATATTGTCCCGGAAATTTAAGCCGGGATGAGATTGAAAAGGTCAATTTTAAATATGCAGATCTGGGTGAAATGATGAAAAAGTATAATCCGGAGTTGCTTAATGATGGATATAACCAGGTGGATGGTGAGGAAATTTTTTATGTTTCAAACCCAGCCCTGGGATTATGGGCCTATAAAGATCGTTTTGTGGATTAATGAGGATAATAGCAGATGATAAGATCCCATTCTTAAAAGGCGTATTGGAGCCTTACGCCGAAATAGATTATTTGCCCGGAGGCCAGATTACTGCCATGGATGTGGAAAAAGCAGATGCCCTGATCATTCGAACCCGGACAAAATGTGATGCCCAACTGCTGAATAATTCCTCTGTCAGGTTTATTGCCACTGCCACTATTGGGTTTGATCATATTGATACTGCCTATTGTCATCAGGCAGGAATCCAGTGGACCAATGCTCCTGGATGTAATTCAGGTTCGGTCATGCAATATATGGGGGCTGCCCTTTGTTGGTTATCTGATCAACATAATTTCAGGCTGAAGGATAAAACATTGGGTGTAATCGGGGTAGGAAATGTAGGATCTAAAGTAGCCCGTATGGCTGAGATCCTGGGCATGAAAGTAATCAAAAATGATCCTCCCCGGGCCAGACAGGAGCAATGGGAGGAATTTCAGGAGTTGGATGAAGTGTTAACCAAAGCAGAAATTATCAGTTTACATGTTCCCCTGAATTTTAAAGGTCCGTATAAAACCCTGCACCTGGTAAATGATAAATTCTTTGAGAATATTTGGCATGATGGCTTTTTAATCAATACTTCCAGGGGAGAGGTGGTTGACAGTCATGCCCTTAAAAAATCGCTGGATAACAATTTTATTACCAGTGCAGTACTAGATGTTTGGGAATATGAACCAGATATTGATCTTGAGCTACTTAATTCAGTGGGATTAGCTACCCCTCATATTGCCGGTTATTCCCTGGATGGAAAAGCTAATGGTACAGCCATGAGCGTGCAGGCAGTCAGTAAGTTTTTTAACCTTGGCCTTGATACCTGGTTTCCTCAGAGGCTACCCGAACCTGAATTTCCCGACCTCATTTTAGATTGCGCAGATAAAACGGATGAACAGGTATTGAAAGAAGCCATTATACATACTTATAACATTGAAAAAGACTTCAACGCATTATTGGGTCAGCCTGATCATTTCGAAAAGCTGAGAGGAGATTACCCGGTAAGAAGGGAATTTCAGGCCTATAACATCGTGTTGGAACCTTATAATCAGCCTTTAGCTGATAAGTTGACCATGCTAGGATTTAAAGTAACCAATTAATTTTTTAAAGCTTATTTAGATTTATAATTCTTAAATATCATGAATATGGAAAAAACAGATATCGGACTGGTTGGATTAGCTGTAATGGGCGAAAACCTGGTACTGAATATGGAAAGTAAGGGTTTTTCTGTGACAGTGTATAACCGAACCATTGAGAAAGTAGATAATTTCATCAATGGCAGGGCCAAAGGTAAAAATATCAAGGGGGCACATAGTGTGCAGGAGTTGGTAGATTCACTCAAAAGGCCAAGAAAAATCATGTTGATGGTAAAAGCCGGAGCCCCGGTGGATGCTTTTATTGATCAGGTGATTCCCTATCTGGAAGAAGGGGATATCATCATTGATGGCGGGAATTCTAATTTCACTGATTCTATTCGCAGGACCAAACTGGTGGAGAGTAAAGGGCTGCTGTATATAGGTACCGGTGTATCGGGAGGAGAAGAAGGTGCACTTTTAGGACCATCAATTATGCCAGGTGGATCAGCTCCTGCCTGGGATCATGTGAAACCTATTTTTCAAAAAATTTCTGCTCAGGTAGAAGGTGAACCTTGCTGCGAATGGATGGGCGAGGATGGGGCCGGACATTATGTAAAAATGGTGCACAATGGTATTGAATATGGGGATATGCAGCTGATCAGCGAAGCCTACCATATCATGAAAGTATTACTGGGAATGTCCGCTGATGAAATGCACGAAGTCTTTGCTGAATGGAACAACAGTGAGCTGGATAGTTATCTGATTGAGATTTCAAGAGATATTTTAGGGTTTAAGGATGAAGATGGTCAGCCCATGATTGAAAAAATTATGGATACTGCCGGACAAAAAGGAACTGGAAAATGGACGGGAATTTCAGCCTTGACCCTTGGCATTCCCCTTACTTTGATCGGAGAAGCCGTTTTTGCCCGCTGTTTATCAGCTATGAAAGACCAGCGGGTGGAAGCATCAAAAGTCCTAAAAGGTCCTCAGGTAAATTTTGAAGGAGATAAAAAATCTTTTATCAATGACATAAAAAATGCCTTATTCGCCTCCAAAATTGTCTCTTATGCCCAGGGTTTTACCCTGTTCAAAGAAGCTGCCAAAGAATATAACTGGAATTTGCAGTATGGTCAGATTGCCAAAATCTGGCGGGGTGGTTGTATTATCAGGTCCGTGTTTTTAAACCGGATCACTGAAGCATTTACCAAAAATCCGCAGCTTTCCAATCTGCTTATGGATGATTTCTTCCGGGAAAAGGTGGATGCAGCCCAGGAAAGCTGGCGCAGGGTGACCTCAGTGGCCCTAAGCCAGGGGATTCCCGTTCCTGCCTTTACCACCGCTTTATGCTATTATGATGGTTTAAGGTCAGAAAGGTTGCCAGCCAATATGCTTCAGGCCCAACGAGATTATTTTGGGGCCCATACCTATGAACGGATTGACAAACCAAGAGGACAATTCTTCCATACTAACTGGACAGGCAGAGGAGGTGAAACAGCCTCAACCACTTATGAAGTATAGATAAGTTAGTTAAAACTTTTAGGCAGGGAATAATGATTTTGCAAAATTATTCCCTGCTTTTTTATAATAAACAATCTTAGAATAACACCATTATCTAATATTTTATACAACCTTTGCTACTTTTTAATATATTTGTTTCATCCGATCTGTCAAGGAACAAAAAATGAGTATTACGATTAAAGATATAGCTAAGATGGTTAATGTATCTCATACCACCGTATCGAGAGCATTAAATGACAGTCCATTGATCAGGCAGGAAACCAAGGAAAAGATCAAGGCTATAGCAGAAGCTTATAATTATATTCCAAACTATAATGCCCGAAGCCTGGTTTTAGCTAAATCCTATAATGTCGGTTTGTTTTTTTCAACCCTGAAAAAAGGAACCACCGCTCATTTCTTTTATGATGTTACTACTGGGGTAAATAATGTAATCAAAGACCATTACACCCTTACGGTAAAAGGAATTGATGATTACAAAAATTTTCACCTGATCAGGAAGCGCTATTTTGATGGTATAATCTTGATGAGTCAAAGTGGCCGGGATGATGACTTCATATCTCATGTGATCCAGGAAGAGATTCCCATTATTGTCCTAAACCGGGAAATCAATCATGAAAATGTGATCAATATTATATCAGATGATAAGTTAGGGGCATATAGAGCTACCGAGTATTTGATCAGCCAGGGGCATTCCAGGATTGCGATCATTGAAGGGAAAGAAGAGTTTAAGACCAACATTCAAAGAAAGCAGGGTTTTTGTGAGGCATTACAGCAGCACCAATTGCAATTTGCGCCGGAATTATCTGAAAAAGGGAATTATGATCTTGAAAGTGGTTATCAGGCCATGAGGAGATTATTAAAAAAAGATAAAAATATTACAGCTGTTTTTTGCTTCAATGATGAGATGGCAGTGGGGGCTATTAAAGCTGTAGCAGACAGTCACCTCAAAGTGCCTGATGATATTTCGGTTGTAGGTTTTGATGATAGTGGTTATTCTGCCTTTCTATCACCTGCTCTTACCACAGTCAAGAGGCCTATAGAGAAAATCAGCTTGAGTGGTGCCCGTAAGCTACTGGATATTGTTAATAATAAGAAGAATTTAGAAGCGGAAAAGATTTTTGTGAAAACTGAATTAATGGTTCGGGATTCAGTAAAAAAGCTCTGATGTAAGCTTTTACTTTTTTTTGCTTGTTTTTGCACACGTTAACATTTAATAATTTATTATCTTTGCCTCATATTTAAGGTCAAATACTCAAAAACAACAGGGGATGTCTCAAATTAAAGATTCTTTAAAATTTACCTGAGCCAAATTATTTATCATATTTGTGATCTTAAAATGATTGCTCACTATCTCAATAATTAAACTAATAAGGTAAATATAATTTTGAGACAACCCTTTTTTTATTTAAATGAACACACTCAAAGTAGATCCTGCTGCCAGGGCATTAATATTTGACGTAGATGGAACCCTGGTAGATTCCATGCCCCTGCATTATGCTGCCTGGAATAAGGTGGGAGAAAAATACAGTTTTTTCTTTCCGGAAGATTTGTTTTATACCCTGGCTGGTGTGCCAACACCGGGAATTTCCAGGGTAATCACGGAAAAATTAGGATTGCCCTATGATGTGGAGGCACTGGCCCGGGAAAAGGAAGATGCCTATATCGCTATGATTGATCAGATCAAACCAGTAGAGCCTGTTGTGGAGTTGGTTAAGGCTTACTATGGAAAACTTCCATTGGCTGCTGGTACAGGAAGTCCCGGTATCAATGCCAGGAAAACTATTCAAGCAATTGGTTTGCTGGATCATTTCGATGTGATCATTAGCTATGAGGATGTGAAAAATCCCAAACCGGCGCCGGATACTTTTCTTAAATGTGCCGCCTTGTTAAATATTGAACCAGGCACCTGTCAGGTTTTTGAAGACGGGGAGCCAGGTCTTGAAGCAGCCCGACGGGCAGGAATGATTGTTACCGATATAAAGCCTTACCTTAATAAAAGTTAATTTTTTTAATAACGCAAAAGGTGTCATTATATTTGTTAATTTCTTATTATTCAGCTTATTAATTACTAAATATTTTTTATTGTTACAACTTTTTCACACATAATCCGTTCAATTAGCTTATATAAAAAAATACGCTTATGGATTTAAATCGAAGTTATAAGGATATGACTGCTGAGGAAAAAAGGCACTCTATCGAACTTTGGGCGAAATTCTATGATTCCCAATTAAAAGAAGATTTTATCACTAGCTGGAGGTATTGGGTAGAAAGACTGGAATACCTGCAGGGAATTGGAGTCAAAACTGAAGAGATTAATCGCAGAGCCTGGATCAATCAGGCTGAAAAAGTGGCTGTATAGCCGCCTTTTCTTCATTTTTTAATTCTGCGCCAAAATTTCCTAAACATTCCTTATTTTTAGAAGCTTAAAAGGAATGTATGCATTATCAATCATTAGTGTTAAAACCTGGAAAGGAAAAATCTTTGCTGAATAAACACCCCTGGATTTTTTCAGGGGCAGTAAGCAAAACTCCATCAGTGGAAGATGGAGCAGTGGTTTCAGTAAAAAGTTTTCAGGGAGAACATCTGGGGTTTGGATTTCTTGATTTGAATAGCCAGATTGTTTGCAGGGTATTTAAATTTGATGAAGCTGAAAATGCTTTATTTGATCAGAAATACTGGACCGGAAAACTTCTGCAAGCTTATGAATTGAGAAAATGCTTGCTTGATCTGACCAGGACCAATTGTTTTAGGCTGATCCATGCTGAGGGAGATTCATTGCCGGGGCTCATTGCAGATGTTTATGATGATGTAGTGGTTCTTCAGGTTTTGATCACAGGTATGCATCAGAAGCTGTCCATTATCAAAGCTGGTTTGAATGAACTGGGTTGGCAGACATTTATAGTACATGGAAAAGATCAAACTATTAATCAGGAAATGGATCCAGCCTGGGGTAACAAACAGGTCATAGAAAATGGATTAAAGTTTGATGTGGATTTGATCGGAGGCCAAAAAACAGGTTTTTTTCTGGATCAAAGAGAAAACAGGAAGTTATTGTCAAAAATTTGTGCAGGTAAACATGTACTGAATGCTTTTAGCTATTCTGGCGGATTTAGTATATATGCCCTGGCCGGAGGCGCTGAATCTATAACTTCTGTGGACATATCAACCACTGCCATAGATTTATGTAAAACTAATATCAGTTTGAATTTTCCTCATACGACTCAACATGAGGCGATAGTAGCTGATTGTTTTGAATACCTGAGACAAATCCCCTTGAACAAATATGATCTGATAATTTTGGATCCCCCCGCTTTTGCTAAAAGTAAGAAGGATATCAATAAAGCGGCTAGGGGTTATAAGGATCTTAATTTGCAAGCCTTTAAAAAAATAAGAAAAAATGGGATGTTGCTTAGCTTTACCTGTTCTCAACATATTTCCAGAGAGTTATTTCAAAAGATCATATTTAGCGCTGCCCATGATGCAGGTCGGGAGGTTAGCATTCTTGGACAGTTAGCGCAACCGTTGGATCATCCGGTAAATATTTTTCATCCTGAAGGAGCTTACCTGAAGGGGTTATGGTTGTGGGTTCAATAGCCTATTGAAAAAAAGACATGCATATGTTTTATTAAAATTTGTTTCACTTTAGATTTGGGTGATTACTAAATCAACAAATATGAAGAAACACAGTGTATGGATTGCCTTGGTGCTACCATTAGCCTTTTTGATGTGTGGTTGTAAACCGGAAATTAAAAATGTTAATCCTGATGCCACCTCCCAGGCAATTACCCTGTTGGATTATATTTATGGAATAAGCGGACAGGGAATTATTTCAGGGCAACATAATTACAATGATAGTCTGACTAAATACAGTGAGCGGGTGGAAGCTTTGGCCGGGGAAAAGCCGGCTCTTTGGGGGGCTGATTTCATCTGGTTGTCAGGACCTGATAACCGTCAGGCTGTGGTGGATGAGGCAATCCGGCAATACAGCAATGGGACTATAATTACATTGATGTGGCATGTGGCCCGGCCAATGGACGAGGAAAGACCCCAAAGCTGGAAAAGTAGTGTTCAAGGAGAATTAACAGGGGCTGAATGGAAGGAATTGACCACTCCTGGCACTGCTTTGTATGAAAAATGGCAAGCTCAGGCAGATGAAATAGCTAGTTATTTACTACAGCTAAAAGATGCCGGGGTTCCGGTACTATGGCGGCCCTATCATGAGATGAATGGCATTTGGTTTTGGTGGGGTGATAAAAAAGGAGATGATGGGTATGTTAAATTATGGCGAATGATGTTTGATCGCTACGTCAATCATCACAAGCTGAATAACCTCATATGGGTATGGAATGCCAATGCACCCAGGGATCGTGAGAATGACGAAGCATATGCCTATGCTGATTATTTTCCAGGTCTGGAATATGTTGATGTGTTGGCCGCTGATGTTTATCATAATGATTACAGGCATGTTCATCATGATCAACTGCTGGAGCTGGCTCAAGGGAAGCCGATTGCCTTAGGAGAGGTAGGGAGAATGCCAACGGTTGAGATTATTGAACAGCAACCTCAATGGAGTTGGTTTATGGTTTGGTCGCGATGGATAAACACCCATAATGATCCTGAAAATGTGAGACAGGTGTATGATTTGGAATATACTGTTACTAAAGATGAACTGCCCGTTGATTTATTTAAATGAATGTTTACCAGTTACTTATGATGCGTTTGCAAAAGTACAAAATTACTTGATCAGGCTTGCCGCACTGGCTGATTAAGTATCAATACCATTAACTTTGAGATGGGATCTGCCATTAATTTTATTACTTATACAACGTCAGACTGTCATTATCTAACCGCTTTTTGCCGGGGAAATATGGAATTATTAAGATTAACTGCCATTGGTTTATCTGAGTGAATTTTTTGCAGCCCGAATGACATAACATAAGCAATATTAAGCTGTTATTTTTTTAGTTGACAAAATGCCTTAACTATGATCATTCAGATATTAATTGCCTTGTTAGTAGCTTTGCTAATCAGTAGTGTATTCTTTGCGGTATTAAAGATCAGGGGACCATGGAATACTTTTTGGTCTATTTTCTTTATCCTTTTTTTAGTAGCCATTGCAGGAGGTACGTTAATTGAAACTATGGGAATGCCTTTTTACGGATATTATTGGTTACCAGGATTATTCATGACTTTAGTGGCTGCTTTTTTATTGGCAGCGGTTACGCCGCCGAGCAATATGGGTAAAAATGACAAATCACCGTTTGACGACATCGACTATTCCAGGGAATCGACTCCTGGTAATCCCAGGGGTGCTGAAACTCATAGTTTAAAACATCAAGAAGCAAGTTATAGCTTAACCACAGGAGCTTTTTTCTGGATCACGGTGCTTTTACTGACAATGGCTGCCATCATGGGTTGATCAATTAATAGAATTACCCATTCATAAACCTATTCATAAAAGCTTCCCGGTAATTTTTTCCTATCGGTATTTTTTTAATACCAATAATAACCTGATTGCCTTCAACAGCAGAGATATGTTCGAAGTTAATGATGTATGATTTATGTATTCGCATAAAAGTCTCCTGAGGTAATTGTTCCTCAAGGTTTTTTAAGGATAAAAGGCTGATGATCCTTTGCTGATCGGTGGTATAGAAAGAAACATATTCTTTTAAACCTTCAATGTACTGGATGTTTTTCAAAGGTAATTTAATGATCTTATGATCAGCCTTAATATTGATAAAGCTTTTAGGCTTATCTTCTTTGGATAATGGATCGGAAGTATTATTCTTTTTCAACCTGATCAGGTTGATGGCTTTGTTAATAGCCTGAAGAAATCTTTCCAGTGAAAAAGGTTTTAATAGGTAGTCTATTACCTGGAATTTATAACTTTCCAGGGCATATTCAGGATATGCAGTAGTAAAAATCACCACCGGACTGTTGGTCAGGGTTCTTAAAAACTCTATTCCGGTAAGATCGGGCATTTGAATATCAAGGAACATCAGGTCTACTGATTCAGATTGCAGGTATTGGTTGGCTTCTAAAGGATTTTTGCAATCAGCAATCAGATTTAATTCGGGAACCTTCTCCATATAACTTTTCAGCAGGGTTCGAGCCAATTGTTCATCATCTACAATTAAACAATTAATTTTCATATCAATAATTGAAGGGTCACAGAAAATTCACTTTCGGTATTTTCAATATCCAAATGATATTGATGGGGATACATCAGGTCCAGCCTTCTTTGTACGTTTTTTAATCCTATACCTTCCTGTTTATCCTTGGTGTAAGTGCTATTGGGCTTACTGTTTTGTACTTTGAAAACCAGCCGCTCAGAATAACTCTGAATACAGATTTTGATCCATCCGGACTTTTTATCTTCTATCTTACTGTGTTTAAAGCTGTTTTCTATCAAGGGAATCAACAGCATGGGAGCAATTTTTTTTTCATGTAAACCTTCAGGTATCTCCAATTTTATGTTTTGCTGGTCATCCTTTAGTTTTTGCAGGTCAATATAGTTTTTGATGTAATCTATTTCTTTTTGCAAAGGCACCTGGTTTTGATTGCCATCGTAAGTAACATATCTCAGCATATCAGATAGCTTTAAAATCATTTCAGGGGCAGCATCAGACTTTAAATAACTGAGTGTGTAAATATTATGTAATACATTAAATAAGAAATGGGGATTGATCTGAGATTTTAAAAATTTTAATTCATTCTCCAGATTTTCACTTTTTAAAAGATTCGTCTCCTTTTCTTTTTTGATAGCAATCCGGGTGGTTTTATAAGCCAGACTAATTGAAAGTATAAAAATGGTCAATATTAGTGATATAGTGTGAATAAAAGTCATCCTGATACGATGAGCCCAGGGGCGACCAGCAACCAATACTTCATAATCCAGACGGGCGATGATCTGCTGAATTATAAAGGATAGCAGAATCAGGAAAACAAAAAATAATACATATTTTTTCTGATTAAAATATTTTTCAACCAGAATTTCAGTAATCAGATAGGCAAAAATGATGTGTGGTATGGTATAGATAAGCCCTCTGATCATGGCATCATCAATATCTGAACGGCTTGATAATACAAAACTAACCAGTGAGAAATAACCAATCCAAAATACTGTATGAATAAAAATGGTCAGATCTTTTTGAAACAATCTGTACATGCAGGTGTATTTAAGGTCAAAAGTTACAAAAAAAACTAACCTGCTTCAATTATTTTCAACCAATTGAAGGATTTTCTCTACCAATTTACTGATTGACTCAATAAAAAACTTCCTGATCTTAAAAAGACCAGGAAGTCCAAAATTTAGAAGTGTAATTTAAAGATAAAGTTAACGGGCCAATAAAATTTTCCCTGTAATAACACCGGCTTGACCGGTGATTTTATAAATGTAAGTACCATTGGGTAAATCGTCGGTTGATACCTCAATTGACTTTGTACTATCTTTGGTCACAAATCCTGCATACAAGGTCCTGATCTTATGACCTTCCTGGTTGAATAGCTCTACAACTATATTCTGATCTGCCACAGGATTAAAAGTGATGCTAAAATCACCAGCGGCCGGATTAGGATAGGTTGATATTTCCAACTGATCTTCATCCACTAATTGGGTAAGGTTCTGGCAGGGAATTTCCAAAGTTTCATAAGATATACAGCTGCCGGATTTATAGGCAATTACCGGGTTCCAGCAATAGTTTTCTGCCTGGTGGCAAATTGTTGCTACAATGATCAATTCCTGATCAAAATCCTTTACTTCATCAACTTTAAACCCGGAAATTTGCGTTTTAGGATCAGTATTGCCTATCTCTACCGGATATCCTTCTGAATTAGTTACACTGATGATATCACCTGATTTTACCTCAAAACTAATATGAGAAAGGTCGTAAACGACGGTGGCAGACTTTATTACACTGAATTCATAGGTCATACAAGATCCTTCTGAACTCACTTTAATTAAACTGGTAGTATAATCATCTGAACAATCATTGTCATGAATGTTGGCCTCTTCTTCCTGTTCAGGGTTATCAGATGTATTTTCATCCTGTTCTCCCGTTTCCTCAGAACCGCCTGAATTGTCTGTAGTATCTTCTTCATCATTATCAGGTCCTTCTCCAATGGTTTCATCTTCTGAATCCGCCTGATCAGTACCTTCATCAATTTCATCATCGGCTGAATCATTGCCACTATTTTCTTCTTCCGTATTATCTACAGGTTCATCAACTATTGGATCTTCCTGATTGGAGTCACCTTCAGTTCCATCAGATGGCAAATCGGTTGATCCATCATCCGGATTTGGGTCATTGGTTGAATCACTATTATCAGTTCCATCGCTGTTATCATCAGTAGAGGTTCCGTCTTCCGTGGATGAATCATCTGTATTATCACCATTTGTATTATCACTGTTATCAGCTAAACCATCATCTGAATTATCCGGATTGTTTGTACATGCATTTAGAGACAGCTTACATTGATGCTGATTGCCCGCCGCATCAGTTACCACTAAGGTAAAAGTCGCTTGTGAATTTTCAGTTCCAGCCGAATAAGTTATCTGATTAGCATTTTGACCATCTGTTATTTGCCAGTTACCATCTGTAGATGAAACTGACCAGGAGTAGGTGGTAAATTCAATTGATTCTGCCGATAAGGTATTTTCGGCAGATCCACAATCCGGATCAACGTTCGGAGTCATGATCAGGCATTCATGCAACAGTGTATCCATTAATCCTTCCACAGCAAACTCACCTTCAATTGAACAGCCATTGACATCATTCACCACTACCTTATATATTCCTGCTGATAAACCGGAAAGATCTTCAGTTACTGCCCCATGAGACCATAAGAATGTATAATCAGGCTGACCTCCAATAACTGTCAGGTCGATAGCGCCATCAGTATTGCCATTATTTTCATTTACCACTTCTGCTGTAATATTAAGTGCTGGTGGTTCAGAAAGATAATAAGAGGATGAATTGCTGCAACCGGTAGCATCTGTCACAGTGACAGTATAGACTCCCGAAGAGAGTTGCTCAATCTGACTGGTATTTTCTCCGGTATTCCAGGAATAGGTGAAAGGTGCTGTTCCACTTAGAATAGTAAGAGAAATGGACCCTGTAGCGCTTCCAGCACAAACAGGTTTGGTTTTTGTACCGATAAACTGAATTTTATCCTGCTTAACTTCAGCAGAAAGCTCTTTGGTACAACCTTTTAAATCTGTGATTTTGAGCGAATAATTGCCTGCCCCTAATTGTTCCAGATCTTTAGTGGTAGCTCCATTAGACCATTCATATTTATAAGGTAATGTACCTCCTGTAACCTCAGTTATGATACTTCCGGATTGATCATCCAAACAGCTGGTGGGAGAGGGGTATAAATTGGCTGAGAAATGATTATTGTTGGTATAAACATAAAAATATTTGGTTAATTCACACCCGTTGGAATCAGTTATTTGTACTGAATAGCCACCTTCGGCTAAACCTGTTAGATCTTCTGTAGTGGCTCCATTAGACCATTTAAATGAGAAGGGTTCCAGGCCACCCAATAATGTAATGTCAATACTTCCATCAGGATTGGTACAGCTGGTAGCTGTTATACTGGATGATATGGTAAAGGCTGGTAAGCTATGAATATAATATGATTTATTTACACTGCATCCTTTGCTGTCAGTAACCAGGACCTGATAATTTCCTAAAGCTAAATTTGAAATGGAAGAAGTTGTTTCCTGATTAGACCATAAATAGGTGTATGGGGCAGTTCCGCCAGTGGTAGACAAATCAATTTTTCCGGTAGCATCATTACAGCTGGTTTTTTGTAGGTTGGCCTGAACATTTAGGGGTAATGGCTGGTCGATCTGTACCGACAGATCTAATGTTAATCCAAGGGCATCTGTAATTAGGACTGAATAATTTCCGGCGGACAATTGTTCAATAGCGGAACTTGTTTCATTGGTGGACCATTGATAGGTATAGGGGGGATTTCCACTGGTTATGAGCACTTTGGCCTGTCCATCCTGACCTCCGTAACAACTTACCGGAAAAGGCTCAATGGTGGCTGCTAATTTGTTTCCACAATCTTCTGTCACCTCAAAAGTTTTACTTTGATTACAGAAATTCTGATCATTCACAATAACCTGATAGCTTCCAGCCTCTAATTGTTCCTGATGAGACATGTTACTGCCATTTTCCCAGGTAACTTGATAAGGTTCCACTCCTCCTGTTATTTCCAGTGATATGCTGCCGGAATTACTTTCACAAGCTGTTGGTGCCACTGATCCTTTTATGTTTAATGGCGTTGGTTCGGTGATAACTGTTTCTAAAGCCAGTGTCTGATCAAAACTGTCTGTAATTGTTACTGCATATATGCCTGCTTTTAATTGATCCTGACTGAGCTTATCATTGCCATTTGACCATTGTACCTGATACGGTGGATTTCCACTCGAAATAACTATGGATGCCTGACCATCCATACCACCGTAGCATGTTACCGGAGAAACATTGAGAGATGCCGTCAATGGTTCTTTGCAAGTTTGTTCTATATTTTCATAAAAAACGCAGGTGCTGGCTTTATAGGCTACGGTAGTGCTGAAGCAATCATCTGTAAAGGTCTCGAAGCAATCTTGTTCATCCTCACAAACTTTAAATTTGACCGTAAATGATTCCACCTGATCAAGTTCACCAAAGTCCTTAATATTATCCACCTTAAATCCATATAATTCACTGGTGGGATCTTTTGAATTGGATTCAGTATCCCAACCCTCAGAATTGTAAACTGAAACTACCTTACCGCAGGGGATCTCTACGGTGAAATGGGATAAGGCATGGGCACAATTTCCATTAGTTGTTACTTTCAATTCTATCACCTTACAGTTATCTTCCTGCACTACCTCCATTACTTCAGTTTGAAAGCAGTGATCTGTACAGTCTTTTGATTTTTCTGCAAATGTTGAGCAGAAAAAAGCGAATGTCAGCAGGTGAGCAATAATTATTATTCGAGTAAATTTTGGTTTCATAATACATAGCATTGATTATGATAAAATTAATCAATTAAGGTGGGGCAATTATTTTTCCCATTCTGGAACATGTTAGGTTAAACCGGCAGTACATTAATAAATGGCTTATTCATAACAAGGCAATAGGTATATTACCCGTTTTGCTTTAATATAATTTGTTGCCCACATAAGAGTAAATAACATCAAGTCCGGTTAACTTTCTGATTCAGAAATTTTTATTATAGCTATTGTTAGAATAGGTATATTTAAATATCAGACATAATCTTACATTCACTCTGAATTTGATTATCTTTGGTTATTGGGAAAGATGTTGTTCAGGCTTTTACTGAACTGCCAAAATGTCCCGACTTTCACATCAAAAAAATCTGGCACTTAATTCGACGCAAGCCTCTCAATATGTAATTATGTCATAAAAAATTATCAAAACCATGGGAAACATTAAAATTCAACCATTGGCTGACAGGGTTCTGATTGAACCTGCTTCAGCAGAAGAAAAAACCGCTTCCGGAATTATCATTCCTGATACAGCAAAAGAAAAACCACTCAAAGGAACTGTAGTAGCAGTGGGAAAAGGTACCAAAGATGAAACAATGACAGTAAAACAAGGTGATCAGGTTTTATATGGCAAATATGCAGGTACTGAAATCAATATTGAAGGTAAGGATTTTTTGATCATGAGAGAATCTGACATTTATGCAATCATTTAACATTTAATTGTAAAAAACAATGGCAAAGGATATTATTTTTAATTTAGAATCAAGGGCAGCCCTTAAAATCGGGGTAGACCAATTAGCGAATGCTGTGAAGGTTACGTTAGGCCCTAAGGGCAGAAATGTGATCCTGGCTAAAAGTTACGGCGCTCCCAGAATTACAAAAGACGGTGTGACTGTGGCCAAGGAAATCAGCCTCAGGAACCCTATTGCCAATATGGGTGCTCAAATGGTGAAGGAAGTGGCATCCAAAACTGCTAAAGTTGCTGGTGACGGCACTACTACTGCCACAGTATTGGCGCAGTCACTTTTTGCAGCCGGATTGAAAAGCCTTGCTTCCGGGGCAAATGCCATGGATTTGAAAAGAGGCATTGACAAAGGAGTTCAGGCTGTGGTAAAAGAGTTGGCTAAGCTTTCCCAAACAATAGGTGACGACCATAAAAAGATTGAGCAGGTAGCCCGTATTTCAGCTAACAACGATGATGCTATCGGAAAACTAATTGCAGAGGCTATGGACAAAGTGGGTAAAGATGGTGTAATTACCATTGAAGAAGCGAAAGGTATGGATACTTATGTAGAAGTAGTGGAAGGTATGCAATTTGACCGGGGATATCTATCGCCTTATTTTGTCACTGATGCCAAAAACATGGAGGCAGAACTGGATCATCCATACATATTGATCCATGACAAAAAAATTTCGGCCATGAAAGATCTGCTGCCGGTTTTGGAGAAAGCTGCCCAAACCGGAAAACCCTTATTGATCATTGCAGAAGATATTGATGGCGAAGCATTAGCCACCCTGGTGGTCAATAAATTAAGAGGAAACTTAAAAGTGGCCGCAGTGAAAGCTCCCGGTTTTGGTGATCGCAGAAAAGCTATGCTGGAGGATTTAGCCATATTAACCAATGGTAAAGTGATTTCAGAAGAGCAGGGGTTTAAGTTGGAAAATGCTGATTTAAGTATGTTGGGACAAGCGGAAAAGGTGAGTATTGATAAAGATAATACCACTATTATCAATGGTGCAGGTCAAAAGGAATCAATTAATGGCAGAGTAAAGCAGATTAAAGCTCAAATTGAAAATACTACCTCTGATTATGACAAAGAAAAACTACAGGAAAGAATGGCCAAATTGTCAGGTGGCGTGGCAGTATTATATGTTGGAGCTGCTTCAGAAGTAGAGATGAAAGAAAGAAAAGATAGGGTGGAAGATGCCCTGGCTGCCACAAGAGCGGCTGTAGAAGAAGGTATTGTAGCAGGTGGTGGGGTGGCCTATATTAGGGCGTTGAGTGTACTGAAAGAGCTGGAAGTTTATAATGAAGATCAAAAAATCGGACTTTCTATTTTGAAGAAAGCACTGGAAGCTCCTCTGAGACAGATTGCTAATAATGCTGGAGTAGATGGTTCGGTAATAGTTAATAAAGTATTGGCGGGAAAAGATGATTTTGGCTACAATGCTGCTACGGATAAATTTATAAATCTTATTTCAGAAGGAGTGATAGATCCTACTAAAGTTACCCGGGTGGCTTTGGAAAATGCTGCTTCCGCTGCCGGGATGTTACTGACCACTGACTGTGTAATTTCGGAGATTCCTGAAAAGAAAAAAGCCCCGGCTGCTCCCTCTATGGATGACATGTATTAATCAGATAATTTCTTTGTCAAAAACCGGGTTAAAATCCGGTTTTTACCATTTTTGCCCTCTCGTTAAACTATAAAAAATTAGTTCCAATAATTAATAATTTCACAGGAACTTTTTTGCAGAGATATCAATTCTAATAGAAATATTTCAAATAAAAATTTAAAAAAGCAAAATAAATATATTCATTAACTAAATTTGGCGTTAAGCTGAATTAAGTTCGGCATCCTCCTTGGGACATCTAAACATTTGATAACCTATGCTTTTATTTCTTAGAAAATCATTGTATAAATTTACTAATTTAACGGCATTTTCTGTGCTGTTGCTCACATTGAGTTGTGGAACTGAAAAAAATGAGGCTTTATTTACCTTATTGCCGTCTGATCAAACCGGGATTGACTTTGCCAATATCATTACGGTAAAAGATTCCTATAATGTAGCTGAATACACCTACTTATATAATGGAGGTGGCGTGGCTGTGGGGGATTTTAATAATGATGAACTTCCCGATGTGTTTTTCGCAGGTAATATGGTAGACAATAAAATATATATCAATCAGGGCAATTTGTCATTTCAAGATATTACAGCTTCATCAGGAATTGCACAATTTGACAGATGGTGTACAGGAGTTTCAGTGGTAGATATTAATAGTGATGGCTTTCTAGATATATACGTCAGTGCCGCCGACATTTATGGAACAGAGAAAGGTAAAAACATGCTTTTCATTAACAATGGTGATCTGACTTTTACTGAAAAAGCAGATGCTTACCGCATCGCAGATATGGGATACTCCACCCAGGGTGTTTTCTTCGATTATGATAAAGATGATGACCTGGATCTTTACGTACTGACCAATCACCAGGGATCTTATTCTCAAAATGTAGCCCGACCAAAAATTGATGATGGTTCTGCCGAAAGTAACGATCGTTTTTACAGAAATACAGGAATTGGTCCGGATGGTCATCCCGTATTCGAAAATTACACCCGGGAGGCTGGAATTTTAATTGAAGGACATGGACTAGGAATAGCAGTTGCTGACCTGAATCTGGATGGTTGGTCTGATTTATATATTGCCAATGATTTTCTTACCAATGACCTGGTATGGATCAATAATCAGGATGGTACTTTTACCAATAAAGCCCCTCAATATACCCGCCATCAGACCCATAATGGCATGGGTACCGATGTGAATGATTTTAATAATGACGGATTACCGGATATCGTTGTATTGGATATGTTACCCCCGGATAATTACCGCCAGAAAACCATGCTTGGCCCCATGAATTATGACAGGTTTATGCTAAACCTGGAAATGGGATATGAACCCCAGTATATAAGAAATACCCTCCAGCTTCATATGGGTTTTGATGAAAATGGTGATGCCATTTATAGTGAAATCGGTCAAATGGCTGGAATAAGCAATACTGACTGGAGCTGGGCTCCTTTATTTGCCGATTATGATCATGATGGGTTAAAGGACCTGTGGATAACCAATGGATATAGGAAAGATGTCACAGACCTCGATTATATTATGTACCAAAACATTAATTCTCCCTTTTCGGGCGGGAATTTGAATGTAGAGCAACGGAAAGAATTGATTGAACAGTTACAGGCAGTAAAGATTTCCAATTTTATGTATAAAAACCAGGGTGATCTTTCATTCAAAGATGTCACAGAACCCTGGGGACTTAAGATACCTTCCTTTTCTAATGGAGCTGCATTTGCTGATTTTGATAAAGATGGTGATCTTGATCTGGTAGTAAATAATATTGATGACCAGGCTTTCTTTTTTAAAAATAATTTAGATCCTGCAGCAGGGGATTCTACTAAAAATTACCTAAGGATTGATTTAAAAGGACCTAAAAATAATTATTTAGCTGTAGGAGCCAAATTAATGCTCCAAATGGACGGGCAACAGTTATATCATGATCATTCGGTGTACCGGGGATATAAATCCGTGGTGGAGCCTATAGTTCATTTTGGTTTGGGAAGCCATCAGGCAATTGACAGCCTGGAAGTTTTCTGGCCTGACGGAAAATATCAGCTTTTGATGAACATTCCGGCTAATCAACTCCTGACTGTGAATTATGCTGATGCTAATAGGCCTCAGGAGAATGTTGATTTTGAACCAGTCAAAACCGGTCAGCCACTGC
Source organism: Candidatus Cyclobacteriaceae bacterium M3_2C_046 (assembly GCA_051418075.1). Classification (GTDB taxonomy): domain Bacteria; phylum Bacteroidota; class Bacteroidia; order Cytophagales; family Cyclobacteriaceae; genus JBPRGG01. The sequence goes on along the minus strand of JBPRGG010000032.1, from coordinate 26,053 downwards.
TGACAGCCACCAGTCTGGAAGGGCTTGAATATCAGCACGATGAAACAGAGTTTATTGATTTTAAGCAACAACCGCTGATTCCCAGAAAGTATTCCCAGAGCGGCCCCGGACTGGCTGTTGGAGATCTTAATGGTGATGGCTTGGAAGATCTTTTTATCGCAGGTTCTGTAAGAAAGCCGGCCAAAATTTTTATCCAACATCATGATGGCAGTTTTGAGTCAAAGGCTTTTGAACATGATATTATTAGTGAAGATATGGGTATTCTGCTGGCTGACCTGGACCAGGATCAGGATCTTGATATTTACGTTGTTAGCGGAAGTACAGAATTTTATGCTTCCCATGAAGCTATGCAGGACAGGGTATATTTGAATGATGGACATGGTAACTTTTCAAAATCGGAAAACTTACCTGAAAGCAGGATCAGTGGTTCCTGTGTCAACGCCGCAGACTATGATCAGGACGGTGATCTGGATCTTTTTGTCGGTGGGAAAGTGGACTCAAAAGCCTATCCTAATGCGCAACCTAGCCTTTTACTGGAGAACAATGCCGGTAAATTCAGGAATGTGATCCAGGAGAAAGCACCTGGTTTGGAGAATTTAGGTATTGTAAATGCCGGTTTATGGACTGATTTTAATAATGATAACTGGATGGATTTGATCGTGGTGGGAGAGTGGATGCCCATTACATTTTTTGAAAATCAGCAAGGAAAATTGGTAAATATTAACTCGCAGGTGCATTTACCTAATTCCGCAGGATGGTGGAACAGTATTATCGGTGATGATTTTGATCAGGATGGCGATGTGGATTATGTATTAGGAAATTTTGGTTTGAATAACAAATATAAGCCCAGCCCAACCCAGCCTGTTTCTGTTTATGTACATGATTTTGACGATAATGGTAATCAGGATGCCATAATTACTTATTATATCCAGGGTAAAGAATACCCGGAAGCGCCAAGGGATGCCTTAATTGATCAATTGAACAAATACCGGGCATTTTTTTCCAATTATGCCTCCTATGCCAATTCAACAATAGATCAGATATTTGAGGAGCAAAAACTTTTAGCTGCTCAAAAGCTGACAGCTACTAATTTGGCTACCAGTTATCTGGAAAATAAAGGAGATAATCAATTTCAACTCAGGAATTTACCTAAAGAAATGCAGATGGCTCCTGTTTTTGGCATGATCAGCCGGGATTTTGATGGAGATGGTTACCTGGATATTCTGGCCGTTGGAAATTCCTTTGCTGAAGAATTGATATATGGCTGGCAGGATGCCTTTAACGGAGCCCTGTTAAAAGGTAATGGAAAGGGAGATTTTAACTATGTAAATGTTAATGAAAGCGGAGTTAATATCCATTCAGATGCTAAAGCCCTGGTGGAAATGACTACAGTCGATCAGGGCCCTGTTTTACTTGTATCCAGTAATAAAGACAAGATCAGGTTTTATCAACCGGCTCATTATTCCAAACAAAGAGTGAAGTTGAAAAAACAAGACGCTTATGCGTTGATAGAATTATCTTCCGGAAATATATACAAGAAAGAATTTCATTATTGCAGTTCCTATTTGTCGCAATCAAGTCGAAGCCTTGAAGTACCTTCGGAGGCAGTAAAGGTAATAATTGTGGATTTTGAAGGAAATCAACGGGAAATTCCTGTAGCTGAACCAAATAAAGTATAGACCGGGATTGATTGGACTTAATTTCATCTGTCATTGTTTATTTGATGTTCCTGTTTTAAAGGTTGTAAAGTGACCATAATCCGCTTTAGCTTATTACTAACACCCTAAATAGACAATAAGCTTAATTAACAGATTATTAACATTTTAGGCTGATAATTTTATTAATAATTAAAACCTACAGGTTTTAATATAGGAAAATTCAATTTACCTCTTTATTTTTGTTGAAAATTGCTGCTTTGGCAACAATTTTGCATTTGCATTAGAGGTTTACTAAAAGGTTAAAAATGAAAAATAAACTAAGACCCCAATTAGCCGGTGTTTTATTGGTACTGGCATTGCTATTAACTCAGATTTATAACATTTATGCTCATTCAGATAAAAATAACAGTTCAGGGACTTCGATTGATTCCCTGAATCAGAGCCAACTAAATTGGTATAATATGGATCCTGAAATGAATGAAATTCAGGGCGCTAGTGTGGATAGAGCTTACCAGGAAATCCTGAAAAATCGCAAACCCCAAAAGAAGATCATTGTGGCTGTTATTGATGGAGGAGTAGATGTGCAGCATGAAGACCTGCAAGGGAAAATCTGGATCAATAAAGATGAAGTTCCTGACAATGGATTGGATGATGACAAAAATGGTTATGTTGATGATATTCATGGCTGGAACTTTCTGGGAAACCGGAAGGGACAAAATATTTCCTATGAAAACCTGGAATTTGTCAGAATTCTGCGAAAATTAAAACCTCAATTTGAAAATGTAGCACATATTTCTGAAGTATCTGCTGCTCAGAAAGATCAATACAAAACCTATCTGAAGGTAAAGAAACGTTATGAACAGGAAGTGAAGAAATATCAGGAGGAACAGGAGAATTTAGCCATGTTTGAGGAAAGGTTGAAAATCGCGGAAGAAATCCTAAAATCTGCTACAGATATTGGCGAAGTTAATCTTCAAAATTTGTTATCTGTGGAATCCGATAATAAAGAAGTGCTGAGCGCCAAAAGGTACCTTTTATATTTATATCAAAATGAATTTACCTGGGATCTTCTGGAAGATATGAAAGCCCATACCAATGATTACCTGGAAAAACATTTGAACCTTGAACTGGAAGCTCGTGAAATAATTAATGATGATCACACTTCTATCAAGCAAAAATATTACGGCAATAATGATGTAAAAGGACCGGAGGCTGATCATGGCACTTTTGTAGCGGGTATTATCGGAGCCGTTCGTGATAATGAATTAGGGATAGATGGCATAGCTGAAAATATAGAGATCATGGTGCTGAGGACTGTACCTCAGGGTGATGAATATGATAAGGATGTGGCCCTTTCGATTCGCTATGCAGTAGATAATGGTGCCAATATCATTAATATGAGTTTTGGCAAGGATTTTTCCCCTGAAAAACACATGGTAGATGAAGCTATAAAATATGCCGAAGCTAACAATGTGCTGTTGGTGCATGCAGCTGGAAATGATGCGGAAAATATTGATGATGTTAATAGTTATCCAACTGATCTTCTCAATGATAATTCCATCGTTGAAACCTGGATCAATGTAGGGGCAATTGATAAACGTATAGACGAGAATTTTGTAGGAGGTTTTTCCAACTATGGCAGACAAAATGTGGATCTGTTTGCTCCGGGTGTGGATATTATCTCTCTTTATCCTGAAAACAAATATGACCTTGGAAGTGGTACCAGTTTTTCCAGTCCTGTGGTTTCCGGTGTAGCAGCTTTGATCTGGTCTTATTATCCTGATCTGACTGCAGTAGAACTAAAAGAAATTTTACTGAAATCTACAACCAATTACAAACGTCTCAAGGTTTATTCACCAGGAGAAGGAGGTATTGAGGGCAAAAAAACCAGGTTTAAAAAACTCTGTAAAACCGGAGGTATTGTTAATGCCTATGAAGGATTGTTGTTAGCAGATAGAATGAACCGGTAGGAACCGGTAGCCTGAAAATATAAGCGTAAGGCAAGGGATATAATAGCTTTTGCCTTACCTATTTTCATTTATTAACATTTAAAGTCTTTGTTTTTTAGAATTCCCACCTCATACCAATGCCATGTGAATTCATAACTATATTTCTCAACCATGAAGTTTGATTGGAATGAATAAAATACAGGGCCAGGTCAAACACCAGTAAAAAACTTCCCTGCAACATCAAAGCCCGGCCATATCCCTTTAATCTGTCCTGGTTTGAAGACGAATTGTCAGCCCTTTCTTTCAGATAGAAACCACCTGTAATATAAGCAACATCCAGACCGGCATTGATCAGCAAGATCTTTTGTATATTATAATGCTGTTTAATGGTCTCAAATACATTGAAACTTTCCGGGTCGGCTGAAAGGGAGTTGTATAGTCCAAAACCAGCCAAAGCCAGATTTGCCAGATTCCAGTAGGCATTCCCTTGATAGAAGTATTTCTGACTACCTGAAGCACCTGAAATTAATAAAGCATTGATCCCAATATTCCCTAAAGCCCAGCCTCCCAGGGTAATCATACCCCATTGATTAATATCTAATCGGCTTTGATTGAAGCTGGTTAAATCAACAGGTTGGGCAGAAATAGTAAAAGCACCAACCAGCAATAAAATTGAAATTAGATAAGGCCTCATAGCTAAAATGTCAATAAATTTGATCTAAAGGAGGAACTACAGGCTGAGGCAGAAAGTTTAAACACTTTTGCCTTATTCCAAGAGCAGGATTCGATGGGTAAGTATTTGTTTTTTGGTTTTCACCTTAAACAAATAAATGCCGGCCGGCCATCCGGAAAGTGTAATCTGGTTTTGTGAAGTTTGATGCAGCAGATTTCCCCGTATATCAAAAACCAATACCTCCTGAAATGGCCCATCAATATTCACATGGCTGCGGGTAGGATTGGGATATAATTTTAATTTAACCTCTTCAAACGGAGCATCATCTGGATCAATACCCGTAACGATTGCTTCGGAAAAGATAGGCCTCAGCATCAAACTTCCGGTAGTTTCTTCATCATAAACCTCCCAGGCTCCCTGAGCCGATCGGTTAAAAAATATTTGATTGCTGGAATTCGTATTTCGGTCAAAACCGACCGGTAAAAGCTCATCAATATTTTGTTCGTAGCCAATATAACAAGTGTCTTCAATAACGATATTTCTGCTTAGGGTATACCTTTTTAATTCGTTGATTTGATCAGACAGTTGCAGGGGAAAGGTTTCCTGGTGCAGGATTGAACTATTTTGCCCATCAAGCCTTTTCCAGACAAAAAGCTTGATGGTAGTGGCAGCCTGGGTGTTCAGGAAAGCCGGGAAATAAATGTCAATATGGGTGATGGTATCGGGCTGATTCAGAATATACCTGTAAGCCAATTGAGCCCCTCTTTTACTGATTCCGGCTCCTATTTCAGCTGATCCATCATCATAGGCATAATAATTGGCTATTTTAGTCACTGATTTTACTGTATCATTTACCCTGTAATTTCTATTGGTAACAATGGTGTCATTGGTTTTTAAATAAAACAGTGATTCAAGCTCAAAACTGGCAGAGTCTTTAAATTGATCATATTTCCCGGGATTCATTTGATTAGCATTCAGCTTTCTTCTTTCAAAAGCACCGGGTAAAGGACTTAAAACTGTTTCATAGTTTACTGTATCAATGGGTTTTTTCGTGAGGTTTTCCCGTATAATCAAGGAAAAATCCAGGGCCTGCAACCCTTCGTTACTTAAATTGTAAAATCCTGCTGCGGGACTACCCAGTTGATCTGGCTCAAGGTTAAAAAAGGCTTCTTTGGGAATACTGGTAAAGGGTTTAAATAAACTGCTGGGAGCTGTGGTTAAAGCACGATCAAAGTAAACAGTGTCCTGAAAACTACGGCTATGGTTAAGGTATATATAATCGATCATCCAATGGTCAAATCCTCCAGACAGGTTGCCAAAGGCTTGAAACCTAAATTGAAAAGCATCAAAAAAGAAAGTTTCATCCTGTTCGAAGTTAAGATTTTCTATCCGAATAGGTAAAACATGTCTGAATTGAGCCGGATTGACGGTAGCCCCGGTTTGTTTCCAAAAGGTATACCACTTATTCTTATTGGATTTGAATTGCAACCTGATGGAATCTCCAGGATTGGGTTGATCTCCCAACCCCTGGGCCTGCCAATAGAAACTTAAGAATGTAGTTTGTTTTTGCTGATCAGTAAGTCCAGAAAGATCCAGTATTTGCGAAATTAAGGTATCAGCTAACCCGTTTTCGTCTTTATTGGAATAGGGCTTGCCCCAGGCATTGAATCCATCAAATAAAGCCACATTGATGGTCGGAGGATTTAGAGCAGCTGAATTACTTATAGTTACTGAAGCTGAATTCAGCCATTTTGATGTATCAGGTACCTGGTCTGCCGTGGAAAAATCATCCCAGAAAGGAAGTTCCAGGGCGGCATTGTGACCTTGCTTAACCCGTTGATTGCTGGCTTTGTCTTGTTCAGTAGTGGGGATTGGCACAAATTCAATCTGGGCCCAACCGGATTGAGCAATCAGGATCAAAGTAACAAATAAAGCAGCAATCCGTGATTTTAGCATTTTAGTTTATTAAATCTACAACTGAGGTTGAGGCATTTCTTCTTCCTCTGTATTCAGGCTGTCATAGCGAGGCAGGTTTCCTACCCAAAGATCCACCAGTTCTCCGCTTCTTACATTACTTCCGGCTTCAGGGATCTGTTTCATGATAATGCCGGTAAACTCATCCTCTGCTTCTTCATTTAATATACTTCCAACTTCCAGTCTTACCCCGGCAATATAAACCTCAGCTTCATCAAACTCCCTTCCAACCAGATCGGGCATTTCAAATACCTGTTTACCTAACCCGTCGCCAATTACCAGGTCTATGGCCGATCCTTTGGGAATTTGGGTGCCGGCTTCTACAGAATTGCCTTTATAAAGCTGATCCAGAACCACATTTTCAAACAGATTTGGTTCATATTTAAGCTCTCCCACTTCCAGGCCAATATTTTTCAGAGTGGTTTCTGCGTTTTTCATAGATCCTTCCACCAGTTTCGGCATTTCTACCAAAGGTGGCTGTTGTGCATTTAAGGTAAGGTAGATCTTTCGATTTTCCTTCACCTGAGAGCCAGCATCCGGATGCTGATCCAGCACAGCTAAAGGGGGATATTGGTCAGAATAGCCGGAATCTGCCCGAACCTCATATCGGAGATCCCGGCTGGTTAAAAATTCATTGATTTCTTCGTAAGGTATGCCCTCTAAATCAGGGAGCGTAATGCTTTCTCCATGGTTGGTGGTATAAGGTAAATACACATAAAAGAACAAAATGATTAATATTACCCCTAGCCCACTTATAATGCCCAAATGTATCAGGACATCCTTAAAAGAATTTGCTTTTATTTTCATTATTTAAATGCTACTTGGAATACTTGGTCAGTGTCTGATTTAAATCTTTTGCAAATTTAAAATTATAGATTGTTATTCCTAATAACGATGAACATATCATTATCTTATGATATGAAAAAATATAAATGGAAGAACCTTCGGGAGACGTAAATGCAGACTTGATCAATACAGGACGATGTTTTTAATCCTGTTGACCTTGGTTCCCCTGATTTCAACCATGTAAATACCTTTGGCATAATTTTCCAGGGTCAGGTGATAAGTCTGATTAAGGGTGTTAGGAAATAGCTGACTGAATAAAATCTTTCCGTAAGTGTCATATACATTGACATACACATCATCCCGTTCTTGTAAATGAAAACTCACATTAAATTCATTGTTAAAGGTGGGATTAGGATATATTTTAAAGCTATTGTCCTCTATCAATGCAGGTGATGGACCATCCTCTAAATAGAATTCGATGTCATCCAGGTAAAGTACATTGCCGTTCCCATTGGTTGAAACAAATGCTACCCTGACATTTTCTTCTCCGGCAAACTGAGACAGGTCTACTTTTTCCAACTTCCAGTCCTGAGGAGTAGATGGTTCCCAGTATTCCTGGCTATTTTGGCTGGAATATTCCTGGCCCAGTTTTTCATACACTACAAAAGGAAAAGTATTGCCGCAATCAGTAGATACCAGTATTTTCAATATATCATTTCTGTCAGTTCTATAGCCGTAGGATAGTTTGAACCACATCGTAGGAGCGGTTCCAAATTTAAAGTCGAGATTGGGGCTGATTAGCCAGTCCTCCGTACCGATAGATGTATAATTGAAATTATCAATATAAGCTGATAAATTATCGGAACCATTGCCTGAAGCAGAAGCAATTTGCCAGGTGGTATCTTTATTCGGGTTGATTACAGACCAATGCAGTTGATCCAGTTCTTCATTTTGAAAACGTTCTTTGTAAGGGATGAAATCATCAAAGTCATTCACTGAAAAGCTAAGGTTGAGGCTGTTATTAGACAGTTCAAAATCTTCATCCCCTTCTACTTCCAGAATGTTGAAATTAAAGTCAAAGTTGCCCGATCCCAGATTCACTTGAGGCAAACTGATGATAAAAGTTTCTCCTTTAGCCAAATTGATATCACTATATTCCAGCGTGTCTTTACTGAATCCACTGATTTGATAACTGATCATAAAATTATTGATAACTTCCAGACCGGTATTGACCACTTCTATCTGAGGGAAAAGATCATTTTCACAGCTGATAATAGAGGGAGACAAGATTCTAGCTGCAGAGAGGTCATAATTAAAACCTGCCGGTGGAATAGCGCCCATAGAGGTTAAAAGGCTTTTCCGGCGGGGACTGTTTTCCAATACGGCAAGCATCCTGGCTTTTTGACACTTGGTAAAAATATTCATACAGGCATCGGAGGTATAATACATATAATTTTGAAACATATCCTCGCTGCCACAGCTTACCGGGGCCTGGGGACATTCTGAATTATAGTTTTCACTGCTTTGGGGCGTATCTTCACAATAATCGTCTACACTACATCCTCCATCACCCCATGTGTGCCGCAAACCCAGGTAATGCCCCATTTCATGGGTAATTGTACGTCCATATTCAAAAGGAGATTCCAGGGGGAAATTCCCATAATCCTTTGATCCGAAATATTTGTACCCTGTTACTAAACCATCCAGTAAACGATTAAAGTTAGGTTCGGTAATTCCCTGCAGATTGGTAACAGGGTAAGTGGCATAAGCCAGGTAATTATTGGTTAATTCATTGACAACCCAGATGTTAATATAGTCTTCAGCTGGCCAGTAACTCAGGGATTTTAGTTCAGCATCATCATTAGACCAGTGCCAGATAGTGCGGGAACCAGCTTTTCTGACTATTCCGTTGGTGAGTAGACCAGTTGGGTCTCTTTTGGCTAAAACAAATTGTATTCCCAGACTGGCCGCTACCGGCTTAAAGTATTCCGGTGTATTTATAGTATCTTTATTTAACCTGCCATAATCTGCATTTAGCACCTCAATTTGGGAAATTATCTGTTCATCGGTAATATTGGAACCTTCACCATAAGGTTCTCCATTGTGGATTACATGCACCACTACGGGCAAAATAATGGTGGTTTCTTCTTCCCTGGTACCAAAGGCCTGCAGACGATTGATTCGCTCTTCTTTTTTTTCTTCCAGCCAACGCTCAAATTGTTTATGGTTTTGCAGGGAGGGAAATTGCTTTTGCAGGAGTTGGTGTCTTTCTTCTGTGGCACATCGATTTTGCCCTTTCAATTGAAACCAACCAGTTACAAAAAATAAAATCATTAATCCTGTTAACCTACAGAAACCCATTGCCTTCAGATAATTTTTACAAGCTTAAACGAATATATTCATTAAAATGATATAAAATTTTTTGTAACTGACTAGCGTAAGTTCTCAGGTAAACGTGCATTGGGGTCATCCGGAGAAGTTATATTGACGGCATCCACTGATTTTACCTCAGGTACAGCCCTTTTTATGGCTTCTTCGACACCGGCTTTCAGGGTCATGGTAGACATAGGGCAATTACCACAGGCACCAAGTAATTCCAATTTCACCTCCAGTTGATTGGTGATTTCCAGCAGTTTTACATTGCCACCATCCGTTTCAAGATATGGCCTGATGGAGTCCAGCGCCAATTCCACCTTCTTATAAAGATTATCCTGAACCAAACTATTTTCTTTTTGATCAGACATTAAATTCTACTTTTTGCGTTTTATCTAAAGAGGCATTCCTGATAGCTACCTGGCGTGCCAGGTTTTGGGCAAGCGCTTTAAATGCCTCGGCTGTTACATCATCTTTTAATACAGCCGGATAGCCATTGTCCCCGCTTTCCCGGATGCTTTCCACGATAGGAATTTGTCCCAATAATGGAACTTCATATTTTTCAGCCAGTCTCTTACCACCCTCCTTTCCAAAAATAAAATATTTATTATCAGGTAGTTCAGCTGGGGTGAAATAAGCCATATTTTCTACTATTCCAAGTATTGGCACATTGATCTGATCCTGACGGAACATAGCCACTCCTTTGGCGGCATCAGCTAAAGCCACTTTCTGCGGGGTTGTCACCACTACCGCACCGGTTACAGGAACTGTTTGCACCAGTGTAAGATGAATATCGCTGGTGCCTGGAGGCAGGTCTATAAGCAAATAGTCTAACTGGCCCCAGTCGGTATCACCAATGAACTGTTTAAGGGCGGAGCTGGCCATAGGACCTCTCCATACCACTGCATTGTCAGAAGGGGTGAGAAAGCCAATCGAAATCAATTTAATCCCGTATTGCTCTATAGGAACAATAAAGTTTTTTCCATCTTTCTGCATGATGGTAGGTTGTTCATTTTCACAATTGAACATGGTGGGAACTGATGGGCCGAAAATATCTGCGTCAATTAATCCTACTTTGGCTCCAGTCTTGGATAATGCTACAGCCAGGTTGGAAGCTACTGTGGATTTACCCACCCCACCTTTGCCGGATGCTACTGCAATGATGTTTCTCACCCCAGGCAGCATGGGAGTATTATCAAACCGGGTAGAGGTGACATCAGAGGTGATATTTACATCTACCTTCAGGTCTGATCCCAAATGGGTATGAACAGCATTGATACAATCATTTTTTATGACTTCTTTTAAAGGACAGGCAGGAGTGGTCAATACTACGGTGAAACTGACTTTTTTCCCCTCTATGGCTACATCTTTGATCATATTAAGGGTTACCAGGTCTTTTTTTAAATCAGGATCCTGAACATGACGAAGGGCATTGATCACTTTATCTTTGGTAACTGACATGGTCGCGCTTTCTTTCTTTTAAGTTAACAATAAAAATGCAAATTAATTGCATTTGCTGCTTTTTTAACAATTATTTATCAAATTAAGTTGATTGCAGCCGGGAAAATTTCAATTTAAGCTGTTAATCCCTGTTAAACCAACCTGACCAGGCTAATGTTCTGATTATTTTTTTGTTCTTCTGATAATGATTCACAATTGTAGTATTTTTGTCTGGGCTTTTCATAATAATTGTAAATCAAGGTAACGTGTTGAAGATTAGCGAACATACCAAAAATGAAATTATCAATATTGCCGATATACAGGATGTGGTAGGTGATTTTATCCAATTGAAGAAAAGGGGTCAGAATCTGATTGCCCGCTGTCCTTTCCATGATGAGAAAACGCCTTCGTTCATAGTTTCACCAGCCAAGGGGATTTATAAATGTTTCGGATGTGGTAAAGGAGGTGATGCTATTTCCTTTGTTATGGAGCACGAAAGTATCAATTATGTAGAAGCCCTCAAATACCTGGCTCAAAAATATGGAATTGAAATTGAGGAGGAAGTCAGCACTGATGAAGAAATTCAAAAGCACAATGAAAGGGACAGTCTGTTTATTCTTTTAAACTATGCCAATGAATACTTTAAAAAAAATCTCTGGGAAACAGCTGATGGCCAGGCTATTGGTTTAACCTATTTTAAAGAAAGGGGTTACAACCACCAGGTGATCAAGAGGTTTGAGTTGGGATACACCCTGGAAAAGTGGGATGCCTTTTATCAGAAAGCCTCCCAGGATGGTTTTTCCGGGGAAATGCTGGAAAAAGCTGGTTTGATCAGGCAGAAGGAAAGTAAAACTTACGACTATTTTCGGGGCAGGGTTATATTTCCCATTCATAATTTGAGTGGGAAGGTAATTGCTTTTGGTGCCCGTACATTAAAATCAGAAATTCAGCCGAAATATCTTAACTCTCCCGAAACAGAGGTTTATCATAAAAGTAAGATTCTTTATGGCGCTTACCAGGCCAAACAAGCCATACGTCAACACAACAATTGCTATCTGGTAGAAGGATATACTGATGTAATCTCCTTGCATTTATGCGGGGTGGAACATGTGGTGGCTTCATCCGGTACTTCGCTCACAGATGAGCAAATCAAACTGATAGGCCGTATGACCGAGAATGTGACGGTATTGTTTGATGGAGATAAAGCCGGTATAAAAGCCTCTCTCAGAGGTATTGATATGATCCTGCATAACGGATTGAATGTGAAGGCAGTGGCATTTCCCCAGGGAGAAGATCCGGACAGTTATTCCCGGAAAGTAGGGTCTGCCGCTTTTCAGGCTTATTTGCAGGAACATGCAGTAGATTTTATCCGGTTTAAGCTGGACCTGTTCCGGGATGAGATTGATCAGGATCCTATTCGGAAAAGCCAGGTGATCAAGGAAATCATTGAAAGTATCGCCAGGATACCGGATCCGGTTAAAAGATCCGTATACATCCAGGAATCCAGTAAGATGCTGGATATGGACGAATCCGTTTTGCTTTCTGAACAAAATAAGATCCTGATCCGGCAAAACCAGGAAAAACGAAGATCAAACCAACAGGAGGATGTGGTTTTGCCATCAGTCGATGAAAAACCTGAAAAGTCAGCAGTTCTTGATACTGATAAGATCATTTCTCTTCAGGAGAAAGAAAGTATCAGGTTGTTGATCAATTATGGACTTAATCAGATAGAAGAAGAATACCACCTTTACCGCTACCTGCTGGATGAACTGGAAGAAATTGAATTCAACCATCCTGTATATAGCCGGATCCTTACCATTTTTAAAGAACACCTGGCTCAGGGGCAAGTCATAGATGCCGAATTTTTGATCAAGAACGGATCAGAGGAAATAAAAGCCGCAGTAATTGATCTTGTAACGGATAAGTATGAACTAAGTCAGAATTGGCTGGAAAAATACAACATCTATGTGCCCCGCGAAGCCGATAATTTGAAAAATGTGGTATTTACCAACATTGTCCGGCTTAAGTTCAGGGTGGTCAGAAAGTTGATCGAACAGAATTTAAAGGAAATGTCGAATCAGGAAAATCAGGAAGAGCAGATACATTTTATGAAGGTCCATACCGAATTGAAAAAATCAGAAATGGAACTGGCCCGTTTGTTAGGTAATGTGGTGATCAGATAATTTTTTTGTATACCTCAGGCAACGCTTTTTTAGTTTAGGCTGTCCTAACCATGAACATAAATTATTATTACTCATGTACAGATTGACTAAACTAATTATCCTGTCCCTGTTATCCGGATGTTTGTTCCTTTCCTGTGATGTTTATGATGAAGATCAGGTCCTGCAGGTACAACAGCCAGCCGGAGACAATTTCAGCTCAAAAAGCCTGGTAACATCTCCCAATGCTCCTCTATTAATAGATATTGGGGCGAAATTTGAATCAAGCCAGCCTTTATCCATTAAAATTATAAAGAACCCTTCCAGTGGAAAGTTAGAATTGCTTTCCGGAGGATTAATTAAATACCAGCCTGATTCCGGATTTGTGGCGGGGCGGGACCTTTTTGTATATGATGTTTCAGTCAGGGAAAAATCAGTTACACAGGATACCATAGGTATTCTTATGGGTTCTGATACTTCTGCTTATGATTGTACCAATTTTAATGGAGCCAAATACGATTACTTTCATTTTTCCTATTCCGATTCGTCCCTGCTAAAACTGGATGTGCTGGCCAATGATTGGTATTGTGACTATATACTGGATTCTGCTTCGCTTACCATCAACAGTTTACCAGAAACAGGTTTTGTAGGGGTGAAGGATCACCAGATCCATTTTATTCCTGAAAATGGTTTCAGGGGAAGAACCTCGTTTGTTTATTCGGTATGTTTCCAGGGAGAACAGCTTTACTGCAGCAAAGCTTTGGTAGAGGTGGATATAAAAGACCCGGCTGATTCTACCGGATGTGAATTAATTGTGGTAAATGATGCTGCCACCATGGATGTTTGGCAGGACTCTGTACTTTTGGCAGATGTATTAGCCAATGATCAGTACTGCAGTATGAATGCTGACAATCCCCTCAAAATCATTCAGATGCCTTCTGCAGGTCAGGCTACAATTACGCCAGATCAAAAGATCCATTATACACCTGATCCAGGCTTTGACGGGCAGGTTCAGATTTTATACCAGGTTTGTACATCGGCGGAAAAATGTGCCACGGGACAATTAATCATCAATGTAAGAACTCTTTCTGAATGTAAAATAAAGGCGGAAAATGATCAATTCATCTATGTGGATAGTGTAGATACTGAACAGGTAAAGACCTATCAGATAGATGTATTAGCCAATGATCAATTGTGTAATCCAGACAGTGTGGAGATGCAGTTGCTGAACGGACCGAACAATGGAAATGCTTATTGGGAAAGCGGTAAGCTGGTATATCAACCATATTCATATGCAATTGACAGTCTCCATTATGTTATCTGTGATCTTTCTGGCTGTGATACTGCCAGTGTTCAGATGAGGATTGATCACGAATAAATTTCACTTCTTTGGAATACAGCAGGAAGGATCTTGTAAGAAAATGCGTGAAAAAAGATCGTAAGGCTCAACGAGTGCTTTACGATCATTTTAAATTTTCCCTGCGGGGAGTTTGTCTGCGCTATGCTGGCAATGAGGCTGAAGCTGATGATATTTTTCAGGAAGCCTTTATCAAGGTTTTTCAAAATTTGAAAAAGTTAAAAGATCCGCAGGCTTTGCCTGGGTGGGTTCGTCAAACAGTCATCCGCACGGCCATTAACTATTATCACCAGCAACAGCGGAATAATATGAAAGAACTGGATACAACTAATGAGTATTATTCGGATTTTTCAATGGTGCTGGATGATTTGTCCAATCAACAACTACTGGAACTGATCAAAAGCTTACCTGATGGCTATAGGGTGGTATTTAATTTATATGTGATTGACGGATATACCCATAGAGAAATCAGTGAAATGCTGAAAATTTCAGAAAATACTTCCAAAACACAGCTTTTTAAGGCCAAAAGTATCTTAAAACGGGCTTTGACCAGATTAGGAATTAAAAAATATGAGAAAGATGTCTGAACAGGAATTCGAGGACCAATTTAAAAAAAGGTTCAGTAATTTTGAGGCTGACCCTGGTAAAGAAGCATGGGCTAACCTACAAAAGGGCATGAGTCAATCTGCCATCAGTAGTACTTCTTATCGGGTGGCTGCTTTATTTCTGTTGCTGATACTGGGATTACCTTTCGGGATCTGGATTTCCCGCGAACCTGTTAATGATCAGGAGGGGGTAAAACAAGTTCGAAAACCCCTAACAGCCAATGAACCAGCTAAGGAACAACATGATCCGGCACCTCCGGAAGAGGTGGAAGATAGTGATTTGCAGCAAAACCAATCAGGCATTTATTCTAAAAAAGATGATCCTGAAACACCGGAAAATGAGGTAGGGCTGATAATTCCGTCATCTCGCGAAGATCTGGTTCTACTGAATCATTCAAAAAAAAATAGCCCAAATACCAGACTTATACCTATAAAGCCATACTTTAAAACTACTAATCCTGGCTTTATCACTCAAATAAGCGGAAGTAAACAGTTGAATTCCGGCCAGGTCATCATTAAACCGGCACGCATTTTAAGAATTTATTTAAATGCCATGCCAGTTTGGTCTTATGGAATAGTAACACCAGCATTAAATGATGTTTGGGATATTAAGCCAGAGCAGCAGGCTGCTCTAAGTGGTAGCCGGTTAGGCGTTTTCAGCACATTAGGTGTGGAAATCCCTCTAAATAGCCGACTAAGCCTTAATGCAGGTTTAGCCTACCAATTCCTTCAATTGCCTTTGTTTTATAATCAGCTTTCTGTAAAAGAATATGTAACTACTGTGGAGGAATCAGTTATGCGGCTGACACCTGTTTTTGACCAGGAAAACACCAGAGACATGATTCGGGCCCATCGGGCTGGAGTTCAGATGCAATTAAATTATTTGCTTTCAACCGGCAATGTTAAAACATACATTTCAGGAGGGGGCAATTATCAAATTGGATTCGGTCAAGCCATGGATGCAGCATTTTTGGATTTAGGTTTTCGCATAGATTTACCAGTAAACCAGAGGCTCACCCTTAAAATGGAACCTGGAATACAGTATCAAATCAATCAAAATTTTGACCTGTCGGTTTTACAGTATAAAACCTACCAATGGGGGCTGGATTTTGGTTTGATTTATCAACTACCGTATAAATAATTACAATAGAAAAAAGCACAGTCAACTTTTAATTTTTACAGGTAATTGCCTAATTTGGTGATTCAAAAAATTAGAAAGATGGATATATCTGGGAAAATTGTTCAAATACTTGATTTACAGACAGGTAAAGGTAGAAATGGAGAATGGAAAAAGCAGGATTTTATTCTGGAAACAGAAGATCAATTCCCTAAAAAGATATGTATCACCTTATGGCAGGATAAGATCGATCAGTTTGCACTCCAGGCGGGTCAGAAGGTGAAAGCATTTATAGATATCGAAAGCCGGGAATTTAATGGTAAGTGGTATACCAATGTAAAAGCCTGGAACATTGAAAATCTGGATGGGGGATCATCAGCCCCGGCTCAGAATGAGCCTTATCCTTTTGATATGAATGAACCTCCTTCTCCGGAAGATGAATTGCCTTTCTAACTGACTTGACTTTTTGAATTCAAGTTTGGAATACATTTTCAGGATATTTTTTAAATATCCTGAAAATGTATTTTCTGAACTTTTTATAGGGTATTTTTGTAGAATATTTGCAAAGGCAAAGTTCATTGACATATGGGGCTGACTGGCTTTGACAGCAAGAGCAAGTCGAGTGTAAGCATGCAGGGAGTTGCTGGTATTTCCCTTAATAAAACCTTCAACTTTATAAATGGCGAAGAAAATTACGCCTTAGCAGCCTAAACAAGGTTGCTCGTCCCGTTGACATCCTGACCTGTCGTGTCAACAATGGGGCGTCGAATCTCAGGTCTAGTTACTGCAGGTCCGTGATGCAGTAGCGAAATTGATCGCGGATAAGGATGTCTTTCGGGTTTGTTTTGCACCTATGGACATCCCGACAATCTGAGCGAGACTAAGCATGTAGAAAGCATATTGGTTTCCTTGTTGGACCCGGGTTCGATTCCCGGCAGCTCCACAAATTTTGGCTTTGTTATATTTTTTGAGTGGAGCTATGTCCTGGCGGTATAACTTACTCCGGCTTTTATCCTTGCCGGAGGCAGGTTCAGGAATCAGGGTCAACAGATTCAATGGATATTGACCATTTATCTGCCTTTTTCACCATAGTAATCATATGGTAATCAGAAAAGGCACGGAATTCCTTTTGATTTTTATGTGAAAGGGACATTTGATGGCCCACCTTATCAATTAAAACCTGAATTAACCCCTGAAATTGGCTAATGGAATAACTTGAATAGGAAGTTTCTTTGAGTTTCATAATTAGCATCGTTTAATAATCATGTCAAAATTAGGTTGATTTTAATAGCAGGAATTTCTGAATAAGGTCAAATAATTGACAATCAAGTTCAGAATGAAATGATGTTTCTGAATTAATATATTGCCGGATCATATAGAAGTTAGAATGTCTGAACTGAAAGTTTCTTAAATAAACTCGCTCAGACATTCAATAACAAAAACAAGATCAATCATAGAAAAGGATTACCTTTTCACTTCAATGACCATATTAAAAGGGTTTCGCTGGGTGATATTGAAACTGGCAAAACCGGATTTATGAACAATCTGCTTAATTTTGCCCGGTCCAACCTGGGCTCTCAAACAAAAGTCACCAGTCTCTGAATGAGAATGAGGTACACACAATGCGGAGGAAGCAGCATAATACATCCTCCCCACCGGATTAAAATTATCTTCGGTATTATCGCTGGCATTGGGTTCCACAATCAGAAGAGAACCAGCATGGGCTAATTTTTCACGGGCATAGTTTATAGCTTCCAAAGGGTGTCCTAAATCATGAAAACAATCAAAGAAACAGATCAGGTCAAAATTGCCGGGTTCATATCCAGTGGCATTTTCCTGTTTAAAGAATACATTTTTCAATCCCTTAGCTTCAGCTCTCTGCCTGGCTACTTCAATAGATTCGAAATGATAATCAAATCCGTAAAATTCGGATTGGGGATATTTTTCTGCCATTAAAATAGTGGAAGCTCCATGTCCACAGCCTATGTCGGCCACACGGCCTCCCTTTTTCAATTTTTGTTCCACACCATCCAGGGAAGGAATCCAAACATCATTTAAATTAGCTAAATAGCCAGCTTTATATATTGACTCTACTCCAAAGAAAAGATGATTGTGATGTTCATGCCACCCAATGCCTTCACCAGATAAGAAAGCATTTATCAACTTTGTCTTATCTTCCCAAAAGCTGCTGACTACATAATATGCCGGTGCCATAGAAAAGGGGCTATCAGGTTGGGCTAAAACCAGAGCATGTTCATCTGGTAATTCATAGGTCTGATCTTCAGGATGATAGGTAATGTATCCCCCCGCAGCCTGATTATTCAGCCACTCCAGAATATACCTTTCAAAGGTTTTTGTTTTTTGAGCTAGCTGGGTTGGGGTAATGGGACCATACCCCTGCATTGCCTTGTAAAGACCTAATTCCTGACCTAATAGTACCATTACTCCGGAATAATTAGCTGATAAATCCTGGATGACCGGCAAACTGCTCTGCTTTTTGCATATCCAGAACGCTTGCTTCTTGTGTTAACTCTGACATAATTCTACTTTTTAAGATTGATAATTAATTTTAAGTATTGCAAAAGTAGAACAGCCTAAAGCGAAAGAATTATGAACCATGTGCCCTCCTTTTTGATCAAAAATTGCTTCACCTACTTTTACCGGAAAATTTCCTTCAGGAGTGATCCAGGTTTTTGTTCCACTTTGAATAAATACAATATAACTATGCTGAGACCAGACTCCACTTTTTATATCCCCAGGGACAATCCATGCTTGGTTTTAAGGTCTATGAAGACAAATAAAAAATCAATAATTTAGAGGGTAAGATCTCCAAAGGACCTGTCATATCTATGAAAATCAGGTAATTCCTTATGGTATAATGATTGAATTTTATTCATTGTTGGCGATGCATGAATTATTGATCCAAAATATTAATGAGCTGGTTCCCCTGAATGACATGGAAACAGTATTAATCAAGGATGCCTTTAAGCCTGTTTTTTTAAAGAAAAAACAGTTTTTACTACAAAAAGGAGAATATTCCAACCATATGAGATTTATAGCCGGGGGATGCCTCAAGCTTTTTAATATTGATGAAACTGCGAAGGAGCATATTCTTCAATTTGGAATAAAAGGCTGGTGGATCAATGACCTCTATGCCTATTTAACCCAAAAACCTGCTACATATTTTATCCAAGCTATTTCTGATAGCATAATTTTGCAGATTCATAGAGATAAGCTGAATGCGCTATTTGATCAAATTCATATGATGGATAGGTTTTTTAGAATTAAAACTCAGAGCGGATATGTGGCACTTCAGGAACGGACCATACACACCATGAGTAAAACTGCCGAAGAACGTTATGCTGATTTTGTAACACGATACCGGGAAATGGAACAACAAATTCCTCAGTACATGATTGCCTCCTACCTGGGAATTACGCCCGAACATCTCAGCGCCATACGAAAAAAAAACACTGGCCATTCGCTTTATTAAGATACCTTAATGAAATCGGTCAGCATGGTTTGAATATTTGCACAAACAAAATATTTAAAACCATGAAAAGCGTACAAATTTTATTAGGATTACTGTTTACGATACAACTGTCAGTTGTAGCCCAGCCCCAAGAAGCCGCTGGTAAAAGTCCATGGGGCCAGGAAGATGAAATAGGTACTTTGAATATGATGACGGATGAATCACGTAGTAAAATCCTACGTCAAATCACTTCAGGCAAGACTTATGATCTTAGTGTAGAGTATTTTGTAGGTATGCCCAGCTTTCATGCTCTGGGCGATCCTGGTTATCAGTATTGGCTTACACATACTCCGCATGGAACCATAGTGGATAATCCCAACAGGCTGGGTCAGAAAATGAACCAAAAAGTAAGCTACACAGGAGATGCCATTTCGATGTACACCCATATGGGAACACACATTGATGCACTTAATCATTTTGGGCTCAATGGAAAAATATGGAATGGATATACTCCGGAAGAATTCCTTGGGGACAAAGGGTGGAAAAAAACAGGTGCTGAGACCATTCCTCCTATTATTGCAAGAGGTGTACTTATTGATGTTGAAGCCTATAAAGGTAAACTGCCTGAAAATTACCGCATTTCAGCCAATGATTTGCAAGAGACACTGCGAAAGCAGGGCACCATATTGGTACAAGGGGATGTAGTTTTGATACGGACTGGTCAGGCTCAACATTATGAAAATGCCGACCACTATCTCCATAACTATCCCGGAATAAGTCTTGATGCGGTAAAATGGTTGGTTGAAGATCAGGGCGTTATGCTTTTGGGAGCAGACAACCTGAGTTTTGAAGCATTTCCTCCAGAACGAGAAGATAATTGGGTGCCGGTACATACTTTTCTGCTGGCTGAAAAAGGGGTGATGTTCATTGAGCAGATGTATTTGGAAGAGATATCTGCGGAAAAGGTATATGAATTCGCGTTTATCGCGGCATCGCTGAAATTGCGAGGTGCCAGTGGCTCCCCAATGAGGCCTGTCGCCATCCCAATCAATTCAGAATAGCAGAAACATGAATAATTCATCCTTATTACTACTTTCCTTTTCAGTAGGAATCATGGTTGTCATCCAGGGAAGTATAAATGCCCGATTGGGTATCTTGCTAAATAATGCACTTCTGGCAACATCTACCGCATTGGTGTTAAGCGCGGTTTTCACAGTTGTTGCCACAATGGCTACTATTAGCAATTTTCCAAGTATTTCTCAATTGCAAGCTGTACCCGCTTATATGTGGTTTACTGGTGGAATATTTAGTTTTCTGGCAGTGACATTATTTTACTACATCATTCCGCGTGTGGGTGTTTCTACGGCCGTCACTTTTGGGCTGGCTGGCCAAATACTATTTGCTGCCATTGCTGGCCATTGTGGCTGGTTTGGCCTGCCTATAGAGCCAATAACCATCAGGAAAATCATTGGGATGATGGTGATGATCATCAGTGTTATAATCATTAAATCATAAAATCAATGAAGTTGATACAATTAAACATGAATAACCTTACAGCATTATGGGCTCTGGCAGGCAAAGCAGCTGGCACCTATATTCATCATGATGATTATGCTATAAGCCTTATCCTCAATTCAGAATGGCCTAATAAATTATGGTTTCATACAAAGCCCGGGCGCCCCCTACTAGACAAGATCATTGAAAAACATACGCTGCATAAGATCACGATCCCTTTATGGGGTACTGAATTACATGAAACAGAAGCAATGCTGTATGCCAGTGGTTTTAAAATGAAAAATGTATTGACCGGGATGTCTCTTTTTTTGGATGGAGATTTTAAGCCGGCCCAAAGGCTTTTTATAGATCAAGTTCATAACCGGCAGGCAGCTTCAAGCTGGTCAGGGTCATTTCAAAAAGCTTTTGGCTACCTCATTCACCCGGATACGGTGGACAGAACCATGAATAAAGTCTGTTATTTCAGGGCCAGCTATCACAATCAGCCTGTGGGTACAGCCGTGCTATATATAGACAAAATGGATGTCGCAGGCATCCATTCTATGGGTATCCTACCCGATCACCGCCGAAAAGGTTTTGCTGAAGAACTCTTGTTGCATCTGCTCAATATTGCCAGACAAAAGGGAGCTAAATATGCTACACTTCAGGCATCCGAAATGGGGAAAGGACTCTACCAAAGGATTGGTTTTAATAATGACTTTCAGCTTAAAAATTTTATAAAATAATAAAAACACTGCACGATGAATCTAATAGAAAACCTAAACTGGCGATACGCCACCAAAATATTTAATCCTGATAATAAGGTAAGTGATCAGAATCTGGAATTGCTCAAGGAAGCCATCAGACTTTCCGTATCATCCTATGGACTTCAGCTTTATAAGGTATTAATCATTGAAAACGAAGATATTAGAAAGGAGCTTCGTAAAGCTTCCTGGGATCAGCCGCAAATTACCGATGCCTCTCATCTCTTCGTATTTTGTAATTATACCAGTGGCTATGAACGCCAGGTGGATGATTATATCAACAGACTTATTCTGACACAAAGTTCTGGATCGGATCAATTAATTCAATATGGTGAAAATATTAAAAAGAGTATTGAAAATATGTCTGCCGTTGAACGCAAGAGTTGGTCGGAAAAGCAAACATATATAGCCTTGAGCAATCTGCTGATAGCATGTGCTGAGCTAAGAATTGATGCCTGCCCCATGGAAGGATTTGAAAAAGTTAAGTATGACAAATTACTTGGACTCGAAACAATGAACCTGCATGCAAGTGTGATTGCCCCTGTGGGATACCGGTCAATTGAGGATCAAGCTCAAAACCGGAAAAAAGTAAGAAAGTCAAAGAAAGAATTATTTGAAACAGCTTAAATCATTGCACTATGGATCAGAATCTTAAAAACAAAGCAAGAATAACCGGAGTGTTTTATTTGTTGGTCATCCTATTAGCCGGCTTCAGCCAGGGCTATGTTAGGGGAACACTTTTCATTCCGGGCCAGGCCCAAATAACTACAGAAAATTTAGCTTCATCAATAGGGTTATTTCGCCTGGGCCTGGTAACTGATCTGATTGCTTTCATCCTGGATGCAGTGATCTCAATTCTTCTTTATCAACTGTTAAAATCAGTGAATATTACTTTGGTTCTGATTATGGCCTCATTCAGACTTTTAGCACATCCGGCCCTTGCCAGCCTGAACTTACTTAATCATTATATGGCTGGGCAAGTTGCTCAAGGAGGTTTTATAGCTACAAACGGAATAGCAGAAAAGGAAATTTGGACAATGTTTTTCATGCAGGCCCATAATGCTGGTTATCTTTTGGCTGGTGCATTCTTCGGAGTACATTGTATGCTGTTGGGTGTTTTACTGTTCCGTGCTTATGCTTTTCCTAAAGTGTTAGGTGTACTGATGGTTTTGGCTGCTTCCGGTTATTTGATGGAAACCTTTGGCAATTTTTTGATGCCGGGTTATGAAGCAGTTCTGGCCGTTATAGTTGGATTTTCAGCAGCCATAGGTGAAGTTTCTTTTACGCTGTATCTGATTGTAAAAGGAGTAAAGATATCACAGTCATCTGTCTCTCGAACGTTTGGCTAAGGCTGTTATGCTACTTGAATCGCCCATTATGATATTATTCGACGAATGACTTGTTTAAGCATGGTTTCAACATTGTATTTGAAAGCTGCCAGCGCCAGTTTTGTAAAAATCTATAACTGTTTAATTTGGCAATTTTATGAGAGTTTTTGAAATCATTCTTTTACTGGTGGCAACCATTTTACCTTTTGTGAAGAGACCCTTTGTCAGGCAAACCGGATCTAACTTTCTTTTACTTTTCCTGGGGATTTTAATAGTTGTGCACCTGATCATTGAAGGTTGGCGCTGGCAGATGTTCCCGGGCTATTTATTGATCATCATACTTGCCTGGAGAATAAAAGTGGTTGATGTCTCCGATTTTATACGGTTGTCATTCCTTAGACTCATTGGTTTTGTTGGAATAGCAATGTTAGCTTTATTGGGTTGGACCCTTCCAGTCATTTTTCCAGTATTTTCATTACCCGAAACAAGAGGTCCATATCATGTGGGAACACAGCAGATATATATTCCAACCGGGAAAGAAGAGAAAATCACCAAAGATCCCAATGACAGACGAGAACTAATGTGCAAGATCTGGTATCCTGGTGAAGCAGATATTTCAGCTATGGAAGGTGAAAGATATATAGAAGAAAGTGGCAGGTCAGGATTTGCCACCAAATATGGTTTGCCACCAGCAACTTTCAATTACCTGGACCTGGTAGAAACCTATGCATTTCCTGATATTACTGTAGCGGAAGGCCACTTCCCTGTGTTGATTTTTTCACATGGGTATGGCTCTAAGGCCACCGGTTACTATGCTTTGCTCACTGAAATTGCAAGTCAGGGCTATGTGATTATTAATATGAATCACACTTATGAGAGTTTAGGGGTAACCTTTCCTGATGGCAGTAAGAAATATTTTGATTATGATTATCAGCAAAAGATTTCTTCCGGATCCATGGAGGTAGTGAAACCGGTTATTGAGGCATTCAGGAATGGTCTCGATTATGAAAAAAGGCATCCCATTGTCAGACAAGCGGTAAAAAACTATTTCGAAGGTGGAATTGAAGACCGTTGGGCAGAAGACATGCTGGCTGTTATTAACTTACTTGAAAAATGGAACAATGAAGGGTGGTTAAAGAACAAACTAGATCTGGATAAAATAGGGGTTTTTGGACACTCTGTAGGGGGTGGTTCAGCAGGTAAATTGGCGATGAAAGATCAGAGGGTGAAAGCGGCTGCCAATTTGGACGGCATCCAATGGGGTAACCAAATCGATAGCCTTTACCACGTTCCCTATCTTTATATTTCCGCAGATTGGCCGGCAGAACATGAGGATATAAATGCTCATGTTTATATTAACAAGAGTACGGACTATTTTTATGAATCCAGACTATTGAATTCCGGTCATTCCAATTTTATGGATATTCCCTTTATGATCCCTGTTCGATCAATTGCAGGTACCGGAGACATTAATCCTTATTTGGGTATTGAAATTGTCACAAAGTTAATTACTTCCTTTTTTGACAGGCATTTGAAGAATGTTCCGGATGCAAGTCTTGAAAAAATTGATGCGCAATATGAGTTGTTAGAGGTGGTAGTTTATCAGGGAGATTCAATTAAATGATGGTATTTTGAGTTCTTTTCGGGGGATTAATGATGGTTTTTGGATGTCTGAATGTTTCATGGAATAGTAGAGATTATATAGGCTTTCTGCATCCAAGTTTAGATGCTAGCTTACCGGGGCCATTTTTGTTTGTATTTTATAACAAGTACATGATCTACGAAATTAATCGTTGATCAACTGATTTTTAATTTAAAAAACTAATTAAATAGTTGTATAACTGAAAATGTCTTATTATCTTTAAGTAATCAATCATTAAAAACTATGGAACCACTCACCAATAAAGAGGAAGAAATCATGCAGATCATTTGGGATCTGGGTCCCTGTTTTGTGCGGGAGGTACTGGAAAAAGTACCGGAACCAAAGCCCCACTACAACACCATTTCTTCCCTGGTGCGCAGCCTGGAAGAAAAGGGTTACCTCGGCCATAAAGCCTATGGAAATACTTACCAGTATTATCCGCTCCAGCCCAAAGAAAAATACCAGGGTAAGGAGCTGCAAAAAATTGTGAAGGCCTATTTCAACAACTCCTACAAAAGCCTGGTTTCCTTCTTTGCGGAAGAGGATAAGATCTCTGAAGAGGAGCTGAAAGATATTATGAAAGAGGTCCGCAGGGGAAGAAAAAAGGGCAATCCGTAAAAAAATACTCACCATGACACCAATTTTGAATACTGCCATTATCATTACTGTGTTCTATCTTTTTTACCAGCTGGTACTAAAAAAAGACACCTTCTTCCATTGCAATCGTGCATTTATCCTGTTCAGCTTAGCAATCGCAGCCATGATCCCCTGGCTTACGCTTGATCTATCCTGGTGGGAGCAAAAACCGGTTGTTTTTAACTTTGAGAATCTTCAGCAGGTTACCAGACCGGAAAAAATTACTACAGTTTCCGCGGTCGAACCTTCCTTTAACTGGATGAATTTATTATTCCATGTGTACCTGGTTGGACTGGTAATTTTTAGCCTTCGTTTTCTGCTAATCATTGGCCAGGTTTTACGCATCTATGTAAAAGGAAAGAAAGTAAGGTCAGGCCAACACAAACTGGTATTGGTGGATGAAATGATTAACCCCTTTTCTTTCTTCAACCATATTTACCTGCCGGCCAGCTTTTACCAACCCGGAAAAAACCTGGAGGTGATCCTAAACCATGAAAGCGTACATCAGCGTCAGTGGCATTCGCTCGACCGTCTGTTGATGGAATTATTCCTGGTCTACCAATGGTTTAATCCGCTGGCCTGGCAGCTTAGAAAGGAAATGATCCTGGTGCATGAATACCTGGCAG
>JBPRGG010000031.1:0-148660 GCA_051418075.1 Candidatus Cyclobacteriaceae bacterium M3_2C_046 | reverse complement strand
TGATTATGGCAGAGAAATATCCCAATTCCGAATTTTATGGATTCGATTATCACCAGGAGTCTATTGATGTAGCCCGTCAAAGAGCGGAAGAAGCCGGAATCACCAATGCTTTTTTTCTCACAGCAGCAGCTGATGAATATGGGGAAGGGAACTTCGATCTTATTTGCTTCATGGATGCTTTTCACGATTTTGGCAATCCTTTACAAGCCATCCTTCATGCCCGGGAAAAACTGGCAGCAGATGGTAGTTTGATGTTGGTAGAACCAGCTGCTGGTGACAACCTGGAGGATAACTTCAATCCAATCGGAAGACTATTTTATGCAGGCTCAACTGCTTTTTGTGTGCCCAATTCCCATTCTCAGGAAGGTGACTTTTGTTTAGGGGCTCAGGCTGGACCGGCTAAAGTGGAAAGTATTGCAAAAGATGCTGGTTATCACAACTTTAACATAGCCAGCCAAAATCCATTCAATCTGATCTTCGAAATAAAGGTGTGATCAAAAAATTATTTTAGAAAAGGCACCAGTATACCTACTGAGGCCTTTTCATTTAAATTAAAAATATATAATCAATGAAAACTTATTCAGGAAAAATTATAAAAAATGCATTATCCCATTGGACGGATTATACTGGTATTGCAGCCTCTGTATTATGTTTTGTACATTGCTGGGCCTTACCGGTAATTATCTTGTTTCTTCCGGGAGTTATGATACATAATGAATTGGTACATCCTGTTTTAGGTGGTGTTGCTGTTTTATCAACATTCCCATTGTTCTGGAAGAAATCATTAAAAAACCTGGAAAAGCCGATAATTGCAGCTATGATTATGGGGAACCTGCTATTGCTAACCCTTTTGTTGAGTCATGATCATTTAAGTTTTACCAACGAACTACTTTTGAGTACTGCCGGAGGATCCTTGCTGGTGTTTGTACATTACCGGCATCTAAATGTCCGAAAACACATTCACATTAAATCATTTTCAGTGCCCGGAGAAGATAGCTGAATTCTAATTTTAAAAATAAAACAAATGACAGTAAAACAACATTATGATAATCACCTGGGACACTTTTATGCCTGGATGATCGGAGATATTCAACCAAAGAAAAATGAATTTTTAAATTTTTGTCTCAGGCATGATATCGTGGCCAATGGTTCCGGAACAGCCATCGATTTAGGGGCCGGGCATGGTATACAATCATTAGCATTGTCAGAGGCAGGTTTTGAGGTATTGGCAATAGATTTCAACCAAACTTTACTGGAAGAGCTTAACCAGATTAAAGGAGATCGGAATATTTCAACCATAAATGAAGATATGAGAAATATTGCTAATTACAAGCACATAAATCCCGATCTGGTTGTTTGTGGAGGGGATACTATTGCTCATTTAGACTCGAAAGAAGAGCTATCAAAATTTATAGCTGATATTGGGGATGTTTTGAATTCAAAAGGAAAATTCATAATGAGTTTTCGGGACTACAGCCAGGCATTAACCGATACTGATCGTTTTATCCCGGTAAAAAGCGACTCTGACCGCATACTGACCTGCTACCTGGAATATTTTGAAAAAAGGATCAGGGTGACAGATTTACTTTATCAGAGGATAGATGGGTATTGGGTGCAGCAGGTAAGTTCCTATTTTAAAATCAGGATATCGCTTCAGATCGTTTTAAACTTATTGGTTTATAATAGTTTTGAGGTACAGGTACAGGAAAAAATGAATGGAATGAATATAATAGTGGCACAAAGACAAAGCCTTTAGTGTTTTAGCCCAAGATAATAATAATTAACCTTAATCAAAAAACCTCGTTTATTACTTACAATTGTACCTCTCTGATATTCAGACCTTTTATTTGTTGGTAATGATTAATCTTTATGACCATAGTATTCAATCAGTTTGTAAAAAAATTGAATGCGAAGAACTGCTGTTCGTAGAATACCGCTGCCTGCCGGGTTTTGATAAAAAAGGCATATGGTCTCATTACAGCCATATTGCATATATTGCCAATGGACATAAAACCTGGATTTCTGCTGAAGGTGAATTTAAAGTGAGTCGTGGTGAAGCTTTATATTGTAAAAAAGGGGGCCACTTTGTCATTGATTCTTTGGATACAGATGTGTGTGTACTACTATTTTTTTTACCGGATGAGTTTATTCGCGAAACAGTGATCGAGTTTAAACAAGGCATGAGGCCAAAAAATATGGCCAATGTTAATAACGATCATATTCTACAACTCAATGTTGATCTCGCTTTACAATCCTATTTTGATTCGGTGATGAGTTACTTCTTTTTACAGCATGAACCATCTCCACACCTGGTAAAGATCAAATTCAAAGAACTAATCTTACAAATCCTAACCAGTAATCTTAATCCGGAACTGGCACATTATTTTCTTTCCCTGGTTCTGGAGGATAATGTGAATCTTAAGCAGACTATGAATGAAAATTACCTGTTCAATCTCTCTTTGGAAGAATTTGCCAGACTTTGTAACCGCAGCTTATCTACTTTTAAACGAGACTTCAAACATATTTTTGGTACTACTCCAGGTAAGTGGCTGATTGAGCAACGACTGGCTTACGCTAAAATGCGCTTATTGACAACTGAAGAAAACATCAATGATGTTGCTTTTCACTCCGGATTTGATACCGCCTCTAATTTTATCCGGTGCTTCAAGAAAAAATATGGCTCGCCTCCACAAAAATTCAGGAATATCACAGCTTATGGATAAAGGGAATATCTTTTGTGGATAAGCAGGAATTTTTAAAGATTCGCTTATAAAAAGTGATTAAATTAATTATTTCACTTATACAAAAGCTTAATTTATACATATAATCACTTATCCATAAGTGATTTTTAACTCCCTTTGTGTGCTAATAGGTAAATGGCTATTCGGTTTTTTGTATTGAGATTTTGCAACATCAAGATTATCAGTACATTATCTTACTAGTTTTAGGGAAATCACCACCTCCAATTTTACTCGCAGCTTAAAAACATATGGCGCTCCCCCGGAAAAATTCAAGAATATTTCCGCTTATGATTAAAGTGAATATGATTTGAACTTTTTCATCAATTAAATCTTTTTTCAGAGCTGTAATTTTGATAAAAAACATCATTACAATTTCATCTAATTCTTTGAACGATGCAAAAAGATACAAGCCAATCAACACCAAGCAATGTAGAAAAATTACTGCGCAAATTTGAATTGAAATACCCCATTTTTCAGGCACCTGCCGGGGGACCCGCAGGTGAAGCTTTGGCCATAGCAGTAGCCAAGGCCGGGGGTATGGGATCGTTAGCCATGACCTGGAATTCAGCTGAGGAGGCTAAGCGAAAAGCTCAGCTGATGAACCAGGCTACCAATGGCAATTACTTCTTCAACTACGTGCTTCACTTTGAACCTAAGTCTCTGGATAGTGCCTTAGAAGCCGGATTACCCATTGTACAATTTTCCTTTGGTATACCCGATAGACAAATTACATCAAAAGTAAAAGCTGCCGGCTGCAGATTGGGCATACAGGTAACCAGTAAAAGAAATGCCTTGCAGGCCCTGGAAAGAAATCCTGATTTTCTCATTTGCCAGGGAATTGAGGCAGGAGGACATGTACAATCGCATCTGCCGCTGAAGGAAGGCCTGGCTCAGGTGCTGGAAATTGCTGGTGAGGTACCTGTGTTGGCATCCGGAGGAATCACCACTGGTATGGATTTAAAAATCTTCACAGCACTGGAAGCCGCCGGTGCGGTGATGGGCACCAGGTTTCTGGCTACCAGGGAAAGCAGGGCTCATGATGCTTATAAAAAAGTCCTTGTAAAAGCTGAAGAAAATAGTACTGAACTGACAGTATGCTTTGATAAAGGCTGGACCAATGCCCCTCATCGTATTATAAAAAACAATACCTATTACCAATGGGAAGCCGCAGGATGTCCTGCGGCAGGCAACAGACCAGGTGAAAAAGATGTAGTTGCTTCCCGGGCTAATGGTGATACAATTGAAAGATATGCCACCTCATGTCCCGTAGAAGGAAATTCAGGAAATGTGTTGGACCTGGCATTATATGCTGGTACCGGTGTAGCAAAGATTCATGATTTACCTTCTGTGGAGATACTTTTAAAAAGAATAGGAAAAGAATACCTCACGACACCATAACACCGTGCAATTTAAGAGATTGATATTAATTTTTAATGAGCTTCAGCTGCCCTTGCTTTACTCCATTTTTCCATTTCAAAATATAAATTCCAGGTGCAAAAAAATGAATATCAATATAACAGATAAAAAGAGACTATTTTATTATGTACAGCTGTGTTCACTGATTGGATTAAGTTGCTATTCGGGCTTAAATTTATAAGAAGGCGGGAAATTAGGTTGTTATAGCGAATAATCATACTACATATTCACTTACAACATCATGAGCTTGTTCAAACAAGCCGACCTTAGGTCTAAGAATCTACATCATCTAAAACACGTCTGTATCCTGGCCCCACCGGTGCAGATTTCACGGTGGCTCAAAGAGATCATCCCCGCTGGCCAACTTATCAGGAAGGGGTGCCGGAATATGAAGAAGGTTTCGACGGAAGAATCGGAGGCCTTGCCATTTACGACCGGACCTTAAGTGCAAATGAGATTAAAAGCTTATATGAATCATCGATGAAATAAATCCATGAATCTTCCCTACCAGGTCCGATGCCATCAATCATTATTTCAACCGACAGAAAATTCCTAACGGTCTGCTAAAAGGAATGATCCTCACAGCACATTATAAATATTCTCAACAGATAGATTAATAATTAGGAATTTACCATCAACTAAAATATTATCAGCAGGCAGAAGATGCCACTGCATTGTATCGAAACCTTTGGCTGCTCAACCTGATTCCAGTTCCCGAATCGACTCAGGTTTGTGTGGAGAAATGGCAGAAAACCCTCATAATCAAAAAAACCACACCAATTCTACCTATTTCGATGGCATGATATTCCTGACCCTGTCCATATTGTTCGAAAAATTCGATTCCAACACAAACGATCAGAATTGCCTCCTCTGATACCAGCTTCCGCTTCTGGGTCATTTCAATGCATTTATTTATTGGTCACTCTCAATTAGTTTTTCAAAGATATCTCTGAATATTGCATCACGATTCACAGAAGTGGCCATCCGAATAAAATGCCTTCCATGATCGATGCTGTAGGTCACCTGATCAGTCAAAATCGGGCTATGCACGATATCGGTCGGAACCCACTCCGGATTTATCAACCAAGCAATTGCCGAAATGTCCCATATAACTTTCGAATATGCATCCCGGCCCTGGCTATATTCCACCACGATATCGTACAAATAATCCGACAATTCATTTTTACCTTCCAGGTGATATTTAAGTTCCGGTATGGTTGTATGCAAATGCGAGACAACAGGTCTGGTAGGCAAGATCACAAACGGAACTCCTGAATTTAAAACGACCTGGACCGACAAAATATCCTGCCTGAGGTTAAATTCCTTTTGATGTGGCGAGTTTAGTCCCCTTCCGCCAAGCCATACCACCACTATATTTTTAATGATTTTTGGTTCCATTAATAGGGCAGAGGCAATATTTGTAATGCCTCCAACCGCTACTACATATAAGGGATCTTCGGGAGAGCTTTTCATGGCTTTATCTACCAAATCCAACACGGCTTCACTACGAATAGGATTTTTTATGTCAGCCAGATTTTGACTGGAGCCCCGAAAGGCAAACCCTTCAGGTGATTTGTTCAGCATTTTCAGTATTTTTATGATTTCCTGATAGCTCTTTTCCATGCCATCAGCGGGACCATCTGTTTTTGAATTGTTAAAAGGAGCGGCATAAACAGCTTCTAATTGAATTTTCTCCTCGGATAATAGAGCATATGCCAGCGCGAACTGGTCATCAACTTCATTATAGGTGTCAGTATCCAAAACCGCCCTGACTCTTCCTTGTGGCGGCTCAAGTTGATTGAGCCTAAAAATTTCTTTGAATTCAGGAAAATCCTGGGCAAAGGAATTTGATAATGAAAATAAGAAAACAGCTACTAAAAATGATTTGAATTTTTTGAGTTCAAGACCACTTATTTTATTCAAATACTTCATAAATTAATTGTACATTCAGATATTTTGGTGATTAATTGGCTGCTAAAATATCAAATATTTACCTATTAAATCCTGAATTGTTGGAATTTAATTTTTATAACCTTAGACCAAAATCCGGACGATTATGAATGGTCAAACACATTTATCCGCCAGGAGGCTACTAAATTTACCAGCCGATAGCTCTCTCCTGCTCATTTGTAAATTGAAGAGAAATTCTCGCCGTAACTCCTGCGCCTTGAAATATGATTTCCGCAATACTGAAATT
Organism: Candidatus Cyclobacteriaceae bacterium M3_2C_046; assembly: GCA_051418075.1. Lineage (GTDB taxonomy): Bacteria > Bacteroidota > Bacteroidia > Cytophagales > Cyclobacteriaceae > JBPRGG01. Next base: position 142,306 of record JBPRGG010000031.1, on the reverse strand, counting down.
TTAGCACAATAAACATTTACTACTTTCAATTCGAGGAGATAGCCATACTTTTCTATTTTTCTGTTTCCTGCCAGCCAACCACATTATCCAGATCTTGCGCACCAGATCGAAGTTGAAAATCCATTTTCAGGTCTTCAATACCTTCATGTTTTTGCCCTATTATTACCGGGCATTTAAAAAGGATGGTCAATTAATACATGTGCAACAACAAAGCAGTCAGATTCTTTTTGACTCACAAATGATAACTTACATTTTTGCGAATATTGTAACCAATATCACTCATCTTGGTATTTCCAAATTACCAAAGGCCACAGTGATCAATCGCTATACCAAAGAAACTTTTCATATTATCCTAATACTTTAAGGTTGACCAAACCGAAAGACCTTTTAACCTACAGAGAAAAAGATGTTATTAAATTAATCATTTCAGCGTTGAGTAGTAAACATAACAGAACTCAGTTGAGACAAGAAATATTGAGCCTGATAATATTCTTGGGCCGCTGACCCGGATGGAAGACGATGAAAGACCGCCTTTGAAATTGTCTGAAATATGATATTTATGATTACATGAGGACTGTGATTATTAGAAAATCAAAGAAACTTCTTCACCAAAACTACCGTTTTATGGGGTCAGTGTTTTCCACTTGCGCCTTTCACTAAAACTACTCAAATCAATGGCCCTTTGAAAATTTAAATTTATCCGTCTGGTAAAACTCATTCAATTACTGCAGTAGATATGAATAAATGCTTTCCAGGATCATAAATTAATGGATGATAATGCTTAATTTGAAGATCATATAGCACACGTGGAAAACACTTGCGATAAAATAGGGCAGCAAACTTAGGTTTTGCTTTTAAAAAGTAAACCCGGATTGATCCGGGCTTTATCAACCATCAATGGGGAAGTTTGTCCCTGACCATCCCATAGGTAAATGTCCCTAACAATGCACTGGCAAATACCACCAGAATCACCGAAAAACCATTCCCTAAAAGGGTGTATATGGGACCAGGACAGGCTACGGTCATGGACCATCCCAGACCAAAAATGACACCCCCAACCAGGTACCGGGCAATACTTCTGTCCTTGGGCGCAAACGAAATAAGCAACCCGTCATAAGATTTAAGCTTAAATCGTTTGATTAGGGCTACACCTAATACACCCAAACTAACAGCAGTGCCAATGATACCAAAAATGTGGAAAGAATCGAAGCGAAACATTTCATACACCCGGTACCAGGAGATTACTTGTGATTTAGTCATGACAATGCCAAAGAAAATGCCTGTGGCTAAAAATCTAATATATTTCATCCAGCTAGCCCTCCTTTTAAATGGCCGCTTAGTTTGATTCTCCACAACAACTGGAGAAGAAGGATGATGTTGTTTAGATAGCATAATTATATTTATTTAAGTTGTAAAATAAGAGGTAAGACAATGTAAGTTGCCAGAAGACCGCCAATAAAAAAGCCTGTAACAGCAATGAAGGAAGGTAATTGCAAGTTACTCAATCCACTGATGACATGACCGGAGGTACAGCCCCCGGCATAACGGGCACCAAAACCACCCAAAAACCCTCCTCCTACCAGCAGAATAAAGCCAGGTAGGGTAAACAAACCCTGCCAACTAAAGATCTCCCGGGGAAGATAACTTTCTCCTGGATCCTTGATGCCTAATTCCTGTAGCTTTGCTATAGTATCCGGGGAAAGATTTATTGGCTCCGGCTGCTGCAACCAGGTAGCAGCGATAAAACCGCCAATGACCATACCTGCCACAAACACCAGGTTCCAAATCTGGCTCTTCCAGTTATTGTTGAAGAAATTATTGATTTTACCGGCACCACCAATGGTACATACGGTGCTAAAAGTAGTCGATAATCCAAAACTCCTGCCAAAGTAGAGCATTGAAAACATGGTTAAAGAGACTAAAGGGCCTGCTACGTACCAGGGCCAGGGTTGACTGAGAAATTCCAGCATAAGTTGTAAATTAAATGGTTTAAATTAATTATGATACAAAGATACAGCCGGTCTAAAACAGCCGATAGGCATAAAAGCTCAATTAATTATCAATAAAGGTCAATTATATGTAAGCAATTATGAAAGTGAATGAAGAGACAAAAAGTAGCGCCCTTTCGGCCAGGAGAAAAGCAAGCACATGTTAGATCCTTATTTAAATGCAGCAGCCAGTTTATCTTGTATTATACCCAGTAACTTCAATAGTAATCACCCATTTTCCGGTCAAATAAGAAAAAATTCGATTATTTATAAGGGGTCCTGCAGCTTGCCTGTGGATAGGATAAAGTACTGCCAGTTGGTCGAGAAAAGCGTTTAACAGGCTGAATATTTCAATGAAACCACCAAATTAATCCTGGTACCTCCTCCCTCTGTTAAAGCTGGGCCAATTCATAAACCGCATCAGCAAACTTTCTCCCCAGATCAATATATCCGGCGCTATCATAATGCCAGGGATCGGAATATTGATAATTGCGGGTAGTCCGGACAATGGCAGCCTTTCGATCATTTCTAATATATTTCTCCTGATTATATTGCACCAGATTGCCATAATCCCAGACCAGGCCATCATTTTCATCATTCCAGGAATCGGATATCTTGCCAATGACTACCGGCAGGTCATCTTCCCGAAAGGCGGCCCGGATCTGGTCCATCAATCGCTTAAGATTCTGGTAATAGTGTGTAGCCACTTCCTCATTGAAAGCCCCATCACTTTCACCCTGCATCCAAATGATACCGGTGGGAATAAGAGAATCGGGTTGATTATCTCCATTGATATCATTTACCGCCATGGCTTGTTTTACAGTTTGGAGGAAAAAATCATATTGATTTAATCCTGTTGTTCCCTGATAATCAGCCTCCCAGGAGCCGAATCTTCCCGCTGCCAGGCTGTCAATAGAGGAGCCCCCTCTGGAATATTTAATCAGGGCTATGGGCTCACCAGGATATAACTCCTGCAACCTTTGGGCAAAAGAAAGTTCAGGGCCAAACCGGTCAGATAAATGGTTTTCCTGGTTATCAGCCGAGAAACCTACCCCATGACCTGGTTGTAAGGGCTGCCAGTTACCAAGGCCCCCTCCCGGCTGTTCGTCTCCCACGGGATTACCATGAAATATATAAACATTTTCAAAGGTTTTATCCAGTTGATCAGGCAGGTCTTTATTGTAACCATATCCATCCATATTGGATTGGCCACCCAGGAAAAATAATCTGAAGGTAGTACCCTGGGCCCGGGAAGCCAACAGTAATAAAAGCACTGGTAGCAACATCAGGATTAATTGTTTCATGTTTTTCATATTTACTGCGGTTTAGGTATGGTATTGGTTCTTTGAGCCCATTCCTGCCACTGAGCCGCCATCTCTTTGACCTTGTCCGGATATGTATCGGCCAGGTCATTTAATTCGGTACGATCATCATCCATATTATAAAGCGCCCACTGATCCAAAGGTATTTCATCCATTCGCTTGAAATGTCCGGCCTGGGGATAAGCTCGCGAAACAAGCTTCCATGGACCTATTCTAATAGCCCTGTTTCCTTCATGCTCAAAATAAATAGCCTCCCGATCAATAGCTGCATTCTCTGTAAATACACTGGTCAGGCTTTTTCCCGGCAAAGGATGAATGGCATGCCCCTCATACTCCTCCGGGTAAGAGGCACCAGTTATATCCACCAGGGTAGCCATGATATCGATCAGGTGGGATGGCTGATGACGGATCTCACCCTGATCCTGCACAAGTGCCGGCCAATGCACGATCAGGGGAGTGGATATTCCTCCTTCATGCACCCAATGTTTATACATTCGAAAAGGTGTATTGGAAACATTGGCCCAATCCGGACCATAGGCATGGTAGGTAAAATCCGGTCCTGCTATTACTTTTTTACTCATTTTGATTACGGGGTTGCCTTCCCTGGTTTGCTCAGGTACTGACCTTGTCTGCAGATCGGTGGGTTTCATGGGTTGAAAAGCCCGAATCTCCGGCAGTTCTTCGAAAGCACTGCTGGCCTGCCAGTTCAGGGTTTCGGCGCATCCCCCATTGTCCTGCAGGAATAATATCAGGGTATTATCCAGCTGTCCGGCAGTTTCAAGTTTATTCACGATCTTACCTATTCCCTTATCCATTCGGGTGATCATGGCAGCATAAACTTCCATATTGCGGATATGCCAGTCTTTGTTTTGAAGGGAATCCCATTGGCCTACCTGGGCTGACATGCCCCAACTTTCATTAATTAACCCCAGGTCGATCAGCTTTTGATATCGTTGTTTACGTATGGCCTGGTAACCCTGGTCATATTTGCCCTCATGAAGAGCGATTTCATCGTCTGGGGCATGCATAGGCCAGTGAGCAGCAGTATAGGCTACATACATAAAAAAGGGATCGCCGGAAGATTCCTGCAGATGTTCTTCAATAAACTTGACCGCGTTATCGCTGATGGCATCTGTATAATACCATTTTTGCTCAGGCTGATATTCCGGATCGGCCATTGGTGAAATAAAATCATTGCCCCGGGTCAGAGTCCAGGGATCCCACAAACTACCGGCCCCGGAAATGGTTCCGTAGAATTTCTCAAAGCCCCGCTGCAAAGGCCAGTTATACTTAAGGGAATCGACATCCTGCAGGTGGTGGGTAACATGCCACTTGCCAGATATATAGGTGCGATAGCCGGCAGGCTGTAAAACTTCAGCTATGGTAACACACTGATTGCCAATTTCTCCCTGGTAGCCCGGAGTGCCTTCCTGCCCGGTCATAAAACCCATTCCGGTCTGAGCCGGATAGAGCCCGGTAAGCAGAGAAGCCCGGGTGGGACAACAGCGGGCCGTATTGTAAAACCGGGAAAAGCGCAAACCATTGGCGGCCAGATTGTCCAGTACCGGTGTTTCAATTTCGCTGCCATAACACCCGATATCAGAATATCCCATATCGTCTGACATGATCAAGACGATGTTGGGTCGGGTGGAATCGCTTTCAATAAGTTGGCCGGAATTATTCTGACAACTGAAAACCAGGATTACCAGCACAAGACCGGTTGTTATTTGATCTATTATTTTCATAAAACAGATAAGCATGATGTGAAATCCTGAAATTAATGCAAAATTCATTGTATAAAAAAGAAAGTCTCAAATAATTGGTGATGAACCTAATAAATTAGTTTGGTATGGGCCAGACAGGATAAGAGGTATTAAATCATCAGCAGGAGCCGGGCAAGACCGTTGCAGGAAGGAGGGTGAGATGGCTTGCCCGCGGCAGGCTTCCGGTGAGTTGGCCTGGGGGCGAGGCAGTGCGGCCTTTAAAAATGGATAATCCAATATCAAAACAGCTGGATCAAAGTAAAATTAGAAATCCTGAAACTGCACAATAATTTGAAAAAGCAGCACCTGATTCAATGGGATAATGGCCAAATTTTTGAACAGGATTGAGTAGGATGCCCAGGATGAATAAGGTAACGGATCAACTGATATCTCTGATTTTAATGATCTTGTTGCCTTCAAATTAAAATTCCGACTGGCCGTTTAATTGAAGCTTATCCCCGGCTTTCTTGCCATCAGGCAGGCCCATGGCCAAAGACCAGCATAATCTATATCTATGATTATAGGATTGACTTATTATTGTTTTAAAACCAGATTACTTGTTTAAGGGGCTAAACGCATTCATTATCTGCAATTTTGTCTCAACTACCCACATTCTGTCTTTGCACTTCCACCTTATCCAGGTAGACATTGGCCTCTCCATCTCCACTATTATTTTTCAACACCACATAAAGTGCTTCCCTGCCATTGGCCAGGTTCGGCATATACACATCTAAAGCAAAGGTGTATAACCTGCGGCTGGCCTCTGTGACCGGAATCTCAACGGAACCCACCAGGCTACCCTGATGGCTACCCTGCCTTACCTCCAGCACAAAACCATCCCTGTCAGCTCCACCAGTGAATACCAATTCACTCACCTGGTTCAGATCTATTTGATCAAACATCAACCAGGCTTCTAATCCATTGGTCACCACTACCTCTACATCCTGGTCCCGGGGCCTTTGTACCCTCACATTAGTGGCGCTATCATAAGCTTCCAGTTCCAGTCCCGGATATCTCAACCGCCTTGTTTCCGCCCCCCTCAACGGGCCTACTACCTCACCCCCGCGGTCAGAATAGCTGGCTGTAAATAAATAATAACCCAGGGTGTCTTCCTGTGCTACTTTGAAATCGCCGGCTAATGGCATGGAAGGTTGATCCTGTTCATCATTCAGGGCCAGGATATAATATACAATGGTAGTGGCCTCCTCCAGCGAGACCTGCGGGTGGGCAGACATATTTTGCTCACCCCAGTTGCCGCTGCCTCCCTTGATGATCTTATTGGCCAGTAGGCTGATATTTTCCTCAGTGGCTTCATACCGGTCTGCCACCTGCAGATAGGTAGGACCTATAGACTTTTCATCTACCTTATGACAGGCAAAACAATTATTTTCTTCAATCAGGGATGCTCCATTGATCAGGTCACTTTTCTGTCGATGGCCCTGGGCTGTCATGGTTTCATCCAGGCCCACCTGCATGTAATCTATGGAGAAAGAGATCCTGTCAGCCTCTATTCCAGTACCCGGATAACTTCCATCTTCCTGGTCCTGCACCTTTACAGCATAACTTATTGTTTGACCGGGCCAGAAAAAGCTGCTGTTGCCGTTAAATTCAATATCCACCCGGGGAATGGCATTACCCACTTTCACCTCCAGGCTGGCTGTGGCAAAATCTCCTGAACCATCTATCACCCTGACCACTGTCTGGTAAATACCAGGACGGTCAAATGTATATTGGGTTTCCATTCCTTCTGCCTGAGGTTCATCCTGATCGGTAAAATACCAAGCATACCGGAGTTCATCTTCCCGGTCAAAGTCAAAGGATTGGCTGGCTGAAAACTGCACCTGCAAGGGCGCTGCTCCGATTAATCGGTCAGCCGCAATACGGGCCACCGGAATCCGGTTTCCTTCAGCATAATCGATCCGGGACAAAGTAGCATCTATATTCTGAGAGAACCAGTTGCTGCCATATTCCAACATATACATGGCACCATCCGGACCGATGGTGATATCTACGATATTGGCAAATTCAAATCCCGGTAAAAAAGGTTCATAATGAGAAAGGTTATGATTTTCATCAAAGCTCACCGCCATAATCCAGTCTCTCATCCAATCGTAGAAGAATAGTTTACCAGAATAATAATCCGGCAGTTTATTCTGGCTGGCAGGGTATTGATCAGCATAATATACCGGTCCGGCCATGGCATTTCGTCCTCCGGTGGCCAGGTTTTCAAAAATACTGCTTTGGTCATAGGGGTAATAGATCAGGGCCGGCTGGGCTGGTGGCAGTACTTTCCGGCCTGTATTATTTACCGAGTTGTTCAGAGGTTTTTCCGGCACAAAAAGATCTCCGATCTCTCCGGTGGCATAGTTGTAATGCGCATAAGGTTTGTTATCAGCCACAAAATAAGGCCAGCCAAAATTACCGGCCTGCCTTACCTGGTTTAGTTCATCATGTCCGGCCGGGCCCCGGGGACTGGCTTCTCCGGCATCCGGACCCACATCCCCATAATACAGCATGTTTGTTTTGGGATCAATGGAGATCCTGTAGGGATTACGGCAGCCCATCACGTAGATTTCAGGGCGGGCCAGGGTATCACCCGGAGCAAACAGGTTCCCTTCCGGAATATCATAACTGGCATCCGGGTTCAGTTTGATGCGCAGGATCTTACCCCTCAGATCATTGGTATTGCCGGAAGATCGCTGGGCATCATAAGGTTTCCAACCCGGCAATTCATTCATGGGACCGTATCCGTCACTATTGTATACTAATTGCTTGTCATTAAACGGGGAGGTATCATCACCGGTAGATAAATAAAGCAAGCCATCCGGTCCAAATTCAATCGATCCTCCGGTATGACAACATTTTTCTCTCTGCACCGGTACTTCCAGGATGGTTTTTTCAGTATGTAAAAACAAACTGTCAGCTATAAATACAAATCGTGACAAACGTTGCACCGGTTCCTCACCTGCCGGGGAATAATACATATAGATCCAATGGTTTCTCTGATAATCCGGGTCCAGTGCCAGGCCGATTAAACCATCTTCAAAACGGGTATGTACATTCATCTTTGCCAGCAGTTTTACCTGGTCAGCTTCAGGAAGATATAATTTTACGGCTCCTTTTCTTTCGATAAACAAGACTTTACCTTCCGGCAGGACCTCCAACTCCATGGGTTCATTGAGGTTGTTGATCATAACCTGCTTTACAAATCGGTTTTCCTCAGGCACCAGAGGAGACCGGGCATTTTTGTAATCCAGTTGATTGTCACCCATAGCATACCTGATGCCACCCAATACATGTTGCAGGAATAATGGCTCCTGGTAGCTTTCACCGGTATGACCTCCGGCTGTATAGAAAGCCCGTCCGCCATCGTATTGGTGGTACCACGAAGTTGGATGAAAGTCTCCGTGAGTGCCTCCTTCATAGGTGGATTCATCCAGCAGGGCCAGCACATTCACTGCATCGTTATATTGTTTGAAATTATACCATTCGTCAAACCGTTGCCAGGACTTTGGTAAATGCCTGGTGGCCAGGTGCTGGCTATCTACCACCTGGATAGTAGCCTGCTGGGGCTTGGGATGGTTACTGAAGTAAGCTCCGGCCAATTTGCCATACCAGGGCCAGCTGTATTCGGTGTCTACCGCAGAATGCAGGCCCACATATCCTCCACCGGCTTGTATATATCTTTCAAAATGAGCCTGTTGCCGGTGGTCCAGTACATTACCTGAAGTTAGCAGAAAAATCACTGCGCTGTATTGCTTCAGGCTGTCTGTGACAAAATAAGCAGCATCCTCGGTTGTATCTACCCTGATCTGCTCCTGTTTCAATAATGTTGTCAGGGCTTGTTTGGCTACGGGTATCGATTGGTGCCGGTATCCAGCTGTTTTTGAAAATATTAAGATCCTTTCTTCCTTTTCTTCGGAACAAGACCATAAGGTTATTATTGCTAATAACAAAGAAATGAAAAACCGTGAATTAGCCATCATATAACTGAAATAACATACTCATAAAATGCAATAATGATAAATATCGGGATTTTTTTTAAACTGAATTGGTAAACTGAAAATATTTATCCTTTGTTAAAAAAAAATATCATTATGTTGTTGGTTGTAATTGTTTATAGTCAACCAAAATGGCTAATTACCTTCATTTGACCTTGCGAATTGTTAAAATAATGTTAAACCACCTTTCTTTACTGTGAACAAGATATCCCCAACTTTCTCCTTTACTTATTAATTACTATATTTATAAATTGCTGGAATTATTTTCAATTAAGTTTTATTATATTTTTAGCTTATCAACAAAAAAATAAACTATGAAAAGAAGAGACTTTGTCAAGGCTTCACTGATTTCATCAGGAGTGCTGGGACTTCAAACATTCCCTTATCATTTGTATGCAAGCGATACCAAAAAATTTGCCCATGATACAGTCAAATTGGGTAATACAGGAATTGAAGTTTCCCGGTTGGCCATGGGCACAGGCACCCATGGAATAAACAGAAGCTCCAATCAAACCAGGAAACTTGGAGTGGAAGGAGTAGGAGATCTTTTACAGGCAGCTTATGACCAGGGAGTTTATTTCTGGGATTCAGCCGATCAATATGGCACCCACCCTCACCTTAAAGCCGGATTAAAAAGGGTTCCCCGGGAAAAAGTGGTCATTTTAACTAAAACCCATGCCCAGACAGAAGCTGAAATGAAAGCCGACCTGGATCGTTTCAGAAAAGAAATTGGCACCGATTACCTGGATATTATATTATTACATTGTATGATGAATGGGAATTGGCCCAATGCCCGGAAAGGGGCTATGGAAGCCTTATCCCGGGCCCGTGAAGACGGCATTGTCCGGGCTCACGGAGTATCCTGCCATACATTATCTGCCCTGGAAGCCGCGGCTGAATCGGATTGGGTGCAGGTAGATCTGGCCAGGATAAATCCCGATGGAGTCAGAATGGATGCAGATGTTCCCACCATTGAAAGAATTCTCAGGAAAATGAGGGCTGATGGCAAAGGCATAATTGGTATGAAAATTTTTGGCGGTGGCTCCCTACGTAATAAAACCGACCAATGCCTGCAATACACATTGGCTCAGGATTATGTCGATTGCTTTACCATTGGCCAGGAAAATCAACAAGAAATGAATCAACTGCTTCAAAAAATTCCGGATTCCAGTGTGAGAGGATAAAAGCAGTTTATAAAGGATTTTTTATTTAACAGGTTAAAAAGCCATTAGGTTTTTTAACCTGTTTTTTTATTATCTATTCAACATAGTTCACCAACGTACCTACCTTTTCAATTTCAACCATAATCTCATCTCCAGGATAAACAGGGACAGTTCCTCCCGGAGTTCCGGAAAGTATTACATCACCAGGCATCAGGGTCATCACCTGAGAGATATAACTGATCAAAAAGGGAATGGAATAAACCATCTGGTTGGTATTTCCATTTTGCTTCAAATCCCCATTGAGGTAACATTTAATAGTTAACTGCATAGGATCCACCTCATTAACAAGCCAGGGGCCGATTGGTCCAAAAGTATCAAAGCCCTTACCCCGGGTAAATTGTGGATCCTCCCGAATCAAATCCCGGGCTGAAACATCATTAAAGCAACTGTATCCCAAAATATATTGATATACTTCTTCTTCCGCAATATTTTTGCCTTTCTTTCCAATGATAATGGCCAGCTCTGCTTCAAATTCCACCTGATCTGATAAACCTTCCGGATATTCAATTGTATCCAGATGTCCAATTAAGCTGGAAGGCGGTTTTAAAAAAACCAGGGGATCCTTAGGTTCGATCTCCCCTTCCACCTCCCGGGCATGGGCAGAAAAAGTCCAGCCAAAGGCAATGATCTTGGTGGGCTCCACAGGGGGTAGCAGATCCACCTGAGATATGCGGTATCTTTGACCGGTCTTTTTAAAATTTTGAAAAAGATCCTGTAAGTGGCCAAAAGTGATTACATCAATCATATCCTGATTAATGACCCCGTAATGGACATTCCCCTCAGCTTTAAAGCGAGCAATTTTTAGCTTTTGGGCTTTTAAATTGCTTTGGATCAAAACCAAAAGCAATCCCACCAGAAAAACCCTATATCGCATAGACGTTTTTTATTTTTGATCTTGAATTACAAAAAGGTGTTTGGTAAACTTAAGGGAATTCCCCTGATTTTTAAAATCCTTTTAGCAGAACCCGAATAACCTGAAACCTCAAACAGATGTACCCCCAAAGCTTTATAGGTATAATAGTAACCATTAATATATCAAAGTTCCTTACATGCAAAATCTAGTTACATTCACTTCTTACCCGTAATTTTTATAAAAGATGCTTTCTAACCAATCCATTGACACTAAGCCTTTTATGAATTTTATCCAAATTTATCTTTTTATTATGATAAAAAATCCTTGAACTTAATTATCTTTAAAGCCGTTAAAACATTACATCAACCAGCGCTTTACAGAACCGTACCTAAACAAAAAGAACATGAGCGCCAATTTGAAAGCTAAACCTGCTTTATTAATCTTTCTTATATTAATTACTGTTGGAGTAGAAAATTTATGGGCACAAGAACCCAGTTCCACGCTTGCTAATGATTCATTGCTGCTAGCCAGTACGCATGCCCCTGATGACCCTTATGAAATACTCATGATGGTTAAACTAAATGACCAGGAAGTGAAATTAGACCCGGAACGTATGGGTAAACTGAACCTGTTCTGGATTGAATCGGTGGAAATCTATCCCGAACTGGAAGGTATTCTAAAATACGGGGCGGAAGCTAAAAATGGTGTAGCCATCATTCACCTGAATACTGAAGGGCTCAAATTATTCAGACAGAAATATGCAGAGCAACTTGAGCAACCTCAAAACCCTCATTTATAATATCACTTAAGTAAGGATTTAATCTTTTTTATCGTGCCATAAATGGTGTTCTATTGTGTTTAATGCCTGTTTTCTACCACTTTTGGTTTTCAAGCATTTCTATTAAGTCCTGATTACCAAGGAGTAACAAAAAAATAAAATTATTTATGTAAATTATAAGAATAATTCTATTTTTTATTAGTATGTTTGCTGAATAATATCACACCTTCATCTAAAACAAAATAAACTGAATGGGAATAGTAATTCCAATAATTATAGTTTTAATATGCTGTATTATCATATGGAGAACCGGCGATAGTTTTGAAACTGCTTCCCAGTTCCTGGGCCGGAAGTTATCTGACGGAGTCAGAGGAGCAACCATAAATGCCATTGCCAGTTCCATGCCTGAACTACTTACTACCCTTATCTTTTTGATTAATATCCAGGGTGCCAATGGCTTCTCCGGAGGAATAGGCACCACTGCCGGTAGCGCAATTTATAATAGCATGGTAATTCCAGCTTTTGTAGGCATAATTGTATTTTTTAAACTTTCAGTTAAGAAATTCCGGTTTACCCGTAAAGTGATCATCAGGGACGGCTTATTTCTTCTTCTGATAGAGTCGATATTCATTTTTATTTTATCCAGTACCTATATTACCTGGAAGGACGGGTTGGTATTGATCCTGGTCTATTTCGGATATTTGTTTTTCATGTTCTTTACTATGAAAGGGAAGTTAATTGAACCAGATGGTCAGGATGATCCTCCTAGTCCCAATCAACTTACACCCAAGCCAGTACTGGCAAGTATATTCCCAATTCCTAATCAAAGACAAATGGTAGCCTTTTTAAAACTGGATCTCAATGAGGCCATACTTGGAGACCAAAAAATCAACAAAAGAAAGGCCTGGACCCTGCTGGCTGTTTCAACAGCCGTTATGGCAGCCAGTTGTATGTTGCTGGTTCAGGCTACTGAATTTTTAGGATCGGATACCTATCATTTGCCTTTCCTGGGAGAGCTACATGGTCTGGGAATACCAATCATGTTTGTAGCACTTATCCTGGTGTCAGCCGCATCCAGTGTGCCTGACACAATCATTTCCATGAAAGATGCCCAAAAGGGCAATTATGACGACGCCTTTTCCAATGTTTTGGGAAGTAACATTTTCGATATTTGTTTTGCCCTGGGTCTTCCTTTGTTTATCTATACCCTTTTATATGGACCCTTCACCATTCCGCCAGCTATTATGGAGATTACCCTGGAGTTAAGGATCATCCTAATCGTACTTACCTTCCTGGCTTTGTTAATCTTCATTGTTGGTAAAAATTTCACCAGGGCAAAAGCTTATCTATTACTGACCATCTATGGATTTTTTATTCTTTATGTCATTGTAAAAAGCCTGGATAAAACTTCCTTTTTTGAAAACCTTCTGATGTAATGATCAAGCATTTGGGTAATTTCAGTATCTTCCGTAAAAATGGGAATATTACTGATCAGTTTTCCTGATCCGGTTAATCAATTGACAGGGCATTTTTACCAGGTTTTGTTCATGCATTATCTTTTCAGAACGAAGATCATCAACAATTTCAGGATGTTGATCTGACAGGTTATATTTCTCTGAAGGATCTACTTCTACATTAAATAAAAGCGGTGTTTCATGCTCACTTACAACTCGTTTTGCCCCATCATAGGGATTTTCCATGGATATAAAATGAGCCTTCCAGGGCCCTTTGCGTAAGGCATACAATTGATCTCCTCTGTAATAATACATCATTTCCCGCACTTGTTCCTCCGGCTGATTTAAAACAGGCATCAAGTTAACTCCATCCAGTTCACTTTGGTTAGGTAATTGAGCCTGGGCCAGTGAAACAATGGTGGGAAACAAATCCAGGGTGGAAGCCATGGCCGAAGAAACCGTACCAGATTCAACCAGGGGTGGATACTTAATGATGGCAGGTTCACGCATACCTCCTTCCCAGGTGGTTCCTTTCCCTTCTCTCAGTAATCCGGCCGATCCACCTTCCTGATCCATCACCAGCCAGGGTCCGTTATCACTGGTAAAAATCACCAGGGTATTTTGTTCCAGACCATGCGCCTTAAGGGCTTTCATGATCTCTCCCACACTCCAGTCTATTTCTTCCACTACATCCCCATATAAACCGCGCTTGCTGGTATCTTTAAACCGGTCAGAGACATACAAAGGGACATGGGGAAAGGTATAGGGAAGGTACAAGAAGAAGGGTTGTTCCTGGTGATCATCAATAAATTTCAATGCCTTTTCCGTGTAGCGCCTGGTAAGTTGCGATTGATCCGGCTCTTGTTCTATCACTTGGGTCCCCTCTATCAATGGAGTGGGTGGAAAGCTTTGGGCTCCTTCCCAGTCATTCTGAGCCGGACTCATGTCATTGGAATAAGGTATTCCAAAATAGTAATCAAATCCTTGATTAGTAGGTAAATATTGCTCCAGATGCCCCAGGTGCCATTTTCCTACACAAGCTGAGGCATAACCTTTGGTTTTCAAAGCCTCAGCTATGGTAATTTCAGAAGGAGGCAATCCACCATCAGAGTCAGGAAAAAGTACTCCCCGTCCACCACACATGCCATTGCGGATGGGTAAGCGACCAGTCAATAATCCAGCCCGGCTGGGCGTACAAATGGAAGCTGCTGCATAAAACTGTGTCAATTTCATACCCTCTGAAGCCAGTTGATCCAGGTTGGGCGTTTTAATGGTGGGATGGCCATAAACACCCACATCACCGTATCCCAGATCATCTGCAAAAAGAATTACAAAATTAGGTAAACGGGGTTCACCATCTTGTTCCCGGGTTTCACATCCCCCTAGCAAAGTTATACCAAGAAATATGCTAAATAATCTTTTCATACAAATATATCATTCAATAACAGCAATAGTGCGGATCACCAAATTATAATAAATAGCGTCGAAAGCCAAGATAAACCATCCAAAATTGAATTATTTTATGATCCTGATCTTGAAACAGAACTTACTTTATTTTTTAGGTTTTTATTCTTCTTAAGTTTCACAGATGATATGACCGGAATTCATAATAATTATATAATATTCAACTTTATTTACACGATTGTCGTAAAATTACTTATATTATCCGAAAACCCTAAAAAATCAGCCGTTATGAATAATTTCAGAAAAACCGTTAAACCCTTAGCCTGCCTGATCAATTTATTCATATTGATTACTTTTGGTTTATCAGCCCTGGCTCAACCAATTCAAAAAGTTAAGTATAAAGGCAAAAAATGGAGTTTATACAGCAGCCCACATTTAAATATATATCTGGAAAAAGGTGCTACAGAGCTTTCACCTGATTTTATCAGCCAGATGGAAGAAAAATTCCTTAGTTTGTCGGATAGGATTGGTTTTTATCCAGATGAAAAGACAGATATACTGATCTATGACCAACCACCCAAAAAATATCAGCCACAAAATTTAAGGACTTATCATCATGTAGAAGCATTAGCTTCATCATCCCAGCTTCTACAGGAAATATCATTGGGGATCTCACACCAGATCATCTATGAAATGATGGGAAAACCAACCTACAAAAAACTACCTGAATGGTTTTTATTAGGCGGGGCAAAATATGCATTGGAAGGAAATAGTGAGGGAGCAGACTGGGACCAGATAGATGTTAATCAATTGTACAAACTTTCCGGTGAACCTGCTATGCAGGCGGGTTTTAACTACTGGAACGGCCTTACTAATACCTACGGCCAGGATCACTTTCATAAACTTCTAAATCTGGCCCGCATATTAAGAGATGAAAAAAGAGCTTTCCATCAGTTAACCGGCGACAATCTGGAAGTTAAAAGCTACTAAGATCACCTGAGGGATAAACCGGTCTTTTTAAAGAGACCATGGCAGTGGAAAACCTGTACCACCATTGGCCAAGAAACAATAATCTAACCCTCTATTTATAGGCAATTTTAATTTTTAAGTTGAACAGTATAATTCCCACTTTTTAACCTGAAAACTGCGGTTCCGTTGGATAGATTCACCGGTTCCAGCCAGTCTGACTGACTTGCCGGTGTTTGATTGACCTGGATTTTATCCCAGTTTTCTGCCGGAAGATATACTGTAGAAGAGGTATTGTCTGGTATTTCCAGCTGCAACATTATGTGATCCTGTCCTCTGCTCCAGGAACTAGACACCAGGCCATAAGGTGTATCATGGTCTGCATTAACCCATTGCAAATCCTCAATGAAATTGGGCTTGATGATAATGTGTTTAAACCCAGGTTGCTGAGGATCCGGATTGATACCAGCCAGCGCCCGGAAATACCATTCACTTACTGAGCCAAACATGATATGGTTAAGGGACATACTCCCATCCCAATCCTGCCATAAAGTATTGGCACCCTGTTCTATCCACCAGCCATAACTGGGATAGTCGGTCTGATTCACCATTTTATACACCACCTCAGCCTGCCCCATTGCCGTAAGTGACTCAAATAAAAATTTGAGTCCTACCACCCCTACCTCAAAATCATAATTATTCTGCCTGATCTTATCCAAAAGGTTATTCAAAACAGTTTCTTTATGGTTTTCCGGTGCCAGGTTTAAAGCCAGGGCTTCACTCAAGGGTGTTTGACCACCATGTCCATAAAGGCCGGTCTTTTGATCAAAATATTTACGATTAAATGCTTGTTTAACCTTTCCTGCTAATTGTTCATAATAAGCAGCATCTTCTTTCAGATCAATGATTTGGGCCATCCTGGCTAACAGGTCCGACATATAATAAAAATAACCTGAAGCCAGTATATCACCTTCGGTTCTGACCAGGGATTTATGATCATCAATTCCAAAATTTAACAGGTTGTTTTGCGCCTGGCGGTTCAGGTGATCTATATATTTTTTTATGGGTTGATAATACCGGTTGATGATGGCAGTATCCCCGGTATGCAGGTATAAATACCAGGGGATTAGCACGATAGCTCCTTCCCATTGAGGACCATAACCCAGCGGTCTGGTTTCAGGATTCCGACCAAATTCATAACCCCAGCCACTGGTAGGTATCACCCCGGGTAAATCCCCAAGAGGCCGCTGCTCATCCACAAAATCATCCAGCCATTTTATATAGGAAGTTACCACATCGTAATTGAATAATCCAGCTTCAGTGACCAGGTGTCCGTCGCCGGTCCATCCAATTTTTTCCCGATGGGGGCAATCCGTAGGTACACCATGATAATTTCCAATGTAGGACCAGCGGGTAAGTTCCTGGATCTTATTAAATAATGGATTAGAACAGCTGAAATCACCGGCTGATTCAAAAGAAGTATAAATTACCACCCCTGTGAGGGTTTCAAGAGTAGGTTTTACCGGCAAACCAGTAACTTCCACATATTGATATCCATGATAGACAAAGCGGGGTTGCCAGATTTCTACCCCTTCTCCTTTCAAAATGTATTGATCGGTTTGAGCCGGTAAGGTGCGCAAGAATCGAAGTATTTGTTTTTGTTCCACCGTACCATCCGGATTAATCCTTTCTCCATGTTTCATTTTTACCTCAGAGCCTTTAGGACCAGCCACTTTGATCCGGCTATAACCGGCAATATTTTGCCCCAGGTCAAAAACATACACTCCTGGTTTCACTTCTTTGACGGAAACAGGCTTGATCTCTCTCATTTCTTTGATGGCTGGCAGTTGTTGTGCCGTTAGTTTTCCGGAAGGCCCTGCTACTTCAACTGCAGGTAACCAATCCTGATCATTATAATCATAGTGGCTCCAGCCAGGCATCTCCAGGCGGGCATCATAAGTCTCTCCATTCCTGATCCCGTCAAACAGGATAGGTCCGGTAGCTGTTTTCCATTGTTCATCGCTTAAAACAATTGCTTTGGTTCCATCCTGATAGGTAATTTCCAATTGACAAATCATAGTAGGATAATCCCGCCAGGGCGCTTTATTGAATTGCCAGGCAGCTTCTGAGAAATGATTATACCACCCGGTTCCCAGGATCAAACCCACAGCATTTCCTCCAGCTTTTACTTGATCTGTAATATCATGGACCAGATACTTTACTGTTTTATCGTAGCGGGTCTTTACCGGATCCAACAGATGATCACCGACTTTTTTGCCATTCAGGTATAATTCAAAATAACCTAACCCTGTTACATAAGCCCGGGCTTGTTTAACCGTTTTATCCACTACAAAATCCCGCCGGAAAAAGGGTGCAGGCTTTGGTTCCAGCAAGGTATCCAGAAAATCCGGATGTTTCAACCACTGGGCCTGCCAGTCAGATTTTTCCAATAGTCCCAACTCAAAAGAAGCTACCTGACTGTAAACACTGCTTTGCTGATCCTGATTCCAGACCTTTACCTTCCAATAGGCGCGGTCCCTGGAACCCAGTTCTTTTCCCAGATAGGGGATATGTACTGACTGATCATATGAAACATTTTTAGAATCCCACAAATCAGCTTTCCCCTCCTGCAGTAAGTCCGGATCGGTAGCTACTAATATACGATAAGCTGATTGCGTAGTAGCCTTTTCCTGGCTTAATACCTGCCAACTAAACTGAGGGGGTAATTGATCCAGACCTACCGGATCGGTGCGGTAATTACATTTCAGATCTTCCACCCAAATTTGCTGGTCTGATTGAGACCAAAGCGGATATAATACGACTTGTAAACATATAGTCAGAAAAATAATTCTCATAGGATTTTCGATTTATGAGCCGAAAATAGGTACAACTAATGAACTATCCATTCTGCACTTACCTGTTTTTGGTGTCATTTTAAAAATAATGCCTGGCTCAAAATCAAAAACACATCAGGCATTCAAAGAAAAAGGAAGGTCTTTATGTAAAAAACGGGCGATCCTGGACAGTAGCAATTCAGGTTCCAGTGGTTTGGTCAGATAGTCATCACAACCATATTGAAAGGCTTTTTCTTTCTCCTCCGGTAGTGCATAAGCTGACTGTATGATCACAGGTAATTGGGGCTTCGCCCTTTTGATTTCTTTAGTAGCATCATAACCTGATTTTATGGGCATTTTAATATCCATTAAAACCAGATCAACAGCATGTTGATCTACCAATTCTATGGCCTCTTTTCCATTTTGGGCTCTGACTACCTGCAATCCGGCATTTTTAAGGACCTGAGCTATAAACACAAAATTATAATCCTGATCTTCGGCCACCAATATGGTTTGTTGTTGAAATTGATAGGGTTTATATTCTGAAATTTCCGGCTGAGCAGTCGGCACAGGTTGGGCTGTTGGCTTATGGTAGGGTAATTCAAATATAAAAACAGATCCGCGGTGAGCATTATCTTCCACCCATATATTTCCTCCCAATAATTCAACCAATCCTTTGCTGATAGACAATCCCAAACCTGTGCCTGTTACCTGTTTGGTTTGATCCAGTCGTTTAAAGCGTTCAAAAACCTGGTGTTTTAAATGTTCTGGTATACCTATACCGGTATCTTTTACAAAAAATCTTAAACGATGATGATTACACAAGGTTACTCCTAACTTTACCTCCCCCATTACAGTATATTTGATGGCATTGGATACCAGATTGGAAAGCACCTGGATGATTTTAACCCGATCAGATTTTATAAACCATACTGCTGAAGGAAGATCGTAATCTATTTCAAAATTAATACGCTTTTCCAGGGCCAGGGGGAAAAATATCTGATATACTTCATCCAATAATTGCCTGAGTTCAAAAGTTTCTATCTCCAGAGCTATCTCTCCTGATTCCAACTTGGAAAAATCCAGAATATCATTGATCAGCCTAAGTAATTTCTGTCCGCTTTTTTCGATATAGGTTAGATATTGATCTTTATGGGAGGCATCCACAGCGTTAGATTTTAGCAGAGAGGTGAGCCCCAGAATGGCATTCATGGGAGACCGGATTTCATGACTCATGTTAGCCAGAAAAGCCGATTTAAAGCGGGTGGATTCCTCCGCTTTTTCTTTAGCTGACTGATAACATTTGGCCGCTTTTTGGGATTTTTTGTAAAGCAGAATTAAAGCCACAGTCATAACAGTCAAAGCAATCAGAACCAAAAAGCCGGAAATTAAAATGTAATGCCGGTTCTTTTTCCAGATTAGCTCCCGCTGGTATTGCTTTACAATGGCATTTTTAGTAGCCAATGGCATTATTTTCAATGATTTATTGATAATAGAAGCCAATTCAGGCCAGTCTTTACGGACCGCCATAAAAACATATTGATTATCCAGGGGTAATTCTTGCCAAAGTTCTATGGATTCATAAGCATCAGACATGCCAATCAAATACTCACATACATCCACCGAACCGGCGTGGGCCAACACCGAACCCTGGGACACCAATAATAAACCATCTTTTTCGGTGGGACATTCCACGATCACAGCTGCAGGATAATGCTTTTGTAAAAATTTAAAAGTAGTAGAGGATTTTTCGCAGGAGATCCGGATATTATTCAGAGAGTCCGGTAGTTTACTTAAATCGGTAGACTCATTTACAAAAAAACCAAAACGGCTTTTAAAATAAGGATCCGTATACTCCAGAAATAAAGCCCTTTCCGGTTGATATTGCAAAGAAGGACTCATATCCACATTTTTGGCCATTAAATCTTTAAACAACATGTCCAGGCTCATTTGAGTGGCCGTATATTCAAACTTCAGTCCGGTTTTTTCGGAAATCCAGCGGAGATAATCCGGTGCTATACCACGATTCTTGTTTTTGGCATCATCCCAAAAATTAAACGGCGGCCAGGTATCCGGATGTACTTTGATGGTATAGCCCTGTTCCAGCCATTGTTTTTCTGCCTGATTTAAATGGAGCTGCTCCAAAAACTCAGGATCACTGGCCATCATTTGAAGTGGAGATAAACATAAAATACAAATTGCACAAATGAACCTAATATCCATAGTTAAATTAGTGAAGTAATAAAACAGCTGGCTTTGACAGGGAAAGTTAGTAAATTGAATTCGAGTGAAGGGCTTATATTTGGTCCTGACATTACCTCAAAGTAATTATAATCAATCTAAATTATAAATATTTTAAATGTACTGAAAATCAAACTATTATCATGATTAATATTTAATAAATAGCCAATATAATAATAAAATCCGCTTATATAGATACATTTAGTAAAAATATATTACATCAAAATCCTTTTATATAACGTTTTTTTAGCAGCCGAATGTTCAGTATAGTCAGTTTGAAACGTGGTGTCGTTAGAACTTAAAAAGCCAAAAAGTATCTGTTTGTCCTTTTGTATCTGAACATAAACACATGCCTGTATGCCTTGATAGGAGAAGCAGGTAAAAATCATTCCATTTTTATTGTCATAAACCGGAATTAATAACAAACAAATCTTTCTAATTCCCATTATATTTAGAAATACACATTCTTACAGCATGTGGCATAAACTAAAAAAAATCAATTACACCAAGCTGATCACTGCTATATTACTATCCCAATTGGCTGGCCTGATTGGCTCAGTTTTTACCCTTAGTTCCGTAAATAGCTGGTATGCCAATCTGGAAAAACCAGCATTTACACCACCAAACTGGCTGTTTGGACCAGTCTGGACACTTTTGTATTTGTTGATGGGTATTGCAGCCTACCTGGTTTGGCAGAAAAAAATTATTCATGTACCGGTTAAAAAAGCGCTGATCCTGTTTTTGATTCAGCTATTCTTAAATGCATTGTGGTCCTTTGCTTTTTTTGGATTAAAGTCGCCCCTGGCAGGACTTATCGTGATTGCATTATTACTTATTTTTTTAATCCTCACCATTTTGCAGTTTTTCATGATATCAAAGCCGGCAGGATGGTTACTCATACCTTACCTGCTATGGGTAAGTTATGCTTCCGCCTTAAATTTATCCATTTATATTTTAAATTAAAATAGCTAGAATTCTATTTAAGTCGGCACACTGGAATTGTCTGAACCCGCTGTCAAATGTCAGCTTTCTGGTAAAAATGTATTTTTTAAAGCTAATACAAACCTTTTTTACTAAAATGCAGTTTATCAGTATTATAAAAGTTTTACTATGAAACGATCAGACAACCCTATTTCCCGCAGAAAATTTATACAGGTAGGTTCAGCTTCTGCATTAACTGCACCATTGGTGATTTCATCAGGATTTCAGCAGAAAGGTTCTGCCTCTATTCTAAAGGCTCCGGCTGGTGTCTCTTTGGAGTGGCGTAACAAACAGCCTGAAATGGCCTACCGGCAGTTAGGCAATACCGGTTTAATGATTTCTGAAGTAGTGAACGGAGGAGACCCGGTTCGGCTGGACAATTTAAAACCAGCTGAAATTGCCATGGAAAGAGGGTTAAATTACCTGGACATGGCTCCTGCCTATGGTAGGGGAGAATGTGAGGAGGCTTACGGCAAGATCATTGACAGTCCTGCCAAGCGGGAAAAGGTATTTATGACCACCAAGATCAGTGGTTTTCACCGGGTAAGAAATAATTTATATAAAGAGATCTTTGATGGTCTGCCTTCAGGCAAGCAGGAGTATTACCAAAGTAAAGCCCTTGAAATGAGGCAGGAAAGAGCAGTGGACAAACCAGGCTATTTCTTAACTTACTGGCCTGGCCAACCCCGCTCCATGGATGGCACTTATCTAAGTAATGCCATGATGAGTGATTATGCTCACAAGGTAGAAGGAAGCCCCGAATTCAGAAAATATATTATCAATTCCCTGGAAGAAAGTATGAACAGGGTTGGCACCGATTATTTTGATATTGTCATGTGTCCTCACGGGGCAAATTCCCCGGAAGAAGTTCAGATCCCGGAAATCTATGAAACTTTTAAGGACCTGAAAAAGCAAGGCAAGGTCAGATTCCTGGGAGTTTCCACTCATAATGATCCAGCCGGTGTGCTCAGGGCAGCCCATGAGAGTGGTGAATATGATGTAGCCATGGTTTCCTATAATGTAATTAATGCGGGCTATCTGGAAGACACTATTAAACAGGCCCATTTGTCAGGTATGGGCATCATTGGTATGAAAGTGGCAATGGCTGTAGCTACTCACCATGAGGCTTTAAAGCCTATCCCCGAATGGAGGATTCAAAAAGTTGACAGAATTGTGCCTGGTGATATGAAGCCGCCCGTTAAAGCTTATCTTTGGGCTTTGCAAAATCCTCACATTTCAGCTGTGATCTCTAATCTTTGGGACGAACAGTATATCAATGAAAATTTCTCAGTGATTGGTAAAAAAGTGGAACTTCAACCGGGTTGATCAACTTTTTGAAACCAGTTGCTTTCCATCATCAGTCTGCATCTGTTCTTTCAGATCTAAAGGTAATAAGATGGTAAATTCCGTGCCTTTACCTGGTTTACTTTGAACTTCTATTTTACCTTTATGTTGCTGGATAATGCCATAACTAATGGACAAACCCAGCCCAGTGCCTTCTCCTACAGTTTTTGTGGTAAAGAATGGATCAAATATCTTTGAGAGGTTTTCCCTTGATATGCCTGGACCGGAGTCATTAATGGTAATTCTGGCAAATTCCTGCTTGTTCAGCTTCACCTGATTTGTTTGGATCTGAATAGTACCTTTATGCTCAATAGCTTGCACAGCATTATTTAATATATTCATAAAAACCTGGTTCAGTTTACCAGGAAAACAATGGATCAGAGGCAGGGTTTCATCATAATCTTTAATGACCTCAATTCTGTTTTTATAACTATTTTTCAAAAGTAGAAGGGTAGATTCTAAACCTTCATGAATATTACCCAGGCCCAGAGTTTGATGGTCCACACGGGAAAACTTTCGAAGACCGGCAACAATATCTTTGGTTCGTACTGCACCTTCCTCTATTCCATTCAGCAGGGCATAAATTTCTTCAAACAGAAAATCTACATCAATTTCTTTTTTATAAGCTTCTATCCGGACCAGTTCCTGATGAATATCCTGGCTATTGACCAAACCATCATATTGGTGAAACAAGGTCTTGATGTCTTCTATATCAAGCCTCAATGGATTTATATTGGAGGAAACAAAATTGATAGGATTGTTTATTTCATGAGCAATTCCAGCGGTTAATTGTCCCAAAGATGCCATTTTCTCCTGCTCAATCATTTGGGACTGCGCATTTTTCAGCTTCTGATGGGTTTGGTTTAGTAAATCATAGGCTTCTGCTATTTCTTTCCTTTGTTTTTCCATTCTGGCATTTTGGTCCTCCAAAAGTTCATTTTGAGTCATAATCTCCTTAGATTTATGCTCCAGTTGTTCATTCTTTTGCTCAATAGCTTGCTTTTGAGCCGCCAGCTTTTTAGATGTGCGTTTCAGGTTAATATAACCTATAGCCATCAGGACCATCACCAAAAATCCTAAAACAAGCAATCCATAAGAATAAGTACGAATCTTTTGTTCTTTATCCAACTGCTGAGCCTGAAAACGTTTTTGCTGTTCCAATAAAGCAATTTGATTTTTTCTTTCTTTTTCCTGCAGCTCTTTTCTTTCCAGTAAGATAGACTGCATTTCCTTTTCCTGCTGCAGTAATTGAATGTCCTGGTCTTTTTGCTGAGCTACCAGTAGCTCCAACGCCCTTTGTTTTTCCAACTCTTCCTTTTTAAGAGCCAGGTCCTGCAATTCTTTTTCCTGGCGCAACAAATCCAGTTCACGCTCCTGTTTTTCTGCCTCTAAACGCAGCTGATTGATGGTCATTTCCTTGACTTTTTCATCAGCCATTAAAAGCATAAGGTCATTTTCTGTTTTTTCCAGATTAAGTTGTTTCCGGGCCTGTTCCTGCTGGCTAATTCTTTGCTCGACCAATAAAGAATCTCTGATGGCCAGATAGTTTTGATATTGCTCCAGGGCTTCTTCATAATCATTATACTGGCGAGCCAACTGGGAAGCTATCCTGTAACTATATTGCAAGACCTGAAGATCCTCCCCTCTTTTAGCAGATTCAATGGCATACTGACTGTAAAATCTGGCATTATGGTAATCGTTTTTCTGGATGTAAGTAGTTGCCAGCAAATTATTGATACGAGCAATTTCCGGATAATCCTTCTGCTCAACCTGGATCACAAGCGCTCTCAAAAAGGTGTTAACGGCGCTGTCCAACTGCCCTACATTTTGATAAGCTATTCCTAAATTGACTATTGAAGTGGAAATATGGTCAGGGTCACTGTTGATCTGCTCATCCAATAAAAGCACATTCTGGAAATTAAAAAGTGCTTTCTTATATTCTTTCAGATAGGTGTAAATATATCCCAGGTTATTTTCAGTGGACAACACACCTCTGATGTCGCTCTTATGCTTAAATAGTTCAAGGATCCTGAGATTACAATCCAGGGCAGCCTGGTAATTCTTTGTCCGGGTAGAAATATAGATCATTTTTCTTAAAACCCTTACCTGGTTATCATAATCATTTTGCTGCTGATATAATTTTTCCAGGCGCTCAAAATATGGAAGGGCTTGATCATATGCTTCCAATTCCGTATAGGTATTACCAATATGCCAGGCCAGTGTTTTTTCTGAAGTGGGATCCTGCAATGTACTGTTTACTTTTTCAGCTTGTAGAAAATAATCCAAAGCTTTATTGCTAACGCCATCTTGCTGATAAAGACGGGCTAGCTTCAGATAGATCTGGAAAAGGTTTTGATAGTCATAGTTTTTTTCAGCCAGACTTAATGCTTCCAAAAAGTATTTTATGGATGATGAAATCTGGGATTTGTGCTGATAGGATTGTGCTAGTAACATTAATGCTTTCAACCGAAATTCATCATTATTCTGTGCATCAGCCAGGGTATAGGCATCCATTGCAGCTTCAATGACCATATCATATTGCTCAATGGAAAAATTACCGGATGCTTCATTTATCAATTGATCCAACCGGATAGAATCAGCCACCTGATTTTGAGCCTGGGTTAAAACCGGCCAAAAAAAGATCAACAACAAAACAATATGTAGCAGTTTTCTGATCACTTATTCAAAATTAAAGCTAATCCCTAACTGAAAATTCCGCTTAAGCTGGGGAGTATAACGCATATCCACATCCAGACCTATTGCACCAATACCAGCATATTCCTGATTGAAAACATTCACTAATTTAAAAAACATGCTCAGGTTATTATTCATATAATACCTGGTCATAAAATCCGTGGCAAAATAACCATTAATACGAAAAAACGGATCCTCACTGGCTCTTGCATTGGGGGTATACCTTCTGAGCCAGCTGGACATAAATACATTGTCAATTCTCAAATATAAATTTTTGATTGGTTCAGCCATAATACTTAGCTGGCCCATAAAATCAGGAAGCATTCTAAAATCTGAAATCCTGCTACTATCCACTGGCAAAAACTCTTCCCCGACTGCTAAGTGACTATTCAATTGTATGTCCACATCCGGGATTATATCCTGATATTTCAGGGAAGCCTGAATACCCAACAACTTAGAACGGGCTACACTACTGTTCAGGTAAGATCTAACTGTATCGTACAAAGCCAATGGGTAGTCTTGCCGGGAAATAATTATGGAATTAGAGGAAATCAAATTTTCAATGCGATTATAGTAAATGGAAAAGTCCAGATTGGCCTGATCTTTAAATTTATGATATAGCCCCAGTTCATATGATTCAAAAATTTCAGGTTTCAGATCAGGATTAGGGATAACCGCATATTCTATCTGTCCTTCCTCTCCTCCTCCCCCAGCAAACTGACTGGTAAACTGGCTATAAGCAATAGATTGATAAGATAAATTGGATGATGGCGCTTTGAAGGCAGAACCAGCTGAAGCTCTCAACCGGGTGTTTGGATTAGCTTTATATAAAACAGCCACCCTTGGATTTGTAGTACCTCCATAAAGGGAATTATAGTCCTGCCTGAGGCCGGCTATTACCGAAAAATCCCGGTAGTTCCAGAAAAGCTGAAAAAACCCGGCAACATTATTAAATACAATGGGATTATATCCAAAATCACCCATTAACGGATGTGGTGGGGGCTTATCTTTCCTAAATGCTTTATATTGAGGCTTCTGGAATGGTTGATCCAGGTCATTGGTGGTTGGTAAATTACCAGAGTGTTGGTAGGAAGCGCCGCCAATTAATTCAAGATTATCCAATGGCGCATATATAAGCAGCTGTTCAATGAAAATATCGTCTGATGCTGCATATTGATACACCTTATCAGAAGGTCCATAGGTACGCCCAATAGTGGTATTTTCATCCAGTCTGTATCTAAGATAAGAAAGATTGGTATTGGACGAAAGCCGTGGACCTCCCATATTTATACTTAAAGATACTCGTTTTATGTTTTCTCCCCAGTAGTCCTTGGGGTCGTGATATTTAAACACTCCGGTACTTCGGCCCAGTGAACTATGATCCTGCCGGTGCATATCATGGAAAGCCAGGTTCAACCCTTTGTAGTTGAGTTCTACCCCCACCATGGAGCTGGATTGAGGGATACGGCTCATTTTTGGTTCAGCTATGGTACCTTCGAAGTGGGGCAATCCTAACTGATCAAAAAACTCCTCTGCAGTAAGTCCCATAGATGCCAGAAACTCATCAGTGATCATTTCTGCATTCATAGCTTGTTGCTCGGAATACTGATACTGATTAGCTTTAAAAAAGCTAAGGGGGTTGAAAGCTTCAGAGTTTCGGTCCAGGCTCAGATCAGCCCTTTTGAAACTACTGCCGTAGATGCTGTAGTTTAAAATGTTTTTGTTTCGTCCTGCTTTACCGCCTGCCATAAAATTCAGGTATTCATAACCATAGTCACCCACAGAAACATCAGCCTGGGCAAACATGGTCTTATCTGCTTTTTTGGTGATGATGTTGATCACACCGGAAGCAGCGTCTGCGCCATAAATAGCTGCGGCCGGGCCATAGATCACTTCAATTCTTTCCGCCTGCCGAACAGGTAATTGGGCTCCTATGGGGAATCCGGAAAGTACAGAAGGCTGAACCGGTATATTATTGATAAGTATCTTGGTATATTTATTACCGATAAATCCCCTCATCAAAAATGTTTCGCCATCTTCACCCGAACCAGGTTGAGATACCCTGATTCCTGGTAAGGTTTTCAAGACATCGGCCAGGGTAACCCATCCGTTTTTCCTGATCTCTTCTCCGGTAATGGTAAATATGGTAATGGGCAGATCGTCCAGCTGCCTGGTTGAGCGGCTGGCTGAGATAACATTGTTTATAGTGGTGGATTCCTGCTCCACGATATCCTCCAGGCCCAACACGTCTCTCTGGTACAGATATGTTTCATCCGAAAACTGTGCTCTGGCAGCATTAAGCAACACCCAGCAAAATAGACCTGTTAATATGGAAACCCGCTGATACATATTCATTTATATTACCACAAAGTTAAGGGAAATATTTATATTAAAATTTCGATTTATCCAAAAATTAAAAATCGCTCATGATATATGAAATTCAAATATGTATCATACAATAACCGGCAAATCCAACCAAAAAACCGGAAGAATAGTGAGTTAATCGAATAAATTTTCTATTCTGCTTGCCCCTGCTTTATCGATCTCGCTAAAGAAAACGGAATAAATGGAAGGAAATCAGGTGAAAATAAGCCAACAAAAACTCCCAATAGAAATATCTTATCGAGAACAATTTTTAAATCAGCTGAGAAATTAAGCCCTTGATCATTTCTTATTACCTGATGCAAGTTTTTTATCAGGTCTGAGGTTGGGCAAGGTTAACTCAATGGTGGTACCTTTGCCATATTCTGACCAAAGCTTAATAGCTCCATTTAATTTTTCCACCGTTTCTTTTACAATATATAAGCCCAGTCCTGAACCATGACGCTGACTGGTTGCCCGATAAAACATGCTGAACAACTTTTCCAGGTGCTCCTCCTTGATTCCCATGCCATTGTCTTTAAATTTCAGGATCACATTTTGCTCATCAAAATGAATATTGATCCTGATCTCAGCTTTCCTTTGCTCAGGCAAACTATATTTGATCGCATTGGAAATAATATTCTTAAAAATGATCTTTAACCGGCGCTGATCACTATAAAAAGTTTGCTTTTTGTGGACAATGATCTTGTTGCGGATCAAATCAGCATTATCCAACCCGCTTAGTTCCTCAAAAGACTGATGGATCATTTGTTCCAGATCCACTGGCCCGGGCTGGATATCATGTTGGGAATTATGACTGATTTGAAGTATTTCCTCAATAAATTTTTCCTGCTTTTCAATGCTTTGAGTCATCAGGCCAAAATATTTTTCCCGCATTGCCGTGTCTGGCTCAATTTTGATAAGTTGTAATAATCCTTTAATGGATGATAAAGGCGCTTTCAAGTCATGGGTGATCACATAAACAAACTGATCAAGTTCTTTATTGAGAACTGTCAATTCCTGGTTTTTCTGGTTCAATTCCTGGGTTCTTTGCTGAACCTTGTTTTCCAGGTTTTGATTTAGATCTTTCAATTCCTTCACCATTTCATAAACATCATCCTGCAATACATTGACCGCATTAAAAAGATGATAGAAGGGGTCATTTTCATCAATGGAAAGAAATTCAGGTTTAAAACTGTCATCCCAGGTTATACGGGAAAAAACTTCAAACAGGATGTTGGTCTTCTGAATCTGATTAGCATACATATCTGAAATCTTAGCTATCAGCTCTTCCTTGGTATATTTATACAAATCATGTACCTGTTCAACTCCTTTTCCATTGTTTAACTTATTAAACCATTTCTTCCGTTTGTTTATACTCAAGGATTGACTCAGGGCTTTCTCAAAAGTATCTTCAGCGATGGTATTTTTTACAAACTTAGGATGTGCGATCTTGAAAAGTTTGAAAATAGTTTTGGAATGAGGTGTCACTACAAAAAACCGGTGCTCCCATTTTCCTTCCAGCTGATCATTGAGACTGATAGCTGCTTTTTTAGCTTTAAGTGAAGGAAATTTCATTTCTTTGAGATCAAGTATTATGATCAGCTTTTTACCACCATTTTCCTGGAAAATATCTTTTACGGTTTCGGTACTTGCTTTTATTTGTTGTTCGTTGGGAGACCCTTTGGGAATTATCACCAGGATATTTTCATCTACCAATAAAAAATCAACCTGAATAGAACCATCCTCAGCTTCATATTGCCAGGAAGGCTTTTTAATAACGGTGAGTTGGTCCTGTTTAAATTTTACCAGGGAAGCTTTCTGGATCGTTTCTCTGACATTATCATTCAACTTCACCGTCTCTGCCTTATTTTCACGGTTTAGAATATGCTGATAGGCCTCCAGCTTGGTTTTATAGAAATTATATTGAAATCCTGGGTTCAGGGCTTTCCAGATCATTCCCATAGTGCGTACAAAATAACTGGGCGAAACAATAAGACCGGTGGATAAAATATTTTGTTCATAGAGTTCACTAACAGAAGTGCGTAAATACTTACGGGCTTTATTATCCGCACCATAAACTTTTTTTAGATGAATGATGATAATGTAAGGGGGAGCAATTCCTTTCTGCTTCAGCGACTGCACCACTACATTCATGAAATGATCCTGGCTGGCTACCGCAGAATTTATATCCATATATCCGGCAGATTCGGTTTCTATGATATTATTATCAGAAATATAATAACTAGCTCTGAAAGACTTATTCTCAAACACCAGATGTTCTCTGGCTTCAATTATCATTTCATTTTTTATCATTACTGAAGTGCTCAGTTTATCATTCAAGTTCTATTAATCAGGCAGGGTGTTAATACACCAACAAAATTAAAATTACTTATAAATAATAAAACACTGAAATGATTTATTAACCTACAGGATAAGTTTTTAGAAAAATATGGACAAATTGGACTGAAGTCCATTTTTTTTAAATCTAACCTTCAAAAAATTAAATTTTCCAATCAGCAAAAGGCTTTCCAGTCCAATTAGGCAGACAAAATACATGGTTAAACACGGAAAGCTTACATATTAAGTATCAATAAAATAATGAAACTTTTGGCTGTATTCAGCCAATCCTTTAAGAGTCACTGGTTGGGTCAACTCTTTTTCTATTTCAAAAAACTCTTTCAATTGGTTAGGGGACTGTCCGGTCAGGGCTGCTTTAGCCAGTAAGGCAGCTCCAAAAGCAGTGGCTTCATTCAGATTGGTAGTTGCCACCTCAGAAGCAGGATACAGGCTGGTTAAAACAGCATTATAGGCTATGTTTTTTCTGAATCCTCCTTCAGTAAAAATATTCATTCCATCCCTGACACCAACCCTTTGCAGAGCTACCTGGGTTTGTAATGCCAGGGAGATATTTAAAACAGCCATGGCATATTCATAATCCTTAAAAAAATCCGGAAAATCCTTTTTTTGCTCAATAGTCTCAAAATCATAAACGTTATCTCCTTCAATTACCCGGGGTGCAGATTCAGGGAATTGGCCTGTTCCCCTGGTAATACTGGGTAGTATAAACTCACGTTGATTTTTAACAACCTGCTGATAAACATCCTGGTCATATGCCGGAAAATCCTCTCTTTGATTGATTTCCCTCAATATCTTTGAATAAGTATCAAATTCCAGTCCACCCAGAAATATGGCTGTTTTTACCGGTTGGTTAAAGGCACTTAAATTATAAAATACTATTTTACCCAAATCTTCCTGGTTAAAATGAACCTGTTCAGCCTGGCGCATAACAACACACCAGGTACCGGTGGAATTCAGCACAAAATTCCCTTGACCCGAAATAATATAAGGCATCAGAGAGGCATTGCTATCATGAATTCCAAGGGTAACCAGGGTCTCTTCTGATAAACCTGTTTCTCCGGCTATCTCCGGTTTTACCTTACCTAATACATCCCAGGGATGACTGATTTTTTGAGGTAAAAGATGATAAACACCCAATTTTTGGGCTACTGCTGACCAATTTTTGCGGTGAAAATCCCAAAGGTAGGTATGACAGCCAATATAGGTAGGCTCCGCCCCTGCCTTTCCGGTTAATAAGTAGCCAAAGTATTGTGGGTAATTCAATATTTTATCAACTTGTTTGAATTGCTCCGGATATTTCTCCCGTACAAAATAAATCCCTTTAGCAATGTTGATCAGTGCAGAAAAATCAGGTGTAGCTGTACTTTGCTGCATAGAAATACTGTCTCCAAACTGCTGATAAAACTTTTGATCAAAACCGGGCCCGGGGTCATGGGTATAAGAAACTTCCGGCACCGCCAGATTTCCCTGTTTATCCAGGCAAACAAAGGTAGCGCCATGGGTGGTTACCGAAATCACCTTGATCGAATAGGACTGGGCAAAATGCTTCAATTCCTGTATAAACCACTTTCCAATGGCCTCTATGTCATCAGACAAAATTTCATTCTCTGTGATTTCCGGAAATACTTTAAAAGAAGAGTCCACTATTTTCAGATCCTCATCATAAATAAGGATCTTTTTGTTAGTCTTTCCTACATCCAATATGGCAAAATAATTCTGTTCCATACTTCAGTATTCATTTGAAAAAAAAATCAGGCCCAGGGTTTTCCCGCAGCCCTTCTTACCCTAATTTCATCAATTACAGCCTTACCTTCAAATTTAATCAGAAAAAGTACTATTTCTGCTATTTCAGTTGGATTCATTAAGGCTTTGGCATCCAGATCGGGTCGCATTTCGCTGATAAGGTCGGTATCCACTCCTCCCGGACTGATCAAATGCACCTTAAAATGTTCATCCTGCAGTTCCTGGGCCAGCACTTTGGTCCATCCGGTCAAGGCATGTTTAGAGGCTGTGTAGGCTGCCTGATTGATATAGCCTTTATAACCTACTACTGAAGAAATATTAATAATTACCGGAGTATCGGATTTTCTCAGGTGAGGTATAGCCGCCTGACACAAAAAAAAGGGAGCCCGGGCATTCAGGTTCATCATCAGGTTCCAGCGTTCTATGGTTGTCTTTTCAATAGCCAGGGATAAAGCAGCTCCGGCATTATTGATCAAAAAATCCAGCTGTTTGGTTTTATCAATGGCTTTTTCAATAATGGCTTCCGGTGCTTCCTCTTTAAGTAAGTCAGCCACAATGACCATAGTTCTGACTCCATACTGGTGCTTAAGGTCATCAGCCACCTCTATCAGCTCGCCTTCTGACCTTCCGGTTAAAACCAGGTTAACTTTTTCCCCAGCCAACCTGTAGGCAATGGCTTTCCCTATTCCCCTGCTGGCTCCGGTAATAAGTGCGGTCTTGCCTTGAAGCATCATCAAAAAATTTAAATGAAAAAAGGATTTGTTCTGGCAAAATAAACAAATTATTGACCAAAACAAACCCTTGAAGTAACAAAAATTAAATCTTTCCGGAGTTGTATTCTTCTAAATAAATTCCTACCTGGTCAAAAACATTTTCGCCGGTAAAACCAAATTTGGTATCCAGCACTTGATATGGAGCAGAATAGCCAAAATGATCCAACCCAAATACCTTGCCCCTGGGTCCTGCCAGACCTCTTAAATTAACCGGAAGACCAGCTGTTAATCCAAAAACAGGCACCCCAGTGGGGATTACCTGGTCCTGATACTCCTGTGGCTGAGACCGGAAAAGCCCTTCTGAGGGAGCGGAAACGATTTGAATTTTTAATCCTTTCTTCTCTGTTAAAAGTTTGGCTCCTTCCACCAGGGTAGCAACTTCTGACCCGTTGGCAACCAGAACCAAATCAGGTTCTCCTTCCACAGGTTGTACTATATAAGCTCCTTTAGCTGCCTGGTGGGCATCCTGGAAGCGATTGGAACCTGGTTTGGCCGGCACATCGGGAATATTTTGACGGGAAAGCAACAAAGCCGTAGGTGAAGAAGTATTTTCCAGAGCCATTTTCCAGGCAATGGTAGTTTCATGGGCATCAGCCGGTCGTAATGCCAACAGGCTTATTTCTCCTGAATGGTTTTTTAATTGCTCCAGTAAACGAATCTGTGCTTCCTGCTCCACCGGTTGGTGGGTAGGTCCATCCTCCCCTACCCGGAAAGCATCGTGGGTCCAGACGTATTTTACCGGAAGCTTCATCAGAGCGGCTAATCGTACTGCCGGCTTCATAAAGTCAGAAAAGACAAAGAAGGTGCCGCAAACAGGAATTACGCCACCATGCAGTGCCATTCCATTGGCGATAGTGGCCATTGTGAGTTCACTGACTCCCATTTGCAGAAAAGCACCGGAGAAATCACCTCTTACAAAAGGTTTGGTATTTTTCAGGAATCCGTCTGTTTTATCACTGTTGGACAAATCGGCTGAGGCCACAATCATGTTTTCCACATTTTTGGCGTAATAGGCCAATACGGTGCCGGAGGCACCCCTGGTAGCGGTATTTTCTTTTTGCTGGATCTGGCTGTAATCTATTTCAGGTACTGATCCAGAAATAAACTTTTGATATTTTTGGGCCAGCTCCGGATTTTCTTTTTCCCATTGTGCCTGCTCTTCTTTTTTCTTACGGGCCGCTTCAGTCTTTTTCTGAAGGATTTCTTCGTAATAGCTTTCTACTTCCGGAAAAATTTTAAAAGGTTGGTTGGGGTCACCACCTAAATTCTTGATGGTTTTTTCAATAGAGCCCCCGGCTTTAGTCAGAGGCATTCCATGGGTCTCAGATTGTTTTTCGAAACTTTCACCAGATTCAGTTTGAGCGCCTTTCCCCATGATGGTTTTTCCAATAATCAGGGTAGGTCTTTCTGTTTCCTGATTGGCTTCCTTCAAAGAAGCACGAATCTGATCAGCGTTGTTGCCATCGATGGTGATCACTTTCCAGCCCCAGGCTTCATATTTTTTGGCGGTATCTTCATCAGTGACCACATCGGTCATACTGGACAATTGGATATCATTGGAATCATAAAACATGATCAGGTTGCTCAAGCCCAGGAAGCCTGCCACGCGTCCGGCACCCTGAGAGATTTCCTCCTGGATTCCACCATCGGAAATAAAGGCATAAGTTTTATGATTCAGCCATTCTCCAAACCGGGCAGCCAGGAATCTTTCGGTAATGGCTGCTCCTACGGCATTGGTATGACCCTGTCCCAACGGTCCGCTGGTATTTTCCACTCCACGCTCAACATCCAGCTCTGGATGGCCAGGTGTAGCACTACCCCATTGCCTGAAGTTTTTGAGTTCATCCATACTGTATTTCCCGCAAAGGGTCAGAATGGAATAAAGCATGGGTGACATATGTCCCGGATCTAAAAAAAATCTGTCCCGGTTGGGCCAGGTCATATCGGAAGGATCGAAGTTTAAAAATTCAGCGAAAAGAATATTAATGAAATCAGCTCCGCCCATGGCTCCGCCGGGATGACCGGAATTAGCCTTTTCTACCATGGCCGCGGAAAGGATCCTGATATTATCTGCAGCAAGATTAGTGATTTTATTATCCATGTTAACGTGAAGCTTTATAAATTTTACAATTTTTTTGACGGCCCAAAGATAAGGTAATATTTCACATGATGTATGGAGAAAAAGAAAGAAAATGGAAGCAGATTTTTATAATCTAATGGAACATTTTTTTTAACGGCCCCATCCATTTCAGACTTTAACCCATTGATCTCTTGTTGGGATAAACATTCAGATTCAGAAGACTGAAAAAAGCAATAACCTTAAATCTTCTTTCCGTTCTTAATCAAATATTCCTCCGCCTCCACTGACCATAAACCGTTGTTCTTTTGCACCAATTGATCCAGCCGGGCAAATAAAGGATCATTCTTCCCTTTTTCAGCAAAATCAGCAATAGCTGTCAGGGGAAAATCGAGGTGGGTATACATCAGTTTTTTAGCACCCGGCACATCTGGCAGATTAATGGTAGTATCAGCCACTGCATTCAATCCGCCCACATGGGTTACCAGGATCTCCGGCTTCAATAAGCCTTTGGACATCATCTCCAGTGATTCAATCATATCCTGGGTATTACCTCCGCTGGTAGCAGTGATATGGGTAAAGGCATAATGAGCATTGTAGAAATTAAATTCCGCCTTGAAATTAGGATCAGAAGGCCCGGCAAAGAAATTCAGGCAGCCATCAAAAGCCAGCAAGGCATCACCCTGCTCCACCACCGGTTTTACCGGGGCAAACACCAGCACATCGTCATAGCCTTTATCATCGGTAAGGCCACGCATATATTTTACCGGATCATCCACATTCCTTGTATTCAGATATACCAGTTCAATACCATTTTTAGCTGCTTCTTCCAATGGCAGCACCTTTTTTACCCAATCCAGCCGATCGTCGTTGATATCTGTCACCAACAGGAAAGCTGGTTTTCGGTCGCAATGCAGGATGTAATCAATGGCAGCCATGCCCATGGGGCCTGCTCCGGCCAGAATAGCCATTTTTCCGCCTTCCTTAATGCCCATGTGGTGTACATAAGATCCATATTGGGTATGGTAATGGGCGTGAAAGGTGCCGGCTACGCAGGAATAGGGTTCGGACAGCGAAGCCGGAAAAAAACCGGGTCCGTCATAGGCCAAAAGGCAATTCATCTCCATTACTTCCTGTGGTATCACCACATAGGTGGCATCTCCGCCAATATAGTGATAGGAATAGCCCGGGGCATCCAAACTGCCTTTGTAGTTAAGTGCGGGCTGGATGGCAAATTTACTGCCTTCCTTAAATTTATTCTTCCATTTTTTCCCGACATCCACCAGAGTACCGGCAAATTCATGGCCAACGATTATTGGTCGTTCATGCACGTCATTGGGAATCCTTTTATGATCTGGTCCCTGATGGGTGGCTTTATATGAGGACATACACAGGCTATCGGAAGTTACTTCCGCCAAAATTTCATCATCTTTGAGAGAGGGCAGATCAAATTCCTCCAGTCGTAAATCATTTTTCCCGTAAAGTCTTACAGCTTTGGTTTTCATATATTTAAAATGTTTTGTTTCTGATTATTTCTGCTTTTTATTTTAACATGACCTGTCCGCCTGTGACCGGTATGGCTTGGCCGGTTTCATAATGCTGATCCACCACATAATAAATGGCTTTCATCACATCTTCCGGGTAACAGCCTCTTTTCATAGGCACCTTGGCTTCATAAAACTGCTTTACGTCCTGGATAGATTTAGCACCGGGTATCTTACCGGCCTTGAGGTATTGAGCAAACAATCCCTTTTCCGGATCTGACCAAAGGGGCCCTTCAAAATAATTGCCCGGACAGATGGCATTCACCTTGATGTTGTATTCTACCAGTTCCAGGGCAAAGGACTGGGTGAGTCCTATCCCCCCAAATTTACCTCCGGCGTAAGCAAAATTCTTATTACTTCCCTGCAATCCGGATTTGCTATTGATCTGGATAATATCCATAAAATGTTCGGAATTAAACTGATGCTGAACTTTCATGGGTGTGGTGCCATATTTGGTACAAAGAAAAAATCCCTTGTAATTGACATTGGTCACAAAATCGAAGGATTTTTCATCCATTTCTGCCAAACTTCCAGCTTTCAGAACGCCGGCATTACTGATCAAAGCATCCAATCCACCAAAAGCTTTCACAGATTGAATCATGAGATTTTGTACTGATTCAGGCTCTGCAATATTGGTTTGCACAAAAACCACTTTGTTTTTGGCTTCCTTTTGATTGATTTGGTCAGCTGTTGCCTGCCCAACTTCCTGGTTGATATCGGCAATGATGATATTAGCTCCTTCCCGGAATAAATGTTCCACAATGCCTTTGCCAAATCCCTGAGCACCACCGGTGACTATAGCAATTTTTCCTTCCATTTTTCCCGGCAGGGTATCACTCAGGTAAATTTCATCCAGTCCATTGATCAATCCATTATTTTCATGGATCAGATCCAGCTCATCTGGCACCCTGTCGCAACCTTTTTCCAGTAAATAAAGGTAAAACCCGGCTAAAAAATCGGTGGCTTTGGCAGATTTTCCACTTACAATAAATCCATTATTTTCCCAGATGATACAATGAGGTAACAAATGAAACTTGTCCTGGTATGATTTCACAGACGATTCCAGGTATGATCCCATTTCATCTGATGGCCGATCCTCCAGCCAGAGTGGGGCTAATTGCCAATGATTAATATCCTGTGGGTGAGCCAGTGTTTCAAACCCCTGGTAATTTCGGGGCTGATCAAAATAGTCTCTGACTCTATCATGTTCCAGCCATTTCAATACCTTCAGCTCAGACTGGGACAATAACATGCGTAGTGCCGGTAATATAGTTAGGATGTTTTCATTCATTTTAATATCCATTAGGCCTGAACAAATTTTTCAATCACTGCTTTTCCCAGCTGCACAAAATCATGCATCAGGTCCTTTCGGGGATTACCATCCTGGTCCACATAACCAGTTTCTCCTTTAGCCCGCAGGTACTGATGAGCTGCTACTACAGTAGCTCCTTCATAGTTGATCTGTAAAAGCTCATCATCCAATGGCACATCATTTCTGCATCCCACTGTTAAAGGTTCCATAGCCGGGGTATTATGTTCGGTACCAAAAGTGATCACGTAATCTCTCTGGCGGAAAAACTGGACAAATTCCTTAAATATCTCATATTTATTCCGACCCGGAATCAACTCTATACAATGTACATTAAGACTACTTAATCGCTGATGCAGGTGATCCCAGTCTTTTTCAAACTCTGTGAAATTGCCCCTGGCATCATCCAGCAGCACCGGATAACATGGTATACCGCCGGCATCCAGAATAATCCTGATCACTTCTTCAATTTCCAGAAAAGCCTTGGGATCTTCCGGTACAAAAGCCACTCCTCCGGCTTTGAGCAGGTTAGATCTGATTTCATTGTCCAGGGCTGCGGTATCATGCATGTTCACCTTCACTTCCTTGCCATCATAAATTTGCTCCAGCACATTTTTCCTTTCTTCATCAGTTTCAGCATAGGCAAAAACTTCAATTCTCAGGGCTTTGGCTATATGTCTTTCCCGTACCAGTTCCTTGGCATATTTTTTTTTGATATCTTCAAATGGCAGGGAAAAATCAATTTCTTTGGCTATTAAATGCTGGTTTAGCTTTTCTACCATGCTCCTGGTCTGGGCCAGGCTTTCCTGAAACACGCTGGAAAGTTTTTCTGCAGATGGACCAGTCAGTTTCACCGGAAAATCCAGTCCTTTGCCACTGAAATAAGTTCTTCCGGGATTATTGGGATCATTGACCCGGTCACCTTTGGCTTGTTCTTCTTTCAGTAATCCCATGAATTCAATGTTGAATAAGGGGAATTTTTTATGGGCCTGAGCCTGGTCGTAAAATTCCGGGTAACCATCCATGGTAATAAAATCATTGATCCCGATCACCCTTACATTTTCCTGGTCAGCCATATCCAGCACTTCCGATATATTTTCAAAAGCGCTAAAAGAATAAGGGGTGTGAAAATGTCCATTGACTTTATAAACAGGCCGGGTATTCTGACCTTGATACCATCTTTTTAATTCATCCTGAGAGGGAAATGTAGTTAAAGCATTCATAGATTTGTTGATATTTTAAAAAATTTTATTTCATTAAATATTAAAGCCTGACCGGATCTGCTGATCAATTTCAAGGGCCTGGTTCATTAAATCCCGATCCTCCACCGGATCCAATCCGGAAATATGATTTAGCAAAAATGGTAATCCCCGGGGGAATAACTGTCCTGCAAATACCTGATCTCGGTGAAATAAATTTCCCTGTTCATCTTTGGCCCTGAAGTAATAACCAGCCACTGCTGCATAAAGGATGTGATCATAAGGCATTTGCAATTGCCGGGCAAAATTAATCACCCCCCAGAGCCGATCATCCGGCCCTAATTTTCTTTCCAGGTCTAACCCTACTCTGAAAACGGTATCTTTCAATGCACGATTGCCAAATCGGGCAAGTAGGTCCTCAATGTGATCTTGTAAGTCATCCTGGTTGTATTCAGCGGGATATTTTTGGTTGAGTACGCCGGCAGCTTGTTGCATGGCCGACTTTACAAGGCTATAAACTTTCTCATCCTCCAGTACCTGGTAGATAAAAGTGGCTTTAGGATGATGTAGATAACCCAGGTAAGCCGTAGCAGCATGGCCCAGGTTATGAACAAAAGATTTACGATCCACCCAGGCTTTCATGTTTTGCCTGGGAGCCAAACCTTCCACCTTTGGAATGGGGTTTTTAAAGGCCTTCTGATCCAGTATCAAGGTGTTGTAAGGTTCGGCGAATACCTGTAAGATATCTTCCTCTAATTCCTTTTGGGTCATGATAGGCACCATCTTTCCAATACTTGTTTCAACCAAACCTACCAGATTCTTTAAAGGATAACCCTGGTCAAGTAATCTTTCCAACTCCTGCTCCAGGTATTCAGCTCCATTGCGAAAATTCTCAGCAATAATAATGTCCAGGGGCCAACCTGGCTGCCGGGATTGTCTTAAATGCAACCCCCGGGCTATGAGAGGTATAACTGAAGGCAAGGCGGATTTCCCAACACTTAATGCCATAATGGAAGCCGAAGCTATTTCATTAATCACCTGCTCCTGATTAGTGGCCAGCACTCCCCTTACATTTTCAATCCATAATTCCTGCTGCTGGTCAGCTTTGATGATCACTTTATAGGACCTCCTTTGATTCAGGGCTTCAATAACCGGTTGATTGATATCTACGAATACCACCTGGTAACCAGAGCGGCTAAACAGCTGGCCGATGAATGAACGGCCAATTTTTCCGGCCCCAAAAATGACTATTTTATTCACACGCCTTTTTTACTGCGATTCATCTGCTCCAGGTTGGTAAAATTATTTTTAGGTGTATATCCTTTTAATGGCAATATTTTTTCATGAACCGCATCTACTAACCAATCTGGCTGAGGGAAAAAATATTGTTCGTGTTCATAGGCCGGTGTGATCCAGTTCCTTGAACCTACCACCACCGGAGGCGCATCCAGGTAATCAAAGGCTAATTCTGAAATGGTGGCAGCCATATCCTTCAGATAGGAGCCTCTGGAACAGGCATCACTGGTCAAAAGAATTTTACCGGTTTTTTTCACAGATTCCACCACCAATTCATAGTTGAATGGTACCAGGCTACGGGCATCAATGATCTCGGTTGAAATCCCGTACTTTTCCTGTAAAATATCGGCTGCTTCAATGGCCCGGTACAAAGTGGCCCCTATGGATAAAATAGTCAGGTCTTTGCCAGTGCGTTTGATATCCGGTTCACCAATTGGAATCTCATAATAATCCTGGGGAACACCTTCCTGGTGGAACATTTCACCGATGTCGTATATACGCTGACTTTCGAAGAACATGACCGGATCTGTTCCCTGCAAGGCGGCATTCATCAATCCTTTGGCATCATAAGGGGTAGCCGGAAATACTACTTTTAAACCAGGAACATGAGCTACCAGAGAAGTAAAGTCCTGGGAATGCTGGGCCCCGTATTTGGATCCTACCGACAACCTGATGATGGCCGGCATTTTGATCAGGCCACCACTCATCGCCTGCCATTTTGAAAGCTGGTTAAAAACTTCATCCCCGGACCGACCCAGAAAATCGCAGTACATGATCTCTGCAATCACCCGACCGCCACACATTCCATAACCCACTGCAGTCCCAACTATGGCACCTTCAGAGATCGGAGAATTGAATAAGCGATGGTAAGGCAAGGCTTCAGTCAAGCCCCGGTAAACGGCAAAAGCACCGCCCCAATCCCGGTTTTCTTCACCATAAGCAACCAGGGTGGGATCTTTGTAAAACCGGTCGACGATAGCTTCAAACAAGCCATCCCTTAATTGATAAACTTTATTTTTTGACACTGGCTTACCGTCTTTAAAGGCAAAGCGTTCTTTTTTGGCAATTTGCTGAACCCGGGGATTTTCTTCCAGAGGCATATTGACATCAGGAGCTCTATCATCCAGTTTATCCACTGATTCATTGGAAAACATATAATCTCCAATGGCATCAGGAT
Organism: Candidatus Cyclobacteriaceae bacterium M3_2C_046; assembly: GCA_051418075.1. Taxonomy (GTDB): domain Bacteria; phylum Bacteroidota; class Bacteroidia; order Cytophagales; family Cyclobacteriaceae; genus JBPRGG01. The sequence goes on along the minus strand of JBPRGG010000031.1, from coordinate 100,620 downwards.
ATTTATCCAGGTCCAGCCGGGGAGAGATTTCAGGATCTCCGGCCAATTTCAGGATCTTTGTAATTAAATCCATGGTACCTGCATTAATCTGGTCCAGTTCAGCCCGGGTTACGATGCTGGCTTCTACCAATCCCTGTCCATAGGTAATGATAGAATCCACTTTTTGCCATGCTTCTATTTCTTCTTTGGTACGATAAGCTGATGCATCAGAAGGCGAATGCCCACTGAACCGGTAGGTCAGGGTGTCCAACAGGACCGGTCCTTTATTTTCCTGTAAAACACTTATTTTTCTTTTGAAAGCATCAATTACAGCTAGGGGATTGTATCCATCTACCCGCTCGGCATGCATATTATCCGGATTTAAACCGGCACCGATACGGGCCAGCAGATCATACCCCATGGTTTCGCCCCGGGTTTGTCCACCCATGCCATACTGATTATTCATAAAGTTGAAAATGATGGGTAAGCCACCTTTCATGTCTCCTTCCCACAGATGCCTGAACTGGTCCATGGCGCTGAATACCATTCCTTCCCAGACAGGACCACAACCGGCAGATGCATCGCCGATGTTGGCAATGACCACTCCAGGTTTTCGATTTACTTTTTTATATAAAGCAGCCCCCACTGCTATATCACCGGAACCACCAACGATGGCATTGTTGGGATAAACACCGAAAGGCGTAAAAAAGGCATGCATGGAACCGCCCAAACCTTTGTTGAAGCCGTATTCTTTGCCAAATATCTCAGCCAAAGTGCCATAAAGCAGAAAATCTATGGCCATTTCCCTGATGTTTTCCGGCTTTTCTTTTTCCACTACCCGCAGGGTATGCCCCCCAAAATATTGCTTCATGATATTCATCAATTCATCTTCATCCAGTTTGTGAATGGCGGATAATCCTTTGGCCAGGATCTCCCCGTGACTTCTATGAGAACCAAATATAAAATCATTTGCATCCAGGTAATATGCCATACCCACAGCTGATGCTTCCTGACCAATGGAAAGATGGGCCGGACCGGGATGGTTATAAGCCACTCCGTTATATTCGCCTGATATTTTTATTTCGTTCAGCATGGTCTCAAATTCACGGATGATGACCATATCCTGATATATCCGGATCAGGTCCTGGTGGGAATAATTCGATTTTTCCTCTTCCAGGGTTTTACAATACTGATTGACCGGAATGGGTGCTATATTTATTTGATCTGATTTTCGGCATTCGGCCGGATCGATGAATAATGACTTTGTCATATGGATTATAATTTATTGTTATTCTAAATCTTAATTTCAGGTAAAATATCACTTATTGCTGATTGGCTGATCTTAATCATTAAATGCAAAAATGGTTTCCCTTATCACTTCTGAAACGGTGGGGTGAGGGAAAACCACCTCCTCCATTTCCTGCAGGCGAAATTCTGATTCAAGCATCATACTGGCCCCATAGATCATCTCAGAGCAGGCTCCGCCAATCATGTGCACACCAAGTATCTCCCGGTACTTTTTACCGATGATCATTTTACAATGGCCGCTTTTCCCTTCATTTTCAGCAATAAACCTGCCACTGTAAGCCATGGACAGGGTTTTGACTTCATAGTCAACCTGTTGCAGTATGGCCATTTCTTCAGTCATTCCTACAGAAGCCACCTCCGGATTGGTGTAAATCACGCCAGGTATGGCATGGTACCTCATTTGATCTTTTTTACCGATGATTTGGTTAATCACCACCTCACCTTCCCGGTATGCCGTATGGGCCAGCAGAGATTTGCCGTTAACATCACCGGCGGCATAAACCTGAGGCACATTGGTGCGGCCAAATTGATCGGTCACAATGGCACCTTTATCGGTCATAACCCCTATATTTTCCAAACCAAATCCCTGAATATTAGGTCTTCGTCCTACACTGATCAGTATTTTTTCAGCCTCTATAGTCTCTTTCTTTCCTTCTTTTTCAATAATCACCTGTTTGCCCCGAATTTCCACCACTTTTGATTTGAGGTTGAAGTTCAGGCCTTTTTTGGTCAGGTCTTTGCGCAGGTAGCCACTGATCTCTTTATCCATGCCGGGACAGATCTCATCCATCATCTCGATCACAGTTACTTTGGTACCCAGTGTATTATAAAATCCGCCAAATTCCATTCCGATATAACCTCCACCAATTACAATCAGGCTTTCTGGCACGTTTTCCATGTCCAGGATTTCCTTGCTGGTCAACACCTGCTCCCGGTCCAGTCCGGGAATAGGTGGAATCACGGGTGAAGCACCGGTAGCAATCAGCACATTTCGGGCGGCATAAGCTTGATCTCCGGAACTGATGATGATCTGTCCATCCTGGCGGGACTCCAGACGGGCAAAACCATTAACCACCTGCACCTTATGTTTTTTCATTTTCATTCCAACTCCACTTACCAGGGTGTGAACCACTTTATTCTTTCGCTTCAGAATGGCAGGGTAATCAAACCCAATGTTATCCGCTGATAAGCCGTATTTACTAAAATCACGGCCATAATCCAGCAGTTTGGAAGTGTGCAACATGGTTTTGGTAGGAATGCAGCCTTCGTTCAGGCAAACACCTCCCAGCTTGTTCACCTCAAATAAAATGGTTTTCAGGTTATGCTGGCCGGCCCTTTCTGCTGCATTATAACCAGCAGGTCCTCCTCCGATAATGGCTAAATCAAATGTATCCATAGTGCTCAGTCTATACTATAATCAAAATGCTCAATTTCATCCTTAATTGCTTTCAGGAACCGTGATGCCGGAGCTCCATCCAAAGCCCGGTGATCATAGGTCAGGGATAGACCAATATGTGGAACAAAAGCAATGGTACCATCTCCCAGATCCCGGGGTCGGTGTATGATGGTATTCACTCCCAGAATTCCTGCCTGAGGCAGGTTGATCACCGGCGTAAAAATCTCGATATCATAGGCACCCAGGTTAGAAACGGTAAATGAAGCGGCTGTACTGGCCAATAATTCCGGATCCAGACTACCTTTTTTGGATTGCGCTGCCAGCTGTTTCAATTGGTTTGATAAGCCAGCCAGGTTGAAATCATCAGCATTTTTCAATGCAGGCACCATTAAGCCCCTTTCGGTATCTACTGCAATGCCCAGGTGCACCTTTTTATAGGTTCTGATAGAATCACCCAGGAAGTGGCTGTTGGCCTCCGGATGTTTTTTCAAAGCCCGAATTACGGCATAACAAACCATGTCATTGAGGGTGATATTGGCTCCACCATTTTCGGTTAATTTCTGTTTCACTAATTTTCTTAAATCGAGAATCCTACGAGCATCGGCACTGGTATGGTGGGTAAGTTGGGCCGAATTTTGCAGGGATTTATGCATATTTTCAGCAATGATACGGCGTATATTGGAAACTTTTTTTGTTTCGAAATCATCACCAGTGTCCATTAAAGGTTCTTTGGTAGCTTCGGGAGCGGAAGTGAGGTCTTCTTTCCGGATTTGGCCGCCCAGTCCTGACCCCTGATCTGGTTGGTATTTTTGCTCCTGCCTGACCATTTCCCGGGCTAATGGTGTGGCTTGAGGGTGCTGATCTATATAATCGATCAAATCCTGTTCAATGATACGGCCATAAGGTCCGGAGCCGATTATTTTAAGCTGGTTCAGGTCTAACCCTTTATTTTCAGCAAAATTTCTAGCTCGCGGAGAGATTTTCATGTCCTGACTGGTTGATGAACCGGGTATTGCCTCAGGCTGTTCTTTGTTTGCTGAGGCCTTTTCAGTGCTTTCATCAGGCACTGCTGATGCTGCTGGTTGTTCTTCAGGCTGCCTGGACATACTTGTCCCATCAGGATGAAATTCAGCCACAGGTTCACCGGATTGCCCTACTACAGCAACATTAGTTAAAACCGGCACATCATCATCTTCATCAAAAAAAGTTTCCAGAAGCACCCCTGATGCAGGCGACTCCAATTCAAATGAAGCTTTATCAGTTTCATAGACCAAGATCACTTCCCCTTCCTGCACTGTTTCTCCTTTCTTTTTGACCCATTCTGAGATGATACAGCTTTCGACGGACTGCCCCTGGCGAGGCATCATTACTGGTACAGCCATTGGATAGATTTCTTAAAATTAATTTAACAACTTGTTAATATAAGTATAAACAGCAGGCATATAAAACAGCTATTTATTTGCACTTATGCTTCTTTTTAATTACAAATTAAGCTACATTTGTTTAACTTGTAATTACAAGTAAAGGTAAAAAGAAACTGAATAGAAGCAAATGTTTTGACCGGAAAATTTCCTGAACGGCTGATTGAATAGTATTAAATATGCAAATAAATGAACGCCTTCCCCAATACAAAAAACTTTACGAGTTATTAAGGAGGCAGATTGAAAACGGGCTTTACCAGGAAGGCAGCTTACTGCCTTCGGAAAATGAGCTTTGCCAGGTACATCAGGTTACCCGGCCCACAGTACGTCAGGCCCTGGACCGATTGGTCAATGAGGGCTATATTCATAAGCATCAGGGCAAGGGAAGCATAGTGAATCCCTTACCTCAGGGCATCGGTATCCTGAGTCTGCAAGGAACTACTTCGGGAATAGGTCATAAGAAATTAAAAACCCACATACTGGAAAAACCGCAGGTAAAGTCGTGGCCGAATCCCTTTTTCTTTCCTTTGACCGGAGAAATTCAGGATATGGGTTGTATTGAATTAAAAAGACAGCGCATTATTGAAGATAAAGTGATCCTGTTTGAAATTACCTATTTACCTAACTGGAACCTGCCCCGGTTCAGTTCACGGTCATTTGAAAACAAGTCCCTGTTCGACCTGCTGAGGATACATTATCAGATTGAGATCAAGGGTGGGGAGCAAAAACTTTGGGCCATTCCGGCCGACACAAACATCAGTAAAAACCTGCATGTAAAAAAAGATAAGCCTATCCTGCATTTGCAAAGAAGAATGGAAACTAACAGAAGCGGCATGAGTATCTACTCCTCAATTTACTGTAATACAGAGCATTATTTCCTTTACGGGGTTTTTTAAGGCATAGCAGGGCTATTATGAAGGGTGCAAGTGGAAACATTACACCGGTTATTGGAGTAATGGGCTATGAAGGGACACAGGGCACCTACTATGTGTTATAAAAGGACCTAAAAATAAAAGGGTGTAGTTTGCAACTACACCCAGACAAATGATTAAAGAAAGATCTAATACCTGGCCTGATTCTAACCCAGGTTTCTGATAATGCTTAAATCAGCTTTTAAATCAATTTTATCAACTTATAAGCCGGAATTAACCATAAGAATTATTGTTCTCTGGCTTTCCTGTATCTTTTTACCAGGAAATAAACCAAAAAGGCTACAACCGGTAAACCAATGGCAATATAGGTCACCATATAGTGGGATAAAACTTCCAACAATCCACCTGAATGTTCGTGGCCGGGATGTGCCATTAACAGCATGGGGACAGTCAACAAAAATATTAAGGTTAAAACACTAGCGATTCTTTTCATAATTCAATTCGTTTAGTATGATCTGATTTATTTCTAATGGATTTTTATTTTTTTCTTTGGCTATTCTAAAAAGATCGGAACTCTCTATCTTCATACGTTTATGTCCTGAAGGAGTTTCCACTTCTTTTACCTTTACCCTGCCTAACGAGGTGTTAATTTCGTAATTTTTTCGGGGAAGTTCCAACCTTTTTGTAGAAAAATAACGAATTCCTATGGTAGATGTTTTCTCCATGATCATTCCAGAGACCTTTTTTAGGGCTGAAGGTGGACAAATTACCGTCAAAATAGTGCCGGGACGACCTTTTTTCATAATGACCTGCTCGAAGTAAAAATCAAGCGCCCCGGCTTCCATTAATTCCTGCTGAAATTCCCAACCCATCATTTCGCCGGGTAAATCATCTATATTGGTTTGGATCACTGTAACTTCTGAGGTATTACTGGCTGGTTCACAAAGGCTTATCCTTAAAGTATTGGGAATGATAAAGTCTTTTTCTCCGGGGCCGTAACTGGTTTTGGATTCCCGTAATACGGGTATCTCAAATTCCGGTTGTAAATGCCTCAGAATAGCAGCGCCGGTAGGAGTAGTCATCTCACCCCGCTCATCACCGGTAATAGTAGGTACGTCATGCAATAAAATCTGGGTAGCAGGACAGGGAATAGGTAATTTTCCATGTTCTGTATTAGCAAAACCAAATCCGGTGGTTACAGGAGTGCAATAGGTTTTTCCTATATCTAACAGGTCCAGCAACCAGGCGGTACCTACAATATCCATGATGGAGTCAATGGCACCAACTTCATGAAAATGGATCTTATCCAGAGAAATACCATGTACATGCGATTCTGCCTGGCCTAATTTGAGAAAAATGTCTTTGGCTCTTTGTTTGGCTCCTTCTGAAAGATGTCCCTGATCAATCAGTTTATTGATATCTTTCAAATGCCGGTGAGGGTGATGATGCCCTGACTGGTGTTGATGAGAATGACCCTTACTATGTCCATGAGAATGATCATGTTCATGGGTGTGGGAATGATGGGAATGACTATGATCATGTTCATGAGCATGTACATGATCATGACTCTGATCCTGATCAAATAAACTCACCTTAGGCTGGCCATTTTCATTCAGGCGATCAACAATTTTCACGTGTTTGCATGCAATGCCATTTTTCACCACATCGGTCACATCTATTCTTACTTCCTTTTCCAGGTGAAGCATCCCAGGTAACTCCTGTATTTTATCGTAAGCATCAGCCAAGCCGCATAAGGCACCTAAAAACATATCACCACTCATGCCGGCGAAGGCTTCTATTTTAAGCATTTTATTCACTTGCTTCCTGTTTTAAAGCGGTCATTTGATTTATTTTTTTGGTCATGGTATTGATGATCCGGTAGGCCGCTAAAGCAGCGCCGTAGCCATTATCAATATTTTGAACCAGAATGCCATTGGCACAGCTAGACAACATCGACTCCAGGGCAGATTTACCTCCCTGTGCCACTCCATAACCAATACTGGCCGGAACAGCAATAATTGGCTGAGGTAGTAATCCCCCCACTACAGTTGGTAAGGCCCCTTCAAATCCAGCCACAACTATCAAAACATCATACCCGGCCAATTCATCTTTTACACTCAGTATCCTGTGTAAACCAGCCACTCCCACATCCTGAAACTTCTGAGCCGGAACGCCCAAAAATTTTAAAGTGTATAGGGCTTCATTGACCACAAATTCATCAGAAGTACCAGCAGAAACTACCGCCACTTTAAATAGGTTATTAAGTTTTTTCAGGCTGCCAATTATACAAGATCCAGATTTCTGATCGTAATCTACCTGGTCAAAATGATTTTGTAAATGAACGGCTTTATCTACCTGTACGCGGGTAAGGTAGGCCGCTCCATGGGTTTCTATCAATTTTTCCGCAATACGGACAAGGGTTTCCACATCTTTATTTTCCCCAAAAACAGTTTCAGGAAAACCGAGGCGATCCAATCGGTCCAGGTCGAGGTAATAGTTATTTTTCATTGGTTAATACCCTGTTTAATTTGCCGGAAATCAGCCCTTCTTCATCAAGAATACAATCCTCAAATCCCAAAGCAGTAATTTGCCCGGCTATATTATTCCATTTTTTCTTCAATTGTTCCACCTGTGAGGCCGGCACTTCAATCTTAGCAGATTTTTTAAAATAGCGTACCCGGGAATCCCTGAAACCTTCCTCATAAAGTAGCTCTTCTGCTTTTTCCACCATTCTTAATTTTTGGATAGTGATAGCTTCACCATAAGGAAAACGACTACTCAAACAGGGACTGGCCGGTTTATCCCAGACAAATAAATCATAATGCCGGGCTATATCCCGGATATCTTCTTTGGTAAGTTGGCAGGCCGCCAGGGGACTCAGCACTTCTTTTTCATCAGCCGCCTGCAAACCGGGTCTGTAATCGCCAAAATCGCTATAATTGTTTCCGTTCAGGATCTTGTAACCGGCAAATCGCTGATCTATCAGGGCTACTAATTCTGAATACAAAGCGGTTTTACAGAAATAACAGCGATTAATGGGGTTGGAAGCATAATTTTCATCCTCAATTTCTTTGGCATCCACTACTTCCAACTGAATATCATAGCGCTCACAAAAGTTGCGGGCATCCTTTAGATCCCTGGCTTTCAGGCTGGCTGAATGGGAAATAACAGAAATGGCATTTTGTTTACCTAAAAACTTCCTGGCCAAAAATGCGACCAGGCAGGAGTCCACCCCACCGGATAAGGCCACAATTACTTTATCCTGGTTTTGAAACCATTTTTGAAGATTTAATATATGTTCCTGAATTTTATTCAATGCAATTTGTCTTTTTATGATCCTATTAAGAATCTTATAAACCATCTAAATTAATAAAAAGTTGCCAATTAATGAATTATAAAGAAAAATAAGTCCTCCAAATGCGGTGGAACTAATTTTGAAAAGATCGTGTCACTGATTTGTTTATCGACAGGAGGTTTTTTAGCTACCATCAAAAGATCTGCTCATTGGTTGATAAGGCAGCCATAACTTTTTAGAAGCTTCAGCCATTTTTCCTCTTCTTCAGGCTTTACAGCAGCTATTTCGGGTAAAACAAAACTATCAAGGCCCAACCTTTCAGCCTTTCCTTTGGCCATATTATGGAATGGCATCAAATCTACCGGTATTTGATATTTTTGAGAAAGCAGGGCTATTCCCTTAAGATGTTGATCTGAATCATTAAAGCCAGGGACAACAGGACATCTCAGCCTTACTTTTGCCTTATTTTTTATGATAAGGTCCAGATTCCTGAGGATCAACTGCTGGTTTACCCCGGTAAACTCATGATGTCGGTTTGGATCAGTTTCTTTATAATCAAACAGGAACAAATCCACAAAAGGAAGTATTTTTTCGAACTGATCAGGTCGGGCATAACCACTGGTATCCAGGCAAGTATGCATGTTTTCCTGTTTGGCTGATTTTAACAAGTGATAGGTAAAAGCAAACTGGCTCATGGGCTCACCTCCTGACAAAGTAACTCCCCCACCCGACTGGATATAATAATCCTGGTCCTTTCTCACTACCTCCATTACCTGATCAACAGTCATCGATTTTCCAATAATTTCCACTGCCTCAAAAGGGCAATTCCTCACACAATATCCATCTGCCTCACATTTTTCCACATCCAGGCAATGCTGATCGTTCACCACCTGGTGCGCCTGGTTTTTACAAATGGTCAGGCAAGTAAAGCAATTTTGGCATTGATTGGAGCTATAGCTGAGTTGAGGTTTGAAAGATTGGGCCTCAGGATTGTGACACCAAACACAGCGCAGGGGACAACCTTTTAAAAACACAGTGGTCCGTATACCTGGTCCATCATTTAAGGCATGACGCTGAATATCAAATACAATTCCTTCTTCTTTCATTCAAGTTTCAATACAAAGTACGTTGCAGGATCTCTGCCTGAACATCCGGCTCCAGTTCTACAAAACGGGCGCTGAAACCGCCCACCCTGACCATCAAATTTGCATATTTTTCCGGTGCTTTCATAGCATTTTCCAGGTCCTGCCGGCTTACCACTGAAATCATGGCCTGGGATCCGCCTTTAGCAAAATAGGTTTCTAATAAAGATAACGTCTGGGAGCGGTATTTGGTAAACATTTCCCGGGAAAATTTCATGTTTTGCACCGTACCAGCGTGTATATCAGAATCTAACTTTACCAAAGAATTCAGAAAAGCGGTTAATCCCTGACGATCACTTCCCGGAGAAGGATTATTGCCGTTAGCCATGGCTGTAAATGCAGACCTGCCATCGGCTGAAGCCATGGTAGTCCTCCCTAAAATGGCATTGGCTGAATTGTTGATCACTACCACCAGGTATGTATCCAGGCTGGTATTGTGGCCAAATCTTTGAGTAGAAAGACACACCTGCTGATGCACCTGGCGGGCCATCTGATCAGCTTCCGGATCATCATTGCCATATTTAGGTACATTTTGCAACCAGCTTTTTTCCTGTTCATAGCCGGAAAAGTCAGCTTGAAGGATTTCCAGCAATTTGGGTAAAGTAATTTTCTTTTGCTCAAACACCAGTTTTTTAATGGCCAAGAGACTGTCAGCGGTATTGGTGTTGCCATAGCTTTCCATGGTGCCTCCCAGGTAGCGTACTCCTCCCTGAAACAAACCTAAACCACGGGGAAGACAATCATCATAGAGCAGGCTTAAGTATAAAAATGGCGCAGTTTTCCCTGCTACCTGGTATTCCAGATCCTGTTGAAGAGCCAATTGTTCCAAAAAATAATCCACCTGCTGCTGATAAGCCTGCCATAGCTGATCAAAATCATTAAAATCCCGTATTTTTCCGGCAGAAATGCCTTTTATTTGGCCTGAAACAGGATCTTTGCCATGATGTAATGTAATTTCAAGCGCTTTAAGCAGGTTGATGATACCATTGGGCGATCCTACACTGCGATGGTCCAGGATAAATTCTCCACAGCCGTAGGGGATGTATTGTTCAGCCTCCTGCAGATCTACCTGAAACGCCTTACTGACAGCCGGAATATTGACCTCATCATTGTACAACATCGGGAAAGTCAATCCCTGTTCCAATAAATCAAAAGCTTTTTGCTTCAGCTGTTGATCCATATCCTGATGTAACCTAAGGCTAAGCTGAGGCAGAACATCATTGGTGATCTCTGATGCTTCCAGGGCCAGCAAAGCAAAATGATCGGCAGCTTCCGGATTTTCCCTGCCCTTCCCTCCTACAGTTAAACGACAATCATGCACATGGCCTCTTTCAATTATTTTACTCCAAAAAGCCACCAGCAGATCCAGTGCCTCCTGCCGGTTTATTTTTTGCTCTGCCAGGTCCTTAATCAAAAATTCACCCAAATAATCATCCATTCGTCCATAATTCAGAGAACCAGACATCAAGGCATACAAATGAACCAATTGAATAGCTTCTCTGAAACTAGAGGGAGGCGCTTTGGTCAAATTCAAAAGACTGGATTTCAAGGGGCCACTGGCTTGAATAGCATAAAATTCCAGGATCCTGATCAGGGTGTCCAGGGCACTTTGCAGAGCCTGATAAAAACTTTGCGAATCCGGATCAATATCAGCGGTCAGAAACTGTTCTATTTCCCTGTACAAGCCAGATATGCCCAGCCTCAACAGCTTTTTGTAATTTAGTTGAGTACCTGCCATACGGTAAAGTGGGAAAGCCACCCCAGGTTCTTCCAGCCAATTATCCGAAGGGAAAGCTTTCTGCATTTCCCTTGAGAACTGATGCCTGGTTTGAGCAGCTGAATTTTCATTTTTCCAGAATGCGATCAGTTGATGCAACTTTTTCTGGTTTTCCTGGGAGAGTGAAGGTTTATTTAATAATTCATGGGCTTTAACCAGGTCAAAACAGTATCCAAACCCTATTCCTCCGGCTGCTTTAGTTTGAGGGGCAAAACAGAGGATAGGCCAATCCAATGTTCCGGCTAAAATAGCTGGTTCAGACAAAGCCTGCATAATTGCAGGAAACTGAACCTGGTGAATGGCGGCTTCTCTTTGGGCGGTATCTTTTTCCTGATAAGCCTGATAAACCATAGTAAACCATTCCATGTAGCTAACCTGGTCATTGGGCTGGGAAATATCGAGGGATTGATGAAGGTCAAATGCTATCATGATCTGAGTTATCGGTAAGTTAAAGGATTACCGGCTATATTTTCACCACGGCAATGGTATAAAGTATGTTTTTCATTGCCGGGTAAATCGGTATTGTATTTCATCTCCAGGCTAAAGTAACGCATGGTATAACCACAACGTCGTTTCTGACTGGTATTGGCTTTGGCCCCATGAATAATTCGGGCATCGTGCAGGGAGCACGCTCCCTGGTTCAATTCAAACCACACTACATCTGCCTCATCAAAACTCCCGGCTTTGATTTCTTCCTGAAAGGTATTAGTTTGAGCATCCACCGCTTCATACTGAGAAAATCCATGGCAATGGGATCCCGGAACCACTCCCATACATCCATTTTCCAGTCTGGAATCATCCAGTGCCAGCCATATGGTAACAATTTTATCCAGTTTTTCAAATTTACCTTCCCAATAGGCACTGTCTTCATGCCAGGGCGTTCTTCGACCTACAATGGGGTCTTTACATATGAAATGACTACTCCAAAGTCCAATATTCGGCCCTAAAATATCCTCTACCAAATCAAGCGTATGGGGATCCATCAGGTAATCAAATAAGCGGGGATCCCGAAAATGCGGAGTATCCAGTTCATCTGATAATTTACTGCCCTTATCAGCCAGATGTTCATCTAAAATCTGATTTAATTGACCAAACTTATCCCGGGGGAAAAGTTGCTGATGATACAAGATGTAGCCCTTTTCTTTGTAATGGGCTACATCTTGTGAAGATAATACTTTTAAATCACTCATAGTTATCTGCTTTAAATGGAATTTCTTTGATTTACTACCATTGGATTATGAATTTTTTCAGGTTTACCCTGGCTTATCATATTAGCCAGGGTAAGACCCATTTGATGAAAATCTGTGGAAAAAGTGGTAATACCCTCTCCTATCACTTCTTTAAGCGGCGTTTCATTCATGCTGATCAGGCCATAGTCTTCTCCGGCCTGTAAGTTTTTGGCTTTGGCCAGTTTAATAATTTGAACCAAATGTAAATCATTGATGACCAGGTAAACATCTCCCTTTTTCAACTTTTTATCGATTTGGCTGGAGCTAATTCCCTTCAATTGATAATGCTGGCAAAAGCGCTGAAAACCCCTGATCCATTTTTTGGTGATATAGCTGGTGGTGGGATTCTCAGGTTCCGGATAAAGCATGATCAACCTGCGGTAGGCTGATAATTGGGGAAGTACCTGTACCAGGGCCTGAAACATATCCTCTCTGAAATTTTGTACTACCCCTGGCAAATGGAACTGCTTTGGCAACAGATCCTGGTCCAGGATGTAGGTGTTTTCCGAAGCCATAGACCAGACCAACTGATTCAATCTTCTGTGCCTGAGGGGCATCAGCACAAAGGCGGTGTATAAGCCAGCTTTTTCCTTAAGCAGTGATTCAAATATATTCGGATTGAAATGATGAAAGAACAGGTCAATTACTGCCTTTGTTCCCATTGCTTGTTTAAAGGAATGGTAAAGGACCTGTTTATAATCGCTGAATTCATCAAACAATAAACATATCCGGTGATGTCGGTCAACCTGATCGCTGGCGATGTAATAGCCTTTGCCCTGGCTGGCTGCCACCAATCCAATGGACCTCAATTCATCATAGGCAGCAATCACTGTATCCCGGGACACCTCATGCCGATATTTTACCTGATTGATCGAAGGCAACAAACTACCTATTTTGAGCTGTTCAGAAGCTACAGCTTGTATCACAGAATTCACGATCTGGCGATACAGGGGTATGCCGGATTGATGATCAATATGAATTAGTTCCTTTAACTGTATGGTACTCATGGTAACTGTTTGGTACTGTATGGTAAAATTAATGTATGTTGATCTAATTTTCAATACCCACAATATAAAAATTTGACTTTAACATTTCAGGATAGCAGATGTCGATTTTGCAGAATTTCCCGGGGGGGGATAATTTAGGGTATGAGTTTTTTTGTGGTTAAATAATGATTGATATAATTAACATAGAAATAATGAACAGGTAAAAAAAATCACTTCCCGCTTATCTAAATTTGGAATAATAATAAATAGGAATACTTCTGATGCAAGATGACTTTTATTTAATAGAGCAGCTAAAAAAAAATGATAAGGCCGCCTATGAGCAACTTTATTATAAATACTGGGACCGTCTTTACACTATAGCCAGTGCTCGTTTAAGATCAACAGAACAGACAGAAGAGATTTTACAGGATGTTTTTTTAGATCTTTGGTTACGGCGTCATACATTGCAAATAAAATCAAGCCTGCTTGGTTATCTTTATCAGGTTTTAAAATATAAAATTGTTGATTTTATACGAAGCCAAAAATCCAACCGGGATTGGATAAAAGAAATAAGTCAAACCCTGGAAAGCAGCGAAAATACGACAGAACAAAAATATCTGGCCGAAGAGCTAAACCTAATCTTATTTAAGAAAGCAGATACTTTACCTCAAAGATGTAAAGAAATATTTTTATTAAGCCGAAAAGAATATTTATCCAATCCTGAAATCGCCGAAAAACTAGGTTTATCCATAAAAACGGTAGAAAATCAACTTTCAAAAGCCATTCGGCAAATCAAACTGTTTATTAAAGATTTTGTAACAGAAAGTTAAGTAATTATTAATTCTGTTTTTAGAGTAGGAGTCACGGTTCATTTTTACGACTTAGTAATAAATGCCGTTCATGAGCAAAAGAAATATAGAAAAAATAATTAGGGAATATCTGACTGGAAGGGAGTCAAAGGAAGGACAAACCTTATTTAACCAATGGTTCCAGTCTTTTGAAGATAATTATAATCCTTTGTCTCAGGTAGAAGCTTCGGTAAAAAAGAATCAGATGCTGAAAAGGATATATAAAAACATTCCATCAGATCCAGAATCAGGAAAAGTAAAACAGTCTAAATTGTATTTTATAAGCTGGAAGATTGCGGCTGTAGTTGTCTTGCTTATAGTCAGCTCTGTTATTTTATATTCCAGTGGCTTCAATCGCTCAAATTCTCCCAATTGGCTCTTAAAGGAAACTGTTTCCGGCCAGAAAGCCATTGTTACTTTACCTGATGGTTCGTCAGTTAAACTAAATTCTAATTCAAGCCTGAAATATCCGGATAATTTTGATGCCAACCTTCGGCCGGTGTTTTTAGAAGGAGAAGGTTTTTTTGAAATATCAAAAGATCCGAAAAGGCCCTTTGAGGTATTTGTGGGCGATATAAAATTAATGGTTTTAGGCACTTCTTTTAATGTTAAATCATCAAAGGATTCATCAGTAGTCATTGCGGTCAATTCCGGAAAAGTAAAAGTAGCCACCCAGTCAAAACCTGAAGCTTTCCATGTATTGGTTCCGGAAGATGTTCTTTTATTTGATCATCAGAATTCAAAATTTAAAAAGTCATCCGGTTCTTTGCATGAAATTACCGGATGGAAAGATGGTTTGTTGATTTTCAATAATAATAGTCTAGATGAAGTAGCTGATAAATTAGAACAATGGTATGGTGTTACCATAGAAAACAGAACCAATCCTGATACCGGATGTGTAGTTACTGGAAAACATAGGAATGAAAGCTTAATTAACGTGCTGGAAGCCTTACAATTTTCTATGGGAATTTACTATAAATATGATCAAAAAAAATATGTGC
Source organism: Candidatus Cyclobacteriaceae bacterium M3_2C_046 (assembly GCA_051418075.1). Lineage (GTDB taxonomy): Bacteria > Bacteroidota > Bacteroidia > Cytophagales > Cyclobacteriaceae > JBPRGG01. The sequence goes on along the minus strand of JBPRGG010000031.1, from coordinate 85,366 downwards.
TTTTTGGAAACTGTAAATAAAAACATTGATGTAAAACTAAAACTGTGCAATAATGAAATGAAGCAACTATCAACAAAATAAGCAGAAATGTTAAGAACACTTCTGCTTAAAATTAGCTCAGAAGAACATTGGCGTGTAGGTTCTGAGCCAGCATTAATAAAACCATTCATTGACCTTATTAAAACATCTAAATTTATGAATAAATTTTTATTTCTGGAAATTATCCAATTGAAGAAACCATATTGGATAGGAATGATCCTGTTTTTAAACCTTTACTCCGGATTAACATACGGTAAAAAGGAAATTCCTATAAACCTCACTGAGGTAATAGTTAACCTGGAGGTAAAAAATACTTCTGTGGAAGATATTTTTAATGAAATCGAAAATCAAACTGAATTTATGTTTATTTATAACCATTCAGTTATTGACGGTTTGATAATAGCTAAACTGACCGCTTCTGGCAAATCTTTGAAGGATGTATTAGCTGACATTTCTGTTAAAGCCGGGTTGAATTTTAAACAAATCAATCACACACTGGCAGTTTCTAAAAAAACCATTCAACCATCCGGATACGATAATAGTGCTGATAGAATTCTGCAGGGACAGGTATTATCCGGAGAAAATAATGAACCATTACCTGGTGCTAATATTGCAGTAAGTGGAACTAATATAGGAACTGTAGCTGATATCGATGGAAATTTTAAACTACAGGTTCCTGAAAAGTTTGATTCTCTGATCATATCCTATATAGGATTTGTGCTACAAAAGATAGCTATTGGCAATAAATCGGAATTTAAAATTTTATTAAAACCAGATACCAAACAACTGAGTGAGTTGGTAGTAACAGCATTAGGCATCTCCCGTGAAAAGATTGAATTAGCCCATACCATTCAAAAGATAGATGGTCAACAGGTAAACAATATCCGGGAAACTAATTTTATTAATTCTCTTTCCGGTAAAATAGCTGGCGTACAGGTCACTGGTAATGCTAATTCTTTATCCGGATCTGCCAATATCGTAATCCGGGGATCAAATTCTATCACAGGAAACAATCAACCATTATTTGTAGTAGATGGCCTTCCGATAAATAATACCAGTTTTGCCACACTGGAACAACAATCTGGCCGAAATGGTAATGAAAGTGATGGCGTCAATATAGCTGGAAATTTTGATTATGGAAATCCGGCTCAGGATATAAATCCTGATGACATTGAATCAATTATTGTATTAAAGGGTGCCAATGCAGCTGCCTTATATGGTGCCAGGGCAGCTAATGGGGTAGTATTAATTACTACTAAATCAGGCAAAGGCGACAAAGGAATTGGTGTGACAGTAAATTCCAGTTTGATGCTTCAGCAGCCTTATCTATTTCCAGATTACCAAAACGAATATGGTGGAGGTTCCGGTGATTTTAATCGTTTTGCTGAAGATGGCACACCTATAGCCTGGGGAAACAGTAGCTGGAGTTGGGGGCCTCGCCTGGATGGACAGCCCGTAATGCACTGGGATGACCAACGGAGACCATGGGAAGCTAATCCTGACAACATACGTGATTTTTATCAAACCGGAACAACATTAACCAACAATGTATCCCTTACCGCGGGTGGTGATTATGGTTCTTTCAGGCTTTCTTTTACAGACCTGGACCAAACCGGCATTTCACCAAACAGCAAAGTAGACCGGCAAAATGTAAATATAAGCGCTACAGCCAACCTGTCGAAACGATTATCGGCAACGGCCAATGTAAATTACACTTATAATGAAGTAATAGGCAGAAGTGTAAATGGTGATAATGAAGAAAGTGTAGAAAGATATATTTTGCACTACAGTTTTAACCGGCAGGTTGATTTAAACCGGCTTAAAGATTATGAAAATCCGGATGGTTCTATGCGGTCGTGGCTGAGGGATCAAAATGGTGAAGCAGTGGGGATCCAGGGTAACCCATACTGGACCAGGTACAAGAACTTTTCCTATGATGATCGTGAGCGGGTATTTGGCAATGTCGTGCTAACCTACCAGTTTTTCGATTGGTTAAAACTCACTGCAAGAGCAGGTTCTGACTTTTATAACGACAGAAGGCAGGAAAGGCTTTCTATAGGTACGCCCCGGCAGATCCCTTTTTATGCAGAAGACATTCGTTTTGTAAAAGAATCTAATTTTGATGCATTATTGCAATTTGATAAAAAGATCAGCAGTGATTTTTCGATATCCGGATTAATCGGTGGAAACACTTTACGTTACTTAAACGACCGTAGCAGGGGGCGTTCACAGGGTGGTTTAAGTACACCGGATTTCTACAGCCTGGAAAACTCGATCGATCGGCCATTAATCATAGACAACACGTTTCGTAAAAGGATAAACAGTGTATTTGCAAATGCTACATTGGGCTATAAGGATTTATTCTTTCTTGATATGTCGGCCAGAAACGACTGGTCATCTACTTTGCCGGAGGCAAATAATTCCTATTTATACCCTTCAATTGGTGCTAGTTTTGTTTTTTCTGAATTATTGCCTTCAAATTTCATCAACTTTGGAAAAATCAGAGCCAGTTTAGCTCAGGTAGGAAATGACACTGATCCTTATCAGCTTCAGACTGTATATACACCCGGTGTAAGTTTTGGCTCTAATCCGGTTTATTATATTCCTGAAAGTTTAAGTAATAACAACTTAAAGCCGGAAAGAACTACCTCCTTGGAATTAGGTACTAACCTTCAGTTGCTCAACAACCGGCTAGAACTTGATTTTACTTATTACAATTCTGTAACCCGTGATCAGATTTTCGGAGTTCCGGTAACACCAGCTTCCGGTTATATACAAAAAGTTTTAAATGCCGGAGAGATGAAAAATGAAGGAATAGAGATTATGCTGGGAGGTTCTCCTATTATTACGCCTTCCGGTTTCCAGTGGGACCTTACCCTGAACTTTGCCCGAAACCGGAACCAGGTAGTGAGCCTGGTTGATGATATTGAATTTATTCAATTGGCACAATATTACGATATGCAGTTATTGGCAATCCCGGGCGAACCCTATGGATCTTTATACTCTACTGCTGTAGCTCGGGATGAGGCAGGAAATATGCTGGTAACAGATGCAGGATTCTATAAACAAGGCCCTCGTCAAGTAGTAGGAAATGTTCAGCCGGATTTTACCGGAGGATTGATCAACAGCTTTTCATACAAAGGTTTTAATCTTAGTTTTCTTGTTGACTTTAAAAAAGGTGGTGATTTATTTTCCGGAGGAATTCGATCAGGTACCAGAAGTGGTGTTTATGCTGAATCGGCCGTTAACAATGTCCGGGAATTAGGATTGATTGCCATTGGTGTAAATGAAAATGACGGACAGGAAAATGATGTAAGAGTATCTGCCCAGAATTTTTTCAATAATATGCGGGTAAATTACAGCTTTTTTGTCTGGGATGCCAGCTACATAAAACTGCGGGAAGCACGACTGGCGTATACATTACCAGCCCGAATAGTGGCTAAAACTCCGTTTAAAGATATACAAGCTTCTTTAATAGGAAGAAATTTGGCCATTTTATATAAAGTGATCCCTCATATAGACCCGGAAGTAGCTGTTAGTGCCGGAAATGTTCAGGGTATTGAAGTTGGATCCTTACCTGGAACCCGCACTTTTGGTTTTAACTTAAACTTTACATTTTAAAACAATCAAAAATATGAAATTGAAAATAATCTCTATAATCATGCTGTCCATTTTGTTGATTGCGGCCTGTGAAAATAATTTTGAAGAAATAAATTCGGACCCTAACCGACCCGGTTTTGTGCCTACAAGCTACTTATTAACCGGAGCACAGAAAACTTTAACTGATCTTACTATAGATCAGCTGATTGGAGTTAGAGTAGGTATGATGTTCAGTCAGCAGTGGGCACAAAATGGCGATACAAGGGATAGCAGATATGAGGTAAATTCTCCTTTCAACCAGAGTTTTTGGGACGATGCTTATGCAAAGGGATTACAAAATCTGCAAACAATTATTGATCTAAATACTGAAAACCCTGATAAATACCTGGCTTATGGAGCGCCGGACAATCAGATAGCCGTTGCGCGTATTTTAAAAGCCTGGTTTTTTCAGATCCTGACTGACATGTATGGAGATATCCCTTACAGCCAGGCATTGCAAATAGATGATAATTTAGCTGAGGCAAACCCGGTTTTTGATAAACAGGAAGATATTTATGCCAGTCTTATTACAGAGTTGAAAGAGGCAGCTGCCATGATTAAACCAAAGCAAAAGGGGTTTACTTCAGGAGATATTATCTATAACGGTGATATGACAGCCTGGAAAAAATTTGCTAATTGTTTACGGCTGCGAGTGGCTATGAGAATGTCTGAAGTTGCCCCACAATTAGCTGAAGTAGAAGTAGCATCAGCTTTATTGGCCGAAGGAGGGTTAATAGATGCAAATGAAAATCAGGCGGTATTTGATTATTTGAGTTCAACGCCCAATACCAATCCGATTGCATTTTACTATTCCACCAACAATGCTTTTTCCGTTAGTGAATTTTTAGTGGATAAATTGATAGCCTTGGATGATCCCAGATTATCGGAATATGTTGCTGAGGCACCCAATGGAGGCTATAAAGGATTTCCCTATGGTTTAGCCGATCCAGGATCGATTGAATTTAATTCCACTTCTTTGCCTTCTTTAAAAGTACGTCAAGCTGATTTCCCGGGAATCATTATGACTCATGCTGAAGTATTATTTTTAAAAGCAGAAGCAGCACAACGAGGATGGGGAAATCAAACCCAATCAGCTGAAGCTTTATATGATGAAGCAATAACAAGCAGCATGAATTTTTGGGGTATCGAAGATCAGGAAGTCATTAGTAACTATTTGGATCAACCTGAAGTGGATTTCAATAGCAATCAATGGAAAAAGCTAATTGGTACCCAAAAATGGCTAGCCATGTACATGCAGGGGTTACAGTCATGGTTTGAAGTGAAAAGATTGGATTATCCTCAGTTTGAACCTGCAAATGACCCGGTGGCCGCCCAAATAATTGCTCCTTTAAGAACTCCGGGTCGTTTAATTTATCCAACCGGGGAATCCGGATTAAATGCCACTGGTTACGAAGGATCTGCTACCACCAAAGTAGGTGATACATACAAAACACAGGTCTGGTGGGACAAAAGATAAAATTTTTAAATTTTAAAATAGAAATAAAGATGAAAAAATATAGCTTGATATACATTTTGCTCTTTTCTGTGAGCTTGTTTGCTTGTCATGAAGATGAAGGAACTGCTCCTTTTATGGTAGCCGATGAGTTATTTATTCAAGGTACCAGCACAGTAAAGCCTGGTGAGCAGGGAATAATTTATACCATCACCGGAGGGGCTCAAACATCGGGACACCGGTTAGATGAAACATATTCATGGACAATAACCGGGGATGAAAATTCTGTGACTAGTTCTGCTAAAACAGATTATTTACCGGCAGGAAAAAATGCCACTGTAAATTTCGGTACCATTCCGGGAGAATACATTCTTACGGTTACAGCTGAGAAAAATCAATGGACAGGATCCAAACTCATTAAAGTGTCCAATTAATCCACCAAAGAGGGAATTTTGAAAATTCCCTCTTTTTATTATGCTATAAATATGAACAAGTCAGTCTTTATTATTTCTTCATTCCTTTTATTTTATCTTGGGGATAAGCCTGAAAAAGTACTTATTTCAACAACATTTACGGTAGATTCTCTTGGTGCATGCCAGGGTGTTAGCTATCAGGATGGCATCATTTACCTATACGGAGATCGTGAAGTAGGTGTGATCAGAAAATATCGGTGGGAGGATGGGCATTTAAAATACACCAATCAGGAGCTGCAATTAACAGAAAAAGGTGAAAATGTGATCAACCATCCCACCGGACTGGCCAGAATAGCAGGAATGCCGGTATTTTTAGGAAATACGGTCAGATTAAATAAAGCAGGCACCAATTGGAAGGCTTATATCTACCAAATCAACTGGGAAGGATTGAACAAAAATAAAAAACTGGATAACAATATTCTCAATGTTATAGAGGACGATGCCTGTATTCAGGGTACCCGCCCCGAATATGTACGTGTAGGCAACCAGTGGTTGATTGCAACTGCAGACTATGGCAACAAGGGAAATGAAGTGAGATTGTATGATCCCGAAAAATTAAAAAAAGCAAAAAAAACATCAGAACCGGGAATCCTGATCAATAAGTTTAAATGTGGAGAATGGGTGCAAAATCTGCACTGGATCGATGAAAAAGGAATATTGGTTTTGGTGCAGAATCAGAATGAAGGTAAAAAGTGGCGTTTGACATTCCTAGATTTGGAAAAATCACTAAATACAGGTGAAGCATCTGTTTTGAAAATGGTAGATCTGTCAAAAGATGATGAACTGGAAGGATTTGCTCTTTTGGGCCAGATTCAAAAGGCAATTGCAGTAACTGCTCAAAAAAAGGACAATGCCAGTATACTCGAATTACTTTGGGAATAAAAAAACCTTTCAAATTCAGGAGGGGTTGTGCGGCGTGCCTGTGGGTACTAATAAAGTACCGCCAAGCAAGAGTAGCGTAGAATTTAACCTTTTAATCATAAGCCATCCTCTTAGCCTGTTTAAACACCTCCAGCCAATCCTGCCAAAGCATTTTACCTGTCTGGGTATTTTGCCGGCTGGGATGATAGCTGCACAAAAGGTGCTGGTGTTCATTTATGGCATACTGCTGCAAATGACCAAATTTTAATCCTTTCAATTGAAATATTCGCACATAGGTTTTAAAAGCAATTTGACCTAAAGCTATAAACACCTGGATATTTTTCAACCATTCCAACTCCTGGTGAATATAAGGCTGGCAATGCCTGATTTCTTCAGGTAAGGGTTTATTTTGGGGAGGAGCACAACGAATGGTAGCAGAAATAAACACGTCATTCAATTCCAGACCATCCTGGCGATCCGTGCTGGTGGGCTGATTGGCCAAATCTGTTTCATAAAGCGCCCTATACAACCAATCTCCCGAGGAATCGCCGGTAAACATCCGTCCGGTTCGGTTAGCTCCATGAGCTGCCGGAGCCAGACCTAATACAAATATACGGGCATTAGGGTCTCCCCAGCCAGGCACTGGTTTTCCCCAGTAATCTTCCTGCCTAAACCTTTTCACTTTTTCCCGGGCCACCTGTTGCCGATAAGTCACTAAGCGGGGGCATAAGGTACAATTTTCGATTTTTTGGGCTATTACATCCAGTTTTTCCATCTTATACTGATTGAGAGTGGTTCATTTTGACTGGTAAACTTAAAAAAACCGGGAGAAACAACCCTTATTTAAGCATTTTTCGGTAAAGTTCCTGAAAAAAAGCCACCATAAAAGGCCATTTGGGCATCTGATTCATAATTTTCAGGTCTTCACCAAAATAGGTTTCCTCATCCAGGAATTTCATAATTTGGGTAATTTGATTTTTTTCAAAAAGCTTTTGGAAAACCAGTTGTCCCGGTAATCTGTTCTTATTCAATACATTTAAAAGGACCTGGTCATAAAATAAATGTCGGGTTGAAAACTTCATAGGTTGAGGAACCTTTTTTTGTTCTAGTTGATGCACCAGATCTTGGCAAAAATGAAGATTTCGTAAAAACGTATAACCAGAAGAGGGTTTGGTGGTTCCACCCATGGTGCCTATATGTATATTCTTGGGATGTGAAGCCGGAGGTTTTAATTGCTGATCGGTCATTGGAATTTTACCAAACTCTTCCCGGATTACTTCAAAGCTTCCCGAAGCTATTTTCCTTTCCATGTAAACCTGAAGTTGCTCCCTGTATTTTTGTTTAGGCCAAAGGTCAGGCGAAAAAACTGTATATTCTATCAAAGCTTCCATTTCATTGAAAGGCAGTACATATACAAAACAGAAGCCATCAATTTGGGCAATGCTGAAATCCATATAAGTAAATATATCAGGCTGAAATACAGGCTTTTGTGTTTTTATTTCCCAGCCTAAAAAATGTTGCCAGAGAAAATTGGCTTCAGGTTTAATGATCAGCTGGTCAGGCAGGAAATAGCTGGTGAAAACGTATTCTGCCTGAAATGCTCCGGCAGATGTTTCTACCATTGGATATTTTACAGCAGTAATATCGGCCTCCAATAAATGGATTGATGGATTCTGGTTGATGGATTGATGAATATGCTGAAAAAAATCTCCACTTCTCAGCATCTTGTATTGATAAGGGCTTATATCCTGGTTTTGATGTATTTTCACCCCATCTACGATGGCCTGATCCCACTTTTTATACAGCTGTTGTTCAAAAATATTGGTTTCTTTTTCCCAGAAACACCAGGTTTTATCGTTTTTTACGGACAGGTCCCTGTCAACAATTAAAATCTGCTTATCCCGTAGGCTGGATTGATTGATCAGAAAAACCAGGGTGAAGGCAGACATGCCACCACCGGCAAATATGTAATCATACTTATTTTTATGCATTTAATTCATGGTGGAATATACCAAACCCAATAAACCAATAACTGTTATAATTTTAACCAATAATCCTGACCATCCTTAATATTTGCTCATCTAAAGGCTTCTTCCTGGTAATTGCATCCTTTAAAGGTGTATAAACCAACTCTCCCTTTACAATACCTGCCATTACATTAATTTCTCCATCTAACAGACCTTCCACAGCACCCAAACCGAGGCGGCTGGCCAGGATGCGGTCAGCTGAGGTAGGAGAACCGCCCCGCTGAACGTGACCTAAAATAGACACCCTCATATTAATATCCGGCATTTCCTCCTTTACCTTTTTGGAAACTTCAAAGGCATTTCCTTCCTGGTTTCCTTCTGCCACAATCACGATGGAGGAGGTTTTGGATTTCCTTTCTGCTTTTTTCAGAATCCTGATGATATCGGTGGTGGAAGTAGTGGTTTCCGGGATTAAAACCAATTCTGCTCCACTACCTATACCGGCATGAATGGCGATGTCACCACAGTTACGTCCCATTACTTCTATGAAGAATATACGGTCGTGAGAATTGGCTGTATCCTTGATCTTATCGATGGTATCCAGGGCAGTATTTACAGCAGTGTCAAAACCAATGGTGTAGTCGGTGCCATAAAGATCATTGTCGATGGTGCCGGGAGCGCCCACTGTAGGTAGGCCAAATTCGTTATAAAATATCTCAGCCCCGGTAAAAGTACCATCGCCACCTATGGCCACAATTCCTTCTATACCTCTTTTCTTCAGGTTTTCATAGGCTTTTTGTCGACCTTCCGGAGTCATAAATTCTTTACTGCGGGCCGATTTCAATAAAGTACCGCCCCTTTGAAGTATATTACTGACTGTATGACTGTTCATTAAATAAATATCATCGCTGATCATGCCATTATAGCCCCGGTTAATTCCATATACATCCACCCCATGATAAATTCCTCCCCGGACTACGGCCCTTACACAGGCGTTCATTCCCGGTGAATCACCTCCGGAAGTAAAAACTGCAATTTTTTTCATGCTCTTAAAATTTTGTTGGTTATTGAAGCCCCGCCACAGGGTAGTATCTTCATTTGATGGTTAAATTCTATACAAGGCTCTTGATTTTTAGGTTTTTCATACAAAAAATAAAAAATACAGCGGCCTGTTTAAGCAGTAAATGCGCTAAAAACTGCACAAAAATAATAAATTATATCTTTAAACAAATTGATCCTGCTATTAACAAAAAATTAACTTGTCTTTTACTTATTTATCAATCTTCTCAGCACGCTGTTTATCAACTGATTAACATCAGCTGAAATTTTCACTGTATACACCAGGGACAGGTACAACAAGGTGACGGCTCCGGATATTACTATAATGCTAAAGTATAAATTTTCCAGGTCAGGAATCAGGAACACCAATAGATAAACCACTAAAGCGGTTACAATCAAAAGCAGGTATTTATAATTATAAGGTTGATACCGGAATTTTTTATATATAAACCAGAATTTGATAAAGTTATAAAGCAGGGTAGATACAGCCGAAGCAAAAGCGGCCCCTACAATGCCCCATAAGGGTATAAAGATGAGGTTGGTCAGGATGATAAAGACCAGCAGTAAACCCACAAACCAGGAATTGTAAGCATAATAGCGGGAATTGGCTAAAATACTATTGTTCATCCCCCCGGCCATATTGATCACATTAGCCAATCCGATATAAAATATCACATACTTTCCGCTGATATAATCCTGGGGCAGGATCCTGAAAATATTATCTATATTTAACCAGATCCCTAAAAAGATCCAAAGGGCCAGGATAAACTGATTGATACAGCTTTTATAATAGATCTCATTGATCCCTTTAAAATTTTTTTCTTTGAATGCCTGGGCTATTAATGAAGGAGCTATCCGCTGTACCGCCCGGGAAGGCATGATTATCAGTGTTCCAAACAGAAAAGTGGTGGCATATACTCCCGTTTCTGATTCAGATAAAAAGCTGTTGATCATGATCTTGTCGATCTGAGCAATGGCCAGGGTGCCAAACCCGGTTAAAATTCCGAAAAAAGCCACTTTTCCCATCTCTACAAACAAAGATTTGTCAAGAAAAGATGTGGAAGGTTTTGGCTTAAATTCATTCTTCCAAAGCAGAAATAAGCCCATCAAAAAAGCTGGCAGACAAATCGCTGTGGTATAACTGATGAAGAGACCCTGTCGATCAATTAATTCAAATATAAAGAACAAGGTCACGGTAAGGATCAAAATTCGCTGGAAAAACTCCTTTAAAAAAGAGCCGGTAGTACTGAAGTACAAAGATCGGGCATAGACATCGAAAACATTAAAGAACAGACTGAAAAAGGTTAAAGGCAGGATCAGGAAAAAATAATGGGCAAATAAAGGCGATTCCTGCTGATTATTTGCAATTAATACCGGCTTAATGGAATAATATATAATGATCACCAGTAGAAAACCAAGGGAAGACACCAGGAGCGCAAAAAACAGAAATTCACTCTTTTTTTTTCTGCTGTCTCGGAAAAAGGGAAAAAAACGGATGAGCACATTATTGATCCCCAAGCTGGAAAGTTGGGCAAAGATGATAGAAAAAGATACCAGCAGGTTTAAAGCACCTATTTCACCTTTACTAAGAAATTGAGGCCAGATCAGCGCTGTGTAGATAAATCCTACGATGGTACCGGTATAGGTATAAATACTGGATTTGATAGATTGACGCTGAATGATGCCCACTTTGCAAAGTTATTCCAATCCGGCAATTTTAAAATTTAAGGGAGTACCTTTTTTGATGGCTTCGGGTGCTGGTTTACCAATAATTCTTGAATAATACCGGGGATGTAGCCCATAACCCGGTCGCAGGGCCTTTACATTTTTGGCTGAAAATAACTCACCTGCTTGAATATGTGCTACAGCATACAAAGATCTGGCCGAAATCCGGGCTTTTTCCATCTTTTCTGTGACCTGGTAATGTGGCGTTCCCAAAGCTTTCTCAGTGTCCCGAACGGCAGAAACCATTTGCTTAAATTCCCGGGGCGATAAAGAAAAAGCCTGATCCAGTGAATCCAGAGATTTGTCCAGGATAAAATGTTTTTCAATGATTTTAGCACCTAAAGCCACTGCTGCAATCGGCACCACATGGGAAAGAGTATGGTCAGAAATGCCCACAGTAACATTGAAAAGCTTTTGCAGGGAAATGAGATTATTCAGATTCACCTGATCCATCGGAGCAGGATAGGCTGAAGTGCATTTTAACAAAGCAATCTGGTCATTGCCAGCCTTTCGACAGGTGTTTACGGCCAGTTCAATGTCTGCCAGGCTGGCAATACCAGTAGATAATATCACAGGTTTGCCTTTTTTAGCCACATACTCGATCAAGGGCAGGTCGGTAATTTCAAGGGAAGCAATTTTATAAGCAGGCACCTCCATCTTTTCCAGAAAATCAACCGCTTCAAAATCAAAAGGTGTAGAAAAAAAATCCAGGCCCAGTTTTTGGGCGTAATCCTTGATTTTTGGCTGCCATTCGTAAGGCATGGCACCTTTTTTGAAAAGGTCAAACAGTTTCTGTCCCGCCCACAAACTGTCCTTCCGGGTCCGGAAAATTTCATGATCCAGATCCAGGGTCATGGACTCCGGCTTAAAAGTTTGAATTTTGACCGCATCGGCACCGGATGCTTTGATGGCATCTATGGTTTTCAGGGTTAAATCAAAATCCTGGTTATGATTGGCGGAAAGTTCTGCAATAATGTATGTGCTTTTTAATGCGCTTAAATCAATCATTCTGAATGGTTTTGATCATTAAATTGGCTATATTTTTTTCTCCATCTCCCTGGATAAGATTACCCGCTTTTGTTTTTAAAGCTAATTGTTTTTGAGGAGATTCTATCAAGGTGGTGACCGTTTTTAAAAAATCCATCTTTTCTAAATCATCGAATAAACCCAAATCTATAATGGCACCATGGTTTTTGGCTAAAAAAGCGCTACCTTCTGCATTTTTCAGGGAATGTCCGATGGAAATAACCGGTTTTTCCAGATACAGTAATTCATAGGTCGTAACCCCAAAAGTACAAATAGTAATGCGGGATTGCGCCAGGATTTCCTCAGAAAAAGGTTGAACCTGTATGTTGGGCTTTAATTTTGGCTTTAGCTTCATCAGTTCCTCTTTATGAAAAAATGAATTTCCATACAATCCAATTATGGTGTGATCCGGTTCAATTTGATTGAGCCATTTCAACAAAGTAATTAAAATGCCTTTGGGATCACTTCCGCCGGTAGTAATTACAAGGTTATTTTGCAGTTCAACTCTATCTTTCACTTGCTTTACCCGGGGATTCAGTATGATGTATTCACTTCCGGCCAGGAATTTTTCTTTTTGATTACTAAAATATTGCTCCCTGATGGCATGGACATCATGATGGATGGAGGGAAGAATAAACAGGTCGGCAAAGCTGATTCCAGGGCTCAGTATATGGTAAATGACCACTTTACAGAAAGCTTTCAGGTTTTTTACCTCATCAGGCGAGTAATAAGCTGGTGTATCTAAGAAAAGTAATGATGGATGATGGGTGCTGATTAAATCAATTACCTGATCTATTTGCTGTTTTTCAGTATCTAATTCAATAAACTGAAGATTATTTTTTTTTAAATAGTTTTTGCAGGCCTGATCAAGGTAAGACAGGAAAATAATGTCAATATTATAATTTTTAACCAGATAAATAGCCAGACTGGCAGATCTGATCAGATGCCCTAAACCTACTTTTTCGTTACCATCTACTCTGAAGAATATTTTCATCAGGTTTTTCCAATTTCACGGGCCGGGTTACCTACCACTTTCGTGTATTCGGGTACATCTTTCAATACCACCGACCCCATTCCTACCACTGACCATTTTCCGATATTGATATTTTCAATGGTGGTGCAATTAGTACCCAGATAGGCCCCTTCTTCCAATTTTACACTTGCACCAATGCATGCATTATTGGCCACATAGGCATAATTTTCCAGGGTGGCATTATGACCGACCAATGATTGGGCAAAGATCTGCACGTGATTATTAATGGTCACATTTGGCCCTACCACTACCAGGGGTTGGATAGAAATGCCAAAACCAAGGTTGGCAAATTTTGAAACCACGGCAGTGGGATGGATCACCCGGGCGTATTTCTGTTGGGGAATTTGCAGATCTGTGAGTTTGGAAAGATAGTTATAATTGAATTTTACTGAAATCAGGGTATATAAAAAAAGTACGTCTTTATATTTCAGGTATTGGTTTATCGAGGATGGGTCAATTTTTCCCAGTATTGGATATCCATTGATGGGTTCAGTTTCAAAATCGTTTAAAAACCCCAGGATCTCCCAGGCTGGTTTATCCCCATTGATGTCTTCAATGGTAGAAGCAGCTACGGTGCCATTGCCATAGCCGCCTATAATAATGATCTTTTTCATAATGACCTACATTTTATTTTTAATTTGATCTGCCCGTTGCAAAAGCTTTTTGGCAGCAATATACATGGGAGGCCCAATGAATTTACTTCCTTTTACAGCTACACCTTTTCCCTCTTTTTGGGAGCTTTCATAAAGTATGATCATTTCTTTTGCATCCTCTATTTCTGCTGCGGTAGGCGAGTAATACTTATGAGCCAGATCTATTTCTTTGGGATTAAGCAGTAACATTCCTTCAAAGCCCAAAGTCCTGGAAACATGAAGATTTTTTTCCAGATCTGCTAAATCATGCACATTGATATGTACGGTATCAACGGGGATTTTACCATTGGCCCGGGCAGCCATGGAAATCATAGCCCGGGCCGTAAAAATGCTTTGACCCTGGGTATCATGGATCCCATGCAGGTCCGTCACAAAATCTTCACAGCCAAAAGCAATCGCAATGACCCGGTCAGAAGCTTTGCAAATATCCTGGGCATTAAGGACAGCCCCTGTTGTTTCTATCAGAGCAATGATCTTAAAAGTGCCAATCGGGTAGCCTTTTTCATATTCTATTGTTTCCAATAATTTAGAGAAAAAATAAATATCTTCTCCCTTATTTGACTTGGGATACATGAAACCATGCACTCCGGGTAATGTAAGGGCGGATACATCTTTTAACAGATGGCCGCTTTCCCGGTCATTTACCCGGGGAAATATTAACTGATCCTGAAAGGCATTTTGGGATATTTTTTCAATGATCTTTTGGCGGGCTATTTCTTTGTTTTCAGCCGGTTGTACGGAGTCTTCAAGATCCAGCAAAAGTGCATCCACGTTTAAAGAAGCCGCTTTATTTAGCAATTTATCATTATGAGCAGGAACGAACAATAAGCTCCTTAGCAAATAGGGATTATGCATGTTCTTTAGGAATTAAAACTTTTCTGGTAAATGAAAGTACAGCATCCTGGTGCTGATTGTACCCGGTAGTTTCCACTTTTACAATACCCCGGTCACTTTTTGATTTTGAATCTCTGACAGACAAGACCCTGGACCGGGCGTAGATGGTATCACCGATAAAAACCGGCTTGAGATGTTTAATAGCCTCATATTCCAGGTTTGCAATGGCTCTCCCGCTGATTTCGGATACAGTTAATCCCACCACCAGGCTGAAGACATAGGTTCCTACCACCAGGATCCGGCCATGTTGATGGTTCTTGCAATACTCCACATCCAAATGGACCGGATGGTGATTCATAGTTAAAAGTGAAAACAAATTATTATCACTCTCTAAAATAGTTTTTCCCGGCCAATGTGTGATTTCCTCACCTTCTTTGAATTCTTCCAGGTATCTACCGTATTTACCCATGACTTAATAACATTTTATATTTCAATTCTGCCATTTTCCAATCAGACTCATTATCAATATCCTGTGCCTGCATTTCATCAATTTCAAATGCACCTCTGTTTGTACTGGTTAATTTCCGGTTTTTTTTGATCATATAAAACATGCCGGCATCGTGATATGCCGGTTCCAGGTCCTGTGTCCTTTTGGTGTATTGATCAGGATAGAAAAAAGCGGCTTTGTGATGCTCTATTTTAAAAGCTTTTTGAATTGGATAGGAAAACCTCACCACCGGTCTCACCGAATCAAAATCCATCTGAGTGATCAGCGAAAGTGCCTGTACCAAATGTTCTTTTTTTAATAGTACGGCTGTAGGTAAAATACAACAAACATGATCAAATTCCCAATCAAACCGGGTTTTATATTGATGAAGTACCTCTTCGATTACCAGATACAAGGGAGCTTTATCATTGGCATTCTTTTCACTTCTATAAAAAGGAACCTTGGCCCCGTATGACTGAGCAATAGTTGCAATTTCCTGACTGTCAGTTGAAACCATCACTTCTTGAAACAAGCCGGATTCGGTGGCCTGGGCTAGGGGATAAGCAATAATGGGTTTACCCAAAAACGGTTTGATGTTTTTGCCCGGAATTCTTTTTGAACCTCCCCTGGCCGGTATAATGGCTAAATTATTCATCTTCCATTAAAAAAATCTTTCAAACAATCGATCACATACTGTTGCTCGACATCACTCAAAGCAGGATACATGGGCAAGCTTAAGCAGCGGTCATAATACTGCCCAGCATGCGGAAAATCGCCTTTTTGCCAGCCAAACTGCTGATAATAAGGCTGCAGGTGTACCGGAATATAATGTATCTGGGTGAAAATATCCTTTTCTTTCAAAAACTGGTATAATTCATCCCTTTTTTCAGTCTGAATCACGTACAAGTGGTAGGCATGATCAAAACCTGCCTGGGTATAAGGCAAAATCAGGGGTAAATCCCGCAGTTCCTGATCGTAAATGGCAGCTATTTTCCGGCGAGTTGTCAGGTTTTTGGCTGCTTTTTTCAGTTGACTCAGGCCCAGGGCAGCCTGAATATCGGTAAGCCGGTAATTAAAACCCAGATCCTGCATTTCGTAGTACCAGCTTCCCTCCCCCGATTTGATCAAATCAGGATCTTTGGTGATCCCATGGGTACGGAGCCGCTGCAAATACTGACTGTGACTGACTGAGTTGGTAGTGATCATGCCACCTTCACCTGCTGCAATATGTTTGACCGGATGAAAGGAGAAAATGGCCAGATCAGCAAAATTCCCATTGCCACAGGTTTGCTTTTTCCCGATATTATCAGTAAAAGCGCCTCCGGGAGCATGACAGGCATCTTCCAGCAGCCATAAGCCGTATTTCTCTGCCAGTAGTTTAAAATCTTCCATTTGTACCGGGTAGCCGGCAAAATCTACCGGTATAATGCCTTTGATTTGCTTGTCATTTTTTACCAAATCTTCAATCTGGTTCAGATCAAGCAGATAGGAAGCAGGATCAATATCAGCAAACAAAACTTCGCCACCAGCATAACGCACGCAATTGGCGGAGGCTACAAAGGTGATAGGCGTGGTGATCACTTTTTGGCCTGGCTGGATATTTAAAGCCAAAGCACATAAATGCAATGCCGCAGTACCATTGGAAACAGCTACGGCATAGCTGGAACCAACATATTGGGCAAAAGCGGACTCAAATGCCGGGATAGCAGGGCCCTGGGTGAGAAAATCAGATTTCAACACCTCAACTACAGCCTGAATATCATCTTCATCCAGATGCTGCTTGCCATATGGAATGGGTTTTTTCATAGCTGAAAATCAGGATAAAGGTGCTTTTTGATTAGTTCTCTGATTTGATTCACCGAAAGCCATTGGTCATTTTCGCCGGAATTATACTGGAAACCTTCCGGCACTGGCCGGGCCTTTAATTCCTCTATGTATTTGTCCTTTTTCCAGATTTGGGTCTGGGGCAGGATCACAAAATAATCCTGTAAATCCAGTGTATTATAGGAATCAGAAGAAGTAATCATTTCTTCATGGATCTTTTCACCAGGTCGTACCCCTACCATTCTTATTTCGCAATCAGGTGCTACAGCCCGGGCCATATCCAGGATCTTATAGGATGGAATTTTCGGTACAAAAATTTCTCCGCCCAAAGCATTTTCCAGGGCATAAAGTACCAGGTTTACTCCTTCTTCCAGCAGAATGTTGAACCGGGTCATTTCTTTGTGGGTGATTGGCAGTACACCTTCCTGCTTTTTATTGAGAAAAAACGGAATAACTGAACCGCGCGAACCCATCACATTGCCATAACGTACAATAGAAAACTTACATTCCCTTTTTCCTTTCATGTTGTTGGCAGCTACAAACAGTTTATCAGAACAAAGCTTGGTAGCACCATAGAGATTAATCGGAGCGGCAGCTTTATCAGTAGAAAGGGCCACAATATTGCTTACATCTTTATCCAGGGCTGCATTGATAATGTTTTCGGCACCTATAATGTTGGTCTTGATAAATTCAAAAGGATTGTATTCGGCTGCCGGTACCTGCTTCAAAGCCGCAGCATGCACCACAATATCTATGCCCTCAAAAGCGCGGTAAAGCCGGTCTTTGTCCCTTACATCACCGATGAAGTATCGGATGCCCGGATATTTGGATTTGGGAAACTCCTGGGACATCTCAAATTGCTTCAGTTCATCCCGGGAGAACACCACCAGCCGGTTGATATTGGGATATTTTTCCAGGATGGTGCTGACAAATTTTTTACCAAACGATCCAGTCCCGCCGGTTATGAGTACATTTTTATTGTTTAAGTTGAGCATGCTTAAAACGCATTGATTTTTATCGAATATTAGGCGTGTAAAATTATTATTTTTTACTTGATAGTTATACTAATTCATTTAATAACTTGATTTTTAATTATTTTAAATCTTCGAATATTCGGTGGCCATTGGAATTTGAGTCTAACTAATAGAAAACTTAAAACATAAGTCTTTATTACATAATAGAAAAATAAGAAAAAGTAAAAAAATTTAACTTCTTATAAAAGTTATTTTTGCTTTCGATTCAAACATTCCAATAATACAGATGCATAAATTAAAATTTACATTTTTGCTTTTTCTTACAGTATCAATAAATAATATATTTGCACAGCCTACAGGCAACTTTTGTCTTCTTAATGGCACCGATAATTATATTGAAATCCCTGACAATAAGTCCCTGGACTTCACCCATGAATTAAGTTTAGATGTCTGGGTAAATTTGTGCAATATAGATGGCAATTATATCATTATCAGTAAAAACTATTGCTTAAATCATAATTTGTCCTACTATTTCTCCATCCATAATGGAAAACTTTTATTCCGATGGTCTTCGAATGGAATTTGCGAGGAAGGTAACTCTTTCAAAAGTAAAGACATAGTGGTAAAGAAAAATGAATGGACAAATATAGCTATCAGCTTTTCATCCACCGGAATAAAGTTGTATGTCAATGGGAAACAGGTTGCTGGTAGCTTAACAGGCTCATTTTCATCAATTTATAAATCTGATCAACCAATAAAAATTGGCTCTTATAGATTTTTAAATGGTTCAATCGGAAATTTTTTTCCAGGAAAAATTGATAATCTACGAATATGGAAGAAGTATTTTACAGCTTCTCAAATGAAAGAAATATACCAAAATAAAATTACAGATAAAAAAAATGATTTAGTAGTATATTTTGATATGGACTCCATAAAGGAAGGTTATATTATCAACCATTCAGTATTAGGGAATACAAATAATGGTAAATTATGTGGATCTAATGGCCCCTATATCATATCATCTTTCAAGCTAAACCTTGGATCTGACATGATCTTGTGTAATGATGAACCTTTAAATTTAAAAGTAGAGCCATTACCAGGAGCAAATATAAAATGGAATAATGGCGAAAAGTCAAATGAAATAATGATTCGTGATGCCGGGATTTATTGGGTGGAATACACAATTGGAAAGTGTATTTTAACTGATACAATTGAAGTCGGAAAAAAAGATATGCGTACTGGATTTTTACAAGACACTACAATTTGTAATAAGCACATTCTGGTCGGTAAGAATTTGTCTTCTGGTTATTATTTCTATAAAATAGCTGATCAATGTAGGGAAGATAACATTAAAGGTTGGTTAAACATATTGAAATAGTGTATTATGGTTCTTTTCTGTCAAATGCATCTATATATGAACCAGGTGTACTGTTGTAAATATTGACCTTCTTTTGTTTAGCATATTCATTAATATCAAAATAAGCTTTAAAGGAATAAGTAAATTTTTCCAATACTTCATGAAGCTTTCTGTTCCCACTACCAATTTTCTTCATAGGTTTGGCAGCAGGGTCTTTCACATCATAAAAATGCTTTTGACTTAGCAAAACCAGGTTTTCTTCTGTTACAAATATTTCTCGTAGCCAGGAGTGATCTGCACCTAGAAGAAAAACATTTTCAAAGCGGAGATAAATAGCCATAAATAAAGTAGGTATTAATACATTATGAGGACGTGGCATTCCTAGTTTAAAATCATAAGCTGTCTGGCAAAATCCTTTGAACCCCTCTACAGGAGTAGTATTAAACACACTGATGCTGATTTGGCTGTTTTCAGTTAAAGCCTGGACCAACCATTTGTGTTTTTGGGCCTGATACGGCATATAAATGTGTAAGGGCCAGGAGGTTTTGGACAAAATTGTATTTATAAATTTTTTTCTAAGATTCAAATATTCCTGATCAACATCTGGCAACCAAAACTCAGGCGCATTGATTACATAATGGGCAGGTTTTAGCTTATCGTAAAGATCAGAAAAACAAAAGAAATTTACACAGAAAAGATCTGGTTTTTGAGCTTCAATTTGTATTTGTAACTTTTCCAAAGAATCCTTTAATGAGGGGCCATTACCCAACACAATTGCTGTACTACTGTTTTTTCGAGGTATTTTCACCGATATTTTTGAGGACACAAGTATTTTTAAAATACTCAGGAAAGTCAATAGCAAGTTTTCAGAAACAATATGGATCTTTGACTTCATTTTAAGTAATTAATCCTTTTACAATCCAATATCTTACCGAAATAAGCATTTTAGCTTTGGCAAAATCAAATTTCAGCAGGTAAAATAAGGAAATTAAGATCGTAGCGCCAATTTTTATAACTTCATCTTGTGCTTTTTCGATAAACCCATAAGCTCCCTTATCATATATTCTTCGTTTTTCACTTTTTCCTACACCAATACATTGTCTTTTAATATACGATTCGGTAGTTCTTTGAAGCGGAATTATATGATTCACCTCTGCATTGGGCAGATAAAATATATGTTCATTATTATTTTGCAATCTGTAAAAAATATCTTTTTCCTCTCCTGCCTCCATACCGCTTCCTTTTCTGCCCAGGTTTGGATTAAAATATCCATACTTATCGAAAACCTCTTTTTTGAATGCCATATTTGCTCCCAAAGGATATTTTTTTTTCTTGAAGGGTTTTACCTTATCTCCCATATCAAGTGCTGCTACCAAAGGCCATAAAAATCTATTCATCCAAGCAGGTGGATAGCCTGATTCATATTGAGGGTAAATACGCCCGCCAATGGCTGCTATATCAGAATCATTAAAAAAATTTACAATCTCTTCTACGTAATTATTTTTGGCAAATGCATCATCATCAATAAAAGCAATATACTTTCCTTTGGCCTCCTGGATACCTTTATTTCTGGCATAGCTTAACCCTTGCTTTTTTTCCAGGAAGTATTTACAAATAATGGCAGGGTTGTTATTTTTAAAATTTAAGCTGATTTTTTCAGTATTGTCTGGACTATTATTATTTATTATCAGGATTTCATAGATATCATTATCAGCTGTCTGATTTTTTAAATGATCTAAAGTTGTAACCAGATATTTTTCTCTGTTATACGTGCATACAACAACAGATAATAAAACCGAATTCATATTTTCGAATTACGGATGTTGTAAATGACAACGACTGCAAAGACCAGCATGATAATTATGGAGGAAGCCATCATTACCTTATTACCTATATAATATGCATCAGGACGGAACCTGAATTGGATGGTGTGTTCTCCGGAAGGAACTTCCATTCCCCTTAGAATGTAATTCGCCCGGAAGTAGTTGGTAGCTTCTCCATCTATATAAGCTTCCCAGCCTAAAGGGTAATAGATTTCTGAAAATACAGCTAGTGCCTGACCATCTGTAATATTAGCCTGATAAGTCAATTGGTTTGGCTGATATTCTATTAACCTTATAGACCCATTCCCCTTATATGTGGCATTAGGTTGAAATTGATTTATATTTACAATTGCTGTTTTTGAAGGATCTATTGTACATACCTTTTCAATCGCTTCATCTGGATTGTTTACTTCAATTACATCATTCACCAACCAGGCATTGCCTAATGCATGTTGGTTTCGAAAGACCATGTTTGCATCCTGTCCGGCGTAGAAATAGCGGGTATTAAGCATGTTTAACACCGATAGATCAGAAAAATTTTGATTACCACTGCGCAGACGTTGAAAAATAGCAGAAATTTCATTAACAATACAATGATCAATCAGGTCCTGATACCTTCTTATTTTTGCGCCATGATAGCCACCAATGGAGCTATGATAATATGATGTACGAGCCTCATTAAAAGGGTTTTGCAGATTAAGCACCCTAAATTGTTCTTTATCAGCCAAAATACGTTCATCAGCAGGAGTTTTTTGAGCAAATTCCCTTACAGGGTTTCTACTATAGTTATCTTCGGTTAAATACCTGCTGTTCAACATTAACATATCAATTAGGACCAGGAATATCAGAATTAATACGGTTAATTCATAACTAATTTTTTTCTTATATTGAAACCATAAAATAGCGACAGCTATTAATACAAAAATTAAGCTCCTCAAAGCATCTGATCTTAACAAACTTGCTCTGTCATTCCTCAAAGCTTCAATAAACCAATCAGGTACTTGTTCAGCCAGTTGTTGATCCACAGGAGCTCTGTAACTGCCTATCCCGGCAAAAATAATAAGTAATAACAGGAAACCAGATAAGATACCGGCAGCATAAATAAGCTGTTTCTTCTTATTTTTTTCATTGGGTTCACTCAACCAATTATCCAAGCCTTTCAGCCCAGCTAATGGAACAGCCAGAAAGGCTATTATAATGGTAAAAGTAACTGACCTAAACTTATTATAACCAGGCAAAATATCAAATATCAAATTATTGAAAGCGGCAAAATTACTTCCCCAGGAAAGCATAATGGAAAGGGCAACCGAAATGATTAACCAGTACTTTAAATATTTATCAAGAGTGAATAAACTAATAATAAAAAATAGAAAAACAATTACGCCCAAATAATATGGGGCTGTAAGTGGTTGCTTACCCCAATAGGTCGGTATTGCCTGCAATTGTTGTCTTATTTGCTGTCTGGATAAACCTTGATCATCCAAAGCTTTTCCTAAATAAGAACTTTCATCCAAAGGTTGTTGAGAAGCGCCTCCCATAAGATTTGGTACAATCATCGTAAGCGGCTCGAAGATACTGTTACTATATCTAAAGGCATAGTCTCTTTCCAATCCTGCTTTGCTTTCACCTTCATCAACCGCAATTTCTGATGATCCACGCATAGAATACTGACCATATTCAAAGGTTGACCATAAATAGCCGATATTTGCTCCAATAGCTAAAACAACAGCAATTAGTAAAATACCTATATTAATAATATAATCTTTTAGTAATTTATCTTTTACATATTTTATTAGCATTACCAAGCCATAGATGATGACCATTATAAGCAGGTAATATGTCATTTGTGGATGTTTAGCCCCTATCTCCAAACCTAAAGCCAAAGCAGTAAGGGATGCCCCTATTAATCTTCTTCCTGTAAAAGTAAGATGAATACCAGCAATAACCAGTGGCATATAAGCAATAGCAACCATTCTCCAGACATGCCCTGCAGAAATGCCAATAACAAAAAAAGTATTTAATCCAAAGGTCAAACCGCCAATTATAGCCAATATAGGTCGCACATTGAAAGCCAATAACATGATATAAAAGCTTAACATAGCAGCAAAAGTCACGTTGGCAGAACCCGGAAGTCTAAGAAAATAAACCTTTTGAACAAAAGACAATAGATATCCACTCCATTGCACATTGATCAGATATCCCGGCATCCCGCTAAACATGGAATTGGTCCAAAGCCCTTCTTCTCCGGTAGCCTGCCGGTATTCGATCAACTCCTGGCCGCCCCCAACACCCTGCAGTACGTCATTTTGACTGATTTCCTTGTTTTCAAAAAAAATAGGATTGTATAAAATGACTACGGCTA
Organism: Candidatus Cyclobacteriaceae bacterium M3_2C_046; assembly: GCA_051418075.1. Taxonomy (GTDB): domain Bacteria; phylum Bacteroidota; class Bacteroidia; order Cytophagales; family Cyclobacteriaceae; genus JBPRGG01. Next base: position 61,777 of record JBPRGG010000031.1, on the reverse strand, counting down.
AAATAAATACAACCACTGCGATCAAATGGGGCAGGATGTGTTTTTTAAAATCAATTTTCGCCATTAATGATTGGTTTTGAAAAATAAAGTGCCAATTTCATTATTACTGACTTATTTTAAAAGATTTAGCTGATTTTTTTTAAAAATGAGGAAGGCTACTACAAAGCATGATTATTCTTAAGTAATAATATAGGATCTTAAGCTAAAAAATTATTTATATCACTTTCAATTATTTCTAAAAGCAACTTGCAGAAATAAAAAAATAAAGGTCTGTTTCGTCCACAGACCCTAATCCATATTTAAGCAGCTTTTGATTCTGATTTAGCAGGCGCTGCCTCCTTTTTAGCAGGAGTTGTTTCTTTTTTGGAAGCTGCACCTTTATCGGATTTATCACCTGTACTACCTTCTGTTTTTTTAACGGATCTTCCTAAATTGTCAAATCCAACCAGGGCAGGAGCTACAATTTTCCGCTGCATAACCCGGCCATCAGGCAAAGTAATCTGCTCTAGCAATTTCAGTGAAGGCTTTTTAACTTCACTCATGGAATGAAATATTTCTATTTCTTCATTGGTATCAGGATGTATGTAAATGTATGTCGGCATTTTTTAATTATTTTATGAACAACCAAAATTCTTTACGACTTTTTTCATCAGATGTTGTTTCGACCGCAATAATAATACTAAAAAATACTATTCAATATAAAAAATAAGAAATATTGTCGATTTGTCAGCTACTATCAGGTAACTTTATCCACTAAACTGAGTAACCCTATAAATTGCACCTGACAAAAAATCAGTCCTTGACAGAATTCTGACAATATTTCAATCCTGTTCCACCAAATCATCCAACCAGCACAAAGCCTGCACCATACTGGGTACACCTAATAAAGATCCCAACAATACGATCACATGCCTTAATTCATCCATAACCAGACCTTCTTCCAAAGCCTTTCGGGCCTGGTTTTTCACTTCTACCTCTGACTGGATACTAACTGCTCCGGCCAGACGAACCATGATGGCAGTCCTTTCTTCTAAAGGCCCTGCCTGCAGGGCTTTTTCATCCCAGGATCGGGCCTGGTCCAATAGTTCGGGAAATCTTTTTTTCAAATTCAAATATGAACGGGGAATTTTCATGGGATTACTACTTCTGTTTATAAAACTTTCAACTGTAAAGTGTAAACGAATATTTCTGCTCCTGAATTATACCTGGATAAGCATTGAAAAGTATTAACAAAAACGGACCCAAAAGGTAGAATAAAAAGATGAAAAAAATATTTTTATTTCTGACCATAACTTTTCATTTTTCTGTAGCGGCCCAACCAGATTCCCATTCGCCCTACCATATCACTGTTGAAAGGGATCTACCACTGGTATTTTCCGGTCTAAGCGCTTTTATTGCCGGTAATATAATGCTGAACCAGATGGATCCATTATCCTTGGGAGAGTTACAGCAATTAAATAAAAATGAGATACCAGCCTTTGATCGTAATGCTGTGAACAGGTATTCCAATGATCATAATTTAATAAGTGATATATTGGTGACAGCTACTACAATTGCACCCACCCTCACCTTTTTGGATAAAGACATAAGAAGTGATTTTTGGGATATTCTGCTTATGGGATCAGAAGTAGCCCTGATCAACAATGGCATAAATATCCTGATCAAATCAACAGTAGAACGGCCAAGACCTTACCTTTATAATGAAGACGTAGCGGTAGAAACCAGAATCAAGCCCTATGGCCGGTTGTCTTTCTATTCTGCCCACACTTCAAATGCTGCCTCACTTTCATTCTTCACCGCAAAAATCATTTCCGGTTATTCAGAACATAAATTGCTGAAAAAAATGGTCTGGATAGGTGCTTTTACATTTCCTGCCGTCACGGGCTACCTTAGATACAGTTCCGGACGACATTTTCCCTCTGATATAATTACCGGATACATGATGGGTGCTACAATTGGTTATCTGGTACCTTTTTTGCACCAGTCTGATAGCTTGGGAGAACAATTCCAGGTTTTTATAAATCCGAACCAGTTTCATATCGTTTATAGATTTTGACATAAATGTTTGGCCGGTTTGTGGAGACTTAATTATTATGAACTATATATGAATAGTTTATGTAATTTTGGTAGCAATATATTTCATAATTGGCATGGATATTAAAGATTTAATAGATAAATACAATGTTCCGGCCCCCAGGTACACCAGTTATCCTACTGTTCCTTATTGGGATGACATTAAACCTGACCCTAACCAGTGGCTGGAAGTGGTAAAAAGAACATTCCTGGAGTCCAATCAGGATAAAGGGATTAGTTTATACATTCATCTACCCTATTGTGAAAGCCTTTGTACCTACTGCGGATGTAATAAACGTATTACTAAAAATCATGGTGTGGAAGATAGTTACATCAAGGCCTTGCTGCAGGAATGGCAAATATATTTAAAACAGTTTAATCAGCCTCCTTTCATTCGGGAAATTCACCTTGGAGGAGGTACACCTACTTTTTTCAGTCCGGCCAATCTGGAAATCCTTATCAAAGGATTGCTGAAAAATGCTCAAATACATCCCGACCATGAATTTGGACTGGAGGGACATCCCAATAATACCACCTATGATCATTTAAAAACCTTATACGATTTGGGTTTCAGAAGGGTGAGTTTTGGGGTACAGGATTTTGATACAAAAATTCAAAAAACCATCAATCGCATCCAGCCATACCAGAAGGTAGTTGATGTGACCCGGTTTGCCCGGGAAATAGGTTACAACTCCGTCAACTATGATCTGGTATACGGTTTACCATTTCAAACCCTGGATATCATCAGCAACACGATTGATCTGGTAGGTGAATTAAAACCTGACCGGATTGCCTTTTACAGTTATGCCCATGTACCCTGGAAAATGCCCTCCCAAAGAGGGTATACCGAAACTGATTTACCTGACAGCGCTGAAAAAAGAGCATTGTATGAACTGGGCAAACGAAAGCTGGCAGACCTGGGCTATGCTGATGTTGGGATGGATCATTTTGCCTTACCACAGGATCCCTTATTCAAGGCCAAAGCAGCCGGAACCCTGCACCGGAATTTTATGGGATATACCACTTGCCCTACTGATCTGTTGCTGGGCTTAGGCACCTCTTCTATCAGCGATGCCAAATATGCCTACCTGCAAAATGACAAAGTAGTGGAAACTTACAAAGAACAAACACTCCGGGAAAAGCTTGCCATACTAAAAGGACATTTTCTGACTGACCAGGACCTGGCTGTAAAAGAATTCATATTAGATCTTACCTGCAGAGGGAAAGCAAATTTTAACCAATCTATCCATCAAAACCTTACTGAATTTTCCCGTCACCAATTGGAAATCATGCAAAAAGAAGGTTTATTAAGCTATGATGACCAACAGTTGGAAGTTACCGAAATTGGGTTTACCTTCATTAGAAATATTGCCATGGTTTTTGATGCCCGTTTGCATCAGAACAAGGCAGTCACAGAAAAATTATTTAGTAAGGCTATCTGATTCAGTAAAGTATTCTGGTATTGCTATTACTTTTATTATCAGAAATTATACCCCAGGCTTAACAAAACGATCTGGCTTTCACGGTTGTAATTAAATCTCTGCTGGAAATTTTCTCCAAAGTTTTCTCCCTGGAAATTCCGGGTATCGAACACATCTCTGAAGGATAAGCTGACATTGGCTTGATCATCCAGAAAAGGTCTTTGCAAACTCACATCCAAATAGTATCGGGCCAGATCTCTACCCTGTGCCTCTATTTCCGGAGCAGTATAGTTCCCGGTCAATTGCAGGTCAATATCGTAGGGCAAACTTATATCTGTAGTCAGTTTGGCATTCCAGGACAATCCATTATTAGTATAATCGGCATCAAGATTAGAACCATCTACTGAAGTTTGGAAAATTGAATAGCTGGCATTCATATTCCACCAGGGAAAAATCTCCGTAGTATTAATAATTTCCAGTCCATAAGTTTCACTGGTCAACAGGTTGGTGGGTTGACGGAAGGAAATACCATCGTCAATGGTGACAATGTAATCCACCTGACCGTCAACATGGCGGTAGAACAGATTGGTGGTGATACTAGCCCGTTCAAAATTAACCATATGACCAAGTTCCAGGGAATGGATAAACTCAGGTTGGATATTGGGGTTTCCAATCCTCACATTGAGGGAATCAGAAATATCCGGAAAAGGATTTAACCACCAGGATCCGGGCCGGTCTATTCTGCGGCTGTAGGTAAATTTCACAGAATGTTTGTCATTTAGCAGGTATTGGGACTGCAGACTGGGAAATAAATTCAGGTAGTTCTGCTCATTTTCTTCATTGGTGTCGAATAATTTGGTATCCACCAGGGTTTGCTCCAACCGTAGGCCGGCGGATAATTTTAGTTTGTCAAAAGAATGGGAATAGATGGCATACGCTGCGTGAATTTGATCTTTGTATAAAAAACGGTTGCTTATCTGATCCTGATTTACCCAAACTCCGGTATTTCGATCTCTGATCTCATAGTCATAATCATTGTCCAGCGACCTGAAAGTAGATTTATAACCGGCTTCCAGCTTTCCCTGATCAAAAGGATGCACGTAATCTACCTGCAGTATGGTAGTGGTATTGTATTCATCATTGGCTGACCGTTCCATTCCGGTAGGATTTCCTTCCTTAATGATTTGATTATTATATACATCTATATCCTGGTTTTCCAGTTGGTCCCTGAAAGAATGACTAACCACTGCCCTGAATTCACGGTCAGAATTCTCAAAGATCCTTTCATAAATTAAAGCATTGTCCAGTGTATGATTGTCTTCCGTTTCAGTATTTTCCCTTAGGTATTCCAGTACAATGTCATTGGTCTGGCTATTGAACAACCTGGTAGCATTCTGATCTATATCTTTCTCAGTTTCCATATTTACTGCGCCTTCATAACTGATCTTGCTTTTACCAAAATAGTAATCCGCTCCAAAATTGAAGGTATGCTCTCTGTCATTTCTGCTGCGATCTCCTATCTGTCTCAGAATGCGGTTATCGTCATATGTTTCTCTGGTAGAAAGTGAATTACCTACTCCTGGCCAGCTGCGATAACTGTATCCGCCATAGACATTGAACCGATCAGCCCGATGGTTTAACCTTAATGAACCATTCATCCGGTATCGGGTGCCTATGGTTCCCTCCACTTTTCCATTGGTGCCTTTATCTTCTCCCTTTTTTAACTGAATATTGATTACACCTCCGGCACCTTCAGCATCATACTTAGCATTAGGGTTATTCACGATCTTGATATTTTTCACAGCACTGGCTGGTATTTGCTCCAGATCAGAAGCCAGGGCTGAATTTCTTCCATCTATTAATACATTGGTACTGCTACTTCCCCGGATAGAAACATTACCTTCCTGATCTACATTCACAGAAGGTGTGTTTCTTAACACATCCAGCAAACTTCCTCCTATATTGGAAATAGTTTGTTCTGGATTGACATTTAATCCTTCCAGATCAGTAGTCACCGGCTGCCTGATCTTTTCTTTTTCAATAATAACTTCCTTCAGCTGTTGGGGAGAAGGGGCTATTTCCACAATTCCTAAGCGGGCCGGGCTATTTTTCAGGCTAATATCTTCTATGGTTTTGTCTTTATAACCTACAAAAGTAATGGACAGATCATATTGACCTTCATTAGCCATCAGTTGAAAAGAACCATCTTCCTGTGTTACAGTACCTTTCAGTGGGGTTTCCCCGTCAGGTTCATATAAGGCCACCTGAGCAAACGGAACAGGTTGCTGGTCATTATCTAACACTTTGCCGGAAATGGTCAGAGAAGATTGCCCTGCAGCATGAATTGAGATAAACATTAAAAATAAAAGAAACAAAGATCTGTACGACATAATTGACTAGTTTGGTTCTACACAATATTCAACAACTAACAATAAGCCAACAAGACGTATCATATGAATGTTTTATCATTTGTTTGAAGAGTTTTTGAATAAAATCTGAAGGAAACTTGAAGAGAGTAAATAAAAAACCCTGATCTAAAAATAAACCAGGGCTTACAAATTGCTAATTTAATTATTTTCTAACCTAATGGATCCATTTGACGGTATTTGGCTTTAACAAACATGAATACTCCATATCCGGCTAGTCCAAAAGCTATTAATCCCATTAACCAGGGACCACCTGTATTATTTAAAAAGCTGAAGACACCTTCAGTTCCACGGGCTGCATCAGGATTGGCCTGAATGGCCGCAACAAAGAAGAAATAACCGATGATACCAAGTACTACCCCTCTGGACAGATATCCTATTTTTCCTAATGTGTCGTAGGTTTTTTTCACTTTTTCCTCTACCTCGGCATCCTCTACATCTTTTTTGAATTTTCCGGAAAAGCCCCGGTAAAACTGCATAATTCCTTTAATAATAATAATCGCGCCTACTATGGCTACCAACCATTTTCCAAAAGGCTGCTCCAATAACTTATTGATGAAAAACTCCTTGCTGGAAGAGCCTCCCCCTCCTCCTCCACTGCCACTACCGGAAGAATTGCCTAGAACCATAGAAGCTGAATAGTAGGTTAAACCGGCATACACAATACCACTGACGGCCATACCTATTCTTTTGATCAAACCTTTGGCATCTGTTCCATTATCATCAGGATCCTTTATGGCTTGAATAAACCGCCAGACGGCATAACCCAGCAAACCAAATGAAATGATACCTAATAAAATTTGTCCAAAAGGTTGTTCAATGATGGTTTTTAGAACTTCTGTTCTGTCGGTTTTTTGTCCTCCCTGTCCCAGGGCGGCAGCCAGGGTAATTCCGCCCACTAATAAGTATACCGCTCCTTTGGCTGCAATACCGATTCTGGAATAGTTTTCAATCCACTTTTCCTTATTCTGATCAGCCTTATTGACTGCTTGTGATGGTGCATTCATAAATGAAAAATTTTATATTTTAAGCTAAAAAAATGAAATTATTTAATTTTATTCGTTTTTATTCTATCACATAAATTCAACAGCACTTGTTAAAAAATGTTTCACCTGGAGGTGATTGATTTATCTAGTGGATTTTATCACAATTTTGATGTAAAAGTTGGGTTATTTTAATAATTTCGAATTCAGTTCAAGTTTTGATGTGTCATGCTGGTAAAGGATCAAAAAGATAAAAGTGCATTAAAATGCTTTCATTGTGGTGAATTGTGTGACCGGGAACATATACAATTTGAGGAAAAGGACTTTTGCTGTAATGGATGCAAAACAGTTTATGAGATCCTCAAGGAAAACGACCTTTGTCAATATTATGATTTGGATAAATTTCCGGGAAGCAACCAGCAGGGAAGAATACAAGACAAATTCCTGTTTTTGGAAAACCAGGAGGTTAGTCAGAAATTAATGGACTTTGCCAGTCCGAAGCTTAACAAAGTGACTTTTTTTATTCCGAAAATTCACTGCAGCTCCTGTATCTGGCTATTGGAGAACCTTTATAAAGTACATCCCCATATTATCAGATCCCGGGTCAATTTTGTACAAAAACAGGTAAGCATCGATTATGATCCGTCTGAACTAACCTTAAAGCAGCTGGCTGATTTATTAGTAGAAATTGGATATGAACCCCACATCAGCCTGGAAGATGACCATAAAAAGAAGGATTCCAGCCAGTCAAAGAGCCTGATCATCAAAATTGGGGTGGCAGGATTCAGCTTTGGCAATATTATGCTGCTGAGTTTTCCCGACTACCTGGGCATTGACTTTCTGCAGGAGCCCCACCTGAAACCTTTTTTCTCAATAGTTAATATTTTGCTGGCTTTGCCTGTACTTCTCTATGCCGGTAATGATTATTTCAAATCAGCCTGGAAAGGTTTCAGGAAAAAGTATATTAACATAGATGTTCCTATTGCCCTGGGGATACTTGCTTTATTCTGCCGCAGTATTTACGAGATATTGGTACTGTCCCAGGCCGGTTACCTTGATTCTTTAGCCGGTTTGGTCTTTTTCCTTTTAATAGGCAAATGGTTTCAAAGTAAAACCTATGAAAGCCTCTCATTTGAGCGGGACTACAAATCGTATTTTCCCCTGGCTGTATTAAAAAGAAATAAAAGTCAGGTGCAGGTGACACCGGTCAATCAGCTTAATCAGGATGATTTTATTCTGATCCGCAACCAGGAAATCATTCCTTGTGACGGTATGTTGTTATCTGACCATGCCAATATCGATTATAGTTTTGTGACCGGTGAATCCCAGCCGGTACAACTGGATAAAGGTGATCTAATATATGCTGGTGGAAGACAGATAGGCCCTCAGATAGAAGTACAGGTAATCAAAAAAGTATCCCAAAGCTATCTTACTCAATTATGGAACCATGAAAGCTTTAAAAAAGATAAGCAATTACTTTCCCATTTATTGATCAACAAAGTCAGTAAATATTTCACTATCACAATTTTATTGGTGGCTGCGGCAGCCTTCATCTATTGGGTTCCCCGGGATATTTCGATGGCTTTTAATGCTTTTACCGCAGTTCTAATAGTGGCATGCCCCTGCGCGCTTTCTCTTTCTGTGCCATTTACCTACGGTAGTGTAAACCGGATCTTTGGCAGGCATAAATTCTACCTCAAGCACAGCGACCTGGTTGAAGTTTTAAATATGGTTCAGCATATCGTATTTGACAAAACCGGTACCATAACAGAAAATGCCGCTCAAAAAATTGAATACCAGGGAGAACCTCTGTCTGATCAGGAAAAAATGAAATTGAAGGCCCTGGTATTAAATTCTACCCATCCATTGAGCAGAAAGATCCTGGATGCTATTGAAGAACAGCTAAATGCGGAATTTAAAACCGAACCGGTTACAGCATTTGAGGAAATGCCTGGTTTAGGCCTGAAGGGAGTAATCCGGGATGACCTGGTCAGGATTGGCTCATCCCGTTTTATAGGTATTACTCCTTCTGATCTTTCTAAAGGCAATACCCTGGTTTATATCAGTTTTAACCAAAAAGTTAAAGGATTTTTTAGGTTTAGTCATCAGTATCGCCCTGGTTTATTGGAAGTAGTTGGTAATCTGAAGGAAAACTATAAGCTTTCACTGCTTTCCGGTGATCAGGACCAGGAAAGGCACAACTTAGGCCAAATTTTTCCACCGGATACCAATTTACTGTTCCGCCAATCTCCCAGGCAAAAGCTGGATTATATCAAAAATCTACAGCATCAAAAATTCAAAGTAATGATGGTTGGAGATGGCCTGAATGATGCCGGCGCTTTGCAACAAAGTGACCTCGGTTTGGCTGTGGTGGAGGATGTTTCTTCTTTTACACCTGCCAGCGATATCATCATACAGGCCAGCCAGCTGAAAAAGTTGCCGGATTTTTTAAACCTGGCTGCCAAAGCCAAATATGTGATTCTGGCCAGTTTTGCCATATCCTTTCTGTATAACCTGGCTGGTCTTGCGTTTGCTGTAATAGGTGCACTGACACCTCTTTTGGCAGCAGTATTGATGCCGCTTAGCAGCATTTCGGTAGTAAGTTTTGCTACCATTTCAGTTAATATATTAGCAAAATATAAAAAACTTTTGTGATGTCTGTAGTAATTATCTTGATCATGGTTAGTTTAGTGGTAGCGTTGGCTTTTTTAGGAGCATTTATCTGGGCCGTTAAGAGCGGACAGTATGACGATACCTATTCTCCTTCAGTAAGGATTTTGTTTGAAGATAAAAACAGAAAAAAAGAAGACTCCAAGCCTAAAAATAAGTAGTTTAAAAACACTCATTAGGATGCCAATTTATTATTTATTTTTCAACCGACGATCCTATCCTATCTTATTAAATCAATTTATTTTATAATTTTTATAAAAAATCAAACCCATTAGCCACATTAATTAAAAAAAATTAAGTTTTTTACCTCCTTCATTTTTCTTTTAAAAACTGATAAATGTCATTTTATAAACTGCTTTATCTTCCTAATTTGCTTTATTATTTGAAAAATTAAAAAAGGATGCTTGTAGAAAAATTCAGTTACGATAATAAGATTGTAAAATACTTTACTATCGCCACTGTGGCCTGGGGGCTGGTAGGTATGTTGGTTGGGCTTACTATAGCCATTCAACTATTTTACCCAGCCTTTAATTTTGATCTGCCTTATACTACATTTGGCCGGATCCGGCCTTTACATACCAATGCGGTGATTTTTGCTTTTGTTGGTAACGGGATCTTTGCCGGGGTGTATTATTCCATGCAGCGTTTGTTGAAAACAAGAATGTACAGTGACCTGCTCAGCTGGATCAATTTCTGGGGCTGGCAACTCATCATCTTAAGCGCCGCCATCACCCTTCCCCTGGGACTTACTACTTCCAAAGAATATGCTGAACTGGAATGGCCCATTGATATCATGATTACCCTGGTTTGGGTGGCCTTTGGCATTAATATGATCATGACCATTTTACGGCGACGGGAGCGACATATGTACGTGGCCATTTGGTTTTACATTGCCACTTTCATTACGGTAGCTGTGTTACATTTGGTAAATTCCTTTGAATTGCCAGTCACCCTTACCAAAAGTTATTCCTGGTATGCCGGTGTTCAGGATGCACTGGTACAATGGTGGTATGGCCATAATGCGGTAGCGTTCTTTTTAACTACTCCATACCTTGGGTTGATGTATTATTATTTGCCCAAAGCTGCCAACCGTCCTATTTATTCCTACAAGCTTTCCATCATTCACTTTTGGGCTTTGATTTTTATTTATATATGGGCCGGACCTCATCATTTGTTGTACACTTCTTTACCTGACTGGGCACAATCATTGGGTACGGTATTTTCAATCATGTTAATAGCGCCATCATGGGGTGGTATGTTAAATGGTATTCTCACTTTACGAGGTGCCTGGGACAAAGTGAGGGAAGATCCTATCCTGAAATTTATGGTAGTAGCTGTTACTGCCTATGGTATGTCTACCTTTGAAGGCCCAATGTTGTCCCTGAAAAATGTAAATGCCATTTTTCATTTTTCCGATTGGATCATCGGTCATGTTCATATAGGAGGTTTAGGCTGGAATGGATTCCTGACCTTTGGTGTGCTTTACTGGATGGTTCCCCGGCTCTGGGGCACCAGGCTCTATTCTACCAAGCTGGCTAATTTCCACTTTTGGATCGGCACCCTGGGGATTATATTTTATGCATTATCCATGTACTGGTCAGGAGTCACTCAAACTTCCATGTGGAAAGAATTTAACCAGGACGGCTTTCTACAGTATAAAAATTTCCTGGAAACGGTTACCCAGATTATCCCCATGTATATGTTACGGGCCGTAGGTGGATTCCTGTACCTGGTGGGTGCCATTACCATGAGTTATAACCTGGTGAAAACAGCCAAATCAGGTAAATTCATTGCCAATGAAGAAGCAGAAGCCCCTGCCCTTGAAAAGAAAAAGATCACAGGTGGCTACTGGCACAGAGCTTTGGAAAGAAAACCCATTCTTTTTACGGTTTTAACACTGGTGGCTATTCTGATAGGAGGATTGATCGAAATGGTGCCTACCTTCCTGATCAAATCCAATGTGCCTACCATTGCCAATGTGAAACCCTACACCCCGCTTGAACTGCAGGGCCGCGATATCTATATCCGGGAAGGATGTAATAATTGTCATTCCCAAATGATACGGCCTTTCCGGTCAGAAACAGCCAGGTATAAAGAATATTCCAAAGCAGGAGAATTTGTTTATGATCACCCTTTCCTTTGGGGGTCCAAAAGGACCGGTCCTGATCTCCATCGGATAGGTAAAAAGTACCCGGATAGTTGGCATTATCAGCATATGCTTGATCCAACTTTAACTTCAGCCGGATCTATCATGCCTCCATACCCCTGGCTTTATGAGCAATATTATAATAAAAACCTGATGCCCAGGAAGATTTCAGCCATGCGTACCCTGGGAGTTCCCTATCCGGAAGGTTACGAAGAGCAATCAATTGCAGATATGGAAAAGCAGGCAGCAGAAATTGCCGCCAATTTGAAAAGTCAAAACATCCCGGTAGACCCAAATCTGGATATTGTGGCCCTGATTTCCTACTTGCAAAGATTAGGAACGGACATATATGTGGAAGAAGCACCAGATGAAAATATAGTCGCTAAAAAGCAATAATATGTTTAAATACTATTTTGAAAGAATTGAAAATGTAGAGATCTGGCCCATCATCTCTTTGGTCATATTCTTTGTTTTCTTTATCATGCTGCTGTATCATGTATTTACAGCTGATAAGGGATTTATAAATTACATGAAGCATATGCCCCTGGAAAAAGATTCGGACCAGGAAGAAGATGATCAAAATAAATAAATCACTTAGCACAATGACATTCACTAACTTAATTAAAAAATACGGTTTGTTTTTTGGCCTGCTTTTGGTGCTGCCTACATTTGCCCAGGCTCAGTCAGATACTAGTTCAGCTGATAATAATATAGCTTATTTAACCATTCTTATGGTGCTGATCCTGGTCATAGCCATACTGGTACTGACCATTGCCGTTTACCTGCTGTACCTGATCCGTTACCTGGTTCAATCTGAACAAAAAACTAAAGAGGCAGCCTCTGAAACAGCTACCCAGCCTCAGCCCCAGGAAAATGTGTGGGAAAAAATGCAGGCCAAACTGACCCGGGCAGTGCCGGTAGAAGAGGAGGAAAAAGTATTGATGGATCACGAATACGATGGCATTCATGAACTGGACAATCATTTGCCTCCCTGGTGGAAATGGCTTTTCTACATCAGTATAGCCTTTTCAGTTGTTTATCTGGCCATCTATCATGTGTTTGATCTGGCTCCTTTATCAGCTGAGGAATATCAGATAGAAATGGCCCGGGCAGAAGAAATGGCAGAAGCACGTAAATTACTGGCAGCTAATAGTATTGATGAAAACAATGTATCTATTAGCAGTGATCCCGCAGCATTGCAAAATGGAGAAGCCATTTATTTGAAAAATTGTGCTGCCTGCCATCTTAATGATGGCGGTGGAAGTATAGGTCCTAATTTAACTGACAACTACTGGATACATGGAGGTAGCATCCAGGATATATTCAGTACCATTAAATATGGTGTACCTGATAAAGGTATGATTTCCTGGCAATCTCAGTTGAGTCCAAAGGATATGTCTGATGTATCCAGTTATATCATGACCCTGGTAGGTACCACACCGGCTGCTGCCAAAGAGCCCCAGGGTGAATTATATGAACCCACTCAAGAAAATCCGGACCCATCCACCGAAACAGCTCCGGAAAAAGAGGACATTACGGTGGAAAATGAGTCTGAAGCACCCATAAACAGCTAATACATGAGTCAACAGGTTGACGAATTATATGAATTGGATAATGAATTCAGGGATAAGCTTGCCACAGTAGACACCCAGGGAAAACGGGTATGGGTTTATCCTAAAAAACCCAAAGGCCATTACCATAATTTGAGGATCGGTTTTACCATCATTTTATTGGGATTGCTGTTTGCCGGCCCCTTGATCAAGGTAGATGGTCACCCATTTCTTTTATTTAATTTCATAGAAAGAAAATTTATCATTTTTGGCGTGGCTTTCTGGCCCCAGGATTTTCACCTTTTTTTACTGGGAATGATTACCTTTTTTGTATTTATTATTCTGTTTACAGTAGTATTTGGCCGCCTTTGGTGTGGCTGGGCCTGTCCTCAAACAGTTTTTATGGAAATGGTGTTCCGAAAAATAGAATACTGGATCGAAGGCGATGCTATTCAACAAAGAAAACTTGATAAACAATCCTGGAATAATCAAAAGATCTTCAAAAAAGGGCTGAAGCATTTTATCTTCCTGCTCATTGCCATCCTGATTGCACATACTTTAATGGCTTATCTGGTTGGATTTGATCAGGTTAAACAACTGGTGACCAGCTCGCCTTCAGAGCATATGGGCGGATTCATTGCTCTGGTATTATTTACCGGCATTTTTTATTGGGTCTTTGCCTTTTTTCGGGAACAGGCCTGTGTAGCAGTTTGTCCCTATGGACGTTTACAAGGAGTATTGTTAGGTCCGAAGTCAATTGTAGTGGCTTATGACTGGGTCAGGGGAGAACCCCGGGGAAAGCTCAGGAAAGGAAAGGTTCAGGAAGGAAATGGTGATTGCATCAGTTGCAAAAGATGTGTCCATGTCTGCCCCACTGGAATAGATATCAGAAACGGAACTCAGCTGGAATGTGTAAACTGTACTGCCTGCATGGATGCCTGTGATGATGTTATGACTACCATCAAACGACCCAAAGGATTGATCCGGTATGATTCACATGAAAATATAAAGGAAGGCAAAAAAAACCTGTTTAATAGCCGGGCTATTGGATATACAGCCCTCCTTTCTCTTTTAATCGGGGTGTTAGTTTATTTATTGGCCACCCGGGTAGATGTGGAAGCCACAGTTTTACGTGTTCCAGGTATGCTTTACCAGGAACAACCAGGCAACAAGGTCAGTAATCTTTACAACATAAAATTTATTAATAAAACTTTCGAAGAGATCAATCTGGATCTGAAAATTAAAGACGAACCAGGGGCTGAAATACGACGGGTGGGTGAAGAAGCTTTGGTGGTTCCAGCCAGTTCCAGCGAAGAAGGTGTCTATTTTATTGAATTGCCAAGAACTTCTATCACTGCACCTAAAACACAACTAACTGTGCAGTTGTTAAACAATGGTGAAATTGTGGATGAAATAAAAACTAACTTTTTAGGACCAACAAATTAATTGATGATGAATTGGGGTGTAAAAATAGCGATAGGGTTAAGTATTTTCATGGGTATTACCATTGCCATGGTAATTTACAGCTTTCAGCAGGATGTACATTTGGTGGCCGAGGATTATTATAAACAGGAAATAGCTTACCAGGACCAGATTGAAAAGATCAGAAATACACAAAAATTACCGGAAAAACCAGCTATCAGGTATCGTAATGTAGATAATATTGTGGAAATCACTTTTCCCACTGCTTTTTTATCCAAAAAGATCAGGGGAGAAGTCGTTTTTTTCAGACCATCCAATGCCGGTATGGATAAAAAGTATGAAATTAAACTGGATGAATCAGGCAAACAGTATATTAATGTGGCCTCACTGATCAATGGCAACTGGAAAGTAAAAATCAGCTGGAATGACCTGAATCTGGATTACTATGATGAAAAAGATATATTCATCATTCGCCAAAGCAATCAAACAGTACAAAAATTGAATTAAAGCGATCATTCATGATCTGGACAGCATTCATGGTAGGTATTGTGGGAAGTTTTCATTGCATAGGTATGTGTGGCCCTATTGTTATGGCTTTACCCACCGGAAAACAAAAATGGAATATTCTGCTGGGAAGATTTTTGTATAATCTGGGCCGTACTATTACTTATGGTCTGATGGGCTTATTTTTCGGACTGATCGGACTGGGTATTAGCCTGGCCGGAACCCAGCAATGGCTTTCGATACTGATGGGAACCATTATGATTGTTTCTATCCTTTTTCCACAAAAACTAGCCCGGTCATTGAATCATATATCCCTTATCAATCAATTTACCGGATTTATCAAATCAAAATTTCGTGGACTTTTTCTGGATCGCTCTAATAAAGGGTTGTTTTTCATAGGGTTGTTAAACGGATTGCTCCCCTGTGGTTTGGTATATTTGGCTTTAGCCGGGGCTATAGCTACCGGCAGTGGCATATCAGGCTTTTTATACATGGTCTTGTTTGGTCTGGGTACCATTCCTTTGATGTTTGTTTTTGCCCTGGCCGGGAACCTGGTTAGCTTGAAGGTTAAAAGAAATATGAACCGGTTGATCCCTGCTTTTGTGGTTGTTTTAGGTATTTTATTCATCCTCAGGGGAATGAATTTAGGTATTCCCTATCTTAGTCCAATGATCAATATAGATGCCTCAATTCCTGAAGTTCCTATTTGCACAGGTCTTTAAAGAAAACCATTACCCTTTATTTCATGTTTTTACATAAACAACTAAAGCTATGCCCATTTCCCCGGATACATTAAGAGTAGGTAAAAAATACCGTTTGGTTAATTACGGACACACCACTGAATTTGTAGTTCAGGAGGTTCTGGAGGAAAATGATTTCAGAATCAAAGACCTGGCGATTTTGGAAGAATTAAACTTTAAGGACCTGGTTAAATATGGTAAAGGAAATGATTATGAGTTGGAAGAGCTTTAATTTCCTTAAGAGGTTCTTAAAATTCATAAAAAATATTGTAATTAAATTAAACCTTTACTGGCCAGGAACATCTAACCCTGTAATGAAACATGTATTTATAATATTATTAATCTGGGCCGGAAGTGCTTGTTCCTCAGAAGATCCGGTTACAATTCAGATGGAGGACCCAATTTCCAAAAAATACGGAGTTGATGGCTTCAATGTAAAATACCTCAGCCAAATTTCTCAGTTAAATGATGGCATGTCCGGAGTAAATGGTATTAGTTGGCAGGATCTGGAACCTGATCCACCAGTTAACGGGGTACATCAATACAATATCATTACAAAGCTGAATGATTTGGAAAGAGAACTGAATAAAAACAATCGGCAATTACAATTAAACCTGAGACTGTCCAATGAATGGGCCCTGCAAAGAGATCCTGCAATCAAAGTGACCAATCCTGGCGATGGGTCCAGGGAGAATGGTATAAAAAGAGTATTCCCGAAACATGAGGAAGATCTGGCAGCACTGGTGGAGCATATACTTAAATCAACTCCGGTAGCAGCATTACAAGTTGGTTCCGAGGCAGAAAACGAATGGGTAGACCCGGATGGATTTGTCCGGGCCATGTCAATCATTTATCAGGCCGCCAAGAAAATCCAACCTGATATAAAGATCATGGCATTTGGTTTTAATCCGTCTGGATCTTTTCTAAACCAGTTGAATATCAACAGTGATTTGATCCGTAACAAACTGAATTTTACTGAAACAGTAATAGAAAAAGGGAAAAATTTTTACGATGTTTTTTCATTTCATGCCTCCAGGGAATATGAAGCTATTCCCCCCACTGTGACATGGATCATTAATCAGATGAAACTAAACGGCTATACCAAACCCATTTGGATTGATGACATGTATTCCGGCCCCTGGTTGAATTATTCAGACGGAACCCTGGCAGAAAAAGATTTATACCTGCGGCTTTCACAGAGGGAACCTTTGGCCATTCAGCAATTTGATAGCTTACAGGCAGCTTATCTGATCAAAAAGCTGGCCGCATCTTTTGCTTCCGGGGTTGAAAAAGTTTTTGTTTCGACCGATGTAGACTGGGAATTCTATTACATTCAAAATTGGAGATATGCCGGTTTGCTCACCCAGGAAGGAAATTATAAGCCGGCCTTTTTCAATTTGCAAACTCTGATTCAAAAAACAGATGGTTTCAGTAAAGTAGAAAAACTGGATAATTACTTATATAAGTTTTCTTTCAGAGATCAAAATGAAATATTCCTGGCCTGGAGAGAACCAAATACTGATTCGGTTAAACTTTCCGCTTATCTTCCCTTTTCCAGTTTTCGAATCATTAATTTTATTTATCACCGAGGCGGAAAAATTAAGGAAATACTGCTGAAAGATATTTCAGATTATCAGCTAAATCATCTTCCAGTGCTCATAGAAGAGCCTAAATAACTTTCACTTATTCAGAAAATAAAGTTTGCCAGCAGAAGCAATTGAAACAAATCCTCAACATTCCTTCAAAATCCATTTACATAATCTTCAAATTTACCCACTACCTTTGAGGCATATTTGTTTTCGTACAAGTATAAATACATACTAATTAAATAAACCTGGCTGGAATTTTTCTGCCAGGTTTTTCCTTTTAATTCAGGCAGTATAACTACTTTTTCAAACCTAATAGCTGTTCCAGGTCATAAGCCTTTTCTACCTGGGTCAATTGAGGTAATTTTCCCAGATCCATCCAAAATCCCTGATCATGAGGATAAGCTACAATCTTTTCGCTTTTGCCTAACCTGAGATACAAATCTATAATAGAAAAAGCACCTTGCTCCTCTGTTAATTCAAATAAACGAGGGTCAATTACCTGTATACCGCTGAATGCCAGTTGATTATAGGTTGCAGTTGCAGGTTGCACCATTTTAATTTCTTCAGTTTTGGGATGCTTCCAACCCACCAATTGATGTTTTGGATCAAATAGTAAGTATCTTGTACCAATTCTGTTTCGCACGGCCAGTGTAGCCAGGGCATTTTGTGATTGGTGGTATATTACCAAATCATTTAGATTCAGGTCGGTTAATACGTCCACATTGTAAACCAAAAAAGGCGCTTCGTCTTCAAAGAACCAGGAAGCCTTTTTTAAGCCTCCACCGGTATTTAATAGTTGATCAGTTTCGTCGGAAAAAGTGATCTCAGCCCCAAAAGAATTATTTTCAAACACAAAGTGTCTGATCTGATCAGCAAAATGATGTACATTGATGATCAACTGATTGAAGCCAAAAGAAATCAACTTCCTGATGGCAATTTCCAGCAGAGGAACTCCTTTTACCTGCACCAGGGCTTTGGGACGGTCATTGGTTAAGGGCCGAAGACGGGTTCCCAAACCAGCGGCAAAGATCATTGCCCTCATCAGGATAACACATTTAGTTTCTCCATCTCTCTGTGATGCAGCTCAACAATCAAATCATATTTGTTTTTAAGGTGACGAGCCAGGTTTTCTGCACAATATACCGAACGATGTTGTCCACCTGTACAACCAAAATTAACCATCAGGTCGGTAAACTTTCTGGATAAATAAGTTTCAACCGAACTATCCACCAAAGCATATACATTCTTCAGGAAATCATCAATTTCACTTTCCTTTTGTAGAAAATCAATTACTTCAGCATCTTTGCCTGTCATTTGCTTGTACTTTTCATACCTTCCCGGATTATGAATGGCCCGGCAATCAAATACAAAACCACCACCATTGCCATTCTGATCTTCTGGTATCCCCTTTTTAAAAGAGAAACTGTTGATACTCACTTTAAGCCTTTTTACTACCTGGCTGGATTGGTTAAATTGTTTGAGTTCCGGTGCACTAACCAAAGCTTCCCATACGTTCCTGAGGGCAGGAATTTCAAGGGGCAGTTGATAATTTTCCAATAAATGCTGCAGGTTTTTAATGGCATAGGGAATGCTTTGTAAAAAATGGGTTTTCTTTTCATAAAATCCCCTGAATCCATAAGCGCCCATAGCCTGCATGATCCGAACAAAAACAAACCCCTGGAAAAACTGCATAAAACGTTGCCTGTCCACCGGCTGTATGGTGTTCAGGTTAGTGATATAATGGTCCAGTAATTCATCCTTGACCGGATGTGGGATATCAGCTTTGGCATCATACAACAAGGAGGCCAGGTCATATTGCAATGCGCCTTTTCTTCCTCCCTGGTAATCTATGTAAAAAGGTTTCCCTTGAAGAATCATTATATTACGGGACTGAAAATCCCGGTACAAAAAATAATTACTCTCTGCCTGAAGCAAAAAGTCAGAAAACTGCTGAAAATCATCCTCCAGGTATTGCTCATCAAAAGGTATGCGGGCCAGTTTCAAAAAATAATACTTGAAATAGTTGAGGTCCCACATCATGGATTGTTTATCAAAACTGGCCCGGGGGTAACACACTGAATAATCAAGTCCCTGGGCAGCTTTTATTTGAAACCGGGGCAGATCTTCCAGTATATGCTTATAAATATCCTTGAGGTCCCGGGGGAAATCAGACTGCTTTCTGATCGCCGTCAGGTAGGCATACAAAGTAGTATCACCTAAATCTTGTAACAGGTAAATATCCTGATCCATCTGTTCGGCCAATACATCAGGGACCGGAAGCTGGTTTTTGAGGAAATGTTTGGTAAAGCTTAAAAATGCAATATTTTCCTTTTGGTCTGCATTATGAACCCCAATGGCCGTTTTATAACCATTAAAAATACGGTAATAAGTTCGGTAAGAACCCGATTGGGGTAATTTGACAATATCGGAGGCTTTTTCACCAGACCATTCCTCAAAAAGTTTTATCAGGTTTGCTTCTATCTGCTTTTCCAACTTAATAGGTTTTTAATTTATGGACAAACATATTAATACTCAAGCAATTAAACGACAGATAAAGCTATTTTATTCTGGCAAAAATGGCAAAAGCCTGTTCAGAATGCAGCCTTTATGGCAGATAGCGGCGTATGCAATACTTTCCGGCTGACCTTGTCCAGCAATGCCTCATTTCCCTGCAAATGAAAAGTGCGGTGAATATGTATCACCGAATCCCCGGGAGCTAAGGCTATAGCAGGTGAAGAAGTTTCAAGTTCATAAAATGGCCCTAAAGGGTCGGCTCCGGCAGCAGGTGGTCCATCATTGTAGGCATTGACCACATCTCCTTTATAAGGAAACTCCTGAAGTTCCCAGACAGAATTGACATATCGTAGGCCTTCATCATCAGGCTGATTATAATGCACAATTGTTAAACTGCCTGATTGTTCATCATAACTTCCCAGCACATGATAGGCGGCTGAAGGTCTTAATCCAATCTTACCTCGTTGTTGGCCGTCACCCCTGAAGTATATGGCCCGCTCTCCTATTTTAAGCCGATCGGGCGGGATCTTCCCGAAGTAAGAATCATTCAGTCCGGAATCAAGGGAGATATCCTGACGGAAAGGTACAACTATGGTGGTGGCGGAAGATGGTTTAAACATACCCAATATCCAAACGGATAATAAACCTGTTTGATGATCCCATTGTCTTTTTCCTTTATTCCTGATGGTATTTAAGGATTCAAATCCCACCACATTCAAGTCCTCTATTTGTGAAAAGTCCAGGTATTGCTGAATTTCCGGACTGGAAAGCAGGCTTATCCGCCGGAAAATGGATATATCAAACTTATATCCGGCATAATTTTCTATGACCATTTCTGTGGCAAAAGAGGCAGCTTTTGGGTGGGTGTCTATAATTCGAAAAGGCTCGGTATCAATAGCTTTTGGTGTATACCAATGGGAAAGGTCAAAAGGGTCACCCTTTTTAAAAAACACAGCAAATTGACCACCTTCAGGCCCTAACCAAAAACGATCTTCTCCTCCAAAAGGATTAAAATGTTCCAGTGTTTTTCCGGAGGAAATCAGTTCGTAATTGATCCAGCCAAACCCTGGTTGGTCGTCCCCGGCCGCGGTGGATGTCATTACACGGGCTTGTAATTCCGGAATTATAACTAACCTGGCCTTATTTTCCTGGTCTGATAAAACCACTGTATTGTAATGTGATTGCAAAAACTGCAGATCCTGGGCAAAAGAATTATCAGAATAATTTTCTTCGGAAGAATGACAAGTACTAAAAGAAATAATCAGGCCAGCTAGTAACAAATAGAAAAACAATTTCATCGATTTCCTTTTAATTGAAATACAATACCAAAAAGCAAAATACGATCTACTTAAATGGTAAGATTAGACCCTAATATCCACAACAGTAACAACATCATATGGCTTTCAGCCAGCAACCTTTCCTTGAGAAATTTAAGGGCCTGGCTCATTTGTCTTTCCACAGTTTTAACTGAAATATGCAGTTGATCAGCTATCTCCCGGTAAGTCAATCCATGCTCACGGCTCATGATGAAAATCAGTTTTCTTTGGGGAGGAAGCATATTAATTAATTCCTGGTAAATATTCTTATAATCTGCCAGAATAACCTCATCTTCGGTTACATTATGCTCCTGGCTGTAATCTTCCAGCCAATGCAGTTTATATGATTCTTCCACTTTCTTTCGTCTCAATTTATTGAGCAGGGCATTTTTGGAAAGTTTAAAAAGGTAATTTTTTATGGATAGGTTCGGGTCAAGATGTGCTTTATTTTCCCAAACTTTAATGAATGTTTCCTGTACTATTTCTTCAGCATCAGCTTTATTTTTAAGATACCCGTAAATAAAGTATCCCAAGGTACGGCTGTATTTTAAATAGAGCTTTTTAAATGCTGATTCCTCTCCTTTTTTTAGAGCGACCAATAAGTTTCTGTCTTGCATACAATAAACATCCATTTTAAAAAGTGAAGTTATTATATTATTCCTAAAAAATCAATTTTAATCAAACAATTCACAAATTTATTCTTGTATAATTAGTAAAAAAAGCATTTTTCCAGAGCTGGGAATGCTTAATAACCTTTGCTCAGGTTTATGGTGTTTTTCAAGGGATTTCCCTGTTTAAACCTTTTAAGATTATCCAAAAATATATCCATTTTTTGACGATTTTCATTAGCAGAACCTCCACCGGCATGCTGGGTAAGAATAAGATTAGGACAGTCCCATAGAGGATGATTATCTGGCAGAGGCTCCAGCTGTGTTACTTCCAGTACAGCACCCCCTATTTTTTTATCATGCAATAGTTCTGCCAGGGCCTCCTCATCAATCAAACTTCCCCGGCCTACATTCACCAGCAAAGATGACGGTGTAAGTAAACGTAATCTTTGGGCATTAAGCAGGTTGGTGGTCAATGCAGTGTTAGGCAAACAACCAATTACAATATCCGATTCAGCCAATTTCTTTTCCAGGTTTTCTATATCAAAGATATCTGACTTTTTGGGATCCCTGCCATAAATGGTGATATGGCAATCAAATGAAGAGAGCAGCTTTTTAAGGGTTAAACCAATAGAGCCGCCGCCCAATATTAAAACACTGGCCCGGTGTAAACACCGCACTTCTGCCCGGATTTTTTGGTACCCCCAATATTTTTTTTCCTTAAATGCAACCAATTGATCAATTTTCCGATAAAACGCAAGAATTCCCGCCAGTGCAGTTTCAGCTACTGGCACGCCATACATTCCCCGGAGGTTGGTTAACTGCATGTTCTTTGCTTTCCAGTCAATAGTCAAATAAGCATCAAACCCTACCGAATCCAACTGAAACCAACGCACATTATTCTGATCTTTCAACCATGAAGCCGGCACATTGCCAAACACTACATCGGCCTGTTTACAAGCTGCCTCACGTTGATCGGAGTCTATATCATTCCTGTACCAAACCTTGTGTTCTGAAAGCACGCTTTTCAGGTAAGACAAATTATCAGGCTCCAGCCATAGATGTACATATATTTTCATAATCAGAATGGTTACGGTAAAGATAAAAAAGTTAAACCGATAAAAAAAAGGACTCCGGTAAGGGAGTCTTGGAAAATCAAAATTAACATTTATATTACAAAACCCTAAAGCAGGATGAGAAAAAATAGCGTCTTAATGGGGCAGTTTATTTTTAAGAAAACCATAAACCCAGGTACCGGCAATGGCGCTTATAAGAGTCAGTGAAATCACTGAAAATCCATTTCCGATCAGAGCAAAAATGGGACCGGGACAAGCACCGGTAACTGCCCAACCCAAACCAAATATTATACCTCCCAGTAAAGTTCCTTTGTTTAATTCCTTGGGAGGAATTGCAATTAATTGGCCGGAAAAAGCCTTTACCTGATACCGCTTGATCAATTGAATAGATATAAATCCTACCAAAATGGCAGTACCAATGACCCCATACATATAAAAGGATTGAAACCGGAACATTTCCTGAATCCGAAACCAGGAAATTACCTGTGACTTAGTCAGGATCAGCCCGAAAAAGGTCCCTAATAATAAGAATTTAATATTACCCATGGCTTAAATAATAAAAGGTAAAAACAAATGTGTCATAATCAGACCTCCCACAAAAAATCCAATCACAGCCACCAGTGAAGCGGGTTGAAGGTTGGACAAGCCCATGATAGCATGCCCTGAGGTACATCCATTGGCATATCGTGTGCCAAATCCCACCAGAAAACCTCCCAGAATTATAAAAGTAAACCCCTTAAAGGTTTTCAGGCTTTGCCAGGAAAATATGCTTTCAGGTAAAATGCCTGTCATATCTTCCACCCCCAGTTTTTTCAAGGCATCAATGGTTTGAGCTGATACAATTACCTGATCCTGTGGCAACCAGTATTGGCCCAAATACCCTCCCAGGATAATTCCCACTACAAAGAACAGGTTCCAGCGCTCTCTTTTCCAGTTATACTTAAAAAATTCAATACCAGAAGGGAAACATGCCGCGCAAATGTGCCTCAGTGATGAAGAAATACCAAAAGATTTATTGGCAAACAGCAATAAAAGTGGCACCATCAGCCCAATTAAAGCACCTGATACATACCAGGGCCAGGGATTAAGTAACAAATCCATCATTTTAAAGGTGTATTTTATAGGTTAGATTGATAACGAAACTTGAAGCACACAATCAACAACAGCAACAACAGCATGTGCCTTTATTACCGGTTATTCTGGTAGGTGGTAAAGAAAAAACAAAGGGAATAAATACATTTTTACTGGTTATGAAATAGTTGTACATGTTAATTAATGTTGAAACCAGTATAACTTTACGCAATCAATAATATTTGGTTGTGGAATTTAACCTCCGGAAGTAAAAGAAGGATAAAGAATCATGCCGCCATCTACATAAAGCATGACACCTGTAACATAGTCAGATTCATCAGAGGCCAACCATACGGCCGCCTTGGCTACATCTACCGGCTCACCAATCCGATCATAAGGAATTAACTGAAGCAGTTGTTCTCTGGCTTCCTCTGTTTCCCAGGCCTGTTGATTGATCCTGGTTTTAATGGCACCTGGGCCTATACCATTTACCCTGATCTTATGTTCGGCCAATTCCTGAGCCATGGTTTTCATCATCATGTAAATTCCGCCTTTTGAGGCTGCATAGTTGATCCTGTTTTTCCAGGGAATTTTATCATGCACAGAACTCATACAAATTATCTTTCCGGTAGCCGACGAGCGTTCGGGTACCAAACCTCTTTTCATAAATTCTCTGGCCGCTTCGCGGCAGCACAAGAATTGACCAGTTAAGTTGATATCAATAACTTTTTGCCATTCCTGGTAAGACATTTCTAAAAATGGGGCATCCTGTTGCATACCGGAATTGGCTACTAATATATCAACAGTTTCAAAAGCCTGGCAGGTCTGATTAAATAATTCCTTTACATCTTTTTCATCACTTACATCAGCCTGAACCGGCAGGGCATTACCACCAAAAGATTTAATCTCCTCTACTAATTCATTAGCCGGACCTTCACTGCTATGGTAATTGACTACTACATTGGCGCCTTCTTTAGCCATTGCATATGCTACACCCATTCCTATGCCCGAACTGGCTCCTGTTACTATGGCTGTCTGCCCGGTCAAACGATTAAATCCCTGATATTTCATATTTAAAAAATTAGGTTTGTATAATAAAAATAGTCACGAATCGCTATTGTTCAGCCAAAACAAAAAAAGCTCCGGCAAATTGCCGGAGCTTTTCAACATAAACCCAAAAATTATGAAAAATAAACTACTATAAAGTTTTTTTAGTGACTATTTTATTCTTACTGATCACTTCAAAAGTGAAATCAGAAGCAGGTACCTGGGATAAATTATATACCTTGCTGAAACTTTTAGAGTTGTCTACGTAATCTTCAGTTACCAGTCGCTGATTGGCATCATAGATTTTCACAAATACCGGAGCCAATGTTTCACCTAAGACAGTTAACTTAAATCTTTTATCAGTTTCAGCATTTAAAGCTACCTGAAAATCTGCTTTTTCTTTTACTACTTCGAAAGCAATTTCTCGCTGCACACTACCAAACTTATCTACAATTTCAATTACGTAATCTCCCTGAGGAAGGTTTTTGAAACTGTAGGGCCTGATAAATCCTTTTTCATTTTTCACAACGTCTGTAAAAAATTTAAACCCTTTTTGATCATAAAAGTTTACTTTTACGATGCCTGCCTCTTGAGAATCGTATACCAATTTATAAACTGATTCAGCATTAATCGGAACGATTCGGGCACTACTTTTTGCTTCCGCAATGGTTTCTTTGCCTGAGGCAAATACGGCAGAACTAATTACTATAATCAACCCTACCAAAATTGTTGTTGCTTTTTTCATTTTTCACTAGTTTTAAAAATTAAACTTCTATTTTGAATTATTGACAATGCAAATATAGAAAGAAATTATTGAAACATTCATAATTATTTTTTTTGTTTCACGTTAACATTTAGCCATAAATCTTACATGCTTTAATAAATTTACAATTAAATGGTTTTTTGGTGGCACTATTTGGCAAGAATGAAAAAAGTAGATTGGGTTTCTGCATAACTATAAAAAGCATAAAAGAATAATTAACAATTAATTAATATTGGCGGAATTATATTGAAAATAAGATTAGAATATATGATTTTTATTGAAATTTTATCATCTTTAATACTAAAATATGCTTTAAAGACCTAACTAAAAAATTATATTTTAGCCAGCACCCTTTGTACAAATAAAAATATAAGACATGGAACTATCTATTAAAACCGGAATCAAAGGAAAACTAGAAAAAACTGTAACTCCAGATACTACAGCCAGCAGTTTCGGCTCAGGGTTGATAGAAGTTTTTGCCACTCCAGCCATGGTGGCATTAATGGAAAATACAGCCTGGCAAAGTGTCAATGAGTTTTTACCCGACGGACATTGCACGGTGGGTTCAGCTGTAAATATCAAACATGTGAAAGCCACACCTTTGGGTGAAAAGGTCTGGTGTGAATCAGTATTAGCTGAAATAAAGGGTAAAAAACTAACCTTTCAGGTAAGAGCCTGGGACCAATACGGAGAAATAGGCACTGGTGTTCATACCAGGTATATTATCGAAGTAGCGAAATTCATGGAGAACCTTAACAAGCATTAGAAAAAATTGCTTAAAATGAATTCGTTGCAATCACCCTGATGATTTCCATCAGGGTGCCAGGGTAAACTCCGAACCAAACTAAAAGTACAGCCAGAACAGCCAAAGTAATGCCACTGCCCAGGCTAAAAAATGGTTTTAAGGAGTGACGTAAAACCAGTTCGTCTGGTTTTTTGAACATTTCAACAATGATACGGAGATAATAAAATAAACCTATTACGCTGCTGATCACCAATGACACCACTAAAATCCAGTATCCGGAAGAAACACCGGCTGCCACCAGATAAAATTTTCCCATAAATCCGGCTGTCAATGGTATACCGGCCAGAGAAAGAAGCATGGAAGTAAAAACAGCACCTATACGGGGCCGTCGCCAAAACAAGCCATGGTAATCTTCCACCTGATAACCATCCCTTTCAGGAGAAGAAATGAGGGTAACTACACCAAAAGCACCTAAAATGGTAATAAAATAGGCCAATAAGTAAAAAATAACAGCCTCTGTACCCAATTCACCTCCAGCCAGAAAAGCCACCAACATATACCCTAAATGGGCAATGGAAGAATAAGCCAGGATTCTTTTCACATTTTTTTGCCACAACGCCAACAAATTACCTATCACCATCGACAACACAGCCAGGGTGGAAAAAGTGAGCATAATGGCAGGATAACGATATATATCTAACATCATGAAAAACCTCAGCCAAACTGCCAGGATTGCACCTTTGGAAATAGTAGCAATTAAAGCTGACACCGGGGCCGGAGCACCTTCATAAATATCCGGTGTCCAAAAGTGAAATGGCACAATGGCCATTTTAAATCCAACCCCTACAATCATCAAAGCCAGCCCGGTTAAGGCAAAAGGCGTAATGATTTCCGTATTGGTAAATTGACTGGCCAGTTGATAAAAATTCATGTTCCCGGTTTCAGCATATATTAATGCCATTCCAAAAAGCAAAAAGGCAGAAGATGCAGCAGCCAACACCAGGTATTTTATCCCAGCCTCTATATTATGCTGCCATATCCTGAGGTAAGCAATGAGAACATATAAAGATAGGCTCAATATTTCAAGACCAAGGAAAAACGATACGAAATGATTACTGATTACCAGTACCATGGCCCCCAGGGTAGCCAACAATATCAGAACATAATATTCTTCTTTATTTATTTCCTTAAATTCCAGGTAGTTAAATGATAAAATCACGACCACAAAACTGGCAAACAATATGATGGCCATAAAAAAAGTGGAAAAGCCATCCAGGGTAAATAAGATTCCCACTGGCTGAACATGAACTATAGGAGAAGCAAACAAGGATATGACCGTAGCCGTCAATGCCATCAAAGTCAAAATATTAGTTAACAAGTGGCTCCTTTTAATGGCTATAATCAATAAAACTAAAATAGTTGATCCGGATATGACCATTAAAGGTAATAAACTGGTCAGATTATTGATCATGGGATTGCTCCTTTCCGGTTATGGTCATAGTTGATCCTGTACAAATATTTTTTATTTTTTGCCATTTCTTTTGGTGACCTTTTATGGATAACCTTTTGATGGCTGCCATTCAATAAAAACTTCAAAGAACTGCGGGCTGTATTAATGACAGGCTGAGGATACAAGCCAAGCCAGATTATACTTATAACCAATGTCCCCAGCACAACCATCTCTCTGATATTCAAATCGTTAAAGGACCAATGGCTTTTCTTTTGACCCTGGAAAACTTTTTGATAAAAACGCAGTGAGTAAACAGCAGAGGCGATCAATCCTATGGTGGCTATAATTGTAAAAACCTTATCAGCCTGAAATGACCCCACCAGAATAAGAAACTCAGCGATGAAGTTACCCAATCCGGGTAATCCCAGGGAAGCCATAGCAAACACCAGCCCCACTACACCCATTTTGGGTGCTTCCCGCCATAAACCTCCGATTTCATTAATATCACGGGTGTGCATTCTTTCCTGTAATAGACCCACTAAAATAAATAAGGCTCCGGTACTGATCCCATGTGTGATCATTTGTAAAACCACGCCCTGAAAGGCCAATTCATTGAGGGCAAAAACACCCAACACTATAAATCCCATATGGCTGACACTGGTATAGGCTACCAGCCTTTTAAGATCTGTTTGGGAAAAAGCAAGCATAGCTCCATACAATATCCCGATCACGCCCAGCAACATGGCATAAGGAGCAAAGGCCTGTACTGCCTGAGGGAAAAAAGGAACTACAAACCTTAAAAGTCCGTAAGCCCCTGTTTTGAGGAGTAATCCAGCCAATATCACACTACCTGCAGTCGGAGCCTGGGTATGTGCATCCGGCAGCCAGTTATGAAAGGGGAAAGCCGGAAGCTTCACCAAAAAAGCAATAGCAAAACCTCCCATCAACCACAACTCCAGGTGGGCAGGGATTTGACTGGCTGATAAAATGGCATAATCAAATGAATACAATCCAGTTTGAGCAGCTTGTATAAAATACAGGGACAATATTGCCAGAAACATTAATAATCCACTGGCCTGGGTAAAAATGAAAAATTTATATGCCGCATAAATACGCTTTTCATATCCCCAGATTCCTATGATAAAATACATAGGAATGAGCATGATTTCCCAAAAACAATAAAACAGGAACAAATCCAGGGAAGTGAACACACCAGTGATACCAGCTAAAATCCACAACAAGTTAAAATGAAAAAAACCCACTTTCTCTGTCACCTGGGTCCAGGAAGTAAGAATGGCCACAGCTCCCAGAAAAAAAGTAAGTATCAACATCAGCAGGCTTAAGCCATCCAGGGCGAAGTGAAAGCTGATTCCAAACCGGCTGATCCATTCCTGCTGGTAATTGATCAACCATGCTCCTTCCTGGCTGATACTAATCCGGGAAATATGGGTCAACCAAAAATAGGTAATAATAGCCAGGTTCAACAGAACTGCTGCCAGAGATAAGGCTCTGGCTAATCCGGGGTTTTTACGACCTGTAATCCAGGCTAAACTGCCGGCTCCCATAAGTATGATGATAAACCAGATTAAAATCATAAGAAAATAATTAAGGTAATAGTAAGTATGGCACCAAAGGTGATTCCCATGAGATACCAGCGTAGCTGACCAGTTTGACTCTGACTCAACCTCAGGTGTAAATAAGTATGCGCCTGGCCAATTAAATAATAACCCTTGTCTACCACGTCATTTTTGTTAATGGCTGATAGCCATACCACAGGCCTTACAAAAACCCGGTCATATAACCGGTCAAATTGCCAGCCATTCAACCAGAAATTTTTCAATCCAGGCTGTTTACGGGTTAATTGCCGGGACAAATGAGGTTTTTTCAGGAAATAAAGATAAGCCAGGTATATACCGGCTAAAGCTAACAAGCTGGAAATCAACTGAAATAACAACTCGATACTGGTATCTTCAATCATTAAATGCACTGCAGGAACCGCCGTTTCCATCAAACTGGAAAATGGATTAAAATGTCCTAAAGTATGGGGTAATTCTAAAAACCCGCCCAGTAAAGACAAGATTGCCAATACAATTAATGGGATTTTGATCAAAATGCCGGGTTTCTGGCTGATTCTGGGAGTTGGAGATCCAAAAAAAGTGATAAATAACATCCTAAAGGTATAAATGGCCGTAATAAAAGCGCCAGTCACTGCCGACAGCCATAGCCAGGGACTTCCTGTTGGACTGGCCCAGGCATACCATAAAATGGCATCTTTACTGTAAAATCCTGCTGTAATTAAAGGCAGAGCGGCCAGAGATGCAGAACCAATTAAAAAAGTCCAGAAAGTGACCGGCAATTTAGCTTTCAAGCCACCCATTTTAAACATATTATGTTCATGATGCATAGCCAGGATAATGGCTCCGGCACCCAAAAACAAAAGTGCTTTAAAGAAGGCATGGATCATAAAATGAAAAACGGCGGCAGACCAGGCTCCCACACCTAAAGCCAAAAACATGTAGCCGATCTGACTGATGGTGGAATAAGCCAGAACCCGTTTGATATCAGATTGTACCAGGGCAGAAAGTCCGGCCAATAGCAATGTCAAGGCACCAATTACAGCAATTACTGTCATTACAGCAGGGACCTGGATAAACAAGGTGTGGGTTCGGGCTATTAAATAAATTCCTGCGGTTACCATTGTAGCAGCATGGATCAGGGCGCTCACCGGAGACGGTCCGGCCATGGCATCAGGAAGCCAGGTTTGCAGCGGTAATTGGGCTGATTTTCCCAGGGCTCCTCCCAATAATAATATGGCGGCCCAGGTAGCAGTGGGGTCACCTTGAGCCCATTTCTGTGGGATGGCTGTCATTATTTCATTGATATTCAAGGAATTAAAACTAAAAAATAATAGAAACAAACCAATCGCCATGGCTGTATCTCCAATGCGGGTCACAATAAAGGCTTTGCGGGCTGCTGCACCGTTTACCGGATCCTTATACCAGAACCCAATCAATAAAAAGCTACATAACCCAACCCCCTCCCAGCCTAAATAAAGCAGTACCAGGTTATCGGCCAATACCAGGGTCAGCATGGAACCGACAAATAAATTCATGTAGGCAAAAAAGCGGGCATAACCTTCCTCATCCCACATAAATTCGACCGAATATAAATGAATCAAAAAACCCACAAATGTGATCACGAAAACAAATATCAGGGATAATGCATCCAGATATAGTGTGATTCCAGGGCTTAAACCGGCAACATCAAACCAGGTCCAAAGATGATTGACCAATCCATGGTCCGGAATCGGATTGATGATAAATTCAAGCCCCAGCAGGATGGTCAGGAAGGCAGCTGTACCCACAGAACCCAGACCCACCATAGCCACCATTTTTTTGGAAAGCTTGCTGCCAAACAAAGCCAGGACCAGAAATCCGGCCAGAGGCAACAATAAGATAAGCCACAAAAAATTTATCATAATTGCTTCTATTAAAAAATAAAGTCTTATCTACCCCTTTAAATTACTCACCTTGTCAATATCCAGGGTTTTATATTTTTGATACACCAAAAGGATCAGGGCCAGCCCAATGGAAACTTCAGCGGCAGCCATAGTTAATATGAAAATAAACATCACCTGTCCATCTGCCTGCTGCCAGAATGACCCGGCCCAGACAAACGCAAAACCAGCGGCATTAAGCATGATCTCAATCGACATCATCATAAAGATGATATTCCTGCGGATCATCAGTCCGATCAGTCCCAATACAAAAAGAATGGTAGACAACAACAATCCGGTTTCCAGTGAAAGTGATTCCATATCATGATGCTTTTTCCAGGTACCGGTGCACAATCTTTTTCTTCCTTTTACCTAAATGGTAAGCTCCTATAATGCCGGCCATCAGTAACATACCAGCCAGTTCCACCGCCAATAAATAATTTGTAAACAGTGAAATACCTACCTGCTTAGGTCCAACAAAGGCCATTTCTCCCAGCTGAAGATCCACATTCAGAAAAACCAATAATACTTCCAGAAACAAAACCAGACTTAGGATGGCCGGGCCTATCCATATTACTGGTCTTAACCAGGCTTTTTCCTGTTGTTCTGACCCCTTACCTAAATTAAGCATCATGATCACAAAAATAAAAAGCACCATGATAGCTCCGGCATAGATGATCACTTCCAGGGCAGCTACAAAGGGCGCTCCGGCCAGGTAGAAAATGACCGATACCGATAGTAAGGACACAATCAAATACAGCAATGCATGTACTGCATTGGTTCGGGTGATCACCATGAAAGTAGACAATACAGCAATGGAAGCGGCTATGTAAAAAGCAATGGTCATAAATTTTTAAGGGTTATGGAATTAAACTCCTGATATCAATTGGTTTATCTTCATTTTCAGCCTCACCTTTGTCTTTACCCCCGATTTTTAGGCCGGAAACCCGGTAAAAATTATAATCATGATACTTACCGGTACCTTGGATCATCAGATCTTCTTTTTCATAAACCAGGTTTTGCCGGTTATATTCACTCATTTCGAAATCCGGAATCAATTGAATGGCATAAGTGGGACAAGCCTCTTCACAATATCCGCAAAAAATGCAGCGGGAAAAATTGATCCGGAAAAACTCCGGATACCGGCGGCCATTTTCATCTTCTGTAGCCTGTAGTGATATACAATCTACCGGACAGGCTACTGCACAAAGGTAACAGCCCACACATCGCTCCTCACCATCAGGATCCCGGGACAGTACAATGCGGCCCCGCCAACGAGCCGGCAAGTTGGGCTTTTCGTCGGGGTACTCTATGGTTTCCCGTTTACGAAACATGTGTAAAAAAGCCAGCCATAAGGTTCTTAAATTACTCCACATATTGCTATTTATTTATTGATTCAATAATAAAACTATAGCCCCGGTAATCATCAGATTCAGTAATGCCAGAGGCAGTAAAAGCTTCCAGCCATATTCCATCAGCTGGTCGTAACGGGGTCGGGGTAGTCCTGCCCTTAATAATATAAAAAAGGCAATGAATACAAAAGTCTTGAGTAAAAACCACACCAAAGGGGGCAAAAATTCCGGTCCCAGCCAGCCACCAAAAAACAAAGCGGTAATTAAAGCTGATACCAGGGTAATGCCCAGATATTCTCCTACGAAAAACATTCCGAATTTCATTCCGGAGTATTCAGCATGATAGCCTGCAATCAACTCGCTTTCTGCTTCAGGAATATCAAAAGGCAACCGGTGTGTTTCGGCTATACCTGCAATCAGGAAAATTACAAATCCAATAAACTGGGGTACCACAAACCACAAACCACGCTGGGCTTCAATAATATCCGTCAGTTTGAATGAACCGGATAGCATGACCACGCCCATAAGTGACAATCCCATAAAAACTTCATAGGTCATCATCTGGGCTGAGCCACGCATTGCTCCCAGTAAGGAGTATTTATTGTTGGAGGCCCATCCACCCAATACTATGCTGTAAGCTCCCAGGGAAGACATAGCCAGAAAAAACAATATACCGATGTTCAAATCCGCTACAATAATGCCGGGAGCAAAAGGAATGATAGCAAAACTTAATAAAATGGTGGTCATAATTACAGCCGGGGCCAATGTAAAGATTCTTTTATCGGCAAAGGGAGGGATCCAGTCTTCCTTGAAAAATATTTTGATCATATCAGCCAGTACCTGAAGCAAACCAAAGGGCCCGGTCCGGTTTGGTCCAACCCGGTCCTGCCAAAGGCCCAGCAAACGACGTTCAAGCCAAATTAATCCAGGTGCCAGGGTAAGCATGGACAGTAACACCCCTATAATGATCAGCCATATTTTTAATGTTTCATTCATACTTCCAGGTTATTTTTTGAAACATAATTTGAATCCTGTATTCCTGGCAAACCCGGTATACCCATGGGCCATCCTACAGTTCCCTGGGGCAGCTCCATAACCTTTACTTCTACTTGATAAAGCCTATGACTGAGTTTAAGTTTGATGGATTGCCCATTATTTAACCTAAAGTTTTTGGCATCAGAGGAATTAAGCCCAATATAAGGAGCAGGAACTAAACTGGCTACAGCCGGTGACTGGTTACTTAAAGGTTCAGATCCGAAAATATGGTAAAGCGGCTGGATTTTCAACTGGTCTTTTTTTGGTTCAAAAGGTGCGGGAATTTCTTCATTTACCTTGAAATGTCCATTTTCTATAGGGCTAAACAACCGGAAACCAGGATCTCCCCCATGTAAGGGACCTCCTACTTCGATCTGGTATTTATTGATAGACTGGACTGAATTCCAGCCTGGTGACCAGAAGAATGGGATTACCGAAGAAGGTGGCTGCCCCTTGTAACCTTCCATGGTAAATGTCAAAGCAGAATCCGGATCTTCAGCTGGTTTAGGTTCATGCACCTGATGATGTGACTGCATAGCAGTACGGCCGCTATAGCGATGAGGTTGTCGGGGAATTTTTTGACCAACCCAACGGTATCCCGGTGGAGGAGCCAGGTCTTGCATGCCCTCCAGTTGAGGATAAACCCTGACCATCTCATCCACATAATCCTGAAAATCATGTAACCGGGGCGGATCGGGATCAATGGCTGATCTTAAATAACCCAGCCAGCGCCAGCTTTCCCATATTTCTCCAAAAGCAGGGTAAACCTGATAGAAGCGTTGGGCCCGCCCTTCATTGTTGACAAATGTACCATCCGATTCGGCAAATGTACCGGTAGAAATAACAAGATCAGCCTTTTGCACAGTTTTACTCATTACACTGTCCAATACAATCAATTGTTTGTTTTTCTTTTCAAATTCAGACCATTTGGTAGCCGAAAGATGGCTGACTAAGTCATTTTCCAGAACCAGGCTGCTGTATTGATCACTTTCAGCTATAAGATCATCCAGATCCTGATTGGCTAATAGGCTCAAACCCATGCTGTTAGCCTGTGGAACCACATAAGCCAGTTTTACAGATGGTTTTTGAGATTTGATAGCCAGCCCTATGGCTGCTGCAGCTTCTATTAAAGCAGGCTCAAAGCTGCTGGTGCCAGAAATAATTAAAGGGTTTTCTGCTGCCATTAATTTTTCCGAGATAGATTTGACCAACTGAATTTGATCATTATCCATGGATTCATCAACTGCATTTTGATCCAGGTATCCAGCCAGGGCAAAACCAAAACGGGCCAGGTCACCATTTTCCCCTCTTATAGAATGCTCTGCAATATCATCCAGCTTGTCAGGATGAGATGAGGCAATGAAAACCGGTCCTTTTTGATCCTGCACCAGTTCTCTCACTGCGGCATCCTGCCAATCCGGTATTTTTAACTGGGCTGCCTTTTTCTGAGGCTCACGGCGGGCTGCCTGCCGCACAGCCAGGGCCAGCATGGGAGCGGTGTTAGTCAGATCTTCACCTAACACCAGTACAGCATCTGAATTTTCCACTTCTTTGAGGGATGCTGTAGGGATGGATCCACTACTTAAAATTTTCTGCACCCGTTTAATCAGGCTGAATTCCTTTTTGGATACACCAGCATAAAAATTCTCCGGTCCCACCAATTGCTGCAAAGCAAAATTTGATTCCATAGAAGCCCGGTCTGAGCCGACACCTATTAATCGGCCAGCAGATTGATATATTTCTGCAAATTGATTTAATAATTGTTCCTTCTTAACCGCCTTAAGCTGTTGATCTGCCTTACTCTTTATCATGGGCGTTTTAATCCGGTTTTTTTGATTGACAAATTCATAGCCAAATCGTCCCCGATCACATAAGAAGTATCCGTTTACCTGACTGTTGTAACGGCTTAAAATCCGGCGCAGGCTGCCGTATCTTTCTCCGGCAATGGTATTGCAACCCACACTACAGTGGGTACAAATGGAGGGTGCAGTAGTCAGGTCCCACTTCCGGGTATAATGTTGCTTTAGGGTCTTATCTGTAAAAACCCCGGTAGGACAAACCTCCACCAGGTTTCCACTAAATTCATTTTCCAGGGTACCATCCTCATACCGCCCAAAATACAGGTGGTCATGAGCTGCATATACATTAAAATCGCTCCCGTCAGCATATTCCCGGTAAAACCTGACACAGCGGTAGCATTGGATACACCGGTTCATTTCATGATTTATGAAAGGTCCCAGGTTCTGGTTATAATAGGTTCTTTTTTTAAACCGGTAACGACGATAATCATGGCCGGTCATCACCGTCATGTCCTGCAGGTGACATTCACCCCCTTCATCACAGACCGGGCAATCATGGGGATGATTCATCATCAGCCATTCTATAGTATTTTTTCGAAACTGGCGGGCTTCCGGGTGCTCCAGGGAAATCCGGGTTCCGTCACTGGCAGGCTCCATGCAAGCCATAAAAAGTTTTCCTTTGGTATCGTTTTCATCCTTGTATTTGATCACAGCACATTGGCGGCAAGCACCTACAGAGCCCAATCCAGGATGCCAGCAAAAATAAGGCAGGTCATATCCCAGGGAAAGGCATAGCTCCAGCAGGTTTTTGGAGGGATCTGCTTCATGTATCTTACCATCAATATTAATTTTTGCCATATTTTACCTCCAGGGACATTTTTTTTGTTCAATATGTTGTTCAAAATCGGCTCTGAAATATTTCAAGGCACTTTGTAAAGGTTCCATGGCACCGGGGGCCAGGGCACAAAATGTATTTCCGGGAGCCAGATATTTGGTGTGAAAACTTAATACATCCAGGTCTTCCATTTTTCCCTGACCGGCTTCAATGGCACCCAGTATCTTCTCGGTCCATGGAAGTCCTTCCCTGCAGGGAGTACACCAACCACAGGATTCCTGGGCAAAGAAATGTTCCAGGTTTTGCAACATACCTACCGGACAGGTCCGGTCATCCAATACTATGATGGTACCTGTTCCTAACCGGCTGCCGGCTGCCATCACTGAGGCATAATCCATGTTCAAATCCATATGCTCCTCCACCAGAAAATCAGTGGAAGCCCCTCCGGGTAAAGCCCCCTTAAACCGGTAACCTTCCTGCATTCCGCCGGCATGTTCTTCCAGAATTTCCTTTAGTGAAGTTCCCAGAGGTAGTTCCCATAAACCCGGTTTTTTCACCCTGCCACTGGCACCGTATAGTTTGGTGCCTCCCTCACCTTCGCTCAAACTGAGATCACTAAACCATTGTGCCCCCTTATTCAGGATATGGGGAATACAACTCAGCGTTTCTACATTATTTACAATGGTGGGTTTACCAAACAAGCCACTGATTTGAGGAAAAGGTGGTTTTGCTCTGGGATTAGCCCTTTTTCCTTCCAAAGCATTCAACAGGCCAGTTTCTTCTCCGCACATATACCGGCCAACACTGGTATGTAAGTGCATTTTCAGATTAAAATTTGAACCTAAGATGTTTTCTCCCAGGTATCCGGCCTGGTACGCTTCTTTAATGGCTTCACGAATGATGGTAGCCGCATTTTTATAGGCCCAACGCAAAAACACATAAGCTACGTCAGCCTGAATGGCATAGGCGCTGACAATCATACCTTCGATCAGTTGATGTGGGTGGGCTTCCAGCAGCAGACGGTCTTTGAAAGTACCCGGCTCCATTTCATCGGCATTGGCTATCAGGTACTTATGGGAAGGCGCTTTTTCGCCCATTGGCACAAAGCTCCATTTCATACCGGTATTAAAACCAGCTCCTCCCCTGCCCTTCAGATTAGATTTTTTGACTTCTTCAGTAATTTCTTCCGGCTCCTGCTTAAATATTTTGCGAATCGCCTGGTAGCCTCCTAAACTTTCATACTCCTTCAAAGAAAGATAGCCGCCATCAGGTTTTATATGTTCGGTTAAAGGTTTTTCCATTACCAGTTTATTGGTATTTTGCTAATATTTCATCTATTTTATCGGGGCTAAGATCCCGGTGTAAATCATCATCAATTATCATAGCCGGAGCATGATCGCAGGTACCCAGGCAAGGAATTGGCAACAAGGTAAACCGCTCATCGCCAGTAGTTTCACCATATTTTATGCCCAGCTTTTCTTCCAGATAGCTTAAAACCCTGGTATATCCCATGATATAGCAGCTCACACTGTCGCAAATCAAAATTATGTGCCGGCCTACCGGTTTTCTGAACACCAGGTTATAAAAAGTAGCTACACTATCCAGTTCTTCAGCAGACATATCCAGGTAGGCAGCCAGGTCATGGATGCTTTGATCAGAAACATATCCCCGGTGCCGTTGAACTACTTTCAGCGCTTCTATACAAGCTGCCCTTTTCTGAGGAAAAAGTTTTAATTCCTGGTTTATTTCCTGCTGTTCTTCCGATGATAACATTATTTATTTTTTATCTGTCAATATCTGCCAAAACAAAATCAATACTACCCAAGATGGACAAAAGGTCAGCCACTGTATAACCCCGGCTGATGAAGGGTACCATCTGCATATGAGGAAATGACGGAGTACGGATTCTGGTACGGTAGGAGCTGGTACTGCCATCACTGATCAGGTAATAGCTATTGGCCCCTTTGGTGGCTTCAATCAAAGAGGAAGCTTCTCCGGGTGGTATTACCGGTCCCCAACTTACATTCAAAAAATGGGTGATCAGGGTTTCAATATCCTGCATGGTGTATTTCTTTTCTGGAGGTGTAGCCAGGCGATGATCAGATTTATAGGGGCCTTCCGGTAGAATTCTCATGCACTGCTCAATGATCCTCAGGCTTTGCCGCATTTCCTCAATCCGTACCACTGCCCGGTCATAACAATCACCATTATGGGCGATGGGTATATCAAAATCATATTGTTCATAGCCAGAATAAGGCCTTTTCTTACGAAAATCCCAGTCAAAACCAGTAGCCCGAAGGCCCGGACCTGTAACTCCCCATTCAATGGCTTCATCAGTATCATATACGCCAATACCAACAGTACGAGCCCTGAAAATCTGATTTTTCATCACCAGGTTATCATATTCCTTTAATCGTTTAGGAAAATATTTCAGAAAAAATTTGACCAGCTCTTCCCAGCCCTGCGGCAGGTCCTGTGCTACGCCACCTATCCTGAACCAATTGGGGTGCATCCGACCACCACAGACAGCTTCCACAATATCAAACACCTTTTCCCGGTCAGTAAACATGTAAAAAACCGGTGACAGCATGCCCAGATCCTGGGCAAAGGTGCCATACCAAACCAAATGGC
Source organism: Candidatus Cyclobacteriaceae bacterium M3_2C_046 (assembly GCA_051418075.1). Lineage (GTDB taxonomy): Bacteria > Bacteroidota > Bacteroidia > Cytophagales > Cyclobacteriaceae > JBPRGG01. Next base: position 22,515 of record JBPRGG010000031.1, on the reverse strand, counting down.
TGGCAATACGAAACAATTCACACATCATGACCCGGATCACCTGGGCCCGGGAAGGCACTTCAATGCCTGCCAGTTTCTCCACTGCCAGTAAATAAGCCAGGTTGTTTACTACCCCGGATAAATAATCTACCCGGTCAGTGTAAGGAATATAGGTATGCCAGGATTGTCTTTCTCCCATTTTCTCTGCGCCCCGGTGATGATAGCCTATATCAGGTACAATATTGGCTATTTCTTCTCCCTCAAGTTGCAGGATCAAACGCAAAACCCCATGAGTGCCCGGATGTTGAGGGCCCAGGTTCAGAAACATAAAATCAGTATCATCTGAAGATCTTTCCAGGCCCCACTGTTCCGGATGAAACTGCAAGGCTTTGATCTCTTCTTCCTCCTTAACATCATCCAATTGGTAAGGCCCCATTTCGGTAGCCCGGGCCGGATGGTCTTTACGTAAAGGATGTCCCTGCCAGGTGGGAGGCATCAATAATCTTTTCAAATGGGGGTGTCCGGTAAAATGTATATTAAACATGTCATAGACTTCCCTTTCATACCAGTTGGCCATTGGCCAGACCGAAGTAATTGATGGCGCTTCAGGATGGTTTTCAGGCAGCGCTACTTTCAGACGGATATCGGCATTGCGATCAAAGGATAACAAATGATAAACCAGGGAAAACTGGCTTTCAGGCTGATCAAACCTTTTTGCGCGGGATCTTTCATCAATGGCAGTGAGATCATAAAGCATTTTATACGGCTGGTCTACCTGGTTTTTTAAAAAATCAACAACTGGAACAATATTGCTTTTATCCAGCCAGATGGTAGGGAAATCATCCCGGGTTTGCTGCCGGATAAATACGTTTTCTCCAAATTTCTGAATCAAGTCATCCAGCACTGTGGCAGTATTTACCATAAAAATTTACAAGTTAAAAAATTGCCCTTCGCTGCCTTGCCTTCTAAGAACCTATATATTTAAATCTGATCAGGAGATTTAATCTGCTTCATTTTACTTCTTTCAGCCTTCAATTGATCTTTCATGGAAATTTTATCGAACTTTTGTACTCCCTGAGGTCCTACATACCAGCTTAACGGTCGTTTTTCTTTTCCCACTGCCTCCCGCAACATCAGTAAGCCCTGCATAAAAGCATCTGGACGGGGGGGGCAACCAGGCACATATACATCTACCGGCATAAATTTATCTATCCCCTGAACCACACTGTAGATATCATACATCCCACCGGAATTGGCACAAGAGCCCATAGAGATTATCCAGCGGGGTTCCATCATTTGTTCATACAATCTTTTAATAATAGGGGCCATTTTTATAAAAACTGTTCCGGCAATCACCATTAAATCAGCTTCTCGGGGAGTACCCCTAATCACTTCTGCCCCAAACCGGGAAATATCGTATTTACTGGTCAGGCTGGTGGCCATCTCAACATAACAGCAGGAAAGGCCAAAGTTGAAGGGCCAGATAGAATTTTTCCTGCCCCAGGCTATCAGATCTTCCAGCCGGGTCAACACCACACTTTTTTTTACCGTTTCTTCCATGGTTTGGCCGGTAGAGGGTTGAGACGTATAATCGCGGGATAAAGACCATTTCATGCTGATTGATTTTTTCTGTTTTGTAAAGCTTTTAAAATTTTCTTACCGTTCGGTCCGAAATCGAGGGCACCAATTCGCCATTCATAGACAAATACTGCCATCAGAATTCCCATAAAAACCAGCATAGCCCAATATCCCAGCCAGCCTGTTTCTTTAAAAGAAATGGCCCAGGCTACTACAAATACTGCTTCGAGGTCAAAAATTACAAAAAACATGGCAATGATATAAAAATGGATGGGGAACCTGAGCCGGGCGCTACCAGTAATTTCCAGTCCTGATTCATAAACTTCTCCCGTACTTTTATCCTGATGGCGCTGACCTAAAAAATAAGAAATTGCCAACATACCACCTACCATAGTTAAAGCTAAAAAAGTGTAGGCCAGGAATGGCCACAGAAGCGTAGAGTCTGATTCAGTCACTAAAAAAAGAGTTTAAAAGATTAAAAAATCTTCTTCTTCTTAAATTAATAGAATAGAAGCTGAAATGTTTTAATTACCGGGGATTAAATTGGTACAGGCCCGGTTGTAAGTAGGGATTATTAAATTGATTGAATTGATTGAACGGCCGATTCTGATTGGAAAATCTGAAACCTGCCCCAAACGAAAAGTTTTTATTGACTTTGTAGTTAAAGTCCATGGAAACTCCTTTACTGTCAAAGTTTCCCAGGGCGTTATTCATGAAATGACTTTTTTCATAGAATGCAGTCCCTGATATTAACAAACGCTCTCCTATCATTTGTTGTCCATTTATAAAAACAGATGTACTGTTCATGCGAGCCTGATGCAGAGGTTGATTATTATCTGATGGAAAAAGCCAGGGATTATTCATTAAGGTGGTGCCAAAAGAAATACCGGCGTTGATGGTCAGATCTTTATTTACTGATCGTGACAGGTATGGGGACAGGTAGGTATTAAAATGATTCCCCCAACCAGGCATAAATCCAAAGCTGGTACCAGCATTTAGCCCAAACCTGATTTTCTGCATAGGTTTGGCCACATTTTGATCTGGTAATTGATAATAATCGTGTTCCTGTGTTGGTTGTGCCTGTATCATTCCCAAAGAGCATAAACAGCAGATTAAAATGTAGGTGATTTTCATAACAGCCGGATTATAAGCATTTAATAAGGTTAACTTAAATTAAAATCCAATAGTTTCATATAACAAAAAAAATTGCACCCGCATAAATATTCAAAGAATAAATATGATTTGAAGACCATTATGGCAATATTATCTTTACTAACACTTGAAATTAAATAAATTATGGGCTAAATAGCAGATAGTTAATAAATTGATCAAATCGCTATGCAAAAATTCGTTGAAGACCTCAACCTCTCTCTGATTAATTCCGCTCCTGAAGATGTCTTAAAGTTTTTCATCACCAAATACCCCGGTAAGATAGCTCTGGCGACTAGTTTAGGAGCAGAAGACCAGGTGTTGACCCATATGATATCACAGATCGATCCACAGGTAAAGATATTTACCCTGGATACCGGACGGTTATTCCCTGAATCCTATGACTTGATCGAAAAAACCAATAACCGTTATCAAATGAATATAGAAGTTTATTTTCCTAATTGTGAGAAGGTGCAGCAGTTGGTAAATCGCAAAGGAATCAATAGCTTCTATTATAGCATTGAAAACCGCAGGGAATGCTGCCATATCCGCAAGATCGAACCATTGAAAAGGGCTTTTCAAGGTCTCTCGGTGTGGATTTGTGGGTTAAGAAAAAGCCAGTCTGTTACCCGAAGTAATCAAAAGCTGGTGGAATGGGATGAACAGAATGAACTACTCAAGATCAACCCTCTGATCAATTGGAGCGAAGCGCAGGTATGGGAGTTCATTAAAATTCATCAGGTTCCTTTCCACCCTTTACATGAACAGGGCTTCCCCAGTATTGGCTGTCAACCCTGTACCAGAGCTGTTCAACCGGGTGAAGATGTAAGGGCCGGTCGATGGTGGTGGGAAAATCCGGAACAAAAGGAATGTGGACTGCATGTGAAATAATCCCTTCCGGGACTTCTTGGTTACCATCCCCTGGCTTGCACTTCCTGCTTTAGTTGCAGCCAGGCTGGTTTATCTGTATTATTAAAGTGACGAAGGCCTAAAGTGGATAAATATTCTACCAGGGCAGGATCATCGCCATAATAATCTTTCCACTCATCAATGATTTCCGGGCTTTGATCGTGCAACCAATTTATTTGAATGGCTGTAATATGATCGCGGTGCTGATCCCAGGCTTTAAAAAGGTGATGATAAAACTGAGCCTGTTTGGTTTCATTACTGGCACAATGTAGATTACCAGATTGATAACCCACTTCTGTCATCCATATCTCCTGTTCAGGAAATGCAGCTGCTATCAAATTAAAATCCTGGATTACACTTTTTGGATCTTTCACCTGGAAAAATTCATTCTGGGGGTAGTAATTAAGCATAACCAGGTCGCTGTACTGGTTTATTAGTTTAAGTTTTTGTTTTTCCAATCCAAACACACCATTCATTACAGTGGTTTTTACTCCAATTTTAAGACCTGGATATTTTTGTTTCAGGTCTTGAGATACAATACGGTAAAAATCCTGATATGACTGCCATTCCTGATCACCATCTAGCACCAGGTCTACTTCATTGCCAATGCTAATGGCAGCAACTTCCAATTGTTCCGGAATATTGGCCAGGAACCAATCCATCATATTCAAAAAAGCATAAATAAATTGAGCAGAAGCGGGAGAAACTTCGCTCAAATAATCCGGGACTTCCCAGGCTACCGTATTGATCAGGGCAATACTAAAAATCACCTTTATATCATGCTGAGCATAAAAAGCTGTTGCCGCCAGTACACCACCCCAGGGATCCTGGTAATTTCCCTGTGATTCTTCTATGGCACTCCAGGGTATATTAAGTTCTACCACCTCTGTCCCGGCTTGCCGGGCTTTAAGAAATGTATCTTCAAACCCGGCATTGCTTTCTGAAATATTGATCCCAAATAATCTGCTTCCTCTGTCAACAGGATTTTCAGGAATGATAAGCTGATATTCTTTGGGTTCATTTGGTCCTTCTTCCTGGCATCCTGTAAATAGCAGCAATAACAAAACCAGCCCGTAAAAAGTAAACCTTATGCTCATAATTAGATCTGTTAATATTAATTTTTTAAAATGGTAATTTCAACCCTTCGATTGAGCTTTCTTTTATCCTCATCGGCATTGCTATAGAGTGGTTTTTTCTCACCATACCCTTTGACTTCGATCCTGTTTTTTTCGATTCCCTGATCTGCCAAAAAGGCTTTTACCGCCTGTACCCTTTGCCAGGATAGCTCATAATTGGCCTGGGCACTGCCATAACTATCGGTATGCCCACCTAATTCAATTTCAAGGTCGGCATGCTCCATCATGGTATTGGCCAACCGCTCCAACTCCGGATACGATTCCGGTAGTATCACTGCCTTACTCTGGGCAAAGAAAATATTATTAAGTTGTACTACCTGGCCCACCTTAAGGGGAACAAGGTAAAGATCTCTTTCTATTTTTTTAAAGCTGTTGGTTTCCTGTAAATCCAGGTGTTCATTTACAGTCATATATTGGCTGGCTTTTGCTCCAAAACCATACCTGTGCCCCGGATTTAACACCAGGTTATAAGTGCCATCATCCGGATTGGATAAAGCAATACCATCATCGTTTCCCTGGGAAAGCTGCTCGAAGAATATTTCAGCCTGAATCGGCTCTTTGGTGTAGGCATCATATACAGTTCCGGAAATCAATACCACCGGCTCCGGCTTTAAGGCCCCGGGAAGATCAATTTGGTAAATGTCTTCCATCTCTTTCAGCAAATTACTGGTTGAAACAAAATAGGCCCTGTTCCCCTCGGCGGAAATGGTGTAATAGGCATCAAAACCCATGGAATTAATTTCAGGTCCTAAATTTTTAGGTTTACTCCAGTTCTGCCAGCTTTCATCCAGCCTTCTGGCATAATAAATATCACTACTTCCCAGACCTTCATAGCCTTCTGAAGCAAAGTAGAGGGTTTTATTATCGGCTGCTAAAAAGGGGGCAAAATCATTGGCTGGCGTATTTAATCCCATACCCAAATTTTGAGGGGATGTCCATTTGTCCAGACCATCTTTCTTGAAGGAAACATAAAGGTCCTGTTTCCCCTGGCTGTCATTTCTTTCCAGGGCCATTACCAGCACTTTACCATTCACACCCATAAAATAATCCTGATATTTTGATTGATTATAGAAATTATCAATAATTAATGGCTCTGGAGATGACCAGCCGCTGCGGGTTTTACGGGAAATGGCTGCCCCGGTCATATATTTCCCTTTTTTCTGGTCGTAAATCAGTAAAAGGGTGTTACCATCGGGAGAAACTGAACATACGCCGTTGGCATATTTGTCATTTAAAGGAGGACCAAAGTTTTGGGCTGCCTGCCATTTACCATTAGTGAACTGTGCACAATATATATCCTGGGGATCTTTCTCACCTTTCACGTTGCCTTTATAATTTTGCCTGACAAAATACAGGGTGGAACCATCGGGAGAAATGATGGGCTTGGTTTCCACATAATATGAATTGATAGCTGCTCCTACAGGTTTTTTTGCAGAGGTAAAGTAATGAGGCTGGGATAAATTAAAATCACCATATCTATTCAGGGCGTTTTCAAAATCAGATTTTTGGTCAAAATCAGCCAGACCAATGGCATCAATCTGAGACCATCCGGGATTTTGAATGGTACTGATATTGATCTCCACTTTTTTAACCAACTGATTGGTCTGGCTAAGGTTAAGCCATAAAGCCCGGTGGCTGAGAGAAGACTTTTCCGGTTCATTATTAAAACACTCATACCTTCTGCCCTGCTGGTCAAACAGGCTGATACTGGTCAATGCACCAGGCAGGTAGTTTTCAATAATCACCAATTGTTTGGCCAGGACAGGTTTTTCAAAACCCACAATAATGGTCCCGAATGTGGCCGATTGATTTAATTTCATAGCAGCCGGATTTAAGTCACCCAGGGGAAATGCGTTAGGTGGGCCTAAAACTTGTTGGCCCCCATATTCCTGCTGTCCAAATTGATTATATTGATAATCAATAAAAGAAGCCCATTGGATAGACTGAGCCAGGGAAAGCATTGGGAGTACTAAAAAAAATAATAGAACCAGCTTTTGCATTAGTAGGGATTCCAGTTGATGTAAATCAGATCCGAAAATAGCTATTATATCTTTCGATTTCAGGTAATTAGGTTAAATAAAATTACATTGGTAGGGTTCAACATTCGAACTTTTAAAAATCGTTTTTTCGAATCAGAAGGTAAAACGGACATTCATGGTAGCGCCTGATTTAATTTCAAATTGCTTGATCTGGGTATACTTACTGCCCAGGGAATTTCGGGAGCGGAAAACGATCTTATATTTTCCTGGTTGAATAGCCATGGTAGTACTGTTCACATCATGATTAAGGTTTTTTACCCAGGTTTGTGCCCCCTCCCCCATTTGATAAAGGCTGCCATATCCGGAAACACTGGTGACAATGTTAAGCACACCCGGGGCCGGTAAATCTACCTGGCTGATTTGATCCGGTTGTATAGTTACCGGAATAATTCGTCTTGGTGTGGTCAGGAATTCCAGCTCATAATCACCTACCAATACTTTTTCTGAAGAAGGCATTTCCATGACATGAATGTTCCCTGTCACACCTTTTTTGCGGATGAGTGCTTTTACCCCCTTTTGGTATTCAGTATAGCCTTTTTGATTGATCTTTATATAACCCTGAGGAGACTTGATCCGAATGATATTATGTCTGCCACCTGCGATTTCCACGTTTGGTTTAACTACAGGAGGTATGGTATTCACTACTACATCATAGGTCAGGATCGGGTCCACTTCCACACTATCAGGTCTTCCCTGCCGGTCCAGGAAATGCACAAATTCATAGGCAGCTTCTTTGGTGAAATTATTGATAAAGGTGACGTTTACATTGGTTTCAGTGGGCTGGTCGTTGATATCCAGCAACTCCACACTTACAGTTGCTCGCTCCAGACTTTGCCGGATTACCTGATTCAGAGCCCTTTTAAAGCCGCTGATGTTATCTGCATCAAAGAAATCCCCCACACATTTAAATTGGGCTTCAAAAGTCTCATTCATGCCAATACCAATAATAAAGGGCTTGAGGAAAACATTCTGACGTTGCAGGGCTAAAGAGACATCACAGGGATCACCTTCGCAGGATTCAATACCATCGGTGATAATAATGATCACATTACGGGCCTGTCCGTCAGGGGGAAAATCATTGGCTGACTGCATCAAGGAATAGGCAATGGGGGTAGTTCCCTGTGGAGTAATGGAAGCCAGCCTGTCTTTTATCCTTTCATGGTTTTCAGGGGCAAAAGGCACTTCCAGTTTAGTATCCTGACAATTCTGGAATCGCCTGTGAAACTGATGTCCGTACACCCTGAGGGCCAGTTCCAGGCTTTTATCCACCTTTAGTGAATCCACAATATCGGTCAATAGCTTTTTTGCGGCTGAAATTCGATAGGTGTTTTCCCAGGGAGCCAACATACTGCCCGAGGCATCCAGTAAAAATAGTATCCTTGTTTTTTGAGGTAATTTCTGCTGATTTACCTGTCCTTGTACAGGTTGAAAACAACCAATAAAGATTAAAAAAGATAAAACGGTGAATGAAAATTGTATTTGCCTCAAGTCTCAAAATTAAAAATCCATGACTAATTCCCTAAAATAAACGAAAAGCCATGGATTTTTATGTATAAATTCTGATAAAAACCTACCCGGGCGATTTAGGCAAGAATCTGATTTGTATGATCCTTGGTTTTTACTTTTTCAATAATTTCAGTGATCACACCTTCCTCATCAATAACAAAAGTGGTTCTGGCGGTGCCCATATATTTTTTGCCATACATGGATTTTTCCTGCCAGGTGTCATACATTTCATGAATGGTCTTGTCGGTATCTGCTAACAAACTGAAAGGCAATTCATATTTGTCAATGAATTTCTGATGAGACTTTTCATTATCTGTGCTGACTCCAATAATTTCGTATCCTTCATTTTGAAAACGGGAGTAATTGTCTCTCAAATTACAAGCCTCAGCAGTACAACCAGGCGTGTTGTCTTTGGGATAAAAATAAAGGACTATTTTTTTTCCTTTGAAATCTGACAACTTTAAAAGGTTGCCATTTTGATCTTTTCCTTCAAATTCAGGGGCTTTTTCTCCAACTTTTAGTTTCATCTTTATACTAATTTATGGTAGTTTTAAAAGTTTGCTGATTACCTACATTATCAATAACCTGCAAAACCAATTGTCCCTGAAAAGGTTTGTCTGAATCTAATTTTTCTGACCATAATAAATTTCTCTTATAATCATAATTCATCAGCACCCATTCTCCATCTACATAAGCATCAAAGGACTTTATACCGGACAGATCATCGGAGATATTAAATGTAAGCACCTTACTATCAATCCTTCCGGCCCGAATAGTGGGCGCTAGCGTATCGGCCAGCAAAGTAAATTTTCCCAGGTCTCTGGTACTAAAAGTAATTATCTGACCTTGCCATTCTCCTCCTTCATAACTGTAATTACCATATTTATTAATGGCATAAACCCTGGTTTTGCTTTTGTTTTCATATTCATTCCTGGTCTTCAGATCTACCGAAATATACCGGTTCAAAGGTATCGATCCGTCATTGATGGTAAAAATTTCCTGCTGGCCCTCTGTTTCATAATTTATACTTAAATAAAGGGTATCAAACAAAGCTGCCTGGGGGATTTTTACATCCAGCACATCGTGATAATAATTAAATGCTTCCCCAGCCGGAACCATGGCCAATATTCCCGGATTAACATATTCATCCACCAGGAATACTGAATCAGGGATGCCCTGTTTCAGATCCCACAGATAAACAGCTTTGCCATTTACTTCATATGCCGGTTTGTAGGAATAGGTCATCCGGTTGGCATAAACGCGCATTAGTGGTTTTTCTGCTGATGGACTCAGGGATTTTTGCAGGTAAAGAACATTATCAATCACCTTCTGATCAAAATCACTCCTGGAAAAATTCCTGACAGAGGTTTTTTCGGCTGGAACAGTACCTTTCAAGGTAAACTTCACTTCCGTTTTATTATGATAAGCATCCTCCAGAGTTATTTCCACCTGATGCTCCTGGTCATCTTCAATCACAAATGTACCGTTCCCAGAGCCCGTCTGGTAGAAGTCCAGTTCATTACCGTCATCTATATACAATTTCTGGAACCTTTGCCCGGAGGCTACGCTGTTTTCATAATCATAATGCACCAGAATATCCCGGGTGTCATAGAATGAAAACCGGGTGATATTTTGATGAAATACTTCTTCTCCATCTACTTTAAGTTCCATACACGGGACACCATTAAGATTGGAAGCGCCATTCAATTGATCATAGGTTAATATCTGGATGCCGATTTTACCATATACTTCAATGGGTTCATTCAGGTAATAGGTGTTTCCTTTACGGTATAGTTTAAATTCAGCCCGGTCAAACAGATGATTCACTCTGGAATTTATATCCAGTGGCACTACCGCAATTTCTCGAACCAGGGGCGAAATATTATCTTTTACCTCGTCAAAACCATACAACAATGGATTTAATGGTTCCTGGTTGGCATTTCTGATCTCAAAATGTAAGTGAGGTCCGCCGGAGGAGCCGGAATTGCCCGAAAGTCCCAAAGGTTTTCCTTTTTCTACTTTAAGTTGGTCTTTTTCCGGAAACAGTTCAATTTCAAAGCTTTTGTTATGATATTGAGCCTGTCGCACATATTCACCGATGTCTTCATTGAATTTTAATAAATGGGCATAAACAGTAGTGGTGCTATTAGGATGCTGGACATATAAAACATTTCCATATCCTCCGGTAGACACCTTGATGCGGCTCACATAACCATCTGCAGAAGCGTATACGGGAAGTCCTTCAATGCCTCCGGTTTTGATATCTATGGCTGAATGAAAATGATTGGACCGGATCTCTCCCATGGTACCGGAAAGATAGTTGGTTTCTCCCGGCCGGATCGGAAAAAGGTAATATCCCTCTTCGATGGATTGCGCCGAGACTACAAAATTTATTGACCCGGTAATAAAAAGCAGCAGATAAAACTTATTTAACTTCAACTTCCAACAATTTCTGATCTTCAATATAAGCATTTAATTTATTTCCAATTTTTACTGGTCCCACACCTTTTGGAGTTCCTGTGAAAATCAGGTCTCCTTTTTTTAAAGTAATATATCGAGAAATATAATGAATAATGTAATCAAAACTATAAATCATCAGGCTTGAATTTCCCTGTTGTTTAACTTCGCCATCCATTTCCAGAGAAAAGTTAATATTGTTGATATCAGGGAATTCTGTTTTGGGTAAAAAATCAGAGACCGGAGCCGAATTATCAAATCCTTTAGCCAGGGCCCAGGGTAAGCCTTTATCTTTGGCCTTATTTTGAATATCCCTGGCAGTAAAATCAATCCCAATACCTATCTCATCATAGTATTTGGAGGCATACTTCTCTTGTATATTTTTACCTTCCTGATTAATCTTAATAACTAACTCCACTTCATAATGAATATTGTCAGAAAAATCAGGCAAATAAAAAAATCGTTTGTTTTTCCAAACTGCCGTATCAGGTTTAAAAAAAACTACCGGTTCTTCTGGTCTTTCGCTGTTCAATTCCTCAATATGTTCCACATAATTTCTGCCAATAGCTAATATTTTCATGGAAAGGATTTAGTTTTGATTTAATTCAAAAATATATAACCCTCAGGTAATCTTTAAATTAATTCAAATTTTTTTGCACAGAATTTGCAGAGACTTCTTTTGAAAGCATGAACATTTAATAAAAGAGCCGGTTTTTAACATGTTTATGATAAGATTTAAATGACTTAACCAATATAACTATGAAGAAAAGTTTATCATTTGTTTTAGTATTATTCTTCCTTTTTAGTTGCTCTTCAGTGCCTATAACAGGAAGAAAGCAGATTGCCTGGATCCCCAGTGATCAGATGTTGCAATTGAGCTTCCAGAGCTATCAGGAAGTATTGAATAAAAGTGAATTATCAGATGAGCGGCAAAATGCTCAAATGGTTAAAAGTGTGGGAAGCAGGATCAAAAATGCTGTTCAGGAGTATTTAAGCCAAAATGGCATGAGTGAAGCCCTGGAAGGTTATCGATGGGAGTTTCACCTGCTGGAAGATGATGCAGTGAATGCCTGGGCTATGCCCGGTGGTAAAGTGGCGTTCTATGAAGGGATCATGCCTATTTGCCAGGATGAAGCCGGTGTAGCCGTGGTGATGGGACATGAAGTGGCCCATGCCATAGCCGAGCATGGAAACGAGCGAATGACTCAAGGATTAATACAACAGGGATTAGGAACCGCCTTGGCCGTGGCCCTAAGAAATGAGCCACAAACCACCCAGCAAATTGCCATGGCAGCATATGGGGCTGGTTCCACTGTTCTGGGCGTGCTACCATACAGCCGACTTCATGAATCCGAAGCGGATCAGTTGGGTTTAATATTTATGGCTATGGCTGGTTATGATCCCCGGGAAGCGCCTGATTTCTGGCAGCGCATGGCGGCCAAAAGCGGGGGCGGTGCTCCTCCGGAATTTTTGTCCACCCACCCTTCTCATGAAACCCGGATCAATAATTTAAATGACTGGATGCCGGAAGCATTAAAATACTACAGGAATAATAATTAAAATCAGAGGTCAGCCCAATTCCGGACTGACCTCTTATTGGCTATCTTACTTTAGAGAAATATTATTATCAATTATGTTACATAGCAGCCTGCAGCATGTCAGCCACAGCTTTAGGAATTAAAACGCCATCTATAGCATGAACCACGCCATTATTAGCCTGGATATCAAGGGCTTTGGCAATCAAAGGAACGCCATTTCCACTTGAAGAAAAAATCTGAAAACTATGTAAATCAACTGTGATCTTATTATTCCCGAGCAGGGTTTCAACCATTAAACCATCGGATAAATTGCAGGAAAACACTTTACCGGCAACCACATGATGCAATAGAATATCACTTAAGTTATCATTGATAATCTGCAATTGAGCCTCATTTAAGGAAGATAACACTTTATGGAAAGCTTCATCCGTGGGGGCAAAAACCGTAACATTAGGATCATTGGGTTCATTAACCGCTTCTACCAATCCTGTAACAGTTAGAAATTCCACCAGTTTATTGAAACTACCAGCTTCCTGGGCAATTTCAGCAATGGTGGCATCCGGAGGCAATAATACCTCGTTTACGATATGCAGCACACCATTAAGGGCATGAATGTTAGCTAATAATAATTTTGCTGGTTTTCTATTATTGGTGCCTTCCACCAATATCCTTCTGCCTTTTTTGATGATGTTTAGATAATCTTCATTTAAGGTTTGCTGATAGCAGTTACTTAAATCATTGGCGAAAACCTTTCCCCCAAGCACATGATACAACAAAATATTGGTCAGGGCATCCTTGTCAATTTGTCGTACATTCAAGAAGTTAATTCCAATCTTAGCAAATGCTCCATCTGTGGGGGCGAATACCGTCAGTTTATTGTCCACTACAGTTTTCAACAAACCAGTGTAATCGAGGGCAGAAATCAAAGTGGCAAATGTAGGGATCCGGAATTTCCTGAATCTTGCATTCTCACTTTCATCAAAATCTTCAACTTCACGGTCAAAATTTTCCAGTATCTGAACTATATTGTCCGGATTGTCAGATGGTGCTATTTCCTCTTCATCCTGATCACAGGCAGTGACAAATATGAGGAGCAGCATCAGGGTAAAAAAGCTGCTGAGCGTTTTTTGGGCAATGAATTTAGTTCTTTTCATTTTTTTAGGTTTTGGTGAAAAATTATTTATTGTAAATAAACTTTCCACCTGAAAAAACAGACCGGACAACATACCTGAAAAGTACCAATAGCAGGGTGAACTGTCAAAAAAAAGGTGTGTACTGCCACAACAGGAGGGTATAATTAAAGGAAGGCAAGTTCAGCGTGTCAATAATGGGGTGATCATCCTTCCCGGTGCTTCGGCATTTCCATGAATAGACCAATACTCAAAGGATGGAATCAGCTGAAGGAGAATTCTTTATCAAAACACCTTCAGCTATTTATGGGAATGTTGGTATAGAGTCAATTCAGACCAAATTTTTCAGGAGTTCCCTGACTTCCATATAATTATCGATATTAAACTTTGCCGAAGAGGAAGTGCTTCCTACCCTAACAGTAAAGGCATGCTCCGGCATTACTTTAAAGGTGTCTTCATCAGTCCAGTCATCTCCAATAGCCAATACAAAATCAGCGGTATATTTATTCAACCAATTAGTGGCTGCTTTCCCTTTATTCACTTCCATACTTTTGATCTCTACCACCATATTTCCTTCTAGTACCTGTAAATTGATATTGCTGGCCAGGTACTTCAAATGACTGGAGATTTCACGGGTTCTTAATTCACCCAATCCCGTTTCTACCTTTCGGTAATGCCATACCAAAGAATAATCTTTTTCCTCAATAAAGGAACCCGGTGTCCGATTGACATACAATTCCAAAACCGGCAAGATCTCAGCTTTCCAATCATTATTCAGGTCTTCAATGGTCCTCCAATCATTGTCCTGTTCCCTTAACCAAACGCCATGCTCTCCGATCACGTCCAAGTCAAACTCTTCAAACCAATTTTGAAGGGTCACTTTATCTCTACCACTGATGATCACAACTTTGTTTTTAGGATCATTGGCATAATTATTCAGGATAAATCTCAAATCAGCATCAGGCATGGCTTTTTGTGGATCTTCATTGAACTTGATCAGCGTACCATCATAATCGAGAAACAGCAATCTACGTTCGGCTTGTTTGTAGGCCCGGCTAATTTTTTGGATCGTTTCCTGGTCGATATTTTTGGTAGCCAGGGTTTGCTGCTTATTCTTGATATAATCCAGTCTGTCCATAAACAGGTTCACCCAATGATGAATGTTAAACTTTTTCAGGGTACCCTGCATGATCCTAATCCTTCGTTTTTGCTCATTAGAAGGCATTTTCAATGCTTCATGTATTCCATTGGCGATCTGATTAATATTATTGGGATTAATAATTAATGCATCAGATAGTTCTTTGGATGCACCAGCCATTTCACTGAGGATCAAAACCCCCGGGTCATCATTTTTACTGGCAATGTATTCCTTACAAACCAGGTTCATTCCATCCCGCATAGGAGTCACCAGAGCCACATCGGCCATTTTATAAAAGGCTGAAAGGGCACCCAGAGGAAAAGAGCGATAAAAATATTGAATGGGTGTCCAGGAAATCCGTCCGTAATGCCCATTTATCCTTCCCACCAGTTCATCCACCTCTTCTTTAAGGATCTTATATTTTTCCACTTTATCCCGGGAGGGTACGACCACCATATATAAAGTCACCTTTTGCCGGTATTCCGGATATTTTTCCAGGAAAAGCTCAAATGCTTTAAGTCGCTGGGGAATCCCTTTGGAATAGTCCAACCGGTCAATCGAAATGATCAGTTTTTGATCTTTGAGCGATTCCCGGTATTTATCCACCCGATCCTGGGTTTCGCCAGAACTGGCAGATGCAGCATATTTATCATAGTCAATTCCCATGGGAAATGAATCAACCACCATTGTGCGCTTCCCGGTTTCAATATGACCCTGAGAATTGCTAAGGGCCACGATCCTTCCTACTGAACTTAGAAAGTGGCGCATATCATCATAGGTATGAAACCCAACCAGGTCGGAACCAAGCATGCCTTTGAGAATCTCTTTTCGCCAGGGCAACAACCTGAAAACTTCATAGGAAGGGAATGGAATATGTAAAAAGAAGCCAATAGTAGCAGTTTCCAGCTTTTCCCTCACCATTTCAGGTAACAACAACAGTTGGTAATCCTGGATCCATAAGGTATCACCAGGTTCGGCATATTTTATAATGGTATCACAGAACTTTTTATTTACCTTTAAATAAGCTTCCCAAAGTCTTTCGTCATATTCGGCAAATTGTAAAAAGTAATGAAAGGTAGGCCATAAAGTTTCGTTACTGAACCCCTCATAATAATCTTCAATTTCGTTTTTAGTCAGGAATACCGGTACCATATTTTCTTTCTTCAGGTCCTGAGTAACCTCATCCTGGGTGACAGGGCTATCCAGGTACAATCCGGGCCAACCAATCCATATATTATCTCCTTCTTTATAAATAGAACCAAGTCCGGTGGCAAGACCTCCTTCACTGGGTTGGTAATTCAAACCTGAGGCTTCCTGTTGAATTTTAATAGGTAATCTATTGGAAACAATGATCGTTTTAGACATAATAAAAAGTTGTATTTTTTAAAATTAAATTTAAATGTAAGTTTTTCAGATACATTTATTTAAAAAAATAAGGAAATCATAAATGAAAAAATGCATTAAAAAGAAAAAGTTTTAATCAAAACAATTTTATTTTAATCCTGCTAAGTTAAGCATTATTGGGCAGAATCATATAATTAGTTGGTTTCAATAAATAATTAGCTAAAGGGGCCTGTTATAACCTTTAAAAATAGAACCTTATGATGAATACAAGTGGTAAATCTATGATTTCATCCATTTTTGAAAAGGATTTTTCACAAAGTGCTTAAACATTACAGATTTTGTAATTCAAACGGGCTTAGACATCTCTCTCTTAATTCATTTAAAAAAAATAATTAGCTATTTTTAATTTCATTTTATCTTTTTGAAAAAAAGAATTTCTACCAGCTAAATTATTATGTTATGGATCAATATCTTGAGTTAAAAAATGTGGTGAAGGAACATAATTTAGGAAGTGTTCAGCTAAAGTCACTCTACAATGTCAACATGGTGATTGAAAAAAAAGGCTTTCACACCCTGATTGGCCCGGAAGCATCGGGAAAATCCAGGATATTGTACATTTTAGGATTTATGGATCACCCCAGCCAGGGAAAGTTTTTTCTCGAGGGTAAAAATGTGGCTGATCTAACTGATAAAGAAATTAATCGCATCAGAACCAAAGATATCGGTTTTGTGCCACAGATCCATCATCTCAACAATACAGTTTCTGTACTGGATAATGTTTCTATGGTGATTAAAATCCTGGGGGAAGAACATTGGCAGGCGGATGAAAAAGCTGAAGCCATCTTAAATAAAATCGGTTTTAAAAAACCAGTGGATTGTTTACCTCTGGAACTCAACCTGAAAGAAATCAAAATGGTGGCATTGGCTAAAGCCCTGATCAAAAAACCACAGATCCTGATTGCTGATGATCCATATTACCAATTAGCCACAGAAGATGCTCTTGCCTTGTCAGAAGTATTCAAAACCCTTAAGAAAGAAAAAGAACTGACTTTTTTACAGGCAGTCAGAGAGGAAACCTTTGCCCTGGATTATGATATTTGTTATGAAGTTCAGGAAGGTGTAACCAAACTGAAGCATCGTCAAAAATCATTTAATGCTGCCTGATTAACAGGCTGGGCTGGCTACTTTTTAAGATTAAATCCTTTCAATTTGATCTGGGTAAGCTTACGTTTGGTATCCAGAGGAAAATCACCTTTCATCATCCAGTCATAAAAATTCGGTTCTTTTTCCATAACTTCCTGAACCGGTTTATTTTTATGTTTACCAAAGTTAAAAACTTCTATGCCATCTTTGAGTATGATCCTTCCGGCCAGGTCAACCATATTATCGCAGGTTAACTTGTGCAGACTTTCCATATTATTCTCGATCACGCCTATGTGATTACCTAGCAAATCGGTAACCGGCATATTTTCATAACGTTTTACCTGGGCTTCCAGGATCTCCAGGGTAGCTTTAGTATCTGCTTCAGCCGAATGGGCATCCGTCAAATCTTTGTTGCAATAGAATTTATAAGCAGCTGACAAGGTTCTCTTTTCCATCAGGTGAAAGATCTTTTGGGCATCTATCAACTTGCGGCTTGACACTTCAAAATCCACATTGGCCCTTAAAAACTCCTCTACCAGCATGGGTACATCAAATTTGACAATGTTATAACCGGACAAATCACAACCTTCCAGAAATCTGGCTAACTCTTTAGCTATTGCTTTGAAGGGAGGGGCATCTTTTACATCCTCATCATAAATGCCATGGATCAGGCTGGTTTCTACCGGAATGGGGATCTGTGGATTTATCCGCATGGTTTTGGTTACCACCTGTTCATTGGTAGTCATTTTTACAAAGGAGAGTTCTACGATCTTATCCTGCGAAATGTTAGTACCGGTAGTTTCCAGATCGAAAAACACCAAAGGATTTTTTAAATTTAAATACATATTATTTTTATTAATGGCCTGTCTTTATAATTTTTTCTGCTAAATCATTAATTTCCAATCCATCAAAGTTGCCGGAACTCATCATCAATAAATTTTTATTTTTCCAGTTCCTGTCTAATAAGTACTGATTTAACTCCTGAATATTGTCAAAAACCATTAATTTTTCATTGGAAAATGCATTGAAGATATCCTCTTTATTTATCAGCTCCAGCTTTTTATGCTCCACGGTTTTGGGATTATAATAAACCAGGGGAACATCAGCGCTGCTCATGGTATCCTGATATTGCGTCAGAAAGGCTTTGTTTAAGCTACTAAAGGTGTGTAACTCCAGACAGGCCACCAGTTCACGTTGGGGATACTGTTCTTTTAAGGCAGTAGTGGTAGCTTCCACCTTTGAAGGGGCATGTGCGAAATCTTTATAAATGGCCAGATCATCTCCTTTAAAGATCAACTGAAGGCGGTTAAAAGCCCCCTTAAACGAATTTATGGCTTCATAGAAATCCTCATCTGTTACTCCGATCCTTTTCAAGACAGTCAAGGCACCACTTATATTCTGTAAATTATGTTTTCCAAATACATTCAGAGGATATTCATTGCCATTACTAAGAATATGAGTTATTCCTTTCCTGATCTGGTATTTGGGTAATTTATAATCGATCGTATTAACATCTTTTCGTTCCTTACTGCAGACCACTGTGGCCATCGGATCTTCCTCAAAATAAATCAAGGATCCTCCTTTTGGGGTGGCATCGGCAAACAGATCAAATTGTTTAACATATTCTTCAAAAGTGGGAAAAACATTTATGTGATCCCAGGCAATCCCACTTATTAAGCCTATATGATGATTATATTTTAAAAATTTTGGGGTTTTATCCAGTGGTGAAGAATAATACTCATCCCCTTCCAATATAATAACAGGAGCATCAGAAAGCTTAACCATATGCTCAAAACCTTCTATTTTTGCCCCTACCAGATAATCAAAATCCTTTCCCAGTACCTTAAGCACATGAATGATCATGGAAGTAATGGTGGTTTTTCCATGGCTACCCGCTATCACAATCCTTTGCTTATCCATAGACTGCTGATAAATATATTCAGGATAGGAGAAAATTGGCAGGTTAAGATCCAGAGCCTTTTTTAATTCGGGGTTATCTGGCCTGGCATGCATTCCCAGGATTACGGCATCAAGTTCGGCCGTGATTTTGTCAGGATTCCAGCCCTGGTAATCGGGTAAAAGATCATGTTGAGCCAGGTTAGAACGTGAGGGTTCAAAAATCTCATCATCAGAACCACTGACATCAAATCCTTTTTTATGAAGTGTAATGGCTAAATTATGCATTACGCTCCCTCCGATAGCAATAAAATGTATTTTTTGTTTTTCGAAAAAATTCATCATGTTTATTTTATCAAGCCAAAATTAAAACAATTTATAGTAGAGGCAAATTTTAAATATTCTAAAATTGTTAATAAAATGTGGAAAAGCTTAAAAACCAGTGGATAAACCGGCTAAATCGTGTGGAAAAATAGCGCATAACTATATTTCTGATTTTTTCCCAATTGAAGCTGAAACCACTAAGTTTGCTAAACCAATATTTGAATCACCGAACAAAAATCTATGGAGTCAGGAAAGCAATCAGCAGTACGTATAGGATACCGGTCTAAAAATTTCAGGAACAGTGAGCTCACCGAAAATTTAGGTAAATTACCCCCGCAGGCAGTAGATTTGGAAGAAGCAGTACTGGGCGCTCTGATGTTGGAAAAAGATGCCTTAACCATTGTAATAGATATATTAAGACCTGATAGCTTCTACAAAGATGCTCATGCCGAGATTTATGAGACCATCATTGATTTATTCAATAATTCAGAACCTATAGATCTCCTGACTGTAACCAGCCATTTAAGAAAAAAAGGAAAGCTGGAATTTGTTGGTGGCGCTTATTTTATCACCGAATTAACTACAAAAGTCAACTCCGCCGCTAATATAGAATACCATGCCCGCATTGTAGCCGAACAATCCATAAAAAGGAAATTGATCAAAATAGCCTCCGAAATACAGCAGGAAGCCTTTGAAGACACCACCGATGTTTTTACCCTGCTGGACCGGTCAGAACAGGCCCTGTTTGAAGTCTCTGAATCCAACATCCGGAAGAACTACGCCGATATGCGATCTATAATGCGTGAAGCGGTGGCGGAACTGGAGGCTAAAAAGAAGCATAAAGATGGACTTACCGGTATCCCCAGTGGATTTTCCGCCCTGGACCGGGTTACATCAGGTTGGCAGAAATCAGATTTAGTCATTATTGCTGCCCGTCCGGGAATGGGTAAAACGGCATTTGTGGTGTCCGCCATGCGTAATGCTTCAGTGGACTTTGGTCATGCAGTGGCTATTTTTTCCCTGGAAATGTCTGCCATACAGTTAGTAAACCGGTTGATATCAGCAGAATCAGAACTTGAAAGTGAAAAGATCAAAAAAGGCACTCTGGCCGATTATGAATGGGAACAATTGGTACATAAGACCACCAGGTTAACCGATGCACCCATATTTATTGATGATACTCCAGCCCTCTCCATCCTGGAATTGAGGGCCAAATGCAGAAGACTGAAAGCACAGCATGATATCCAGCTGATCATCATTGATTATCTACAGTTGATGTCAGGAGATTCTTCTAAAAATGGTTCTTCCGGCAACCGAGAGCAGGAAATTGCTTCAATATCTCGAGCCCTGAAAAACATTGCCAAGGAACTGAATGTACCGGTGATAGCTTTATCCCAGTTGAGCCGGGCGGTAGAAACCAGAGGAGGGGATAAAAGGCCCCAGCTATCAGACCTGCGGGAATCCGGTTCTATTGAGCAGGATGCTGATATGGTGATGTTCCTGTACAGGCCTGAGTATTATGGCATTACAGAAGATGAAGCCGGGTTACCTACCCAGGGCACCGGCGAAGTGATCATTGCCAAACACAGAAATGGATCTTTGGACAATGTGCAACTGAAATTTATCGGGAAATTTACCAAGTTTGCTGATTTGGATATGGCAGAAGATGGTTTTGGCTCCTTTTCCAGCCAGGAGCCACCGGATCCTGAGATTACACCCAAATTGATGACTTTCGAAAGTAAGATGAATAAAAAGGACGAACAAAAGGGTAGTCAACCCGGAGGTGGTGATGAGAAAGCGCCTTTTTAGGTTTTTATGAATATTTAAATATAAAATATTATTTTTTAAGTATTTTTGTTTATATTTGTGTTCAATCTCAAACCTAAACAAACTTTATACTTAAAATGATTCAAAAGTACGTCTTCAGCCCTGCTAAAAGCACTTCTGTACAACTATTCAGATATTTATTTGCTGGTGGTACTGCTGCTGTAGTAGATTTCGCCCTTCTTTTTATTTTAACTGAGTTTTTTCTGTTTCATTACTTATTATCAGCAGTTATAGCCTTTATACTTGCCCTGATAACTAATTATGTAATAAGTATTGCCTGGGTATTTCATACTAGAAAAATCAGTAACAAGTATATGGAAGGAACACTCTTCATTTTAACCGCATTAATCGGCTTAGGGTTAAATACCTTGATTCTATGGTTTCTAACTGAAAAGATGCTTGTTTACTATATGATGTCAAAAATTGTTGCAACTGGAACAGTATTTTTTTGGAACTTCTTTTCTAAAAAATACATTCTTTTCTAAAGTAAAAATATGCTAAAGTTCTATTTATATCACTGAAAAATACAACTTAATCTAGTTTATTTCGTTTTCCCTCTATGTATAAAAGTGGATTTAGATTGATGAAAGGTTTTATATTTTTGGTCATTATGGTTTTTCCATTATTTCCATTAATGGTGATGGGTCAGGGAGAAAACAGTTTTGAGAAACCAAACCAGCTACCTACAAGTATTAATTCGGTGGCAGAAGAAAGCACCCCCATTCTGACACCAGATGGCAATACCATTTATTTTTCCCGCATTTTTTATCCTGAGAATATTGGAGGAGAATATGCAGGAGCAGATATATGGGTAAGTCGGAAGAATGAAATAGGAGAATGGCAGGAAGCTGTAAACCTGGGCAAGCCAATAAACAACAATAAAAATA
Organism: Candidatus Cyclobacteriaceae bacterium M3_2C_046; assembly: GCA_051418075.1. GTDB lineage: Bacteria > Bacteroidota > Bacteroidia > Cytophagales > Cyclobacteriaceae > JBPRGG01. Next base: position 535 of record JBPRGG010000031.1, on the reverse strand, counting down.
ATTTTGTGATTGGCATCAGCCAGGATGGCAAAAGACTGTATATGGTCAATTCCTATAAATCAACAAAAAATAATGCCATTGCGGTAAGTAAAAAGTTTATGGGTGAATGGGAAGACCCTGAACCGGTGCCGGTGAAATTACCTAAATATGATGGCCCTGTTGGTTTTTATATGCACCCATCAGAAAAGATCCTGCTGATATCTATGAATGCGGAAGATAGTTATGGGAAGGAAGACCTTTATGTTTCATTAAAAAATGATTTTGGTGAATGGTCAGAGCCGGAAAACCTGGGACGGACTATCAATACGGAGGGTTATGAGATCAGTCCATTCCTGGGCCAGGATGGCAACACTTTATACTTTGCCAGTAATGGCCATAAAGGTAAAGGCAGCGCTGATATATTTCGAGCGGAAAGAAAGTATGGCAGTTGGAATGTTTGGGATAAGTTAAAAAACCTGGATCAGATTAACGGTAAGGGATTTGATGCTTACCTGGTAAAAAATAAAGATTATTATTTTATGAGCAATAACGGTTT
>JBPRGG010000030.1:0-1244 GCA_051418075.1 Candidatus Cyclobacteriaceae bacterium M3_2C_046 | reverse complement strand
GATTCCTGCTACAGCGGTACTGCTGGTATTCTTTATTAGCAGCACACTTGTTTCCAGAAAATATACCCACTCTTTAGAAGACACTCCTCACGCTTATTCAGAAAAGATCCGGCGCGACGGCCTTCAGGTTTGGAGCAATGGGTTTTGGTTTACGCTATACCTGCTGCTTTGGTTTGTTTTTGAGGCTGATTTGATTTTAATAGCAGCTCTTGGGGCTTTAGCTGTCGCCACCGCAGATACCTGGGCTACCGAGCTGGGCAGCAGGCGCTTTGAGGTGCAGACCTATCTGATAAGCAGTTTCCAAAAAGTGAAGGCCGGAACTGACGGAGGGATAAGCGTTCCGGGAACAGCCGCGGCTCTGGCGGGAAGCATTATCATATCGCTGGTATCTATTTACGTATTTTCACTGAAGGTATCTTTAATATTTCCCATTTTATTTGCGGGATTTTTGGGATGTCTGGCAGATTCTTATTTTGGTGCGATCTTTCAGCATAAAGCGGCGGCAAAAAATTGGTCCGGTATCCTGAAAGGATTTACAATGGAACTTGACAATAATATGGTTAACTGGATCTCCTCGGGATTCGGAGCACTGGTAGCGATAATTCTTAAACTTATCTTGATATGAAAAAATGGTATAAGCAGCTTCACTGGCAGATTTTGATAGGCTTGATTCTGGGACTTATCTGGGGACTGATCGCCAGTGTGTGGGGCCTCTCAGCATTTACAGTCGATTATGTAAAGCCCTTCGGTACCATTTTTGTCAATCTTCTCAAGCTTATTGCCGTACCTCTGGTACTGGCTTCCTTAATTGTAGGAGTTACCAATCTAAATGATGTCACCAAGCTTTCGCGGATGGGTGGGAAAACCATTCTCTTTTATATGGTTACTACGGTTTTTGCCATTACCATCGGCCTGACTGTTGTAAATGTCATGCAGCCTGGCAAGGCCCTGCCAAAGGAAACACAAGCTGAGCTGCAGGCCAGCTATAGCCAAAATATCGAAGGATCTGAGGAATCAGCCATGGAATTCAAGGAAAGGGGACCTTTGGATTTTATTGTGGATATCGTTCCCCAGAATGTGGTGAAATCGGCTTCTGATAACGGGAATATGCTTCAGATCGTATTTGTGGCCATTCTTTTGGGCATCGGTATCATTCAGATACCAAAAGAAAAAGGCAGGGTACTGATAAAGTTTTTTGACTCCCTCAATGATGTAATTATCAAGCTGGTTGATTTTATTATGCT
>JBPRGG010000029.1:0-280188 GCA_051418075.1 Candidatus Cyclobacteriaceae bacterium M3_2C_046 | reverse complement strand
ATAACCTAAAGTAAACCCCGACAAAAAAAGTAAAACAAAGATAGCGATCCCTACAGGTTTTGCTAAATCACCCGAAGCCAATGGCCTTTTCCTCTTTTCAGGATGTAAACGGTCAGCTATTATATCATTATAATCATTTATGACATAAATACTACTGGCGATTAAACTAAAAGCTATGAATCCAACAGTTAAAGAGTATATTTTTTCAATATTAAAGAATTCACCCGCGAAAAATAACGGTATAAACAGAAAAGCATTTTTTACCCAATGATGCGGCCGAATCAACTTTATCACAGAAAATAGGAACGATCTGATGGAAGTCCAATAGGGTTGATTTATGTTTGTTGTATTTTCCATTCTATACTGTTTCTCTATTGGTAACCACTGCCGGTAAAGTCCTCAACAAAATACTTATATCAAACCAAAAAGAAGATCGATCTGCATATGAAACATCTAGTTCCTTTCTTTCCTGCTCTGACATATCTTTTTTCCCTCTTTGGGTAACCTGCCACAAACCAGTGATTCCAGCCGGTGCCAGGAATCTTTTGGCCCATAAATCTGTGGTTAGTTGCTCTGCTTCATAAAGCGGCAAAGGACGATTACCTACCAATGACATATCACCGGTTAAAACATTTATTAACTGAGGTAATTCATCTAAGCTCGTTTTTCTTAAAAATCTGCCAATTTTAGTTATTCTGGGATCATTGTTAATTTTAAAAAATGAGGATTTGCTGCCATTAAGGGAATATTGGTTCAGATGTATTAGTTCTTGCATTCTTTTATCCGCATCCTTGTACATGGTTCTGAATTTATAAAAATCAAATATTTTATATCCCGTACCGACCCGTTTTGACACATAAATAACTGGCCCTGGCGAAGTTAACAGAATGAGTATGGATATCAATATGATTAAAGGACTCAATAAAATCAAAAGAAATAGCGATATTAAAATATCAAACAGACGCTTAGGCCATACAATCTTATCCTCATAATGATCTTTAATGGTATTTGTAGCTTCAGTATTAGGCAACTTTTCTTTCTTAATTCTTTTTAGGATGGCAATACGATCATCCAATTGATCGGCACTAACAGAAACTGGATAAAAATCATCTACCCCTAATTCAAAAGCTTTAATCTTATCAATATGATTATAGGTTTTACTAATCACTATGAATGGAATGAACATCAATTTTTCATTTTTGCCAAAAAGCTCAAACAAAGAAAATGCATCTGTATCAGGCAATTCTAAATCACATAGAATAGCATCTGGTAAATTCATCTCTGAAAAAGCGGTAAACTCCAACCAAACATCGGCCGAAAAAGATAAATTAAAAGATAATATCTGATAACCCAACTGGCTTAATGCATCAAACATGCTATCGCTTAAATCTCCGATATAGATAATTTTCTTACTTGAAGTTGGTGACTTGTTCAAAAGTTGGTAATCCAATTGCAAAGATTTATGCATATTTTATTCTTTTCTTGCTCCTACAAAGATTTTCAATCTTTTCAAATAAATCAGTGGGATTAAATGGTTTTACATAAAATTCATCTGCACCGGATTCAAGACACTTTTCTTTAAGTTCTTCATCCTTATCTCCTGAAAGCATTAATATGGGAATATCTTTATGAAACCCACTTCTTTTAATATTTTTGAGAAACTGGTAACCATCCATTTTGGGCATTTGTAAATCAGTTAAAATGAGGTCAGGGATATTTCCATTATCCAGCCAACATAATGCTTCATAACCATTTTCGGCAGAAACAATTTGGTATTGTTTTTTAAGAATTATTTCCAATAACATCCTGATACTGATGTCATCTTCTATTAGTAAGATTCTTTTTTTATTTTCAGCTGAAAATTTTTGATTATTTCGTAAAAATGGTAGCACAATTTTTAATTTTTAAATGTAATAATTCAGACTAAAAATGATAAACAATTCTAAAATCTAATGAGTATCAACAAGCAATATATGAATATCTAAAGATATTATTGTAGTTAACTGTGTAAATTTAATCATTATGTTTATATTTTGCAAAACGAATTTAAATAAATTAATAAAAAATTGATGATTTCTAATTATTAACCGTAAAAAGCGCTGGATTTTTGAAATTAACAATGAGGTAAGGTTTTTACTGAATTATGTATAGTTTCCAGATGATTAAGCATTTTGATCTCTGCAAGAATAAGTACTTTTAGAAAACATAATTGGTTTTTTATAGTTCGATCACAAAAATGTAGTTCTCAGATCAAAAACTATCTATATATTTTTATGAAAATTATTATCTGTACTTTTTGTGTAACGTTTTACCTCTTACTCCTTTCCTGTTCCACATCACCCGAAAACAATCAACCATCTTTACAACCAGATCCCAACAATGGCGGGCTCACCTTACCTGAAGGTTTTGGGGCTTTAGTGGTTGCAGAAAACCCTGGCCGGGGCAGACACCTGGCCATCAGGAGTAATGGAGATATCTATCTTATGATGAGCAAAGCCCAGGAAAATGGCGTAGTTGCAGCCCTCAGGGATACAACTCAAGACGGAAAAGCCGATGTCACAGCTTATTTTGCTGATCAATATGGTACCGGAACTGGAATGGAAATATATCAGGATCACTTGTATTTTTCTACCGATACCTCAGTACATCGGATACAGCTAGGCGACCAACTGGTACCGCAGGGCGAAATACAACAAATAGTGGGAGGTTTTCCCAATACCAGCCAGCATGCAGCTAAACCTTTGGCTTTTGATAAGCAAGGGCATATGTATGTGACGGTAGGAGCTCCGGCTAATGCCTGCCAGGAAAAAATGCGAACACCGGAATCACCCGGAATGGACCCTTGTCCTTTGCTGGAGCGTCATGGAGGTATCTGGCAATTCTCTGCCACTGAACTTAATCAGACCCAAATGGATGATGGCGAGCGATATGCTACCGGGATCAGGCATGCAGTAGCCATCAGTTGGAATCCCGTAATAGAACAGCTATATGCAGTGCAGCATGGCCGCGATCAACTAAATACTTTATTCCCTGAACATTTTGATGTGGAGGATAATGAACAACTTCCGGCAGAAGAATTTTTGCTGGTCAACCAGGGAGATAACTTTGGCTGGCCTTATTGCTATTATGATGGTCTGGTAGATCAGAAAGTATTAGCCCCGGAATATGGTGGGGATGGGGAACAAGTGGGCCGGTGTGATCAATATGAAGATCCTATCATGGATTTTCCTGCCCATGTTGCGCCTAATGACTTATTGTTTTATACTGGTGATCAATTTCCGGAAAAATATCAAAATGGTGCTTTTATTGCTTTTCATGGCTCCTGGAACCGGGCTCCCAAACCGCAGGAAGGATATTATGTGGTATTTGTACCTTTCGAGGGTGATCAACCATCCGGAGAGTGGGAAATCTTTGCTGATGGTTTCGCCGGACAGGAAGTGATAGAAAATGCCAGCCAGGCCAAGTTTCGTCCAACTGGCCTGGCCATTGGACCGGATGGCTCACTTTATGTAGCAGATTCCAGGGAAGGCAAGATATGGCGTATCATTTATCAGGGGGATCGATAGAATTAGCTAGCTTCAGAATGTTTAAAATACCATTATGCAATCAGCAGACTTTTCGCTCCAGGGCCGATGTGTCCCGCATTCACAACAGGATTGCGTTTGATCCGCTCAGGCCAGGCTAACCCAAAGATAAAACAACCCTGACCGCAATTGGGATTTCTGTGAATGCTGTTGTAAATACTAATTGAAAATTATTGATTCATAATCATTTTTGATTAAAATAAGAATTAATAAGAATTAGTTTTTAATTAGTCGCGAAGTCCCCACAGAAAATGTGGGTACGATGGTGGGCCAGGCTACGATGGCTCTTAGCGTAAGACAAAAAGTACCGCCCGTCCGGCCAGGACCAAAGACAGAATATAATAGCAGGTATATTTCAAAGCAAAAAGCTTCATATAACTGTTTATAATAGTCAGCCAGGTTAGGTCTAACAGATTTCTCCTGACATTGAAATGACGGATTTGCCTTGACAGAAGATGATGAATAAACACCCAATTTCCAAAAAAACATAAGACAAACGTTTTTATTGGCAGATCCAGTTGCAGATCATTTAAAAAGATAAACACTTGATTTAATCATTTAATTGACTTTGAACAATTACTTTTTTAGCCCATTTTTGTCCAAACCATAAATTTGAATTATGCGCCTTATTATTCCTGTATTGATCTTTTTTCACTTTTATTCCTGTGGCAGTAACAATTCAGAATCCCAAGCTGAAAGGGGTCCTGCCTCCACTCCACAAATACAATCACAGTCACAACCTCAGGAAGCCGTTCATCCTGGTTTAGATATATATAACAAGTATTGCATCGTTTGCCACCAGTCAGATGGCAATGGTGTACCTGGCCTGTATCCTCCTATTACGGAAACAGAAATGGTCAACGGGGATAAAACCGAATTGATCAACATCATTTTAAATGGAATGTCAGGACCCGTAGAAGTGAAAGGAGAACCCTATAACAACATCATGCCGGCCCAGGACTTCCTGTCCGACCAGGAAATTGCAGATGTACTCACTTATATACGATCCAACTTTGGCAATAATTCTGCTGCAGTCACAGCTCAGGAGGTGGCACAAGTGAGAAATCAGGCAGGTTGACCCAGGTTCTGCCAGAATACAAAACATTCAATTTTTATAATATCCTGAGATAAGGTCAAGATGTATTCTTAGCAGTTAATTGAATAAATGGTATTAGAATATTATGAAATGGGAAAGAAAATACCGGCAGGCCCGACAAATGCTGGTAGGCTGCTGTGCCTAAGCTACGATGGCCCAGAACGATAAGACCACGGCAGGTGTGTGATTTTTTTATGTCTTGATTTTTTTGGTACTATTTGTGTCAGGACAAAAGTACCACCCGGCCCGGCCACCACAAAAGCAAGAATAATATAAGATGCTCATAAATATGACAGCTAATATATGGATCGAACGCCAGTCCGGCCACTACAAAAAGATAGGCTAAGGCAAAATGTCTATCAAGATGCGGTCAGCAGATATGTTTTTATGCCGTTCCAATTGCCTAATAATAAATCTCATTACCATCAGAAATCACAGTGAGAATATTCTTCACCTCCTCTACCTTGTCATGCTCTCCCAGTTTTTCAAAAGATATAACCAGATTCCTTAAAACCCTTTTAATAATATCCAGATTATTACAAGGCTGATAAAAAATCTCCATGGGATTAATATGCAAATGGGCAATATAATTATCGATGTCTGCCTTTGAAAAAATCAACCCCCGGTTGAAGGCATTGATATAAAACTGCAGTTCCTTATTTTTATAGGTCAGGATAAAAAGATTAGGCAAATTCACCCCATAAACCGGCATTTTTAGACGTTGTGCTACCAAAAGATAGATCACACAAAGGGAAATTGGATTGCCCTTTTTAGATTCCAGCACAATATTGATCATGGAATTTCCCGGAGCATGGAAGTTTTTGGTGTTGGCCCCGAATTTCAACTTACTGAAGAGTACACTGTTTAACAACTTCACCTGATCAAATGGATGGGCATCAGGCTTAAATTCCAGCCAGGCCTCATAATAGATCTGCTCCAGTTCCTTTTTTAATTTATCCAGTTCAAGATCGGGATACTGATAGGTAGCCACCAGCCACATTCCTTCCAGTAAATCATCTGTTCGATGGGACTTCCAGTCCAGTAAATTACGTTTGAGGGTCTCCAACTGAAGGGTATGGATCAGATCTTCTATCCTTTTTTGTACTTTGGGATTAAAATTATTCTCCCATTCATTTTCCAGGTAGGGGATCACATTATTTCCCAGAGATATGATCTTCTGCTCCACGTGTGACCGGACATCATTGTCTTCATCATCCAATAGTGATACCAGTGCTTTCAGCTCTTTATTATCCATCAATTTCCTATTGCTTTTAAAATGTATGTAATAATAAAAATCAAAGATCAGAAAAAGTTCAGCTAATCATCACTTGAATTACTTTTTCTGCCAAAAACGGAAAAGTGGACATACCGATTGGGGTTTTCCTTAAGATCCACCAGGAGTTTATCCAGATCTTCAGCTGCCTTATTGAGGTTCAGGTATAAAGAATCATTATTGATCAACCTGGCCAGGGTACCATCTCCCTGATCAATTTTCATCATGGTCTGATTCAAACTGGAAACAGCCTGTTGCACAGTCTGGAGAGTTTCAGAAAGCTCCAGAGTTTGCAATGAATCAATGAACTGGGTGGTTTTATTGAGTAATGGCGGCACTTCCCTCACCGTATTGGCTAATTCCACCGCTACTGTATTATAATTGTCCAATACAGAGCCGATATCATTTTGATTTTCCTGCATGGTATTTCTCAGGATCAGGGAAGATTGTTCCAGATTGGCCAGGGTATTATCAATCTTTTGCGTATTGGCACTCAGATTTTCCAGTATTAAATTAATCCTTCTCACGGTGGTTCCCAGATCATCCGCTACCGGACCTGCTGATTCCAGCAAAACATCTGTCAACCCTTTATCCAATTCAGATAACAAGGTATCTCCATCTTCTATTGGATTTTCTATGGACTCTTCCACCAACAGTTCTATGGCTTTACTACCTAAAAAATCACTATTCATCAGTAAGGCAGTAGAATTTTCTCCCAGTTGAATTTTACTATTAACATCCAGCTCCACCAAAATACGATTGTTGGAATTGGGCATGATACGGATAGCACTTACCCGACCAACAGCCAACCCATTCAAAATTACTTCATTGGACACATTCAAGCCATCTATTTCATCATAGATGGCATAATATTGATTGGATGAAGAAAAAAAGTCAATTCCTTTTAAAAAGTTAAATCCTAAATACAATATAGTGATAGATACAACGGCCAGCAGACCAACTTTAAACTCCTTAGATACTTTCACTTAAAAAAAATTTAGTTTTGAGATTCCAATTCTTCCTTGTAATCCCTGATTGCTCTGAAAATACCGGAAGCAATATAGGTCTTACCAAGGTCATCATTCAAATATTTCTCTTCCTCAGGGTGAGATAAAAAACCCACTTCGATCAGGACACTGGGCATGGCGGTTTTCCAAAGTACTATAAACCCGGCTTGTTTTACTCCCCTACTATGCCTTTTAACGCGATTTTCAAACTGATGTTCAACTAACTGGGCTAATTTAAAACTATTTTGAGTATAAGCTGACTGATAAATGGAAAATAATATATAGGACTCAGGTAAGTTAGGGTCGAATCCCTCATATTTTTCTTCATAATTTTCCTCCAGCAGGATCACCGAATTTTCTTTTTTGGCTATCTCAAAATTCCGGTCTGTGGTATGTCCCCCCATAAAAAATGTTTCAGTTCCATAGGCATCGTGATGACCTTTTGGCTCGGAATTTGCATGGATTGATATGAATAGGTCTGCATCATTTTTATTGGCCAGATCTGCTCGTTCGCTTAAAGGCACAAAGGTGTCGTCGTTTCGGGTATACACTACCTCTACGTCTTTAAGATTTTCTTTAATGATTGACCCAACTTTTAAGGCAATGTCTAAGGCAATATCTTTTTCCCTGGTAAAAGAACCTCTTGTACCAGTATCTTTACCACCATGTCCGGCGTCAATGATTACGCGTTTTACTTCATATGCCTTGAGATCTACCTCATTGAAGGAGCCCAGCAAAAAAAACAGGGAAAAGAAACCAGTTAAAATAATATTTTTCACAATATTTCGCTGTTTTTTAGTAATTGAGATAACTTTACACAAAATTGTTAATTTTTCTTTAAAACAGAAAAAAGGTTGCAATATTATAAATATATAATTTTAATTCCGCTTCTATTGATTTATGGGTTGGTTTGTGGTCAGGAACTTCCGATTGACACTACCAACCTTCCTGTATTATACGACTCCGCCAATTTAATCATTGATAATCAACTTGATACCATTGCTATAGATTCTTTGAATGAACTCAGCCCCGGCGATTCCCTGGCTGATGTCCCTCCCGACAGCATCGGTGACATAGAAACCACCATCAAATACTCTGCCGAAGATTCCTTTTACTTTGATTATCAGAAAAAGATCATCAAGCTATATGGCAATTCTGAAGTCAACTACGGAGAAATTAAACTGGAAGCTTATCAGATAGAACTGGACTGGAGTACCAATACTGTTTCAGCTGAAGGCCGTATTGACTCTACCGGAAAACTGGTGGAAACTCCTATTTTTACTGATGGCCCCGAGATTTATGAAACCAAACGCATGAGCTACAACTTCAACACTAAAAAAGCAGTGATCTCGGGGGTGGTCACCCAGCAAGGCGAAGCCTTTATGCATGCAGAAAAGATCAAGAAAGAATCTGATGATGTGATCTACGGTGAAGGGATGATGTATACCACCTGTAATTTGCCCCACCCCCATTTTCATATTGAAGCTCAGAAATTTAAAAAGTTACCCCAGGGAAGCACTCTGGTAGGCCCCTTTCATATGCGGATCAATGATGTGCCCACCCCGCTGGGATTTCTGTTTGGGATGTTTCCCAACAAAAGAGAAAAATCATCTGGCATCATTATACCTACCTATGGCGAAGAAAGACGCAGAGGGTTCTTTTTGCGGGATGGAGGCTATTACTTTAGCATCAGCGACTATATAGACCTTACCCTGTTGGGAGAGATTTATTCCAAAGGCAGCGTGGGGGGAAGTATTGCTTCTGTTTACAAAAAAAGGTATGCCTATAGTGGACGGTTCAACCTAAGCTACAACCGGCAAAAAATTGAAAACGCTGAAAATCCTGTTGACCAGACTGAACAAAACGACCTGTGGCTCACCTGGAATCATAATCCTGAATCCAGAACCAATAGCCGGCTTTCAGCCTCAGTCAATGCCGGTACATCCACCTATAACACCAACAATCCTACCCTGGATATCAATCGAAATTTAAGGCAGGAGTTCAATTCTACTGTTACCTTTAACAAGGTATTCAAAGGAACCCCCTTTTCCTTTGGTACCTCCATACGCTTTAATCAAAATGTGGCCACCAAACAAGCCACTTTAACTTTCCCGGATATCAGCCTGAACATGAACAGGATCTATCCCTTAAAAAATCTGCCCGGCAAAAGCAGCGCCTGGTATAAAAAGATCTACTTTGGACAAGACTTCCGTTATTCCCGAAAACTCAAAAACATTGTAACCTATGAAAATGACGAGGGTGAACCGGTAACGGATACACTGAGTTTTTTCAATGATTTCGGCACCATCTGGCGGTTGGCTGAAAGCCAGCAATCTGAAGCTCAGCCTTTAAAATTTGACATTCCCCTCTCCACCAGCTTCAACGTTTTGAAGTATTTCAATGTGAGCCCGGTGATCAATTACTCTCAACAACTGTTCTTCAAAAAAATGATATATGATCTTGATACAGCCCGGGGAGAGTTAAGAGCCATGACAGAAATGGAAAATGGATTGTACACCGCCTTCACCACCAGTTTCAGTGCATTGGTGAGGACCCAGGTGTTCGGGTTTTTTAATCCACAGATCAAATCCATTGAGCGGATCAGGCACCTGATCACACCGGAAATTAGCTTTAGCTATACCCCGGACCTGTCTAAGAAAACCTTCGGTTTTTATCAGAATTACACCTATCAGGATGAACTGGCGGAGATATCTGAATACCTGCCCCGGTTCAGAGGTGCCCCCTCTCCCGGAGAAAGAGGTGCGTTGGGTATAGCCATCGACAATAATATAGAAATGAAGGTTAAAGGTAAAAATGACACCACCGATCAGGCCCGAAAGATCCCTTTGATCGACAAGTTTTCCATTTCCACAAATTACAATTTCCTGGCCGATTCATTCCAGTTATCAAATATCAACCTGCGGTTAGTCACCCGGCTTTTTGATAATAAGGTAAATCTTAATGTAAGCTCCAATATTGATCCCTATGCCATGGTAAGAACCAATGAACGACCCAATGGGGTCAGGGTGAGTGAATATGCCTGGGTTCGTGGTCAGGGCTTTGGCCGTATCACCAATGCCCGTTTTAATATCAGCACCAACCTTAACCCAAAAGCTCAGAAAAGGGAAACAGAAGTGGATCGTAGCCAACTCAACGAGCAGGAAGAGGAAGAACTGGACTACATCCAGAATAACCCGGACCTGTATGTAGATTTCAACATTCCCTGGAACCTCAGGATCAATTACGCTTTCAATTATACCAAACCCGGGCTGGCTGAAAGCAAGATCACCCAATCCCTGGACTTTTCCGGCGATCTGAGCCTGACCGACAAGTGGAAAATGACCTTCAATTCAGGTTATGATTTTGAAAATAAGGAATTTACCATGACCCGTATCAACATTCACCGGGATCTGCATTGTTGGGAAATGAGCTTCACCTGGGTCCCATTTGGCCGGTTCCAATCCTATAGCATCAACATCAATGCCGTTTCTTCCCTTTTACAAGACCTGAAACTCAACAAACAAAGAAGCTGGCGGGATCGATAACTGAGTTAGCTTAAATGGCAAACTATCATAATTTGAATGGCTAAGCAGGTCGATTTATTTTTTAGTTGCCCTGTTAAAATCTTCACTATAAAGGTCCTCACAGCCTGCCCCGCCTCCCGTCTCACCAGAAGCCTGCCGCGGCCCAGCCGGCCACCTCCTTAGCCATTTCGGTCTGGGCCCGCTCCGCAATTATCTACAAACAGATCCAATGTTTCCTATATCCCTGACCTCCGCTGAGCCGACTGCCGTTGAATAATATATTAATTTAATGGCAGATCTCTTCTTCATAATATCAGAGAATTACGAGATGGTTAAACATTTGAAGCAATCAATCGCGCTATGGCCCCAGGCAGGCTGGTGTGCCAGGCCAAGATGGCTCCGAGGGTAGAGGCCGGGGCAGGTGCGGGAATTTTTTTTCAGTCTTGATTTTTTTACCTTCTTTTTTTCCTTGAAAAAAAGAAGGTGCCGTCCGGACAGGACAAAAGATGAGGCAGTTAAAATGTATTTTACAAAGCAGAAACCATCAACAAAATAATTCCATAGCATAGTTGCTAATAAAAGCAAAAGCGCAAGTAGAATGACCATTACTGACCAACCTATCAAAAACTCACATTACTACTTATCTCACCAGCTACTATTACCTAAATCTCTTTTATATTAAACGGCAATTCCAACAATTCACTGTACTCTTCACCAGCTTCTTTGATATCTTCATCTTCATCCCCATGAAACCAATTAATCGTAAGATGGGTACCTTTGCTTTTTATGACTGAAAAAGATTTTAAAAGCTCATATAAACTATAGGCAGAACTGGAATTCAGATATTTAAAATGCAGATTCATTACAATGGTAGCATTAGGCTGCTGCTGATATTTTTGCACCCAATCTATAATTTGACTGAAAAAATCTGTGGCATCTTCGTCATAGGAAGCGCCTTTCATTTCCATTATTCCTTTATGATTATCAAAAGTTACATGCGGGGTGGTGTCTGTGGCATCAATGATCAATGGTTCCATGCAATAAAATTTTAAAACTGGATATAAATTTAAACCTAATTAATTGTATTTATTAAACATTTTGGTTCCGGAATCCATCCTTTCAGATTCCAGATATGTTATTCATTCTTATCAGTTAAAATTATCAAAAATTCTAAATCTGATAGCCCCATACCAGCCATAAACTTACATGTATGCCAATAAACCAAAGAAAAATATTATGAAATATCTTAAAGCCCTAAATCACTTTTTCATTACACCTTAAACATAATTTTTTTGTACTATTTTAATGCCAGTCATTTTCATAAACCACAACTGTTCAGGCAGATACTTTACAAAGAATATTACAGTATGTCTACACTTCATCCTTCCTGCTTACATGCCAGCCAAATAGTAATTTTTAAGGCTTTGTAACATATTACACCTGCATAATTACAGCCATCGTTACAACTTTCTGATCAGCCAATTTATCTTCACCCGGAAAAAAAATCCTGAATTTTACCGGTTTATCCAAATGATTTTGATCTTGATTTTTGCTCAAACTGTTTAAAATCTGCTTAAGATACCATATCTTTAAATGATATTATAAACCTGAAATATTATGAACACGAGGTGGATTTTAACATGGCTGATCCTGACCATTGGAATAAATTTTTCCTGCCAAAGTCAATCAGTGAACCAGATGAATGAAACTGAAAAGTATCAGTTCCGGATGAAGTTCATTGAAGACTTTGACCGAATAGGTCTTAATACCACCCCTGGCGATGCCAATTTACTGCGAATTCTGGTGGAAAGCAGTCAGGCCCAAAGAGGTGTAGAAATTGGTTCAGCCACCGGTTATGGGGCCATAGTAATGGGTATGGGTTTTGAAGCCACAGGTGGCAAATTGATCACCATAGATATTGACCCTTCCATGGTCCAAAAGTGCCAGGAAAATGTACAAAAAATGGGTCTGAATAAAACAGTGGAAGTAAAACAAGGTGATGCGCTGAAGGTAATCCCAGACCTGGAAGGAAATATTGACTTTGTTTTCATTGATGCCATGAAAAGTGATTATTATAAATATTTTAAAGCCATCCAACCAAAACTGGCTGGGGATGCTATCATTGTGGCTGACAATGTAATCCGGTTTCAGTCAGCCATGCAGGACTTCCTCAGCGCCATGGCCGAAAACCCTGATTACCTGATGCAGATTATCATGGCTTCAGAAGAAAAAGGAGACGGCATGGCCATTATATATAAAAGAAAATAGTTTGAAGTTTAAAAAATTGATTTTTTTGATCTGCCTGGCCACCATTACTTTTTCAGCCAGGGCTCAACCACATAATGTCATCATCATGCTGGCAGATGACCTTGGCTGGACCGATCTCACCGGATATGGCAGCCATTTTTATCAAACTCCTCATCTGGATCAATTAGCCCGTGATGGATTGAAGTTTACCCAGGCCTATGCCGCCGCAGCAGTCTGTTCACCTACCCGGGCAGCCTTACTCACCGGAAAATATCCGGCCCGTCTCAACCTGACCGACTGGATTCCATTTAAAAGAGATTATCAGCGTCCCTGGGCCCAGCTTAAAGAACCGGTCTGGACTCAGCAACTGCCTTTATCTGAAGTCACTTTGGCGGAGGTCTTTAAACGATCTGGTTATCATACCGCCCATTTAGGAAAGTGGCACCTGGGTGAACCAAACTACTACCCTGAAAAACATGGGTTTGATATTAATATTGGTGGCACATCCTATGGACTACCTCCGGGAGGCTATTTTTTACCTAACCAACTGAAACTGGAAGATGTACATGAAGGTGAATACCTGACCGATTACCTTACCCGGAAAACGATTGATTTAATTCAGGATTGGAATGATGACCCATTTTTCATCCAACTTTCTTATTATGCCGTGCATAAACCGATTGAAGCCAAACCAGAGGAAATAAAAAAATATAAGAATATCCTGGATACTACCTATCAACACCAAAATGCAGTATATGCAGCCATGATCAGCAGCCTGGATCAAAGTGTAGGCCGCATCAGGCAGGCGCTGAAATCTTTAAACCTGGAACAAAATACCATTATTATATTCCTTAGTGATAATGGAGGACTTACTCATAATGAGGGGAATTTCCTGGATATCACCAGCAATTTACCCCTGCGCAGAGGCAAAGGTGCTGCCTATGAAGGTGGTTTACGGGTGCCAATGATCATTTACTGGCCTCAAATAACTCAGCCAGGTACTACAACCGAAGCCATGGTTAACACCATAGATATATACCCTACCCTGGTGCATAATCTGGGTTTAGAGCAAAATGAGATAGATGTGGATGGTCTGGATCTGCTGCCTCTGCTATCTGATCCGGATGCACGGTTAAACAGAAGTCTGATGTTCTGGCATTATCCCCACTATCACCCCGGTTCTCCTGAAGGCCCATATGGCGTGATCAGGCAAAACGAATGGAAATTAATTGAATTCTATGAAGATGGCATCATTGAGTTGTACAACCTGGGCCAGGACCTTGCTGAACAGCATGACCTGTCCAATCAATATCCGGAAAAAGTAAGTCAAATGTTAGGGGAACTGGGGAAATGGATGAACCAGGTAAATGCAGCAATGCCCAAAATGAATTTTGATTTTACCCCGGGAAAAGCCAGGCAGGCAGTATGGCCCGAAGTAAAATAATAAACCTGACCGGATCAGATCAGGGATGGTGTTTCATAGCAGGTTAGTAAAAAGTTATGCAGGAATTATTCCTGCTCAAGATCATACCGCTTTCAGTTCTGAAATATCAACCTCTTTCAAATAAGGGTCCAGGTAAACCATGCTGCGGAACGGACGGATCCGTACAATTGAATTATCAAGCTTATAGAAGAATACTTCCACAAAGAAATCAAACAAGTGATACAATCCTATTTTATATTCCGCTCGGTCAATGGAACATAAGAAGTGGCCATTTGTCAGAACAAAGTCTGACTGTTCTTCATCAGGTAAATTGCAGAAATGGTAATAACTAATCATAACTTATTTTCTTTATTCTAACAGAATTCTAAATATACGCCTTATCCCATAGATTCAAATTCTAAAACAGGACGTTATATTGCTCATGTAGGAAATTCTCTTTAATTAACCTATATCAGAAGGAAATATTGTCTGTGATCAAATTACACTTCAGTACCGCCGGTGCCAGACCATAAATTACGGCCCAGGCTATAAATAGCCGGAACCATTGCTGCCAGGGCGGTTACAATAGCGGATACTTTATTTACCACATCCTGTTCAGCCAGGATGAATAAAACTAAAATGGCCAGAAAAACAATTAAAAATACTAACTTAAACTTATTCCAATTACCTCTTTTCTGAGCTTCTTTTTCCATCTTCAGGGCTTCGTTGCCAGGAGTTGAAGTAAGAATAAAATTACGGAAGCTTTCGTTCATAATTCCCCAGCCGCGGCGCCATTTGATCAACCCCTTGCTGGCCAGCAAATCTATGGTCGATTTGTTCTTGGAATTTACAAAGCGGTCATCAGCGATGTCATACAAAACGTATTTTTCCATAAATGTGCAATTATTCCAGATGGCATAATAATAGGAGGAGGCCATCTCCTGAACTTTGAGGATGATTTTTTCTTCTAGTTCATGACTTACCTGCCTGACCCGGGACAATTGATAATAGTTGGATAAAAAGCCTTTCATTTTAGCTAAATAATCTCCATTATGCAATTCCTTCTTTAACAAAACTTCCTGCCCCTGATATTTCAGTGGCATATTGGTAGTCAAAGGATATACAACAGTATAATAATTATAAAGTAAAGCTTCCCATCGATCAATGTCAGCTAATATCTGTTGGCGGATTTCCTTTTCCAGGCTTTTATTTTCCAACCGATTAAGGTAATCGTCCAGAATTTGATTGATACTCAAAGTGGAGCAGATGATTACCCCATTGTGGTCCAGCGCATTCAATTTTTCCAGTAACTTTAACTTTTTGCGATTAAATACCAGGTCATTAAAATTATATTCGAAATTTTTCAATAATATATATTCGGGTTCCTGCCTCAATATCATGTGAATAAGCTTATCCTGGGATTCTTCCAGGTCTACCAGATTAAATTCAATGATGGAATAGGAGATTTTTTTAAAGATAGACTTCATAAATCTGGCCCGACCGGATAAAGGTAGCCCTACCAGTAAAATATTTCTTTTCAATTTTAATTGCCTGGCTATTTCTTGCTGATCTGGTTTAAAGATATCAGGAAAATACAAGGGCCTGATTTTTTGTGTATTGTACCTTACCAGCTGATACATCAATATTAAAATAAGTATGGCCAGTAAAAAATACAACAGGTCTTCCCCCGAAGAATTGGAATCAGACCAGAAAGGAAAACCAAAAGTTCTGGTTTGGGCCGTAAAATGATGGTGGTAATCGGGCTGATAGCTTTGCCAACAGCTAAATAACCGGTTATCCTGCCTGAAACTTTTGATACTGCTGACAGAATCCTGTAACCAGCTAAGATTAATAGGCTGGGGCAAAAAGCCCATCTTACTGGTCAGCAGATCGAATAAATGAAGATCTATGGCTTTTGAGGATTTGTCTGAACAGGTAAAATCTGCAAAGTGGGAATCATGATAAAAATTCATATAATTCCCTACGGTAGGATAAGATTTATGAGCATATTGTACTGAATCCAGGTTTTCACTGCTCAATCTGTTTTTTCTTAGTTCAATTTGCCGGGCTATATCATAATGACTCTGGACAATCCACTGTTGATTAACATGATTGTGAACCATTTTATAAAAAATAAGGGAAGGCAACACAGACACAGTCAGTATCCAGGTCAGGATAAAAAGGTTATAATTGCGGAAAACCTTGGGTTTGGCCACAAAATTGTTGCCGGTTATGCCTTTCCGCTTCCATATTACCCAATAAAAAGAAACAAAAATTAGCACACTGAAAAATAATAGAAAACCATAACCGTCCCTCCAGTTTATCATGAACCAGGAAAATATTGTTAACAGCAGAATCAGAATGATCAATGATTCAGCCAGGTACTTTTTTTGTCTGAATAAAAATCTGGACTTCACCTGATTGAGAATTACAAACATGATCAGGTTTACTAAAAGGGTGGTGATCAGGATGATTAAAATAGTAGGGATCACCAGTTCCACCACTAATAAATACCAGATTAAAAATACCAGTACTACCAGATTAAAACGGATCAGGTAAAGGTATTTCCGGTTGGAAGTGACCTGGGGCAGCATCCAGTGAAAAGAAAACTCACGGCCTTTTAAATGATTGGGGTGCGATTTATTGATCTGTACCATAAGGCTCAGTATAAAAATAATACCCAGGACCAACAACATAAATAAAGCTGCTGAAATCAGGACAAAGGTTGTTCGGGCCTGATTTACACTTTCCGGATAAAAAGTAATCAGAAAAAGTGGTGTTTTATTTAAAGGAGCAATATAGGCATGATGATCTATGGTGTTATAATTCAAAAAAGTTCCGGCTGCAACCCTCTGATTGATAAGTTTCAGCAATTCTTCACTGTTGCCGCTCTCCTGGATCAGGTTTTCCCGCAGGGTTCTGTTTTTGCGTGAATGGAAAAGCACCTCTCCCTCCGGAGAAATGACGGCAAACTGGAAACCATAGGGCAGAATTACATCCAAAAGGGAATATATAGGACTGGTCAGAGCCAGAACACCTGGTTCATTGGCCTTGGGAATAGATATCGCTGCCTCTATCAGGCCAGTTGTATATGAATAAATGGATTCCATATAAAACCTGCTGGTATCATGAATCCAAAGGTCTTTTCCTGAATTGGCGTAGCGAAAATAGTCACGGCTTTGCAGATTCATATTCATGCGGCGCTTGAGAGAATCATTGCTCACCAGGTAAGGATAGGCCGTACAAATATATCTTTCAATAAAGCCCACTTCATCCATCGAAAAAACTTCATTGAATTCAGGATAACTTTTCCGGGACAGATCTTTCAGGATAACAAATTGAATGTCAGTGGTATCTGGAAAATGATATAACTGATCCATGATCTGGTCCAGTTCATGATTCAAAGAATATTGAATACTTTCATTTAAATTTTTTAACTGGCCTTTAACCAGCTTGCTTTCAATATTAATGGCATTATAGGCACCAATAAAAAGCAAGGTGAACATGGTAGAAAGCAATATCAGTGAAATACCGGAAAAATAGATGTCGCTGCTTTTAAGTCTTTCTACCTTGCTCATGATCACTAATTTTAAAAGCGGCATAAAGATTAAAATAAGCAGAATCAAGGTGACCACCGTAATGACCAGGAATGGATTGATCTGGTAGGAAAGCTGGTTGAACGAAGAATCTGCGATCAAACCCACCAGGTTATATTTTTCTCCTGCTATCCTGGTGGGATGGGTAAATATGATGTAATTGACACCGGCCAGTTGTATCCTGGAAGAATTGATCTTAATACCAGTATTTTTTTCATATCCAGCCAGGGTATCATAATTATGAGGTTGATTAACCTCACTGTAAACAACCTGGCCCGATTCAGACCTAACCAGCAGGTTATCAAAAAAATTATCAAATTTTAATCCTTCCAGTAAATCCTCAATCATCACATAATAATGAATGGAATTTCTGACAGTATCTTTACGGTCCTGGATTACTTCACTTCCAATCAATAAATAAGCAGGGTCAGGTTTAATACGATCTATACAAGTATCCCGGCAGGTATTGATTTTATTGTTCTGCTTAAGAAAAAAGAATTCCTTCAGTTGCTGTACCCGGTTTTGATTTTGCAGGATTTCAGCATAAGTTCCCCGGTAACTTTCTACCCATCCATATATCAGTTTTTTTATGTAAAGCTTATCCTCCGGTTTTACATTATAACGATTCAGGATGGAAATGCTTTGTTCAACATCAGACATGGTAAGCTGATTTTCCACCATCCGGCTGCTTAGTTCCTGCAATATTTTGATAAGGATGGAATCGATTACCAGATCCTGATTTTTATAGTTAGAAGTGGAACCGGAATAATTCTGGTATTTTTCCTGCATATTCTGGTCAATCTGCCGCAGGATTCGATACCCTCGTTGGGTAAGGTTATCCTGTTTATTTTTTACGATGATAAAAAAATAAAAATAATAAAAGCCTCCAATGATGATCCCTAACAAAAGGACTACCCAAAAACGATGATTGATACTTTTCCTAAACATATTACCCTATCCTTGGTGATAAATATGGTAATAAACTAAGGGTAAATCAATCCCAATTTTTGGGGATTTTTCAATTAATATTTGTGAATAACAGCTATTTTAACAAAAAGGCCGGTCTAAATCTATTTCAGCCGGCCTATTTATATGCAACGATCTTCAATTCTTGCGATCACGGCGATTTTCACGGCGGTCTATTCTGTCTTCCCTGCGGTCTCTGATATCTTCCTTTTGATCTCTAATATCTTCTTTTCGATCCCGGACATCTTCACGACGATCTCTGATGTCTTCTATTTTGTCCCTCTGGCCTCCCTGGAATTTAGCATCACGACGATCTTCTCTTCTATCCCTGAAATCTTCAGGTACATCCCGGCGATCCTCTCGTAAATCCCGCCAGTCTTCTTTGCGATCACGCTCGTTTTCCCGGCGGTCTACCCGGTCTTCTATCCGGTCCATTTTTTGTTTACGGGTTTGCCCTTCAGCCGTATTTAATCTGGCTCCCCATACAAATACAATAAGAATAACTGTTAAAAGATTAAAGGATTTTTTCATGATGATTAAGATTTTTTAAACTTGCTATTTTTATGGGTTTGATGCCTCCGGGTCAAAAAGGTTTTAAGCTTCAAAAGAAAAAAATTAAAAAATAGGTCTAAATATCAGTACAATAGGTGTTTAGCCATTTATTCTTTCATAATTCCTGCCAAATATTTTCTATATTTAAGGATCAATTGAAATTCAACTTAAACCTTAAAAATATGCCTGAATCAAATAAAATCGTCATTCTCTCCATTGACGGAGGAGGAATCCGGGGAATTATTCCTGCTACCATACTGAAAGTGATTGAAGAGAAGCTGCAGCAAAAACTAAATGATCAAAATGCAAGGTTAGCCGATTGTGTTGACTTGGCAGGCGGTACCAGTACTGGCAGTATCCTGGTGGGAGGAATGCTTACTCCAGACCCACACTACACCATGTCTGACCTGCTGGACCTTTACATGAAAGAAGGTCCTGAAATTTTCAAAACCAACATTTTCAACCAGTTGATAGGGGGTATTTTTGACGAAAAATATCCGGCAGAGCATATTGAAAAGGTACTGGAAAAATATTTTGGTCAACTAAAGCTCAACGAACTGGAAAAACCCTGCCTGATCACAGCTTATGATATTTTCCATAGAAAATCAGTTTTTTTCACTTCTCATGAAGCCAATAGCGAAAGTAAAAATTTTAAAGTTACTGATGTTTTGCGGGCATCTACTGCAGCCCCCACTTATTTTGAAACGGCGGCCGTTACCTCGGAGTTGGGAGCTACTTACCCTCTGATCGATGGTGGAGTATTTGCCAACAATCCTGCCCTGTGTGCCTATGCAGAAGCCCGAAAAATGGTATTTCCGGCCAAGCAGCTGGCAAAACCTACTGCCAAAGATATGATCATTATTTCAATTGGAACAGGAACTGCCAAAGAACAGTTTCCCTATGATAAAGCCAAAGATTGGGGCGCTATTGGCTGGATCCGGCCCTTGATAGAAATCATGATGTCGGGTAATGCGGAAACCGTAGATTACCAGCTCAGGCAAATTTATGATACCCTCGGTCCGGAAGACAGTAGTTGCTATTACCGGTTACAGGTGGACCTGAGGGAAGTTGAGGTAGATCCGGCCATGGATAATGCCCACCCGGAAAACCTGGAAAAATTGAATCAGGCCGGGTTAAAATTTGCAGCTGATCATGAAAATAGTTTAGATGATATCGTGGAACTTCTGATCCGTCATAGAATTGGCCCTGATATAGTCAGTTGATCTTGATCAATTTATCTTAGGGTTATTATTCCACAATTTCAAAAGAGCCCTTGCGTTTTTTATCTGGTATTCATCTTTCTGTTATGAAATATTATTTGATCATCTTACTCTTAACGTTTGTGCAGCATGCCACATGGGCTCAAAAATTCGGGCACTTTTCTTCTAACTACGTGGTAAAGCAAATGCCCGGCTATCAACAGGCTCAGCAAAATGTGGATTCACTGAGTAAAGCCTGGATGGAAGAAGTTAAGCATAAGTACATCCGGATTGGAAAGATGGAAAACCAGTTAGCTGCTGAAGAGGTGCTGCTAACACCTGAAATGATCCGTCAAAAGGAAGCTGAAATTGAAGCTAAAATAAAGGAGGCCATTGAATATCAATATCAGGTTTTTGGACCGGAAGGCCTTTTTTTCCTGAAAAAGAAGGAAATCATTCAGCCCGAGCTGGATAAAATATATGAAGCAGTGGAAAAAGTTTGCCGGAAACACAAGCTTGATTATTTATTGGATAAATCCAGTGAATTGATCATGGTATATTCCAATCCGGTACATGATTACACAGATTATGTGCTGGAGGAATTAGGGTTGGGTGATCCGGCAGACCTGGTTCAACCTTAGAGGGAGCCTTGGCTACCATCTGCAAACCTTAATGTGCTAACCTGTAGGAAATGGTTTTTTCATAAACCCTACCCAGGTCATCCAGTACCTTCACTGCTACCTGATGGGTTTTGACTGAATCAGCCAGAGGAAAACGAAAGTCACCGATCCAAATGTGGCGGCTGGCCATGGGAAAGGATGGGGCCCGCAGAAATCCGGATTTGGGAGTGTTTTCCATCAGGCTTTTGAAACGCCGGGTGTATAACAAATCGTTCAGATTTACCTTTTTCATGTTTTTCCAGTCGTTGTTCCCCACCCGGTATTGAATTTTTGTCGAATCACTACCTTCGTAGAAATTGACCACCACCTTCAGGCGAAAATTATCAAAAGCGCGGTAGGGTTTGTCAATCATTACATGCATTTTGTCCTTCAAATGAGCAAGCCAGGGATGATAATCATAACTATATTGATGGCCTTTGAAGTGAAACTGCCAATACCCCGGAGGAGTGCCATCATTCATGAGGGAGACAGGAAATTTTTCATCCGGTAACTTCTGCCAGTGATCGCCTGAAATAGTACCACAAATAAAATGAGGATGAATGATCCCGTTTTTCAGCCTGAAAAAATGTTTTTGCTGGTTATGTAAATGAGCTGATACAGAAAACTGGTGAGGAAATGGTTCAAGTAGGGTCATCAATTTTTGCCGCTGATCCTGGGACAGTGCAGTTAAAGGCAAATGCATCAATAAAACCACCAGCTGATCTTTTATCACCCATTTCAAATCATTCCTGATAAACTCAAACTGATCTGGTGAAAGTCCGATGGTAAAGGATTTTCCCGGACCATGAGGATAGACTACATTATTCAAAACTAAGAAATGTACCTTGCCCTGATTAAAAGCATATGTGGAGGGGCCATAGATCTTTTCAAACCTGTCCCTGGATTGATGATCAGTTTTGGCGGCTAAATCCAGGTCATGATTGCCCAATACAAAAAACCAGGGTTGACCCTGGCTGGAAATGATTTGATTGACGGACTTCATCAAGTCTGGTTGGTCACTGGTCACATCTCCCAGGCAAATGCCCAGTTGGTAATCCCGACCAACCAGTTCCTGCTGAATTACCTGGGCCAGATATCCAAGTTCAGTCTGATCAGTCACCTGTGGATCTCCCATCAGACATACTGAAAAAGAATCCACTGTCCCATCCTCATACAAAGGAAAATTATTCAACAAACCCGGTTTAACATACAAATAATGATTTGGCAGATTATCAGCATTCCGGGCATAGGCCAATGAGCCAGGTTTGATCACAAATAACAGAGAATCCTGACCTAAACAAATCAGATACTTTCCGCAGGAGTCGGTTGCCACTATTTCTTTTCCATTGGAAACCAGCACTCCGGCAATTCCGGCTTCCCCGGCATCTTTTCTGCAGTTTCGATTAAAATCATTATACACAAATCCCTCTACTAAATGGTCAGTTTTAGCTTCAGCAGGGCAATTGATCAAGGAAAATACAAGCAGGATCAATTTAATCAAAATATTTATTCTCAATTCCACTACAGTTAAAATTACAATTTTTATTATAGCTATGCTGTAGAAAACAGTTGTATTTAAATAATTTTTTTAAATTTCAGGATCTAAAGGATTCCTTATGCTAAAATCAGAGAACAAGTCAGTCCTCTTTGCCCGTTTACCGGCTGAACCCAAAATAAACCTGCTGGATGAAATAAGAGGATATAGTCAACAGCAAGGTCTTTCTGTCATTGTATTGGATGATGACCCTACCGGTACCCAAACCGTATATGACATACCGGTATTGACCAGCTGGGACTACCAAAGTATCCTGTCAGAGTTAAAATCCGGAACCTCCCTATTCTATATTTTAACCAATTCACGCAGCCTGTCTGAACAGGCCGCCACTGACTTAGCTTTACAAATAGGTCAAAATATCCGGCAAGCTTCTGAAAATCTGCTGAAAAAGGTCATAGTGATCAGCAGGGGTGATTCCACCTTAAGAGGACATTATCCGGCTGAGGTAGATGCCCTGGCCCGGGGTTTAGGAATTCCTGAGGCATTAAAGATCCTGGTACCTGCATTTTTTGAAGGCGGGCGCTACACCATCAATGATATCCATTATGTTGAGGAAGATGATCAGTTAATTCCTGCTTCACAAACGCCATTTGCGCAGGATAAAACCTTTGGCTATCAAAATGCAGATCTCAAAGCTTATGTAGAGGAAAAAACAGCAGGAAAAGTTAAAAAAGGATCGGTAGTGTCATTTGACCTGCAGGAGATCCGTCAAAATGATCCAGGCCGCATCAGGGAAAAATTTGATCATTTACCTGCTGGAACTACTTGCGTGGTAAATGCTGCCGCCTATGCGGATCTGCAAATATTCAGCCTGGCGCTTTTAAAAAGTAAACAGCCCTATGTTTTACGTACAGCAGCCTCTATAGTGCCGGTTTTAGGAGGTTTGGCAGTAAAACCGCTTTTAAAAAAAGAGGAATTAAAATTACATCAGAAAAATGGTGCCTTGATCATTGTAGGATCACATGTCCCTAAAAGTACCAGTCAGCTCCACCATCTCCTGCAGCATCAAAAAGGTTGTCAGGGGTTGGAATTTGAAGTGAGTAAAGTGATGGAAGATCAGGCTGATCAGTATGTCAGTTCTTTAATAATAAAAGTTAACCGTAAACTGGCAGACAATCAGGATCTGGTATTATTTACCAGTCGTCAGTTGGTCAGCAAAGCAGATAAATTTGCCAGTCTGGCCCTGAGCAAAAAAGTTTCAGAATCATTGGTAAGCATTGTGGAAAACCTGGAAGTTTCGCCCCGGTTTATCATCGCCAAAGGTGGCATCACCTCCAGTGATATTGCCACCAAAGGATTAAAGGTGAAAAAAGCCCGGGTCCTGGGGCAGATACAAGCGGGGGTGCCGGTTTGGGAACTGGGTCCAGAGGCCAGATTTCCCGGATTAAGCTACATTATTTTTCCGGGAAATGTTGGCCAGGCAGATTCCATCAGTAAAATTTACCAGCTTTGTAGCAGCACTTAAAAACTTATGCAGGATCAAGATAAAGTTTTGAAAACGCCCCCCTTTTCATGATTATAATCTCTAAATTTGTCGTTAAAGATCCATTTATGACCGTTAAACATTTGCTTCTGATTATATTGATTGGGTTTACCAGTAAGCCTGCCCTGACCCAGGATGCCGAAATCAATCCTGTAGAACTTTCCCTCAAAAAGAGAAACTTTGGCCGTTCTTTCGCCTCTACCCGTTTCACTTTGCTGTTCAGCAAGATTGGTGGAGAGTATTTGGCGGTGAAAAATATCCGGTATCAGGTTCTGGATGACCAAGGCAATGATTTGTCCCGTCTGGGCAGGGATATCCTGGTAGAATTGAATAAAAAGGGGTTCTTTACGGAAGAGCAGGTAGGCTGGCAGTTTAGTGACTATAAGTTTTATAAAGTCTCGGATGCATTCAGTGGTACATTCTTTACTTTTGGCCTGCCTCATGAGCATTCACAATCTATTCAGGTGAAAGGAACTGCCGACGTTATGATCAAATGGGGTGGTAAAGCTGAAAAATTTGAACTGGCAGAGGTTCATCTGAAATCCGGTGAATTAGAACCAATTATGGATTTTTCGATGACTATTCGAGAGAAAAACATGCTGACCCTGGGAGAAAATCAATACAGGGGCTATGAAATTGTCACTGATTTACCCATTGCTTCTGTAGAAGCTGAGGGGGCAAGGCAATTGGAAGGCTACACAGATCCGCAAGAATTTTACCTGGACCTGAACCAGGAAACCACCAATCTGATCATCACAGTGCCAGCTCATAAGATCAATACCATTGATTTCGACCTGGAAGTAAGCCTGGGACTTTAAATGGTGGTTTTTCTCCCTTTGAATGCCAATTGTAATTTTATCCTGTTTTTTTATAACCAAAACCCGTTTTACTTTTTATAAAAACAAAAGAGGCTGGTATTTTTTTGCACCTGAATAAATCTGATAATATGAAGTTTACTATCCCTGTACTCTTTTTAGTACTTTCTTTACTGATATCCTGTAATACAAGTCTGCAACAGGAAAACAATTCCGGTCAGGAAAACAATCGGATAGAAACACCTCCCACTGACCAGGAATTTAACAATGGGCCGGTTCAGTCTATCAATTGGAAAAATTATCACAACCAGGATTTTAATTTTTCTATAGAATTCCCTCAGGCCTGGCAAGTTGCAGAAAATAATCTGTCTGGGCCCTTCCCCATTATCAATCTTTATCATAATCCCCAAAACTTGGCATTTGAGTCCCCTATCACTGTTCATGCTGACTATTCCATTTCTTTTTTAAGTATATTCCCCTATGGCTACGGCACCGAATTACCCAGTGGCAAACAATCTTCCCTGGATAATTATAATGGCCAGATTCCTTTAAATGTGGAGGTCGATCCATCTGAATCTATTGTTTTCCTGCTGGAAAATGGAACCCCCTGGGCTTATTATCTACAGCCTGTTTCTCAGCCAGCTTCCTGGGAAAATGGATTTTTATTTGCCCAGATAGCCATAGATGAAGCAGAAGTAACTTGCTATGATGAGGTGTCGGGGGAAAAGATAGCCATGGAATCCTGTGATCCCATGACCGGGGACAGGATAGAAAGGACGGGACAGGTAAATCAGCAGTCAGCCAGACTTGTGAAAAACATGATGCAATCCTTTAACTTCAGTCAGACCCGAAACAAACAAAATGCTGGACAGATTAAATTAGAACAACCACTACCGAATAAAGATATTAGTTCACCCTTAACAGTAAAAGGGAAAGCCAGAGGCAGTTGGTTCTTTGAAGGACAATTTCCGGTGGTGCTAATAGATAAAGATAAAAATATAATAGCTGAGGCAACAGCCAAAGCGCGGGGTAAATGGATGACGGATAATTTTGTGCCTTTTGAAGCCACCCTGACCTATCAAAATCCTCCCGACGATGAGCGGGGATACCTGGAGCTGAAAAAATCCAATCCCTCAGGGAAGCCGGAGAATAGCCGTACCTATTCCCTTCCGGTATTATTTCCTCCCCAAAATTAGGAGAATCTCTTTAACTCAAGCTTAGTAATGATCCAAAATTACTATAGTCAGTATGCCGCTTCAACGGAATCATGCTGCCTGTGTTGGTGTATTAAATAAAAAATCAGCCTCCTTGATCAAAAATGTGTCAGTATTGCTGTCGAGTCTTTAAAATACATTAATTTTATAACCAGTAAAACATAAACCCCATTAATAATTTATGAAAAACATTTTGCTCGTAGTACTTTTCATCATATCCCAGCATATAGAGGCTCAGAATATCAAGCAGGGAACTGTCATTGAAAACTTGAAGTTTAACAGTCAGGCCATGAATCAGGAAGTAGGATTTTCAGTGTATTTACCTCCGGATTACGAAACTTCCAACCGCCGCTATCCTGTTTTATACCTGCTCCATGGCTATACAGATAACGAAACCGCCTGGGTTCAGTTTGGCGAAGTCAATTATGCTGCCGATCAGGGTATTTTAACCGGAGAAGTGACTCCAATGATCATCGTGATGCCCGATGGAGGCGTTACTTTTTATATTAATGACTATCAAAAAAAGGCACCCTGGGAAGATATGTTTATCCAGGAATTCATGCCTTATATTGAAGATAATTACAAAATCAGGGCCGAAAAGCAATTCAGAGCCATTGCTGGTCTTTCCATGGGTGGGTATGGTTCTACCATCCTGGCCATGCGGCATCCGGATCTTTTTGCTGCCTGTGCTCCCTTTTCCAGCGCATACCGGGCAGATGAGGAAATATTAGCCATGGATCAGGAATCCTATAACCGGCTATACGGACAACTTTTTGGCAGAGATCTGAAAGGCAAAGAACGCTTGACAGATAACTATTATAAATACAGCGCCTTACATTTAGCCAAAACGTTACCGGAGGATCAATTAAAATCAGTAAAATGGTATATTGACTGCGGAGATGATGACTTCCTTTACAAAGGGAATTCATTGATGCACATTACTTTAAGGGAAAGAAACATTCCCCATGAATACCGGGTAAGGGAAGGTGGCCATACCTGGTCCTACTGGCGCTCCGGAATCAAGGATGCCCTTCGTTTTATCACCAATAGCTTTCACCGGTAGATGTTTTTGACCCTATTTTAAAAGCCCATGATTATGAAAAAGAACGTATTACTGCTCATTTTAATTATTCTGAAAATCCAGGTACAAGCCCAGGAAAATGATTCCATTGTGACCATTAATGTTTCAACAGCTAAAACCTATCAAACCATCAGGTCGATCAGTGGAAATTACTGTCAGGCCCGCTATACTGACCGGGCTCAGGATGAGATCGGGATATTTACCCTTAAAACATTATCTCCACAATATGTACGGATAGCGCTCCCTATCAGAAAATGGGAACCAGAAAATGATAATGATCAGCCTAACAGCATGAACCTGGCCCGGTTTAATTATGCCGATCCCATTACCGGTTTATTTGGACTACTGCAGGAAATGAAGGAACAGTATGGGGTGATCAATTTCACCGCCTCCGTTTGGGATGGTCCGGAATGGATGATTGCCAATCCCGAACAAAGTGCTCAAAGAAAGATTAGCCCGGACATGTACCGCGAAGCAGCCGAATCCATCGGAGCCTTTTTGTATGTTGCAAAAAATGATTACGGAGTAGAAGCCGATTACTTTTCCTTTAATGAAGCCACCGGTGGATACCAGATCATTTTTTCTCCGGAAGAAATCATTAATTTCATCCAAGTAGCCGGACCCCATTTTCGAAGATTGGGTTTAAAAACCAAATTTCTGGTGGCTGATGCCCATAATCCTCAAACCTTGTATGAATACGCTAAGGTATTACTGGAAGAACCTTCCATTCAAAGCTACCTGGGGCCTGTATCTTACCACAGCTGGTGGGCTGAAAATCTATCCAATGATGTACTTATCAACATTGCCCAATTGGCTCATCAACATGACAAAGAAGTATGGTGTGCCGAATTAGGCTATGATGCCATGCTCTACAAAAATAAAGACATGTATCCTACCTGGGACAATGGTTTCAGGCTGGCCAAAATCTCCCATCGGGTGCTTAAATTTAGCCAGGCCACAGTGTTGCAGTACTGGACTTTTCAAAATAATTTTCCTTTGGGCCAAAACCAGGATGAGTTATATCCGGCCTATTACGTGATCAAACAATTCAACGATTACCTTCCTCCTGATTCAAGGCTGGTAGAAAGTGAAAGCAGTGACCCGGCAATCTGGTCAATGGCGGCTACCGGCGATGATCAGTATTTTATGGTACAGGTCATCAATAATGATGACAGCCCCAGGGAAATAGAAATAACCAATATACCCGCTTCTTCGTTGTTTTGGATCAAAACCGATCAACAAAATAATATGGTCCTGGAAAAAGAGATACCTGTAAATGAAAGATCCATAAGACTGGTATTGCCCAAGCAAAGCCTGAATACCTTTACCTCTGAAGTAATAGAATAACGAAAATGCTTAAACAAATTACAATGAAAAACAGATCCTGCATTTTGCTACTGGCCATCTTTTTATGGTCCATACCATTCCAGTTAACCGCAGAAAAATTAGACTCTACCCGACTGGATCGTTTTGAAGATCAGATCAGGCAATATGAACAACAGGATATCCGGGATTTTCCCCTTTCTGAGGGCATACTTTTTACCGGAAGTTCAAGTGTGAGAATGTGGCAAAACCTGGAAAAAGACCTGGCTGGTTTACCAGTTTTAAACCGGGGATTTGGCGGTGCCACCCTGCCAGAAGTCAACTATTATGCAGACAGGGTCATTTATCCCTACCAACCACAGATTGTGGCTGTTTATGCCGGAGATAACGATGTTGCCATGGGCTATTCCCCGGAAGAGATCCTGGAAAACTATAAAATACTTGCCGAAAATATTCATCAGCAATTACCCGAAGCCCGGTTATACTTCATTGCCATTAAGCCTTCTCCAAGCAGATGGGAATTATGGCCGGTGATGAGCCGGGCCAACCAACTTGTTGAAGATTATTCTGCTAAGATCGGTTATCTGAATTACCTGGATACCAGTACCCCGATGCTCAATCAGGATGGCACAGTCATGACCGACATTTTTTTAAACGATAACCTGCATATGAATCAAAAAGGTTATGCGACCTGGACCAATGTTGTGAAACCAGAAATGGAGGCGGCATTTTCCGGATACGACCTTTGGCTACCCCGCATATTTGCCGATCATATGGTTTTACAAAGAGACCAGCCCATCAGGATCTGGGGCAGGGCAAATCCGAAAGAAACAATAAAAGTAAACATGGGTCAACAGGATGTTACTACCATGGCCGCTGAAGATGGCACCTGGCAGGCTTATTTAGCCCCCAGTCCGGCTGGCGGACCCTTTCAATTGACCATTTCAGGAGAATCCCGGCAAAAAGCCTACACCAATGTTATGTTGGGAGATGTCTGGATTGCCTCCGGTCAATCTAACATGGAATGGAACCTCTCCTGGGAGGTTAACAACTACGAACAGGAAATTGCCCGGGCTGACTATCCGCAGATACGGTTGTATACTGTGCCTAAAACAGTAAGTCATGTTCCTTTAAACGAAGTGACGGGAGGCAGCTGGGCCAGTAGCAGCCCTGAAAACGTAGGGAGTTTTTCAGCCGTGGCTTATTTTTTTGCCAGGCATATTCATCAGAAGCAAGGAGTTCCTATCGGGATCATCCATTCTTCCTGGGGAGGTACCCCAGCTGAAGCCTGGACCAGTTATGACATGTTGTATACCCTCCCCTCCTATCAGGATCGGATAGATAAAATGTACCAGGACCCGGTCAATTATGCTGCATTAATGCCGGAAATAAACCGTAAACAAAAACTTAAAAATCAACTAATACAAACAGCTGACCAGGGTCTGCAGCAGCGGGTGATCTCTGACAGGTATGATGATTCGAAATGGGAAACCATGTCTGTTCCCAATAACTGGGCTGATACCGAATTGAAAAGTTACGATGGGTTTGTCTGGTTCAGAAAAGAGATTGAATTGCCTGCTTCCTTTAATCAACAGGACCTTTTGCTCTCGCTGGGCAGAATAGCCCACAATGATGTAACTTATTTTAATGGAAAGGAGATTGGCTCCAGTTCAGGCAATCAGGAAGAAAGGCTTTACCAGGTTGATCAAAAATCAGTAAAGAAAGGCAAAAATATAATTGCGGTAAGGGTACTAAACCTTTGGGGCCAGGGAGGCTTTATAGATCAGCCGGAGGATATGTTTATCCAACCCCGGCATATTGAATCAGCCAAAATTTCATTGGCCGGTAACTGGAAGTACAGCCAACATATAGAACCTCAACTGCCAGTGGTCCCTGGTTTTCAAAATCATCCGGCCTCGCTATTCAATGGTATGATCTCCCCACTCATCCCACTGAGTATGAAAGGATTTATATGGTATCAGGGTGAGTCCAATGCTTCCCGGGCCAAAGAATACCGGAATTTATTTCCTGCCATGATTGAAGACTGGCGGGTAAGATTTCAGCAAGGTTATCTGCCTTTCCTGTTTGTTCAGCTGGCTAATTTTATGGAAAGAAAAGACCAACCTTCCCAGGATGCCTGGGCTGAGCTACGGGAAGCTCAATTGATGACCCTGGATTACCCCAAAACAGGTATGGCAGTCACTATTGACATTGGAAATGCCAAAGATATCCACCCCCGGAATAAGCAGGATGTAGGAAAAAGACTGGGTTTGGCTGCTGAAAATATTGCATATGGAAAAGATATTGTACATGCAGGACCATTGTTTGACTCCATGGAAATTAACTCAAACAAAATTTTGCTTCATTTTAAATCTACTGGTGACGGGTTAAAAACAGTTGATGGCGAGGCCCCGTTAAGCTTTGAAGTAGCCGGGCCTGATCAAAAATTTTACTGGGCTCAGGCAAAAATAATTGATAAAAACACCATTGAACTAATCAGTCCGGAGGTAGATCAGCCAGAGGCCGTCCGATATGCCTGGCAAAGCAATCCGGCTGTGAATCTTTATAATTCTGCCGATCTTCCTGCTACTCCTTTCAGAACAGATCAATGGACCGGCATTACTGAATAACAGGAAATTTGTTGATATAAAATTAAAGAAGAGGAAGTTTCCTGAACGTTCCTCTTTTTTTAATCGCTAAGAAGTATTTGAGCTTTTCTTCAGGATCAGACTACTTCTTCTTCCACTAATAACCTTCTCAGAATTTTTCCAATATTGGATTTGGGCAATGCTTCTTTGAATTCAATTTGTTTGGGCACTTTATAAGGGGTAAGATTTTCCCGGCAGTAAGCCAGTAATTCTTCCTGGGTTAAGGAGGGGTCTTTTTTTACCACAAAGATCTTCACCACCTCATTGGAACGGTGATCAGGCACCCCTACTGCACCCACTTCCAACACTTTTGGGTGAGCTGCCACAATATTTTCAATCTCGTTGGGATAAACATTAAATCCTGATACATTGATCATTTCTTTCTTCCTGTCTACGATCTTCAAATAACCATCTTTATCAAATCGCCCAATATCTCCTGTCTTAAACCAGCCATTTCTAAAAACCATGTCGGTTTCTGCTTCATTATTCCAGTATCCTGGCATCACCTGAGGACCTTTTGCACATATTTCACCATCCTGTCCTTCAGGCAATTCATTACCTTCATCATCCATAATAGCAATATCCGTATTGGGAAAAGGTAAACCAATGGTTCCAATTTTTTCGTTACCATCTATTGGGTTACATGACAATACCGGTGAGGTCTCTGTTAATCCATAACCTTCAGCCAGGGTGGTACCAGTAACCTCCTGCCATTTTTCCGCCACCACTTTTTGGACAGCCATCCCTCCGCCAACAGCTATTTTAAAATTGGAAAAGTCAAGTTTTGCAAACTCAGGTCGATTCAGCAGTCCATTGAAAAGGGTGTTTACACCGGTAAAAACTGTGAATTTATACTTTTTAAGTTCTTTCAGGAAGGCCGGCATATCTCTGGGATTGGTGATCAGTACATTACGGGCTCCCATCTTTAAAAAGGTAAGACAGTTTACAGTAAGGGCAAATATATGATAGAGTGGCAGCGCCGTAATCACGATCTCTTCTCTTTCCAACAGCTTTGGTTTCATCCACTCCATATTTTGCAACATATTGGCTATCAGGTTTCTATGGGTGAGCATGGCACCCTTAGCAACCCCGGTAGTACCACCAGTGTACTGCAGGAAAGCAATGTCTTTACTTTCTGTTTTACACTTAATAAATTTCGAAGCTTTACCTTTCTTCAAAGCCTGGTTGAAGCTGATGGTTCCTTCCAGGTGGTAAGGAGGAACCATTTTTTTAACATTTTTTACCACAAAATTCACAATAGGTTTTTTCACCCAGCCCAGCATATCCCCGATCTCTGTAATAACCACCTGTTCAATATCCGTTTTTTTCAGGATCTTTTCCAGGTTGGAGGCAAAATTAGCCAATATTACAATGGCTTTGACTCCGGCATCTTTAAGCTGATGCTCCATTTCTCGTGGAGTATACAAGGGATTGGTATTTACTACAATTAAACCAGCTCTGAGCGCCCCAAACATGGCAATGGGGTATTGCAATAAATTAGGCATTTGAATAGCGAGACGATCACCTTTTTTTAAACCAACCTCATTTTGCAAAAAAGAAGCAAAATCTAAAGACAACTTATCCAGCTGCTTATAGGTGATTGAAACACCAAAGCTGTCATAAGCCGGTAAATCACTATACTTTTCGAAGCTTTCGTTAAGCAGATCTACTACCGAGCTATATTTGTCCGGATCAATTTCTTTATTGACCCCGATCGGGTAATTATCATACCATTTGTAGTTTTTTAACGCCATATTTTTATCTGTTTAATCAACTTTGGGAAAAAAGTTGATTTCAAAAATTAAAATTTATTACGATTTGTCAAAATTATTTGCAAAATAATCTGTAAATAAACCTAATTGTTTGGATTTTTTCTATTTTATTCCTATTTTATCTTGACAAAATCAGCAATATTCAAATAAAAAAATTATATTTACTACGGAAAATACAGGAGAAATGATGCTATCATTTTACAATATTTTCAATTTACATTGAAAATCAAACAATTATTTGACAATAATTTAGCCAGGATACAACTTCATTACCAGCAAGATCACAAACCTGAAACAGTATTTTTGGTCGATTAATAAAAAATTCAAATTATATTTAAATTAAGCATATTTTTTTTTGAATTGATTAAGTTTTTTATACATTTGCAAGCATATATTAGAAATATCATAATTACAAAATAAATCATGAACAAGAATTACGACATAGATAACGTTGATCTGAAAATTCTTTCCTTATTGGCAGAGGATGCCAAAATGCCTTATACGGAAGTCGCCAAAAAAGTATTTGTTTCAGGCGGTACTGTGCATGTTCGTATGAGGAAAATGGAAGAAATGGGCATCGTCAGAGGTACAACCCTCAATATGGATTACACCAAAATGGGTTATGATATTACTGCTTTTCTGGGTATATACCTGGAAAAAAGTTCGCTCTATGATGAGGTGATCAAACACCTGGAAACCATTGCCGAAATCGTTAAGATCCATTACACTACCGGTAATTACAATATCTTCGTGAAGATGCATTGCAAGGATACCAAGCATTTGAAAGATGTTTTGCATGATAAGATCCAAACCATAGAGGGAATAGAACGTACCGAAACCATCATTTCCCTGGAAGAAAGCCTGAACCGTCATATCCAGTTTGACAAATAAATTTTCCTGGTTTTCCCCTTATGAAAAGTTATTGTTGATCATATTGGGCAATACCTAAAAAAAAGCTACATTTGCAGCATTAAACCTGACAAATCTTTAATATATTATAAAGGTTTGTTGGGTTATTATTTTATAAACAAGTGAAAAAAACCTGCTTGTTTTCCCTTGATTTTGTTACTTCCAAATAATTACCTGGATAATCTAAAGTGATATGAAACATTTATAACTGATTTTATGTTGTAGTGATGTTGTTTTTTCTTAATTAGAATTAGTCTAAATAAATAATGTATATATGAGTTCAGACAGCCGGATTTTAGAGGAATTCACCCAATCGGAATACAAGTATGGGTTTGAGACAAAAATTGAAGCGGATGCCGCGCCCAAAGGGTTAAATGAAGATATTGTCAGGTTTATTTCAGCCAAAAAAAATGAACCGGAGTGGTTACTTGAATGGAGACTGAAAGCTTACCGCCGCTGGCTGGAACTAAAGGAACCTCAATGGCCTAATGTTAAATATCCTGAAATAGATTATCAGGATATCATTTATTATTCAGCTCCCAAACAAAAGGCTAAACTTAACAGCCTGGATGAAGTTGACCCTGAATTAATAGAAACTTTTGAAAAACTGGGCATATCTCTGGCCGAACAAAAACGTCTTACCGGAGTAGCAGTAGATGCGGTAATGGATAGTGTATCTGTTGCTACCACCTTCAAAAAGACGCTGGGAGAATTGGGAATTGTCTTTTGTTCATTTAGTGAAGCAGTGCAGGAACACCCGGAATTGATTAAAAAGTACCTTGGTTCCGTGGTGCCTATAAATGATAATTATTTTGCTGCCCTCAATTCTGCTGTATTCAGCGATGGGTCTTTTTGTTATATACCCAAGGGTGTGCGTTGTCCTATGGAACTTTCTACTTATTTCCGGATTAATGCTGCCAATACCGGCCAGTTTGAAAGAACGCTGATCGTGGCAGAAGAAGGCTCATACGTAAGTTATCTGGAAGGCTGTACTGCTCCCATGAGAGATGAAAATCAGTTGCATGCAGCAGTGGTAGAAATCTATGCCGCCAAAGATGCTGAAGTTAAATATTCCACCGTACAGAATTGGTATCCTGGCAACAAGGAAGGGAAAGGTGGGGTTTATAACTTTGTAACCAAACGGGGTTTATGTGCTGGAGATCATTCAAAAATTTCATGGACTCAGGTGGAGACAGGGTCAGCCATTACCTGGAAATATCCCAGTTGTGTTTTAAAAGGTGATCATTCTATCGGAGAGTTTTATTCAGTGGCTGTTACAAATAATTATCAGCAGGCTGATACAGGTACCAAAATGATCCACATCGGTAAGAATACCAAAAGCAGGATCGTTTCCAAAGGTATTTCAGCCGGAAAAAGCCAGAACAGTTATCGTGGATTAGTAAAGGTCATGAAACGGGCAGAAAATTCCCGTAATTTCTCCCAATGTGATTCATTATTAATGGGAGATAAATGTGGAGCTCATACATTTCCCTATATAGAAATCAATAATAAATCTGCCAAAGTCGAGCATGAAGCGACCACTTCCAAGATTGGAGAGGATCAGATCTTCTATTGTAATCAGCGAGGTATTGATACAGAGGATGCCGTGGCTTTGATTGTAAATGGATATGCCAAGGAGGTACTGAATAAGCTACCCATGGAATTTGCAGTGGAAGCGCAAAAACTGCTGGCACTCACGCTTGAAGGAAGTGTAGGTTAATTATTTTTAAAAATATCAATCAGGATTAAAAAATGCTAAAGATTAAAAATTTAAAAGCCGCTATTGACGGTAAGGAAATTTTAAAAGGAATTAACCTGGAAGTTAATCCGGGGGAAATACATGCCATAATGGGGCCGAATGGATCCGGTAAAAGTACATTAGCTTCTGTACTGGCCGGCAGGGAAGAGTTTGAAGTTCTGGAGGGGTCCGTTGATTTTCATGGAAAAGACCTTTTGGAAATGGCACCTGAAGAAAGAGCCCGTGAAGGTGTATTCCTGGCATTCCAGTACCCAGTGGAAATTCCAGGAGTTAGTTCCACCAATTTTCTCAGAACTGCTCTGAATCAAATCAGGGAATACCGCCAGATGGAACCCCTGGATTCAGTGAAATTCCTTTCTCATTTGAGAGACAAGATGAAGCTGGTAGATATTGACCAATCCTTACTTAGCCGGCCCTTAAATGAAGGATTTTCCGGAGGAGAGAAAAAACGAAATGAAATATTTCAGATGGCCGTTCTGGAACCAACCCTTTCAATTCTGGATGAAACAGACTCGGGTCTTGATATAGATGCCCTTAAAATAGTTGCCAATGGCGTGAATAAGTTGAGAAGAGCTGATACTGCTACCATTGTGGTAACGCACTATCAAAGATTATTACAATACATCATTCCTGACTTTGTGCATGTGCTTTATAATGGCAGGATTGTAAAATCAGGTAGTAAAGAACTGGCCCTGGAGTTAGAGGAGAAAGGTTACGATTGGATCAAAGAAGAAATCCAGGCCTCCGTATCTTAAGTTCAATTATTCAAGGATATAATATTATAAAAAATATATGAATCAAGCTACTGAAAAGCTAGATGTTAAAGAAGATGTTCAGGTTGTTTTCCGTGAATTTGAAAAGTACCTGAATGGCAGCAGCCAGTCTGATTTACACCAGCTCAGGAAAAAAGCCTTAAATGTATTTCAAGACCAGGGATTTCCCGGTTTAAAGCATGAGGAATATAAATACACCCACCTGGGTAAAGCATTCGAGAAAAATTTTGATTTCAGGTTTCAGCCGGAAAAACCAGCGTTTGAAAGTGCCGATCTGGAAAAAATGATCTATAGGAGCCTTGATGCTACCCGGGCAGTATTTGTGAATGGTATTTTCATGCCGGAATTATCGGATATCCAGGATCATAAGGACTATATAATTGCCGGTCTAAAACAAGCCACTCAAAAATATCCTGAAGATGTACTCAAATATCTGGGGCAGCAGGCAACAATAGAAAGTGATCCTTTTGTAGCACTGAATACCGCTTTTGCTGACCAGGGGATTTTTATCAAAGTTAAAAATAATACCGTGGTTGAAAAACCGGTGGTACTTTACTATATCACAGATAACAGGAAGGAGGTTCCTGTGATTCATCCCCGCAACCTGATCATAGTAGGCACTAACAGCCAGGTACAGGTAATCGAATCCTTTCAAACGACAGGAAACCAAAAGAGCTTCAGTAATGAAGTAACTGAAATTTTGGTGGATGAAAATGCAAAAATGGATTATTATAAGATCCAGACTGAAAGTGATGCTTCTTATCATGTAGGTACTACCCAGATAAATCAGCAGAGGTATTCCCTGGTAAATGCCTATTCTATTACCCTAAGCGGGGCCATGATAAGAAACAACCTGAATATAGCACTGGATGATGAAAACTGTGAAGCCCATATGTATGGATTATACCTGTTGCATAATCAATCTCATGTGGATAATCATACCATGGTGGACCATAGAAAACCCAACAGCTTTAGTAATGAATTGTACAAAGGCGTGTTGCATGATCAATCAACCGGCGTGTTTAATGGAAAAATATTTGTCCGTCAGGATGCCCAAAAAACCAATGCTTTTCAGTCCAATAAAAATATACTTTTAACAGATAAAGCCAATATTTATACCAAACCCCAGCTGGAAATCTGGGCGGACGATGTAAAATGCTCCCATGGATGTACTACCGGACAGATTGACGAGGAGCAATTATTTTACCTGCGTTCAAGAGGTATTCATGAGGATAGTGCCAAAGCCATGCTATTGATCGCTTTTGTCAATGATATACTGGAAAAAATCAATATAGAAGGTCTGAAGAAAAGCATCAATCAACAGATCCTGGATCGTTTACACAAAGATTTAACCTTCGATTAATGAGTCATAGTTCTCTCATAGGTTTAGATATAGATCAGATAAGAAGTGAATTTCCTATCCTCCATCAGGAAGTCAATGGCAGGCCATTGGTTTATTTTGATAATGCGGCCACCACGCAAAAGCCTCGTATCGTCATTGATGCCATTAACGATTATTACAGGAAGATCAATTCCAATATCCACCGGGGAGTTCATACCCTGGCTGAAAGATCTACAGAAGCTTTTGAAGATACCCGGCAGACAGTACAATCATTTATCAATGCTGAAGAAAGTGAAGAAATCATCTTCACCAAAGGAACAACCGAAGGCATCAACCTGATCGCCTCTTCTTATGGCAGGAAGTTCCTGCAAAAAGGAGATGAAGTGATCATATCTGCCATGGAACACCATTCCAATATTGTTCCTTGGCAAATGATCTGTGAGGAGAAAGAAGCAAAGCTTAAAGTAATCCCGGTCAATGATCAGGGAGAATTGATTTGGGATTCTTTTGAAAAACTTCTGTCGGAAAGGACCAGGCTAGTATCAGTGGTGTATGCCTCCAATGCCCTTGGAACCATTAATCCGGTACAGGAAATCATTGAAAAGGCCCATGAGTATGATGCAGTGGTAATGATAGATGCAGCCCAGGCTGCTCCCCATTTATCTCTGGATGTTCAGGCTATGGATTGCGACTTTATGGTGTTTTCAGGTCATAAAATGTATGGCCCTACAGGAACAGGAATAGTGTACGGAAAAAGAAAGATCCTGGAGCAAATGCCTCCCTACCAAGGTGGTGGTGAGATGATCAAAGAAGTCAGCTTCGAAAAAACCACCTACAATGATATACCATTTAAATTTGAAGCAGGTACACCCAATATCGGTGACAGTATAGCTCTGAAAATGGCCATAGAATTTATCAACCAAATTGGTAAAGAGCAAATTGCCAGTCATGAAGCAGAATTGCTGCAATATGCTCATCAAAACTTATCATCCATCAATGGCTTACGACTGGTTGGTACCGCATCCCGCAAGGTGAGTGTGGTTTCTTTCGTATTTGATCATATTCATCCTTTTGATGTAGGCATGATGCTGGATGCCAGAGGAGTTGCCGTACGTACTGGACATCACTGTACACAGCCCCTGATGAGCCGGTATGGACTGGAAGGAACTGTTAGGGCTTCATTTGCTGTTTACAATACGAAACCTGAAATCGATCAATTGGTGGAAGGTTTGGAAAAAATTGTTAAAATGATGAAGTAGAAAATTATGGCAGAAAAATCAATTAATCAAATACAGGATGAGATCATAGAAGAATTCAGCATTTTGGGAGATGATAGGGAAAGTGTGATCTTTTACATCATGGAGTTGGGTCATAAACTACCTCCTTTGGATGACCAGTTTAAAGTAGAAAATAATATTATAAAAGGTTGTCAGTCAAAGGTTTGGCTTATCACCAGGTTGGAAGAAGATAGGCTTTTCTTCAATGCCGACAGCAATACGGAAATTACCAAAGGCCTAATAAGCCTATTGATCCGGGTATTATCAGGACAGGATCTAAATAGTATCATCAATAGTCAATTATATTTTATTGAGAAAATAGGTATGCATAAAGTGATAGGTTCCCAACGATCAAACGGAGTAGCCTCCATGATCAAACAAATGAAACTTTATGCCATTGCCTATAAAAGTAAGATTCAAAGTGAAGCTTAAATGATCATATCATGGCAGAACAAGAAAATGAAAACTTACGGGATCGGGTTATAGGCGCTATTAAAACAGTTTATGATCCGGAAATCCCGGTAGATGTATACGAATTGGGTTTGATCTATGAGATTAGTATCTATCCGGTAAACAATGTCTATATTCTGATGACATTGACTTCACCAGCCTGCCCTTCGGCTGAGGCTATTCCCAGTGAGGTAGAGTATAAGGTGAAGTCATTGGAGGGAATCAATGATGTGAAAGTAGAGCTTACTTTTGAGCCTCCATTTACCCAGGACATGATGTCTGAACAAGCCAAATTAGAATTAGGATTTTTATAAACTTTTATTAACCTTAAATACACATAACATATGTATCCAGAAGAATTAGTAGCTCCGATGAGGACTGATTTAACTACGGTTGGATTCAAGGAATTTAAGACAGCACATGAAGTAGAAGAACACCTGGAAAACCATCAGGGAACAACATTGGTGGTGATCAATTCAGTGTGTGGATGTGCTGCAGGTTCAGCCAGACCAGGTGTTAAGTTGGCATTGGGCAATTCCGATAAAAAACCGGGCAATCTCATAACAGTTTTTGCCGGTGTAGATAAAGACGCAGTGGAAAAAGCACGGGAATATACAGCCCCTTATCCTCCATCCTCTCCTTCCATTGCCTTATTCAAGGATGGAGAATTGGTTCATTTTGTAGAACGTCACCATATTGAAGGTCGGCCGGCTGAAGTAATAGCCAACCACCTGATAGATGTATTTGAAGAACATTGCTAAAAAATATATTCCAATTGGTATAAAAAAAGCGACTTTAGGTCGCTTTTTTTATTTCCTGCCAGTTTTAATCAAAAAATATCCTCTTTTTTTTTATTTTTAAAGAAGTCAAGGACTTTTTATGGAAGATCATTATGAAAAATATATTTCAATTCTCTTATTTAATCATAATATTAGTGCTCTTTACCCAATGTAAACCTGATTTAGAGGAAACATCAGAAGGCCCCTATTTTGGTAATGGCTTTAGAAATGGATGGGCTGACCAACATTCTGTAGTGATCTGGACCAGACTCACCCAACAGCCGGAGATGAACTTTTCCGGCCAAAACTGGATAATGCCCCCTGATTCCATCCACAGGCAGCTGGCCCAAAGCAATAATGCTTCTGAAATTCTTCAGGCTCAAATACCGGAAGGATACAGCCTCAAGGACATGGAAGGTGCTTGCCCCGGCACCTCAGGAGAAGTAAAACTCTCCTACTTTCCCAAAGGAAACCAGCCTCAAAAAGTAGAGACCAACTGGCATCCAGTAGACTCTACTCAGGATTTTACCCATCAATGGCGATTGGATAATTTAAAACCCAACGCCACCTACACCGTTATTTTATCAGCCAGAAAAGGTGAAAACCAAGCGGTATCAGACACTTTCGAGGGAGAATTTAACACAGCCCCTGCTCCGGATACAAAAAAAGCTATCGATTTTTGTGTGGTGACCTGTCATGACTACCTGCGCAAAGATGACTCCCTGGGCCATCAAATCTATCCTGTGATGCTGGACCTGCAACCAGACTTTTACGTACATACCGGTGATGTGGAATATTATGATAAGCCCGCCCCCTTTGGTCTCACAGAGGATCTTATGCGCTTTCACTGGAACAGGTTATTCGCCCTGCCTTATCAGCGGGATTTTTACAGCCAGGTTACAACCTATTTCATGAAAGATGATCATGATGTCCTTCGTAATGATGCCTATCCCGGTATGACCTATGGCACAGTGGATTTTGAAAGGGGGTTGGAAATATTTGATCAGGAACAATTCCCCAGCAATGACAAGCCATTTAAAACCATCCGGTGGGGCAAAGACCTGCAAATATGGTTAGTAGAAGGACGAAACTACCGCAGCAAAAATACTGCTCCTGATGGTCCTGAAAAAACGATCTGGGGTGCTGAGCAAAAAGAATGGTTTTTTGAAACCGTTAAAGCCTCTGATGCCACATTTAAGGTACTGATTTCATCCACCCCTATTTTGGGGCCTGACCGGGAAAATAAATCAGATAATTATTCCAACTCCAATTTTCAGCATGAAGGCGATGAAATCCGTCAATTTATTGATCAGCAGGACAATATGTTCATAT
The DNA here is from genome assembly GCA_051418075.1 of Candidatus Cyclobacteriaceae bacterium M3_2C_046. Taxonomy (GTDB): domain Bacteria; phylum Bacteroidota; class Bacteroidia; order Cytophagales; family Cyclobacteriaceae; genus JBPRGG01. The sequence continues at coordinate 238,550 of JBPRGG010000029.1, read as the reverse complement.
GTAACGGCGACCGGCATTGGCAATATGTTTCCCATCCGGCAGGTACAGATCTGTGGGAATTCAGTTGTGGAGCAGGCGCAGATCAGCATGCCGGGGGCTGGAGCCAGGAAAACTATAAGGAAGATCATAAGTTTCTAAGGGTAAAAGGTGGTTTCCTAAAGGTATCGGTTGATTTCCAGGACAACATCCCGGTTATTCGCTTTCAGCATCATGACACCAATGGGGAGGTTGTGCATGAAGAAATATTTGAGGCATCTCCGGTTGAAGCCTAACTTTCCATCATAACCCTCTGCTATTGCAGGTGTTATTTTTAGGTTTCAGGTATTATCACCTGTAACTTTCCTGGCAGAGCAGATCATCCAGGCAATATTTAATTAAATGCTAATAGCTGTTCAATTCGGGCAAAACAGGAAAGAACATGACAGGTTGTTTCTGGATAAACTTTATTTTTAATGCATTATCTACCAAAGCCTGAAATACATGAGATCCTTGCTTTTATCCTTAGCCTTTTCAATCACATTCGCCCATAGCTATAGCCAATCCACCGAAACCTGGTCCTTTGAGTATCCCGGGGATGAATTTACCGATGAGGCCCTGCTGGACCTGCAATACCTCAATGAAAATGAGGCCGGTGAAAATGGGTTTATTGAATTATCGGCAGATGGCAATGCTTTTGTGGATGGAAACGGTCAGGAAATCAGGTTTTGGGCCATCAATGGGGCCTCCATGAGCAAAGAACTTGATGATGATCAGTTAGCAACCTATGCCCGATTTCTGGCTAAAATGGGCGTGAATATGATTAGGTTCCATGGTGGGATTCACCCAAGAACCGCAAACAGTCTAGATCAACCAGACCAGAATGAAGTAGATGCCATTTGGCGGGCAGTTGCAGCCATGAAAAAAGAAGGTATCTATTCCGTGATCAGCCCCTTTTGGGCAGGCAAAGTGGATGAGATGTATGCCAGCTGGGGTATTGATGGATATGTAGGTGAGGTTAAACCCTGGGGAGTAATGTATTTTAATGAAAAATTGAAAAATGCCTATAAATCCTGGACCGAATACTTGTATACAGAAACCAATCCATATACCGGCATACCTCTCAAGGATGATCCTGCGGTGGCCATCATACAGGTAAAAAATGAAGATGGTTTATTTTTCTGGACAGTTGATGGTATAAAGCCGGAACAAATGGTAAAAATTCAGGAACAGTATTATCAATGGCTGGTGGATAAATATGGTAGTATTGAGCAGGTTCAGACGGCCTGGCAAAATGCTGCAGCCGATGGGGATGACCTGTCTAATCAACAGATGGCCCTTTATATTACCTGGGAACTTACCCAGCCTCAATCCGGGGGAAAAGAAGTAAGAGTAAACGATCAGGTAGAATTTCTGGCTGAAGTACAAAGAAACTTTTATCAGGAAATCTATGACCATTATCGTAGCCTGGGCTGCAAGCAGTTAATCAACGGAAATAACTGGAAAACAGCAGATCCCACCCGGCTTTTCGATGCTGAAAGGTGGACCAATGCAGTTTTTGAAGTGATGGCAGTCAACCGGTATTATTCTCCTAATCACAGTGGCACCAACAGTGGCTGGCGCATTGATCCGGGACATCAGTATGAAGGCAATTCTGTATTGATGCAGCCCCATCAGCTGCCTATCAATATCAAGCAAGTGGATGGACATCCCTTTATGGTTACCGAAAGTGCCTGGAACCTGCCCCACAAATACCAGACTGAGGGGCCTTTCCTGATTGCGGCTTACATGTCACTAACCGGAGTAGATGGTTATTTCTGGTTTGCTCCCAATCATCAGAATTACCATGATTTTCCCTATTTCGAATGGACCAACCTGGAAGGAGGGCAAAAAGCCATGCACAGGTGGACAATTTCTACCCCGGGCCAAATAGGCATGTTTCCGGCCAATGCCTTACTGTACCGAAAAAATTACCTGACCCAAGGCAATCCCGTAATCAAGGAAGTAAGACAACTGGAAGCCATTTTAGATCGGGAAATTCCCCTGATCAGTGAAGAAAATAGTTTTGACCCAAACCGGGATACTTATGACAATACAGATCCATCTGATACTGAATATTCTCCCCTCTCCTATCTGGCCGGTCCGGTACAGGCAAGCTATGATGGATTAGGGTCAAGTGAAATTGCCGGAAACTTGTCAGAATTAGTCAATTTCTCTGAAAAAACCATTCAAAGTACCACTGATCAGCTGGTTTGGGACTATGAAACAGGTATCTGTACCATGGATGCCCCCAAAGCCCAGGGCGTTACCGGATTTTTGTCCAGGGAAGAAATGATAACCTTAACTGATGTGAAAGTAATTTCCAAAAATGAATATGCAACAGTGAACGTTGTGGCCATGGATGACCAGCCTATCAATCAATCCAAGCAGGTAATGATTCAGGTGGGTACCATTTACCGGCCTACGGGATGGCGTGAAACACCCTCAACATTTGAGCACCGGGATGAGACAGTAGAAGGCTTTACTATTAATAATACCGGAACTATGCCCTGGAAAGGAAATGCTGTGGATATGACCATTAAGATCAAAAATAACCTGCTGAATAAGGCCAAAGTATTGGATGCAGCCGGCTATCCTGTGGGTGAGCGTATCGTTACCAGGCAGGGAGAGGAACTGAGCATTCAATTACCCAAAGATGCCATGTATGTGATCTTACAGGAAGGGGAAGTTACCGGACTGGAAGGGAGTATTAATCAGAATTTTTTAAAAGTGTATCCTAATCCCACCCGGTCTAAAATCAGGGTAGACTGGCAACAAGCTGAAAACAGGATGACTAAGCTGGAAGTATTAAATGCCCGTGGACAGGTCATTTATCAGCAAGACGATCTGGGTTTTAAAAATAAAACGGAAGTAAAGCTTCCTCCTGGAGAGAAAGGATTGATCATGATCAGGTTACAGAATGAAGCTCATCAAACCATTTCCAGGAAAGTCCTGATTGATTAATTAAAAATCAAACCGTATTTTGGCTGAATTATCCTATGGTTCTGACCAATTCTCTCAGTGATAATTTCAATTGATGGTCAATAGCTGGTTCAGTCGCAGCATGGCCAGCTATAACCAGAAAAAGTTCCGATTGACTGAGTTGCTGGTGTATTTCCCAGGCAAATATGGGAGGACAAACAAGGTCATATCGGCCCTGAATTATCCTGATGGGTATATCTTTTAATATTTTCAGATGATGATAGATATAGTTTTCAGGTAAAAAAAACTGATGACTGGCATAATATGCCTGTAACACCGCCGGAGCCAAATAATCTTCTTGATGTAATTCCATTTTCACCTGGTCCATATCAAAATCCATCCGGGCCAGACAAGTTCCATAATGAGCCCATTCATAGGCATATTTGGTGCGGATATCCTGATCCTCTGATTGCATTTGATTGAAATAAAATCGTGCTATATCCTCTTGATCTAATGGAGGAACTGGGTCAATGAATCTTTGCCAGACTTCCGGGAAATAACTGGCTGTACCACCCTGAATAAAATGATCATGAGCTGCTTTATGGGCGGGGAAAACCCCTCTTAAGATCATTCCCTGCACTTTATCCGGATTCTTAATGGCAAAAAGAAGGCTTAAGGTGCTGCCCCAGGAGCCGCCCAATAATAAACATTTATTGATTTTAAGATAATTTAACAAAGTTTCTATATCCTGAAGTATCAAATGAGTTGTATTATGCTCCAGGCAGGCATATGGTTTACTGCGGCCGCATCCTCTTTGGTCAAAGAAGATCACAAAGAAAAGGTCAGGATCAAAAAACTGCCGGTCCTGTTCTGAAAAGCCATTACCAGGCCCGCCATGCAAAAAAAGGACCGGTATGCCGGTTGGTTTTCCATAGGTCTCCCAATACAATTGATGTCCTTTTCCTACAGAAAGATATCCGCTATTTATCAGTTTTTGGACCAAAGCTATTTAATTAAATCCGTTCTAAAAATAATTTATACTGGTCAATTATCCGATCAGGTAGTGCTCAAAAAAAGCAAATTTTTTACCTTGCCAGCTTCCCCACAGTTCTCCCTCAAATTGGATAACTTTTGAGCCATGCAGATTGTAATTATAGAATTTCGAAGCCTTAATTTACATACTTCCAGCTTAAGATCTTAATAAAATCATGTCCATGGTCAGGCAAAACATAACTTCCCTGGTATTTTCCTGAATTTAAACTAATAGTAGCCTGGTGATTTTCCTTAAGTACAAATTCATAACACCCATTTCTGTTGAGTTTGACCATTATGTTATCCTGATCTTCAAGGTCCAGGTATAAAAAAGCAAGGATCTTGCCCTGACTGATAAAGCGATCATCCAGAATCAATTCTCCTTCTTTAAACTGATTATTGGCTATTTTTATTTTCTCCACCCTACACATAACTAATTTATTTAGTATAAATACACTAATAAAGTTAGCTTTAGTAAATGACAATGGCAACAAAATCATGTATTTTTCTTTTTTGGCTAAATATTTTGACATGCAAGAGGCATTAGTCCAGCAGCTTCAGTTTATTAGGTATGGGTTCAATACCAATTTAACCGGGGTTAACACTTATACATATTAAAAAATTGTTAATTCCTCCATCAAAACAGAATTTTCCCTCGATAATTAAAACAATATTTTTATTTTACAGGTCAGGCTTCATTAAATTCTGTATGAGAAATATATATCATCATTTTCTGGCACTGTTCCTGACCATAACGGCTTGCGACCAGCCTCCCACAAAACCAGCCGGCACCATTGACCAGGGGCCTTATTTAGGTCATATAAGCGATCACAATGCTAAAGTGTGGGTTCGTATGTCTCAGCCGGGTTTGTATAAGCTTTGGCTGGAAGGAGAGAAAAAGAACATTCAGGTTTTCCCGGCGGAGGCTCTTACAGATACCGATCAGACAGTACATTTTAGGCTGAATAACCTGAATGCCAATGCACATTATCGTTATTACCTCACTGATGCAGCAGACATACAGTTAGACAGCACTATTCATTCTTTTACCACCGATCCTCCTGTTAATCAGCCACAACGACTGAAACTGGCCTGGATTTCCTGTGCCGATGATAAGTATGAAAGTAATTTTCATCGCTGGGATGGCGTAAAAGCCCAGTCACCCCACGTATTGGTGTTGCTGGGTGATACACCTTATATAGATTCTACCCGGTTGTCATTTCAGTACCAGCGTTATCGCCATTTCAATGCTGTGCCTCAATACACCCGCCTGCTCAAAGAAGTTTCTTTCTATGGCACCTGGGACGATCATGATCTCGGCCGGGATGATGCTGATGGAACCCTGAAAGACAAACAAAATGCCAGAAAGGCTTTTATGGCTTACCGGCCCAATCCTTCTTATGGTAATGGTTCGGAGGGTATTTATACTTCTTTTCGTAAAGGTCCACTGGAGGTTTTTCTGCTGGATACCCGTTGGTTTTCAGGCACGGAACCTTCTCCGGTAATGCCCGATAGTGCCACACTGCTGGGAAAAGCTCAATGGGAATGGTTGCAGCAGGGTTTACTGGCTTCAGAGGCTCCTTTCAAGGTTCTGGCATCGGGAATGATCTGGAATGATGCGGTACGGTCGGGTAAAACGGATTATTGGGGGGCTTATAAATACGAAAGGGATAGTCTTTTCAGGTTTATTGCAGATCATCACATAGATGGTGTGGTATTATTGGGAGGCGACATTCACCGATCCCGGCTGATCAGGCACGATATAAAAAAATGGGAGGGTTACCCGCTATACGAAATTATATCTTCGCCCTTGCATACCGGGGTGATTGAAAGTGCCAATGTAGATCATCCAGGTTTGCTGTTTGATCTGGGAGAGGCAGGTGCTTTTGTTATTACAGAAGTAGATAATACTACAGAACCTGCCACCATGAGCATATATTTCCGTACCAATGATGGTAAACTGCACTATAAATACAAAATTTCTTCAGCAGAACTAAATCAGACCTATAGACCTTAAAAATATGATCAGCTACTAAATTTTTTAATGCTGAACAGTTTTTGCATTTGCTTTACCATCACCTTTTCAGGCGTGATTTTCATTATAAGCTTCATGATGTTCTGACCAATAGGATGATGCGCCGCCTGCCCCAACCGCCAGGAATTATTCACTACATAATCAACCTTCTTTCTTCTCTGATGCTGAAAATGATCAAAAGCAGCCTGATAATTACTGGAGGCAGTCATAAAATGGCTCAGGTAGTAAGCATCTTCAATACCCTGGCCTGCTCCCTGGCCCATGTTGGGTGTAGTGGCATGTCCTGCATCCCCTATCAGGCAGGCAGGGCCTTTATGCCAGTCTGAAAGTTTTTTCAGATCATACAGATCATTTCGGATAATTTTATCAGGGGCCGTATGCTTAATTATTTTTACCACATAAGGATTAAAAACTTTAAATTTTTCAATTAAGGCTGATTGAACTTTCATCACCTGATCTTTACCTCCCGGAGCGGCTTTAGCTACGGCAAACCAATAAACCTGATCTGCTGAAACCTGAGAAAATCCAAACCTGATGCCTTTACCCCAGGCTTCCCTGCCGGAATGCTGTAATGCAGGAGGTAACTGATACCCAGATATGCCCCTCCAGCAGGTTTGATGGGCATAACGAAGGGAGGATTGGGGAAAAAGCGCATTTCGTACCTTTGAATGAATGCCATCGGCTCCCAATAACAGATCAGACGTTTTTTTACCTTCAGAAAATTGGATCCGGACCTTACCATCCGTCACCTGATGATCCTGATAGGTCTGACCCAGATGGACTGATGTATTTTTCACCACTGCATCATACAGGATCTGCTGTAACCTGGCCCGGTGAATGGATGTGATCTGATGCCCTTCTTCATCCATTACAATGCCCATATTGGTTTTTTTAAAAGGCTCAAGTTGTGAATTAGTGATCTCTACTTTGTTAAGCTGCACACCCTGGGCTAGTATTTCCTGTTTTAAACCCAACCAGTCCATCACTTTAATAGCATTGGGTTGTAACCAGATCCCGGCCCCTACCGGTTGCAGTTGGGAAGCTTGTTCATATACGGTACAGGAAAAACCCATTTTATGCAAGGCTAAGGCAGTGGTAAGACCGGTAATTCCGGCTCCTATAATGGCGATTTCCATTTTTAGTGTATTTCAAGTGAGAACCTATGATCCTGGATAAACTAAATCAAGACAGTTAAGTTTAAAAAAAGCGCTCTCATCTGATAAGATAAGAGCGCTCCTAAGTAATTCAAATATACCCTCAATTGAGGCATTTGATTATCTGTTGCTTCTGGCTTCCACCACTTCCAGGTATGCCTTAAGGTATTTTTGGTCATTGGCATCACTATCGCCATAATAATCCCTTAATTCAGTCAGTTTATTATGCATCATTTCCTGAACCTCGACATACTCCGGATCACTGTAAACACTATTCATTTCGTCCGGATCTTTTTCCAGGTCATAAAGCTCCCATTCATCGATATCATAGTAAAAATGAATTAATTTGTATCTCTCGGTAGCCACGCCATAATGTCTTTTCACCATGTGAACAGACGGATACTCATAGTAGGTATAATAGACGGCATCCCGCCACTCATCCGTTTCACCACTCACCAACTTCCGGAAAGACTCACCCTGCATTTCAGCTGGAATATCCACTCCGGCATAATCCAGGAAGGTAGGAGCCAGATCCAGGTTCTGCACCAATTTTTCAATTTTAGTATTGGGCTGTATTTCTTTGGGATACCTTACCAGCAAAGGCGTACGGAATGATTCTTTATACATGAAACGTTTATCAAACCAGCCATGCTCACCCAGGTAAAAGCCCTGGTCTGATGTATACACTACAATGGTATTATCAGTTAAGCCATTTTGATCCAGGTAATCCAGCACCTCGCCTACCCCATCATCCACCGATTTGATAGTGCGAAGATAATCCTTGATATACCGGTTAAATTTCCAGATACCAACCTCCCGGTCATTCTTATTGGCTGCTTTAAAAGCCTCGTTTTTGGGGGTATAAGCGGCCAGCCATTGTTGTCTTTGCTCCGGAGTAAACCGGGCCAGTTCCCGATCGAAACCAGTACTATCACCATTGGGATCTATCAGGAATTTAAAGTCATGGCCCCAGCGGGCATGTCCATCCACTTCCATTTCCTGCTCTTTAGCGGCAGTCCCACGGCCTTCATAATCGTCAAAATAATTAGAGGGAGGATCGAAATCTTTATCGTCGTACAGAGTCAAATATTCTGGTGCCGGCTGCCAGTTTCGATGCGGTGCTTTATGGTGATACAATAAAGCAAAGGGTTTTTCCGGATCCCGCTTTTCTTTGAGCCATTCCAGGGTTTTTTCGGTGATAATATCGGAAACATAGCCTTCAAACCTTTGTCTTTCTCCATTAACCAGGAAGTCCGGGTTGTAATAGTGCCCCTGACCAGGTAAAACCATGGAATAATCAAATCCCTGAGGTAAACCATCCAGATGAATTTTGCCCACCAAAGCAGTCTGATAGCCATTGGCTTGTAATAATTTGGGGAAATTATCCTGGTCCCAGTTAAAAGGCTGGATGTTATCCACCTTTCCATTCTTGAAGCTATGCTTCCCTGTTAATAAGACCGCCCTGGAGGGTGCACAAATGGAATTGGTAACACAGGAGCGGGTAAAAATAGCACCTTCATCAGCCAACCGGTCAATATTGGGTGTTTCATTTAGTCCATGTCCATAAGCGCTGACAGCCTGATAAGCGTGATCATCGCTCATGATAAACACAATATTTGGAGGGCTTGCTTCTTGTTGGGCCACCTGGTTATCACATCCGGTGGCCAGGGCCATGCAAAGCACCCCCAGAACTATTACGATCAGTTTATTCATTTTCATAATCCTTGTGGTTTTAGTTGAAAGTAAAAATAATAATTAACTCAAAAAGGAGGAAATATATCTATGGGTTTATAAATCAAGTCTTCCTGCCGGCCTGATATTTCTTCCTTTTATATTGTGCAGATCGTCTCCCAGGTCTTGCCAAACAACTCAAGAGGGGCTAGTAAAAAATCTCGTTCCTGAATGATTGCTAAAAAATTGAAATAATTTCACTTATAGAGGATTATAAAAATGTTAATAGTGTAAAAATAAGAAACAAGGCTATATGATAATTATAATTCATATAGCCTTGAAAACTTAAGCACTAATATCCTTCATTTTGAGTAAGTGCAGGATTCCTTTGTAGTTCTCTTTCCGGCAGTGGAAATAGCAAATGCCTTTCTTGAAAAGTCTGCCCCCAACTATTTTGTTGACCCACAAAATCAACGAAATTTATACTTCCTTTGCCATTTTCGTTAGTTTGAGGAAATTTTCGTGTCCGTATAATATCAAACCAGGTTTTAAATGTAAAAACCAGTTCTCTATATCTCTCTTCCCATACTTCATTCACAAATTCATCAACTGAAAGCGAACTCAATTCATCAACTAAATCTGATTTTTCCATTTTCCAAAAGGCTCTGCTTTTCACTTCAGCTAAATAATTTACAGCCTCTGAGGTTACACCTTCTGATCTGGCTATCGCTTCGGCTGCAATTAATAAGACATCTGCATAACCATAAGCTAAAATATCTTTTCCAGATGTAGCAGTTTCAAAAAGGGCCTGAGTATCATGCCAAATATATGGAGTTGGAGGAAAAGTAATAATTTCCCCATTTTCATCTTCAAATGTGGTATGGAAATATTGCTTATTCTGTATTCTAAGATCCTTTTCAGGATCATAACCCCATAAAAACTCCTCGACTGGTTGATAAGCCCCGTTTGTGATGGCATATTTTACTTCATTAGCTAATGCAACCGGATAACAATAGCCAGGATAATTGTTGGTCCAAATGCCCACTTCATGTTCAATCAGGTAAATATATTCTTTAGCCAGAGCTTCTTCTTTTCTTATTTTATTATAGGCACTGTTATTGTATATTAGTGCTCCTTCTGAGTCTAAAGTATGTTGCATTAATTCATATGTACCGCTGTTAATTACAGCTTTAGCTAGTGAAGCGGCTTCAGCATAATGGTCATCCTGTAATGGAAATCCGCTCATTGTAAGATATACTTCTGAAAGTATAGTTTGAGCTGCCCCCTTTGTTATCCTATATCCATTATTGACCATGGAATTTTCAGATAAATTACCTTGATTAATGGCAAATGTTAAATCTGAGATAATTAAATCATAGACTTCAGCTACAGAATTACGTTCCACATAAATATCATCTAATGATTCATACGGTTCAACTATTGTTGGCACCTCTCCAAACATTCTTACCAGGAAATAATAAGCAAATCCGCGGAAAAATTTGGCTTCTGCTTCCAACATGGCTCTTTCTCCGTTGGTTAGACCAGGTGTTTCAGGAATATATTTTATTGCGTTATTTGCCCTGGCTATTCCTTGATACAATCCTGACCATATACCATTTAAGTAATCATCCAAATTATTTCCATTCAGGGTAAGTTGCTGTGCATTTTGTACATGTGGCTCTTGGCCCTTATACTCATTGTCAAAAAAACCGGACATGTATTGACCTAACATGGTTTCTGTTCCTGAATATATACCTCCCCGATATAAAGCTGCGACCCCATTCGCATAAAGGGTATTTACTGCATTATAGGCATGGGTAGGCTCAGTAAAGAATTGTCCTGTGCTAATTTCATCCCTCGGTTGTTCTTCCAGAAAGTCAGAACATGAATACCCGGCTAAACTAAAGACTATTATGAATAATTTTATTTTAATGTTTTTCATTTCATTCATCATTTAAAATTGAACTGAAGCTCCTATAGTAAAAGTACGTGGTCTTGGATACTGGAAGAAGAAAATATTCTGCCCCCACTGATTACCTCCCCATGAAGTTGCCTCCGGATCGAGTCCTTGAAATTCTGAGGAATGAATTACAAAAGCATTTTGCACATTAAAATATAGTCTTAGCTTTTGCATATTCCATTTACTAACAAGTTTGGGATCAAAAGAATAGCCCATTTGAATCATATTAAATCGCAAATAAGACCCATCAGCAACCCATCTACTATCAATCTCGCTATTTTGTCCAGCGTATGCTTGATTTCTTATTTCCTGGACCATTGTATTTTGGTTTTGCTCGGTCCAGCCTTCTGTTAAAATGGTTCTTAGGCCATTAGCAATTCCCGAGCGATCCTCTGTAGAATGATAGAACTGTTGCAAAATATCAACATCGTATACAAATTGAAGGTCAAGATTAAAATCAAAATTTCCGATCTGCAAACTATTTATAAAGCTTCCTGTCCACACCGGCAATCCATTTCCTATGATCATCGGTTGTTCAGACCTTTTAGCTTCTCCAGGAACATCACCAACTTTTTCAGCTTCATCTGCCTCATTAAGATTCCAGGTACCATATCTTTTATATCCCCAATAAGAACTTAGTGGTTCTCCTACCCTGAGAATAGTTTGACTACCAGAAACCCACCACGGCCCAGGGAAAATATCTTCATTGTTTTCTCCTAATTTCTCTATTGTATTACGATTATAGTTGAAATTAAGGGTAGTTTCCCAATTAAAATTGGGCTTATCTACATTCATGCTAGTGATAAGAAACTCTAACCCTTCATTAGATACTGAACCAATGTTATCCCTAACAGCACCAAAACCTGTAGTTTGAGGAATAGGACGATCTAATAATAGGTCTGTGGTTAATTTATAGTAATAATCAAATTCTAGATTAAGCCGGTAATCTAAAAAAGCCATATTAAATCCAACATCAAATTGTTTAGTTTTTTCCCATTCTAAATTTGGATTTGCCAGACGATTAACATAACTATCAGTTACTCTGGAACCGTTCAATAAAGTAGTTCCAGAGGACACAGTAGCTAATGACTGATATATCGGTATCTCCGTGTTACCAGTTACGCCATAGCTGGTCCGGAGCTTTAACTGATCAAAGATATTATTACCTGACATAAAAGGCTCTTCTGAGATTAACCATCCCGCACCAATAGAAGGGAAAAAGCCATATTTATTATTGGATCCAAATCGTGAAGAACCATCTATTCGACCAGTAAGTGTAATCATATACCTGTTTAAATAGGTATATCCACCTCTCAGGAAATATGAATTCAAAGACCATTCATCATAACTTGACCCTGGTGTATCTGGTTGACTGGCTGCTTGCAACCTGTTAAATCTGAAAAAGTCATCCGAAAAACCTCTGGTTGTTACACCAAAATAATCAGATGTCCTTTCCTGCCAACTTAATCCCAACACGCTATTAATACTGTGATCACCAATTTCTTTGGTATAATTCAAGAAAGTTTCCTGCTGCCAATATAAAGTACGTGTATATGATTGTGTTGCTCTTCCCAGGGGATCTGAAATATTGATCAAGTCGGTTGGACTATAATCCTGAAAATGTCTGTCATGTTTATCAAACCCTAACTGAGTCCTTAAATCCAGTCCCTCGGCCAGATGAAAAACCAGGTAAGCATTTCCAAATAATTGAGTCCTTGTTCGTAACCGGTCCTGAGTTTCCAGTACGTGAACAGGATTAGCCATAGCTTCAAGATTGTAAGCATCTTCTATCATTTGGCTGTTGCTCCAGGTACCGTCCGGGAATTTTATCGGGAAAATAGGAGGCATTTCTATCATAGTTCTTCTTGGCATTTGGTGTCCGCCTCCTTCTTCAAATTCATTTTCTTTAGTATAATTAGCTAACAAATTAAATCCAACGGTCAGCCAATTTTTGGGGGTTCCTTCGTATGCTATTTTACCATATACCCTATCAAGATAATTATTCAACATAATCCCCTCCATACGTGAGTAATTTAGAAAGGCCCCATAAGATGAGTTTTGATTTTTCTGTTGAATACTAAGTTGATGATTATGTGAAACGGCAGTCCTGGTTGCCTCTTCCTGCCAATCAGTATCATAAAGCGGGTTCCCATTTGCATCAAATAAGTTTGGATCATTTGTAGTGAATACCGGATTAGAAGATGGCCGGTATTTTGGGGTATTCTCCATCCCTGTTCTTACTACTTCTAACCACTCCTGGGCATTAAGTAAATCCATCTTCTTTCTTAAAGTACCCAAACTCATGAAGCCATCATAAGAAATATTAATTCCTTCTTTTTCAGACCCCCTTTTTGTTGTAATCAGAATAACACCATTTGCCCCCCTCGATCCATATATAGCAGTGGATGATGCATCTTTCAATACTTCCATACTCTTAATGTCATTTGGATTTAGAAACTGGATATCTTCCATAACAACTCCATCCACTACGTATAGTGGTGAAGAATTAGCATTAATAGTACCTAAGCCTCTGATTAAAATACGTGGACTACTGGTAGGTGATCCAGAATTTAGAAATACATTTACACCTGCCACACGTCCTTCTAAACCCTGTAATACATTATTAATCGGTGCTTTTAATAATTCATCTCCGTCTACTACCCCAATAGCACCAGTTACATCCGATTTTTTCTGGGTGCCATAACCTACCACTACTAGCTCTTGAAGTTGTGTCACGTCTATTGACATAGTTAGATCAATTACAGAACGGTTACCAATTTCTACTTCTTGAGAAACATAACCTACAGAGCTAAAAACCAATGTTGCTCCATCAGAAACTTCTATCCTATAATTACCCTGAACATCAGTTACAGTGCCATTACTTGTTCCCTTTTCAACGATATTCACACCAGGCAAACCATTTCCATCTTCATTGGATGTTACTTTCCCAGTGATGGTACGGGTCTGAAATCTACTGCCAGTACTTAAATTTATCATTTCATTTATACTTGACTGCTTTCGGCCCAAATAAATCGTATTATTTACTTGCTTAAACTTCAGATTCGTCTTCCGGGATACCTGCATCAACAAGTCTGATAAAGCCAGTTTACCGGTGCTATCCAGGGAAAGGACCTCATCATTTATTAATTCCTGAGGATAGACAAAATGAAAGCTGGTGCTGTTTTCCACTTCATCCAACAATTGCCGGATGGTGAAATCCTTCTGGGAGATCCGAATAATGGTCTGGTCCAGTCGTTCAGATTGGGCATTTCCATCGGCTGCCCATAGCATGGAATACAGGAAACACTGTACCATAATCCCATAAAAAAGGCTCTTTGATGCCATTTTGATTAGTTTTAGTAGTTCATTTTTCATACATTTGTGTTGTTTTTTATTAAACCATTAAACAATTAAACTTGGGTCTGTGAGGGTCGAAGTTTACAGATCAAAGTTTATAAAAAGTTTGGGTCAATAGTCTATATTGGCCCATTTTTATTGCGATAAATAGATTTCCACATTTTTTCCGCTGATTTTATATTGACAATTTAAAGAAAAACAGATTCCTTCCAGGATATTTTCCAGGCTCCGGTGAGACAGTTTACCCTTGAATACCATATCGGGGTCAATGAATTGACCATGACTTATGGCTACTCCATACCAATTCTCCAAAACTGGTATGATCTCCTTAAGTGAAAGCCCTTCTATATTTATAACGCCATCTTTCCAGCCTATATAGGTTAATTTATCAAAAGCACCTATTTCAAATTTTCCTGACTCAGAGGATAATTGGCCCAGCTGACCCGGAGCTAAAACTGCCTGTTGTATCCCATCATTTAATTCTACCTTACCCTCAGTCAAAGCAACTGCAGCTTTTCGGGTGTTAAAATTAAAAGAGGTGCCTAAAACTTTAACATCCATAGTAGTACCTTTTACAATAAAAGGTCTGTTGCTGTTGGGAAGGACCTGAAAATAAGCTTCACCGGCTAGATCCACCACCCTTATACTATCAGAGAAAATTTCCGGATAGCTAATGGTAGTACCTGAATTAAGTACCGCCACTGAGCTATCCGGTAACACTATTTTGAGCTTTTGACCGAATTCAGTTTTCTTGTAGATCATTTCTGTCCGGGGCTGGGTAGAAGTTGGAATGGATTGATAAGTATAGGCAAAATAAAAAATAACAGAAATAAAGATCAAAATGGAAGCTGCTACCTTGGAAAGGTACAAGTAGTCAAAAACCCGGTGGGAAGAAATATCCGGATTAATCCTTTGATGAATATTAGTTAGCATTTCCTCAGGAACAGATGGGCGCGAATCCATATCATCCCGCCAATATTTGGTCAACAGTTCATCTATGATCTGCTTTTGTTGTCGGGCTGTATAATGCCGATTGATCCAATGAACTTCCTTTTCAGAGGCTTCTCCGTTAATGTATTTTAAAAAAAGCTGTTCCCGATGTAGATTATGCCCCATTGTTACTAATTTTATATAATACTGCTGAGGGGCGGTTAATTACTTACAAGTATTTCAAAAAAAATAAACTTTTTAAAAAATTATACTTTAAGAAAAAGCCAATTCAGCCGTGACTTATAGCAAAAAAACAGGCGTAAATCTTATGGAAGCAGGTTATTGTTTTTCACCAGGTTACCAAAAAAATAATATTATAGTAAGAACCAAACGATATACAGATAGATTAATTCATTCTTGGCCAATTCCTTTTTAAGTTTTTTCAAAACCCGGTATAGCTGGGTTTCTACGGTGCGACGGGAAATCTGAAGCTGGCGGGCTATTTCTTCATTACTTAAAAGCTGCTCCCGGCTTAGCAGAAAAATTTCTTTTTGAGAGTCCGGCAATTTATTCACTACCTGGCTTACTTGCTGTTTTAGATCATCCAATAAAATCTCATCCTCTACTTCGTTGCTTAAATCATCCGGAATTATTTTTTGATATACTTCATACTTCCTCTTCTGTTGTTGCAGCAGATCATAAATTTTATTTTTAGCAATCTGAAATAAATATGCTTCAAAGGATTTTTCAGGTTGAATCACTTGCCTTACTTCCCATATTTTAATAAAAACCTCCTGCGTAACTTCTTTAGCCAATTCCTGATCTTTGTAAACCCGGGAGAGAAAACCTAATACCCGGGGCACAAAACGATGATAGATTTCATCAAAGGCCTTGATGTCACCATCTTTTAATAGGGTAGTTAGCTGTTTGACCGGGTATTTTTGATACTTCTGCAAAGCTTTAAAAAAATTAGCGCTAAATCAAATATATTATTTTCAAATCATATTATCAATATCTACGGGCATATATAAGCACCAGTTCCCCGGAGGAAAAGTTATTTTTATTTAATCAAGGCATAGGCCGCTCCTACAGCCGTAGCAAATTCTGCTTTTTGGGGAGTGATAAATTTTACCTGAAACAATTTTTCCAGGGAATGAAATACATGCTGGGTTTGCGGCACCCTGATCATTTTTCCGGTCAGGACAATCTGCTTGATCCCATTATTATGAGAGGCAAACACCGCCAGCATTCCAATGGTCTGGCAGACCAGATTAATAATTCCCAATGCCTTATCATTAGCCGTAGCTTTGTCACTGTGTTTTCCAAAATTAGAGGCTGTGGCTTGTGGAGGTAAATTTCCGATTTCGGTAGAAGAGATATCGCCAATGGTCAGATCTACTTTGGCCAAATTTCCATTTTGGGCCAACTCAATCAGGGTCTCAAAATTGGAAATATTCAGCATGTATTTAGACAAACCCAGCAAAGTACCTCCTCCTACTCCCGTACCGCCCAGATGTTGAATAGCTGATTGATCTGCTTTCACAATGGCCGTTCCTGTTCCCATGCTCACCACAATAGTCTGATCAAGACCTGAAAGGTATAAGCCTCCCAAACCAATGGCATTGAATTCACTTATTTTTTGCAGGGGAATGCCAAACAAGTCGTCTCCTAAAGAATTAGCCCCTACTCCGGTAACTGCAATGGATTGAATATCCTGCAAAGTCACATGCTGTTTATTGATAAATTTCCCCAAAGCGCCTGAAGCCGATGTGATGGGGTCATCAGCGCTGACCGACAAAAAATCAATAGCCTTACCCTGGTCAAAACAGGCTATATCTGTGGTGGAACCTCCAATATCAATACCTAAAACCATAATATCAAGTTAAGGACCAACCTTTCCGGTAATCTTCCTGCAGAAACTTATTGGCTTGGTTGTGGTTGATAACCTTCATTTTAGCACCATCCCAACTGAGTTTTTGTCTGGACCGGATAGCCACATTACCTAATAACACTACCTCAGTAAGAGGACCGGAATATTCAAAATTGGCCATAGCTGGCTTGCCTCCTTTACAGGCATCGATCCACTCCTGGTAATGACCGGGAGAGCGTGAAATAAGCTGCTCAGGCAAGTCATATCTTTCTTCTTTGCCATTCCGCAACAATACCGGCTTATCTTCCACGTATCGATATACCAGTTGTCCTTCTGACCCTTCAAATATTACACCACCGATATGATCCCTGATCTCGTAAGGCAACCCGGCCGGTTTGGCTGGCAAGATACCTCCATCATACCAGGTCATATGTAATGCTGGCTGATTGATATTGGCCGGATAATAATAATGAACCACCGATGCTACGGGAGCAGTTTCCTGGTAGACCGGGCTGGAACTGGCTTCAACAGTCTCAGGATGACCCAATTCCAGGGCCCAGAAGGGAAAATCAATCAAATGACAACCCATATCACCCAAAGCACCACAACCAAAGTCCCACCATCCCCGCCAATTAAATGGCACGTAATCAGGATGATAAGCCCTGTAAGGCGCTGGACCCAGCCAAAGATCCCAATTCAGGTGATCAGGCACAGCTGGTGTTTCTGAAGGTCTTTGCTCAATACCCTGGGGCCAGATCGGTCGATTGGTCCATACATGTACCCGGCTCACCGGTCCTATGGCACCACTTCTCACCAGTTCCACCAGGATCCGGGGACCTTCATTGGCATGGCCCTGGTTGCCCATCTGAGTAGCTACCTTCATGCTGCGGGCAGCCTCTGTGATTTCCCTGGTTTCTTTAATAGTGCGGGTCAGAGGTTTTTGTAAAAACACATGCTTACCCTGGTTGATCGCTCTCATAGCCATCACCGCATGTGTATGATCAGGGGTTGAGATAGTCACAGCATCCAGGTCCTTTTCCTGGTCCAGCATTACCCTGAAATCCTCATAAGGTCTGGCTTTAGGAAACTTTTGATATGGGTTTTGAGGGTATCTTTTATTGGTATTACTGGCTTTTTTCTGGTCTACATCACATAAGGCGATGATATTCTGGCTGCTGACTTCTTCTACATCCACCCTTCCCTTACCTCCTATACCTATACAGCCAATGTTTAACTTGTCACTTGGAGCAGTGTATCCCTTGCCTCCCAATACGTGACGGGGAACCAGGTAAAAGCCGGCAGCAGCTACTGCTGATTGCCTGATAAAAGTACGACGATTCGGTTTATTTTTCATTTTTGGGTTTTGGGTTATCAGATGATTAAGTTAAACATCTTTAACCATATCTACAAGCATAAGGGCATCAAACAGCAGCTTGTAAAAATCCGGCAGTCTGCTAATTTACTTTATATACCTGAAGTCATGATCTGCGTCCAGTTGGAGCAAAAATTCATAGAACAGCCTGATCACATTTTCTACATCGTCCTGGTGCACCATTTCCACAGTGGTATGCATATATTTCAGGGGCAGGGAGATCAGGGCAGCGGCCACACCTTCATTGGAATAGGCAAAAGCATCTGTATCTGTACCAGAAAACCGGGAAAGTGCAGCCCGCTGGAAAGGAATATTTTTAGCCTCCGCTGTATTGATAAGCATTTTCAATACATTGTTATGAACAGCCGGAGCATAACTTAACACCGGCCCCTTACCCGCTTTCTGATCGCCCTGTTTAATTTTGTTGTACAAAGGCGACCAGGTGTCATGTGTCACATCCGTCACGATGGCCAGGTTTGGCTTGATCCGGTGAGCAATCATTTCAGCCCCACGTAATCCTATTTCTTCCTGAACTGCATTCACGATATACAAACCAAATGGGAGCTTCACTTTATTTTCAGACAACCGGCGGGCTACCTGGGCTATCATAAAACCACCCATGCGATTATCCAGAGCCCTTCCCACCAGGTATTTATCATTTAACTCCACCAAATCTTCATCAAAAGTAACTACACAACCCACGTGTACCCCCAGTTCCTCCGCCTCTTTTTTAGATTCACAACCACAATCCAGAACGATGGTATCTACATCCGGTTTTTTCTCCTCATCTTTCCTCACATGGATGGCAGGCCAACCGAAAACGGCTTTTACAACACCTTTATCCGTATGAATCTTGGCTCGTTTGGAAGGGGCGATCTGATAATCTGACCCACCATTCCGAATCACATAAATGTATCCCTCCTCGGTAATATAATTGACAAACCAGCTGATCTCGTCAGCGTGAGCTTCAATGACTACTTTATACTTGGCTTCAGGATTCAGGGTAGCTACAGCCGTACCATAGGTATCGGTAAAATAGTCATCTGTATATTGCTTAATGTATTCCAGCCAGATCTTTTGTCCGGACGATTCAAATCCGGTGGGGGCATTGGCATTGAGGTATTCGAATAAAAACTTTTTACTTGATTGATCCATAAAAGATATATTTTAGGTGAAAAAAAAATGCTTTATTAAGGTGATACTGCCTGCATAAGGATACCACAGAACCAGGCGGCATAGGTTCCCAGGGCATATCCCAACACGGCCAGTAACACCCCCACAGGAGCCAGCGAAGGATTAAAAGCAGAAGCCACTATTGGAGCGGAAGCGGCTCCACCAACATTAGCCTGGCTTCCCACTGCTATAAAGAAAAAGGGTGCTTTAATCAACTTGCCTACACTAAGCAGAATGATCACATGAATGGCCATCCAAATCAATCCGATCATAAAATATCCCGGACTTTCAGCCACGGCCCCTATATCCATTTTCATCCCTACAGTGGCCACCAGTACATACAACATGGCACTACCCAGTCGTGAGGCACCAACGCCCTCAAATTTTTTGGCCCGTGTAAATGACAAAATAAGGCCAATGGTAGTGGCAACCACCACAATCCAGAAAAATTCAGAAGTCAGACTGAACTTATCCAGGGCGGGAAAATTAAGTTTGATCCAGGGTGCCAGGAAATCGCCTAGCAGGTGAGCGATACCTGTAGCGCCAAATCCAATCCCCAGGATCACCATCGTGTCAGTGAGTTTGGGTAACTTGGCAATACTTAAACGGTAATCCTCGATCCTCTTCTGTACGTCGGCAATGGCTGAAGCATCAGCCTTGAATACTTTATCTAATTGAGCTGAACGGCCGGCTCCATACAGCAGAAAAGCCATCCAGATATTGGCCACGATCACATCTACCGCGATCATGGCAGCAAAAAGGTCGGGACTGGCTTCAAAAACTTCAAACATGGCTGCCTGGTTGGCCCCACCACCTATCCAACTGCCAGCTATGGTGGCTAAACCCCGCCAAACAGCATCGGGTCCAGCTCCTCCTACTAAATCAGGGGAAAAGGTGGAAATAATCATAATAGCCAGTGGCCCTCCTATCACAATTCCCACCGTACCGGCTAAAAACATAATCACAGCTTTGGGACCTAAACGCATGATCCCTTTAAGATCTATACTTAAGGTGAGCAGCACCAAACTGGTAGGTAGCAAATAGCGGGAAGAAACAAAATATAAGTTTGAGTCTTCTCCGGAGATTATCCCCAAGGAATTAAAAATGGCAGGTATGAAATAGCATAACAAAAGAGAAGGAACATATTTATAAAACTTTTGCCAGCCAGGTCTGGAACTGCTGGCGGTATAAAATACCAGGGCCAGTATAACCATTAACAAGCCCAAAACTACTGCATCATTGGTAATCAAGGCCGGATTCACTACTTCATTTTCCATATTCAGCATTTTTTGCAGGGGCAAAAATAGAGCAGCCAGTTGTTTTATCCAATTATTACTTATTGGATTAACTTTTATAAATAATGAACGTTAATAACTTAAGTTTGTCCAATTATTTCATTCATGCTGAAAAAATATCTAAAAATGGCTGCTATGGCAGCTGTATCAATCAACTTGTTGCTGGTAAGCTCCTGTAAGGATGAGGAAGAAGAGCAGATCTCTAAAATCGAAGTAATTACTTCTACGCCCTGGGAAATGACTGCCCTCAATGGTACCATTTCTTCCCTTACCACCATTAATTTTGGTAAAGACCGTATGCCAGACTGCAACCAGGATGATCTGTTTGATTTTTCCGATAACAATACCTATCAGATTCTGGATAATGATATTGTTTGCAGCAGTTCGGTGGACGGTGTAATTGCCACTGGCAGCTGGCAGTTTAAGGATAATGAAAATATCATTGAACTGGAATCAGAATATTTTCAGGAGTTTTTTATATCAGCTGGTTTCCCGGTGCCGTCCTTCTTGTTGGATGGAAAACTGGATTTTACCATTGAGGAATTTACCGCCAATACCATCACCATTTCACTGGATGAGGATGGCAATATTCCCATTCAGGGGGCCAACCTTCCGGCAAACTTTAAAATTGAGATCACCCTGGTGCCGGAGAATTAGACAAGATAGCTTTTAATTCACTGAGTATCATGGCTGTAGCACCCCAAACTATCTGCTCCTGTATGGAAAAATAGGGGGCATTGATCTTCAAATTACTACGGGTGGTAATGGTAGTGGCTTTAACATTTCCTGGATCCAAAAGATGGTTTAAAGGACACTGAATAATGTTTGCTACCTCCACAGGATCGGGTTTAAATGCAGGAGTTGCTTCTACAGCAGCAACCATGGGCCAAATGTTAAAATTACTGACCGGCACAAACAAGGTGGAAAGACAACCCAGTATCTGTTCCTTTTTTACTTTCACCCCTATTTCTTCTTCGGTTTCCCTTAAGGCTGTATCGATCAGATCCTGGTCATGCTGCTCCTTTTTACCCCCGGGCAGACTGATTTGCCCACTATGGGCTCCGGCATAAAAAGGCCTTTGGATCAGGGGGAAGTAAATCCGGCCTTTGAAAGGGTAAAACATGATTATGACGGCACTGGGCCGGGCCCGGGAAATTAAATGCTGATTAAACCTGTCCTGTTGCTCCAGTTGTGGAAGCATTAACTTCTGGGCAGCTTCACCAGGCAAAGTCATCTTTAGCTTTTGGGATAATTGTTCGACAAATTGAAAAAACATAAAAAATCAATCCAGGCTGTTTTTCACTATTAAGGCCTTTTATACAAAATAAGGGATTAGAGAAAATAAACTATTTTATAAGAGAAGTAAGAAATCAAATATTTTTATCAATAAGCTGACCAGGTTTAGTAGTAATTCTTCAGGTACTTTTGGGCTTGTTCTACATAATGTTCCGCATTGAGTTCCAGCTTAGGCAGTTCCTCCCGGGTCAGCTTCTTAATGATCTTTCCAGGTACTCCTACCACCACAGAATAGTCAGGTATTATCATTCCTTCTTTTACCAGGGTATGAGCTCCGATTACACAATACCGGCCAATTTTTGCCCCATTTAATATAGTGGCATGCATTCCGATCAGGCTGAAATCCCCGATGGTGGCCCCATGTACAATTGCACCATGCCCTACAGTGACATTATCGCCGATATTAACCGGCAAACCCGGATCTACATGTATAACTGCAACATCCTGAATATTTGTTCTGCTTCCTATATTGATCTGATCGCCGTCACCTCGCAACACAGCACCAAACCAAATGGAGGATTGCATACCAACGGTCACATCTCCTACCACAGTGGCAGTAGGCGCTACAAAAACATCCTTTCCTAATTCAGCCATTAGATATCCCCTTATTTTTGATGAAAAATTTGGGTATAAAAGTACTGTCCCTGGTTATTCTTTGCAACTCCCAGGCCGGTGAGATTATAATTTCCTTCAATATTTTTGCGGTGACCATCACTTTCCAGCCACATATCCAGGATAGTTTTGGCCCTACTGCTTCCATTGGCTACATTTTCAGATGAACCATTACCACCAATCTCAGACTTTATAAGTGCTACCCGCTGATCGAAACCTGAATGGCCAAATGGCACCCTTTGCAGGGCCATATTTTCACAATGCAGGCGGGCTTGTGTTTGAATAAATGGATCCTGAGCCAGTTGAGACAATCCTTTTTCCTTCCGATGTTGATTGATAAGGTCTAACATCTCAATTTCCAGTTTTTCTTCTTCCGTGAGCAGTTTCGCCGGTTCAGGATCTGCCGACTGACAGGTGCTGAGCATAAATCCAGCAATTAGGATCAGAATGTATTTTAAAATGCTATTTTCCAAATGCTTCCACTTCATGGCTTAAAGTTGTACTAAATACCGGGAAACTGATCTTAAACATGGCGTACATGGATTTTGTTTGGACACTGGGGCGGTAACCAACCTCCAGCCCATATCCCCAACTTAACTCCCTGTTGAATTTACCATCAATTCCTGCCCTAAATCCGAACATATTGGTCTTCAGGTTTTCTGAAGAAAACTCTGTGAAAGGAGAAATCGCATCTTTCTTGTAAAGAATATTTTCAATGGTCATGGAAGGCATCATCAAAATGTCGAAAAAGCCGGTAAATATCAAATCACTGGTAGCTATGCCATAGGTTTTATCAAATTTAATAGCCACATTTTTAATAAGTGTCAAGGAGGCTCCCACATAAAGCCCAGCTGCATTCATATTACCAAAAAGATGAGCTTCCGGATCAATGGCAGCCGAGGAAGAATCCATCGGCATCAAAGCCACACCCTGATCATCCAGGGTCCTTTTCAGATCGAATGCAGTGGTATATGCTGTTCCACCCAACCGGGCACCAATGATCTTTCTGACCTTGGTAGGGGCCTTGATATGATCAGGTACCTTGGCCGCCCACTTATTACCCTTATACCTTTTGGAATACAGAATAAATTTGGTTTCCGTATCCTGTTCAGTATCCTTGATATGATAAGTTGCGCCTAATTCATAATAAGAGTAGATATTGGGGGTATATCCCTGGAAATCATCCTTATTTTTTTCGGCAACATCCCGGGTAAAATCGAAAGGCTGGGCATATGCTTTGCGAAAATGGGCCTGAAAATCCATTTTATCATCCCAAAAATATTGGGCTTGCAATCCGAATCCCATATTCACATTGGTGGTAAACAACTCTCCGTAAAGTGGCTGAAATTGTACAAATAGTTTGTTGATCTCATATGGTGCATCGTATAGCTCCTCATAGGTAGGCGGGGCTGCACTACTCTTTCTTAACTGGGACTGAACCTGATGAATATTGATCCCAAATGATAAAATAATAATTAAAGTAATAATTCGTTTCACAGCTGTTAAATTTTATTTACCTGTTTAAAACAAATATATTATTATAAAATCAGATCTAAAATTCTCATATTCAGCCAGTATAAAAATCCATGTAAGTTTGAATGAAGAATTATAGGTATTTAATTATTATTGTAAAAAATTGAATTAAAATTACATTTTTAATGTAACGCCCAACCGGGACCATGAAAATAAGGAGAAAACTGAACAGGTGCCTGAACTGCAATTATACCCTCGATGAAATTTATAATTACTGCCCTAACTGCGGTCAGGAAAACAATGATGTTAATATAACCCTGAAGGGCTTGCTTGGTGATTTTTTCCACAATTATTTTTCTTTCGATTCTAAATTGTTCAGAAGTTTCAAACCTTTTCTGGTGAAACCCGGCTGGCTTACCCATCAATTTAATGAAGGAAAAAGAGCCAGCTATGTCAATCCGATCAGGCTTTATTTGATCATCAGCTTTTTTTACTTTTTTATGCTCAGCCTGATCATCAGCCCTGATGAATTTGAAACCACGATCAAGGATTCAGAATCTATTGATACCAATGCTATTGATAAGTCTGAAATTAGTGGCGAGATCAGCCTGGGATTGCAGCCTCTAAAGGAAAGACTGGGAAATAATGAAGCAAATGGCAGCTTACAGACAGATTCACTGGCCAAAGGTGATATTGAAGCAGATTCAACTGACCCTCCTTTTTCCTTTGAAGACGTCATTCAATTTATAGATAAAAATGCAGATAACCCTGAGCTATCGAACCAGGATTTGCTGGATTCGCTGAACATTTCAGCCAGAGGCAATGAATATATGGTGGAAAACACCATCACTCAGGCCCGGAAGCTTATAGCCAAGCCGGAACTGTTCTATAACAGCCTTATGACCAACCTGCCTATTATGATGTTTTTACTATTGCCTGTCTTTGCCATAATATTAAAATTATTATTTTTAAGCAGAAAGCAATTTTACATCAGCCATGTGGTTCATGCCTTACACCTCCACTCCTTTGCATTTTTTATTTTCGGCATTTCATTTTTGATCTATTCCTTAATCTTCAGCAATGGCTGGGTGTATTGGATCAGCTTTTATACGGTCATAATTTACGGCCTGTTTTCTTTAAAAAATGTTTATGGCCAGTCTTATCCTAAAACAATGTTTAAATATGTACTATTAGGTTTCAGTTACTTTTTCCTGCTTTTAATTTTTGTGGTATTAGAATTGGTCTTATCCTTTTACCTTTTCTGATGAATTTTTTCCAGGGCTTGATAGTTGGCTTGAACGATCTTGCCCACAATTTCCTCAGTCACAGAAACAGACACAAACAATGCCTCAAATTGAGAAGGAGCCAGATAAACCCCGAGTTCCAGCATTTCTCTAAAGTATTGTCCAAACAGCTCTGTGTCAGAAGTTTTGGCGCTGGTAAAATCATATACCATGTTTTTGGTGAAAAAGAGGCTGAACATGGAACCAAGATGATTTACTGAATAATCCAGTTCCAATTTATCCAGATTGCTCCTGATGCCTGTTACGATTTCTTCTGTAATATTATTAAGGTAGGTATAAACTTCAGGATGCTGATCCAGGTGCGAAAGCATGGCATAACCTGCTGCCATGGCTATGGGGTTGCCTGAAAGGGTCCCGGCCTGATAAACAGGTCCAGCAGGAGCTACAAAATCCATGATCTCTTTTTTGCCACCATAGGCTCCAACCGGCATACCGCCACCAATGATCTTTCCCAGGGTAGTAAGATCTGGTCTTACCCCCAACAGTTCCTGTGCTCCTCCTTTGGATAAACGAAATCCGGTCATTACTTCATCAAAGATCAAAACGATTCCCTCCTGATCACAGAGCTGACGCAGACCCGATAAAAACCCTTGTTGAGGTAAAACACAGCCCATATTTCCGGCCACCGGCTCCAGGATAATGGCAGCCACCTGTCCAGGATTGGCTCTGATTAAATCATTTACCGCCTCCAGGTCATTAAAAGGCGCAGTAAGTGTATCATTGGCTGTACCTTTGGTAACACCCGGACTGTCAGGAATTCCCATGGTAGCGGCACCACTTCCGGCCGCAATCAGAAAAGCATCACCATGACCATGATAACATCCCTCAAATTTGATGATCTTATCCCGGCTGGTATATCCCCGGGCCAGCCTGATCGCAGCCATAGTAGCTTCCGTACCAGAATTCACCATTCTTACTTTTTCAATGGAGGGAACCATGCTGGTGATTAACTGGGCCATCAGTACTTCCTGCCGGGTAGGGGCACCAAAGGATAAGGAACTATCAATAGCTTCCTTTACGGCAGTTGCGATGGATTCATTGGCATGGCCTAATATCATAGGGCCCCAGGAATTAATCAATTCAATGTATTCATTGCCATCCTCATCATAGACATAAGCCCCTTTGGCTGACTTGATAAATACCGGATCACCTCCAACCGATTTAAAAGCCCTTACCGGAGAATTCACACCACCGGGAATCAGTTTTTGTGCTTTTTCAAAAAGAGACTGGCTGATGTCTTTCTTTAAAGTCATGAAATATTCGTTTTATTGTGGTTGATTTATATTTATTAATTCCGATTCTTTAAAGTGCACGATCGGTACATACTGGTTATCGTGAAAACCATCAAACCTGTAACCGGGTAAAAGTGTGCCCGGCTGAAAGCCTATATCATCAAATGCCACCTGAAAATAAATCCCATGTTCATACAACATATTTCCCAGGAACATCATCATATCATACCCCAGGCTGGAAAACCGGGAAGGCAGTGTGTAGGTTCGGCTTAAGTAATTTTCCCGAAACTGCTTATATCTTTCTGAAGTCAGGTCAAAAAATGAGGGTGCGATAAGATGGACATTTAACCTTTCCAACTGTTCCGGTATGACGAAAGAATAATCCAGCCAGTCTTCGGAGCCTACTATTGGTAAA
This sequence comes from Candidatus Cyclobacteriaceae bacterium M3_2C_046, assembly GCA_051418075.1. Taxonomy (GTDB): domain Bacteria; phylum Bacteroidota; class Bacteroidia; order Cytophagales; family Cyclobacteriaceae; genus JBPRGG01. The sequence continues at coordinate 211,432 of JBPRGG010000029.1, read as the reverse complement.
TTTTCCTGCCGGGTTTCAATAGCGCTGATCAGGTTGGCTGCAATCATGCCGTCATCCGAATCAGAAGCTACAAAAATATGACCGATACTGTCTCTGGCTATGATATATTCATCTTTTTCCTCCATATCTTCTGTTATGATGGTATTGGTACTGGTTAAAAAGTCAAATATGGATTTGGCCGAGGACCGGTCTATCTGCCGCATTTGATTAACTCTCAGCCCTAAATCCTGCAAAGCCTGGCTGTAATTAAATGCCAGCAATGAATCTCTTTGGCTTTCGCCGTAATATATTAAGGTCCTGGGAGAGGAAACCCGTGAATCCATAAATTCTGCAGTTTGCCTGGCCTGGGTTTCCTGAGTAGGCAAAAACAAATAGGAATAGGGATTATTACCAATGATTTTGGAATTAGTAGAAACAGGATTGAACATGTTAATCTTATGTTCATAGGAAAAAGAATTCACCACATCGATGGTTTCTGAAGATACCGGACCAATGATCAGATCCATACCTGCCATTTCTTCCTTTTGCAATAATCTGGCAGTTACAGAGCTATCTTTTTTAGTATCATAAGCAAATAACCTGATATTAACCCCCTGGTCAACCAACTGGTCCCTGGCCATTTTAACCCCTTCATACAACTCATAAACGAAATTTTTTCGGGTGGCATTGGTTGAAGCCACAGATTGATACATAAAAGGCAACAATACTGCGATCCGGTATTCATCTTTTTTAACTGACCGGTCCGGACGGATAATATTATACTGATCCTGGTTGAGGTTAAATTTATCTACCAGTTGTTGTATCAGTTCCATATCACGTTTCACCAGAGGCTGCTCCATGATCTTATCGGCCAGCACTTTTCCCACAGCCGGATCATCAGCATAATCCTGGTATATTTGATAAATGGAATCTACTGATGCGATCTTATCCAGGAAAAACATCTTCATATCGCGCACAGGATCTTCCAATTGAGATGAATTGATATCATTCAGGGTTGTAAGGGCCAGACCGAATTGCCTGTTTTCAAAGTATATCTGTCCCAACCAAAAATTCACCTCATCCAGCTGATTCCAGCGGGGAAATTTGGATTTGATCTGTAAAAACATGTTTTTGGCCATGGGTAATTTACCGGCATGGTAAGCGGAAAGGGCATAGAAAAAGGAAGCATATTCCACAAAAGGGTTGTCTGAACCTTGATTTATCAATGGTTCAAAGGCTTCCATGGCCAAATTATACTTTTCCAGCCGGTATAATTCCTTACCATTTAAATACCGATCCTGATCAGACTGACTCCAGGCCAGATGACCGGTAAACACTAATAAAAAAATAATTAATCTGAATTTCATTGATTTATAATAGCTGATTTATTCCCATTCTATGGTGGCCGGTGGTTTGGAACTGATATCGTAAACTACCCGGTTCACCCCTTTTACATTATTTATGATCTGACTGGACACCTCTCCTAAAAATTCAAAGGGCAGGTGACACCAATCAGCGGTCATTCCATCCATACTGGTGACAGCCCGGAGAGCCACCACGTTTTCATAAGTACGTTCATCACCCATCACTCCCACAGAGTGTACCGGCAGTAGTATGGCTGCAGCCTGCCAAACATCATCATAAAGATTAGCCTGTTTTAACTGGCTGATAAAAATATGATCCACCTCCTGGAGCATGTGCACTTTTTCGGGGGTAACATCCCCCAGAATTCTGATGCCTAAGCCGGGACCGGGAAACGGATGCCGGCCCAGAATTTTGGTATCAATTTCAAGTGTCCTGCCTACCAGCCTTACTTCATCTTTAAAAAGACTATTAAGCGGCTCTACCACTTTCAGATGCATAATTTCCGGTAAACCACCCACATTATGGTGTGATTTGATGGTAGCAGAAGGGCCTTTTACTGAAACAGATTCTATTACATCCGGATAAATAGTCCCCTGAGCCAGCCACTCCACCCCGGATATCTGGTGGGCTTCTGCATCAAATACTTCAATAAATGTTTTACCAATAGCTTTCCGCTTGAGCTCAGGATCACTGACCCCCTGCAATGCATCATAAAATTGCTGGCGGGCATCTACTCCTTTCACATTCAAACCCATATGTTTATAAGATTCCAGCACCTCTTCAAATTCATTTTTTCGCAGTAAGCCGTTATCTACAAAAATACAATGTAGTCTTGGCCCAATGGCTTTATGAATCAGCACAGCGGCTACTGATGAATCTACCCCGCCGGATAATCCTAAAACCACATTACCTGAATTAAGTTTATCCTTTAATTCAGCGATAGTAGTTTCAATAAAAATATCAGGTGTCCAGTTTTGCTGGCAACCGCAAATATGCACCACGAAATTCCGTAGTACTGTTTTACCTTCGGAGGAATGAGTTACTTCCGGATGAAACTGAATGCCGTAGGTTGGCTCTTGGTCTATTTTATAGGCAGCTACCCTAACTGAACTGGTACTGGCTATTACCTGGTAATTATCCGGCAGTTGGGCTATGGTGTCCCCATGCGACATCCATACCTGGGAGTTAATAGAGATTTCCTTTAACAAGTCATAATGGGTATCAACTTTGCTCAGCCGGGCCCGTCCGTACTCACGGGTAGCGGAAGGCATCACAATTCCACCATGTTGATGAGCCATCATTTGAGCCCCATAACAAATACCCAAAATAGGAACTTTCCCCCTGAATTCCTTCAGATCTATATCAGGAGATCCGTCGTCCCTTACTGAACATGGACTGCCGGAAAGGATCACGCCTTTGATCTCCTGATTAGATGGGGGAATATTATTGAAAGGATGTATTTCACAATATACATTCAGCTCTCTCACCCTCCTGGCAATCAACTGGGTGTATTGGGAGCCAAAATCTAATATTAATATCTGCTCAGTCATTTCGCAAAAATAGCATTTTATGCCAATTAAGTTTAATTAATATTTCTAAGTCTGTCCAGTTAACCCAAGATACCTTAAAGAACGCCTTTGGTACTGGGTAAATTATCCAATTTTTGAATATCACGGGCTATCGCCATTTTTATGGATTTGGCAAAACCTTTAAAAATGGCTTCTATCTTGTGATGTTCATTATCTCCTTCCACTTTTATATTGATGTTGCTTTTTGATGCATCAGAAAATGATTTGAAAAAATGAAAGAACATTTCTGTAGGCATATCACCCACTTTCTCCCGCTTAAATTCTGCCTGCCAAACCAGCCAGGGACGCCCGCTAAAATCCAGTGCTACCTGGGCCAGGGCATCATCCATCGGCAACAGGAAACCATAACGATTAATTCCTCTTTTGTTCCCCAGTGCCCTTAGAAAACATTCTCCCAAAGCCAGGGCAGTATCTTCTATAGTATGATGCTCATCCACCTCCAGGTCTCCCGCCACTTTAATCTCCAGATCAGCCCCGGAATGTTTACCCAATTGGTCCAGCATATGATCGAAAAACCCCAATCCAGTATGGATATTACACAGACCTGAGCCATCCAGGTTCAGATAAATGGAAATCTGTGTTTCATTGGTGTTTCTTTGTACAGAAGCAATCCGGGCAGGTAATCGCAGATATTGATAGATTTGGTCCCAGTCATCAGAGCAAAAATCAGCAGTATCATCTTGCTTTGATGAAAAAAAGATGGATTTACATCCCAGATTTCTGGCCAATAGGACATCTGAAGGGCGGTCACCAATGACAAATGATTGACTCAGATCATATTCGGATGATTGGTATGCCTCTAGCATCGCAATTCCAGGCTTGCGGGTAGGCAGGTTTTCATGTTCAAAGGATCGGTCAATATGTATGGCCTTAAAGGAAACATTTTCACCAGACAATGTCTTCAACATCTTCTGGTGAGCAGGCCAAAAAGTATCCTCAGGAAAAGAGTCCGTACCCAATCCATCCTGATTGGTTACCATTACCAGCTCAAAATCTGTTTCTTCTGCTATCTTGCGGAGATTAGAAATGGATTTGGGTATAAATTCCAGCTTTTCCAGTGAATCTATCTGGTGGTCTTCCGGCGGTTCAACAATGATTGTTCCATCACGGTCTATGAATAGGATCTTTTTTTTCATGCTATTGAAGGTATTTTAAAGCTTTTTAGTTGTTCCAGCAACTGCTGATTTTCTGTGGCAGTTCCTATGGTAATACGAAGCGAGTCTTCACATAGTAACACATTAGACCGATCCCTGACTATGATCTTTTGTTCTATTAAATAATGGTAAACCTTTTGAGCCTGTTTCATTCTTACCAGCAAAAAATTGGCATCACTAGGGTGCACCTTTTCCACCAGGTCCAGTTGATTCAGTTGTTGGGATAGCCAGTTTTTCTGTTGCAATAGTTCTGATACATATTTGTTTTTAACTGCTTCGTTCTCAATGGCTTTCAAAGCCAGGGCCTGGGTACTGCTATTGATGTTGTAGGGTGGTTTTATCTTATTCAAATAGTGAATAATATCGGTGGATGCATAGGCCATACCCAATCTTAATCCGGCCAGCCCCCAGGCTTTGCTAAAGGTTTGCATCACCACCAGGTTGGGATATGAAGTGAGGTACCTGGAAAAACTTTCCTGTTGGCTGAAGTCTGCGTATGCCTCGTCCAGGATCAGGATGCCGTTGAATTGATCCAGAAGACTTACTATTACATCTTCGTTCAGGCTGTTACCGGTGGGATTATTGGGAGAACAGACAAAGATCAGTTTGGTTTTATCATCGATTACTTTTAAAGCCGCGCTGATATCTATTTGAAAATCAGGTTTAAGCTGCACCTCCTTCACCTGAACCTGGTTGATCCGGGCACTTACGCTGTACATACCATAGGTGGGAGGAAACAATAAAATATTATCTGTTAAAGGTTGACAAAACAACCGTATCATCAGGTCAATTACCTCGTCACTGCCATTTCCCAGAAATATATGTTGGGGAGGCACGTTTTTGATTTTTGACAGGGCCTGTTTTAAATCCCGCTGGTAAGGATCTGGATATCGATGGTAATCCGGGCTGATTACTGAACCCAAAGAATTTTCATTGGCATCCAGAAAAATACCTTCTTTCCCGCTATACTCATCACGGGCCGAAGCATAAGGCTTCAGGTCCAGAAAATGCGACCGTAAAAGTTTTTTCAGATCAAACATTGTCCTGTAAATATTTAAGTCGCAGGGAAACAGCCATTTTATGACCGATCAGTTGTTCAGCCTCAGCCATTATTTCTATTTCCTTTCCGATATTTTGAATACCTTGTTTAGTCAACTTCTGAAAGGTGATCTTTTTCATAAAACTATCCAGCGACACGCCGCTATAGGCCTTGGCGTAGCCATTGGTAGGTAAAACATGATTCGTACCGGAAGCATAATCCCCGGCTGATTCCGGTGAAAAATTACCAATAAATACAGAGCCGGCATTTTTCACCTTTTCTGCCATTGCATCTGCATCAGCAGTGGACAGGATCAGGTGTTCGGGTCCGTAATTATTCAACAGATCCATAGCATCCAGTTTATTTTTTACCAGGATGGCTTTGCTGTTGTCCAGGGCAGCTTTGGCCATTTCCTTACGGGGCAGATCATTTAATTGCTTTTTAATTTCTGCTTTAACATTCTTGATGACATCTTCCTCAGTAGATACCAGCAGCACCTGGCTATCTACCCCATGTTCTGCCTGAGATAGCAAATCAGCTGCTACAAAAGCCGGAGGAGCTGTTTTGTCGGCCAGGATGGCCACTTCTGAAGGCCCTGCCGGCATGTCAATGGCGATGCCATACTGATTAACAATCTGTTTGGCTGCAGTAACATATTGATTACCAGGACCAAAAATTTTATACACTTTGGGTACGGAATCTGTACCAAAGGCTAATGCGCCAATAGCCTGAGCTCCTCCTACTTTCACTACTTTATCTATACCAATCAGGTTGGCCGTATAAAGGATCACCTCATTGATCTTTCCCCGGTGATCAGGCGGGGAGCAAAGTACAATTTGCTCACACCCGGCAATATTGGCCGGAATTCCCATCATTAAAACCGAAGAAAACAATGGAGCAGTACCGCCAGGAATATAAATACCAACTTTCTGAATGGCTACACTTTTGCGTTGGCAATGTACACCGGGTTGGGTTTCTACCTGCAAAATTTCCTCAAGTTGAGCCATATGAAATTTCTCAATATTGGACTTAGCCAGATGAATGGCCTCTTTGAGGTTTTCTGGTACTTTTTTTTCGGCATCATATATTTCTTTCCGGCTTACCAACAGTTCCTTCAGCTCTACGTGGTCATACTCTTCCGCAAATTTTTTTAAAGCCTTATCTCCTTTTCTTTCCACTTTCTTCAAAATCGGCTTTACGATCTTTTTGATAGCTTTAAAATCCTGTACCGGACGTTTGAGCAAGTCATCCCAATCTTTCCTGGCCGGATATTTTTCGATTTTCATGAGCTGTATGTTTAAGTCATTTTATAAGCAAAGCTTACTTTGCATTTTGAAAAATACGAATGTTTAATCATCAATTAAAAGTCAATCATAAATTCTGATCAGATTTACAGGATCATTTTTTCAATGGGAACCACCAGAATGCCTTCAGCCCCTGCATCCCTTAAATTTTCAATGACCTCCCAGAAAACATCTTCACTGATTACGGAATGTATTGAGCTCCAACCTTCCATAGCCAGGGGCAATACAGTAGGACTTTTCATCCCGGGAAGCAAATTGACGATTTTCTCAATGGAATTATTCGGTGCATTAAGTAATATGTACTTATTATTATTAGCCGATAACACAGCATCTATCCTGAACAGCAGCTTTTTAATGATGGACTGTTTGTATTCCGGTAACCTGGGACCAGCTATTAAAACCGCCTCTGATTTCATCACAGTTTCCACTTCCTTGAGCCCATTACTGAGAAGCGTACTTCCGGAACTCACAATATCACAAACCGCATCTGCCAGACCTATTCCAGGGGCAATTTCTACCGATCCGCTAATTTCATGGATCTTTGCTTCCACCTGATGATCCTTTAGAAACTGATCAAGTATTACCGGATAGGAGGTGGCAATGCTCATACCATCCAGGTCTTTGACACCTTTATATTCAAAAGCGCGGGGCACAGCCAGGGATAAACGACAGCGGGAAAAACCCAGTGATTTCAATACTTTTACATCTTCATTTTTCTCCCTCATCACATTTTCACCCACAATTCCCAGATCAGCTACCCCATCCGCTACATATTCAGGAATATCGTCATCTCTTAAGAACAAAAATTCAATGGGGAAATTGGTTGCGGCTGATTTTAATTTACCCTTTCCATTGATAAATTTTATCCCACACTCCTTGATCAACGTCAATGAATCATCACTGAGCCGGCCTGACTTTTGAATGGCAATTCGTACTTTTTCTTCCATTTAGCGCTAAATTATTGATAATTAAATAAATGATAATGCAACTTGTTTTGGGGGCAAAATTAATAATAATTCCTACTATGAGGAATGATTTAAAAAAATGAATATCCTCGGAAAACTATTTATGTTTGAATCTGACACTGTCATTTTAGAAGTTTTGGCAGGGCAAAAGTAAAGAATTAAAATAAAGAATTAAAAATTAAAATTTGAATTCTTTACCTAATAATATCATGGCAGGGCTAAGAAAAAGGTTTAACCTTCACCTTCTACCTTCTATAACCAACGAATATTCTGTTCAGTTGCTATAGCTAATGAAAGAATTACAGAAAATTTCAATTAACCTCACCATGCAACTTCAGGTTTGCATTTTTTTTGTAATTTAGAAGCTCAAAATGAACCTGAAAACATGCAGGATGTATATCAAAAGCATCAAAAATTTTATGTGGCCCTGGACAGCATCATATTTGGCTATGACTCAGGAGATCTAAAGATCCTTTTGATCAAACGCGGCTTTGAGCCCGAAAAAGGCAAATGGTCATTGATGGGTGGATTTTTGACTCCCGATGAAAGCCTGAACCAGGCAGCTCAACGTATTCTGCATCAGTTGACCGGATTACCTGATGTGTACATGGAACAATTGTATGCTTACGGTGATATCCACCGGGACCCGGTAGCCAGAACCATCTCCATTGCTTATTATGCCCTGATCAAAAAAGATAGCTATGATCATAATCTGGCAGAAAGCCATGGGGCAAAATGGTTTCCTATTTCGGATTGTCCGGAACTGATATTTGATCATCAAAAAATGGTGACAGCAGCTCATAACCGGCTAAAGAAAAAAACCAGGACTCAACCTATCGGTTTTGAACTTCTTCCAGAAAAATTCACCATCCCACAGCTTCGTGGACTTTATGAAGCTATAAATCAGACCAGGTATGACCCCCGGAACTTCAGTAAAAAACTGCACTCCATGAAGCTATTGGTTAAATTAGAAGAGAAGGATAAAACCAGTTCCAAAAAAGGGGCATATTATTATAAATTTGATAAGCAAAAATATGATGAGTTTGTAGCTCAAGGGTACAATTTTGCCTTGTAAGCACAATTTATCATTTTTACCAGCAAATAAAATGTATTTCAAACATTTATTTTTAAATTTAAGCCTTAATTCATAAATATCTTGATGTATGGAATCCAAAAATTATGTGATCGGTATTGACTATGGTACAGATTCAGTAAGGTCTATCATTGCAGATGCCCAGACAGGTAAGGAAATATCGGCTGCGGTTCACTACTATACCCGATGGAAAGCAGGAAAATTTTGTGACCCTGCCCGTAATCAGTTTCGTCAACATCCATTGGATTATGTTGAAGGCCTGGAAAACACTATAAAAAAAGCACTGGATCAGGCTCCTGCCGGAACAGCCGCCCAGGTCAAAGGTATTGGAATAGATACTACCGGCTCAACCCCTGTGGCAGTAGATCAATCAGGTACACCTTTGTCCATGTTGCCTGAATTTGCTCAAAATCCCAATGCCATGTTTATTCTGTGGAAAGATCATACCGCTGTGGCCGAAGCTGACCTGATCAACCAGACATCCCGCAGTTGGGGAGGACCGGACTATACCAGGTATGAGGGTGGAATTTATTCTTCGGAGTGGTTCTGGGCCAAAATAGCCCATATTAATAAGGTAGATAGCGCGGTGAAAGAAAAAGCATTTTCCTGGGTAGAGCATTGTGACTGGATCTCTGCCTTACTCACGGGGAATACCGATCCGCTAAAATTACGTCGTAGTCGTTGTGCAGCCGGCCATAAAGCCATGTGGCATCCTGAATGGGGAGGATTGCCATCATCGGCATTTCTGGAAAAAATTGATCTTTCCTTACCTGGAATACGGGAAAATTTGTACCAGGACACCTATACTGCAGATCAACCAGCTGGCAAGTTAAGCCAGGAATGGGCTGAAAAACTTGGATTGAGTCAGGAAGTAGTTGTGAATGTGGGAACTTTTGACGCGCATGCCGGGGCCGTAGGTGGTGAAATTGAAGCCTATACCTTAAGTAAAGTAATGGGTACTTCCACCTGCGATATGTTAGTGGCCCCAATGGAGGAAGCTGGAGATAAACTTGTGAAAGGAATTTGCGGGCAGGTGGATGGATCGATCATGCCAGGTATGTTGGGCCTGGAAGCAGGCCAATCAGCCTTTGGTGACATTTATGCCTGGTTTGCCCGGGTATTGGCCTGGCCCCTGGAAAACCTCATCAGTAAAACTTCCCTGCTGGATGATAGCACCAGACATCAATTAATAGAAGAAGCTAAAGATCAGCTGATTGCCCGGCTATCAGAACAGGCAGCCTTGATTCCGGCCGGTTCAACAGACCTGGTTGCGCTGGATTGGATGAATGGACGCCGCACACCTGATGCCAATCAAAATCTGAAAGGTGCCTTGATGGGACTTACTCTGGGAAGTGACGCCCCCAGAATTTTCAGAGCCCTGGTGGAAGCTACCTGCTTTGGCTCCAGGAATATTGTAGACCGGTTTCTCCAAGAAGGAGTTCCTATCAAACAAGTAGTGGCATTAGGTGGCGTGGCCAAAAAGTCGCCTTTTGTGATGCAAACTATGGCTGATGTGCTAAATATGCCAATTAAAGTGGCAAAATCCGAACAAACACCAGCCTTAGGTGCAGCCATGTATGCCACAGTGGTAGCCGGCATACATACGGATATGGATACTGCCAAAAAAGCCATGGGGGCTGGTTTTGATGCAGAATATCATCCTCAACCTCCAGAAGTTGACATTTATGAAAAACTGTATCAGACCTATAACTCCTTTGGCCACTTTATTGAAGCCAATTCCTAAAATATAAAAGCAGACCATTATGAGCCTAAGCAAATTCAGAACCATTCAGGAACAATGTTATAAAGCCAATATGCAGCTACCCCAATTAGGGCTGGTCATTTTTACTTTTGGAAATGTAAGTGTGGCAGACCGGGAGAATGGTGTTTTTGCCATAAAACCCAGTGGCGTACCTTATGATAAACTTAAAACAGAAGATATTGTCATTGTCGATTTTGACAATCAATTGGTGGAAGGAAATTTACGGCCTTCTTCTGATACCAAAACGCATGCCCTTTTGTACAAGACCTGGGAAGCACTAGGCGCTATAGTTCATACCCATGCAACTTATTCGGTGGCCTGGGCCCAGGCCCAAAAAGATATACCTATTATGGGTACAACCCATGCCGATCATCTGACTGAAGACATACCCTGTGCCCCGGTCATGAGCGACCACATGATTCAGGGTGATTACGAGCATGAAACCGGCAATCAGATTATCCAGTGCTTTCAGCAAAGGAAGCTGTCACCTCAGGAAGTAGAAATGGTTTTGGTAAGCAATCATGGCCCCTTTGCCTGGGGAAATAATGCTGAAAAAGCTGTTTATAATGCTGCTGTAATGGAAGAATTGGCTAAAATGGCTTACCTAAGCTTACAGATCAATCCTCAGGCTCCACGGCTCAAACCTGCTTTAATAGATAAACATTACCAGCGGAAACATGGAAAAGATGCCTATTATGGGCAATCTTAAAATTGGAAGGCTGGTTTTCGATTATTTTTTAAGATATTAACTGGCACCAGGGTTTCAGACAGCTGTTGGATAATTCATGGCATACCTCATTTATTTACATCATTTTCCGGGCAAAAAAATTAGATAATGGCGTATTCTTTGACAGCCGACTGCAGCCGACTGCCGTTGTATAATTAAATTAAAGGGCAAAAAAAAGATCAAGGTTGCCTCTGCCTTCAAAAGCAGGTGTTTCTCCCACCATACAAATTCAACAGAGCCCCAACAACAATACCTTCTTCTTCATTCCTTAGCTCTCAGGATCAAGTATCTGATCAATCCTTTCGATCAAATCCTGGATATGAAAACGTGTAATATCACTGCGATAGGCCCCTCTGGCTGTTTGCAACTGCCGCTTCAATTGAATCAGCTTTCCTCTTACCACTGGCCTGATATCAGACTGGCTTACGTCAATTGCTGTATAACCCAAATATTCACGGGCCCTGCCGGTAATTTTAACCTGTTCTTTTTGCATTAAATACTGCAGTCTTTCCAGGTAGGCTCTTTGCAGATTTCTTCTAAACACATCAATGGCATTCTTTGCAGCCAATTCAGTAAAAAGTCCTTGTTGTAACTGATCAAACAGATCAACCAGCCCATAAGCCTGCGGACCGGTCACAGCTTCCGATTCTATCAGCCGGGCTAGCCGGCTAGGATCTAAAACATCATTCAGAATCCGTTCCTGGTAATCCCTGGTTCTTTCTACTACACCAGCCGCCTCAAACTTATACAGGATCGCTTCATCAATCAGCCATTCGGGGGTTAAAAAGGCATAATTGTGCAAAAAATCCAAAGCTTCTCGTTGTAAAGAAGCCGATACAGGTTCATAAACCGGTCCCTCCTGGCCTACTGCCTTAAATGTTTCGTGTATACCTCCAATATTTGCTTTCACATGTCCCATATAGCGATACCATTGGCCAAGTACCTGCAAATACATTTCATTCAAATCCTCATAATCCTCTCCATCTACAGCAGTCCAGTTCAATAAATTGTTTACAATAATTTTCAGGTTGCTTAATCCGTAAGCTGAGGCTTCCATGGCATTATCTCCCAGGGATTCAGTAGTGGAACGCGGATCGATCGGGTTGACAGTTTGGCGGCCGAAACGGTAAATCGGATCACCTGCATGCTCTTGTATCCATTCATTCAGCACTGACTTTTCTTCCTCAGGACTGTCGACTGTCGGAATAGGACGGTAACCCCATTTGATGGCATAGGTATCATAGGGGCCAATGATGGGGTACAAGTTGATCACCTGATCTCCTGGCTGAGCAACATAGTTAAACCGGGCATAATCCATTATAGATGGAGTGGTACCATATTGAGCCGTGAAGGTGGGAGAACGCAATGAATCCACCGGAAAAGCGGCGCTGGAACCCATATTATGAGGCAATCCCAGCGTGTGCCCTACTTCATGGGCTGACACATAGCGAATCAATCGCCCCATCACCTCATCATCCAGTTTTAAAGTACGGGCCCGGGGATTGGCGGCTGCGGTTTGAATAAAATACCAATTCCGCAACAGGTTCATCACATTATGGTACCAGCCAATATCGCTTTCAATGATCTCTCCGGAACGGGGATCCTGAACATTTGGGCCATAGGCATTCTGTGTTTGGGAGGCAAAATACCGGATCACAGAATATCGGGCATCTTCAGGACTCCAGTCAGGGTCTTCTTCGGCAGAAGGTGGATCTTTGGCTACTATAGCTTCCCGGAAACCGGCCGCTTCGAAAGCTTTTTGCCAATCTTCCACACCCTGTTTGATGTAGGGGCGCCATTTCAAAGGTGTGGCTGGATCAATATAATAAACGATCTGTTTTTTGGGTTTCACCAGTTCGCCCCGTTTAAATGCCTCCTTATCCTCCGGTTCCAGCCGCCAGCGCCTGATATATGTTCTTTCTGTGGCTTTCTGGGCATCCAGCCCATAATCCACCTGACTGGTGGTAAAATATCCTACCCGCTGATCAAAAAATCGTGGCATCATGGGCTCCTTCGGTAAAAGTACCAGTGAATTATTAATTTCCAGAGATACAGACCCGGTGCTAGCATTAGAAGGTGGTTCAGCCGCTCTATAGGTCATAATATGCCGCGCTTCAATGTTCATCGGAAAACTTTTAATAGAAGTAATCAGTGAACGGGACTGATCCAGTCCGGATATTTTGTATTTTTTCTTTATATCCTGGTCAATGTTTAGAGAAGGCACATCCGTAGCAAACAGCTCTGTTACTTCAATGACATAGGCGGTAGAGTCTTCAGAAAGCGCTTCCAGGGGAAAAGTCATGATAATTGGCTCAAAATTTGAATTCTGCACGGATTGATACACTGGTAAGGAGTCGTTGGCTACATTGTTATAGGAAACCACCCGCAACAGCATCTTATTATCGAATTTATCCCAACGCAATACCTGATTATGCATGTTTTCTCCACCATAGGCTAATTTATCTGCCGCCTTGGCAATCCGGCTCACCATCAGCATTTCCCGGCCAATCAGGCTGTCCGGAATTTCAAAAAAATAGTCATCCTTGATTTTATGCACCCTGAACAAGCCTTCATCAGTGATAGCCTGATCTGTGATAACTTTGTTATAGGCTTTCAGTTGGCTGTTCGTGGCAGTACCGGTGGTATCTGAAGATGCGCCTGAAGTGCTTTTTTGGGATGATTGTTTAAAAATGCTGCATCCGGAAACCAGGATGATCATTACTGGTAGCAGGAAATAATTAGAAAAAGTGTATTTCATAAAATATACCTGAAGTGTAAAGCTTCTAATGATTTAAAATGAAAAATTGTTTATTTATACTAAATTAATTCTGAAATGAAATGTTGAACAAATTATTTATTTTTATTTAACCAGTTTAACCGACCTAAATCAGGCAGATGCTTCAATTGGAATTCCTCAAAGCGGGCTTCAAAACCTGCGCCGTCTGGTGATGCGGCATACATTCCTGCTTTTACCGGTTGTGCCGGAGGAAAATAAGCCAGCCGGATCATTTGATAATGCTGGTCATCCAGGCTGTAAAAAACTTCCACTGCATCCAAACGCCTGATCATTTTCATCCAAAGGTGGGAAGGGTCCTGGTCAATACACATCATACTCCAGTCACTCTGCTCTCTGGTTACTACTGTACTGACATTTACCTTGTCCTCTATATATTCCACCCCCGTTTTAATCCAACTTTGCTGATTTTGTCGCAACATCAGGCCCATCTGATCATACCGGGAAACATATTGACCGGATATCTTTACGGTCATTTCAAATTCACCACCCTGCTCCCTGTAAAAAAACGGGCCATCATCCACAGAAAATCCATAGTGGGTAGTCCTCCAGTAATCTGTCTTACCTGTTACAAACATGGTCAGGGTTTGATCCGCTATTTCCCACTTTTCCGGCTGGTTAAACCATTGCATTTGTCTCATCTGATCTTATTTTGCTGCTATCCTTAAAATTAGCAAATCAGGATTATATTTTAGAAAAAAATGCATTCAACGGTAAATATTTTTGATTTTAGGTATTTAAAGCAATCTGCATGATCGATAATTTCCTACTTTTGCAGAAAACTTCCTGCTAAAACACTGTCAATTTGCTGAAAAACCTGATTTTATGAAATTTTTTAAGCTAAAAGAAAATGGAACTGACTTGCGCACGGAGTTTTTAGCAGCAGTTACCACCTTTTTTACTATGGGCTATATCATTTTTGTAAACCCTGCTATTCTGGCTAAAACCGGGATGGATTTTAACAGTGTTTTGATTGCCACCTGCCTGGCTTCTGCCCTGGGCACCCTGATCATGGGTTTACTGGCCAATTATCCTTTTGCTTTGGCCCCTGGCATGGGTTTAAATGCTTTTTTCAGTTTTACAGTGGTTTTCAGCCTGGGATATACCTGGCAGCAGGCCCTGGCTGCAGTCTTCCTATCTGGCCTGTTTTTTATCATACTTACCCTTACAGGATTGCGTAAACGAATCATCCAGGCTATCCCGGCCTATATAAAGCATGCCATCCCGGCTGGAATTGGCTTATTTATAGCCTTCATTGGATTTAATAACGCCGGCCTGATCAGGGTAAACCAGGGGCCCATTATAGAAATTATTCAGCAAACCAGTGAATTTGAACCGGATAAGCTGACTGAAGCTATCAGACAAGCCCCTCCGCAGGTATTGGAGTTAGGATCTTTTGAATCTGCCCAGGTGATTGTAACCCTTTGCGGGTTATTATTGACCATTGCCTTGCTTTTGTTAAAAGTCAAAGGTGCATTATTTATAGGTATTTTATTGGCCACCTTACTTGGAGTTCCATTTCAACTAACCGTATGGCCTGATCAAATCAGTTTTAGCTCCATCAGCCTGGCTCCAACCTTTATGCAGATGGATATGGCTGGTTTATTAAAAGTACATGATGATCAAAACCTTTTTCAATTGGTATTTGGTTTATTTACTGTGCTGCTGTCATTCACCCTGGTAGATCTGTTTGATACGATCGGAGCCCTGATAGGGACTGCCGATAAAGGTGGATTTCTGAATAAAGAGGGCAATCTTCCCCGCATGAACAGGTCACTTTCAGCCGATGCCTTAGCAACCACATTTGGAGCTATCCTGGGCACTTCTACAGTGACAACTTATATTGAAAGTGGAGCTGGCATTATTGAAGGAGGGAAAACCGGTCTGGTGGCAGTTTTTGTCTCCCTGTTCTTTCTGCTTTCGATTTTTCTTACCCCTGTTGCCGGCCTGATCCCTTCAGCTGCGACAGCCCCGGCCCTGATCATTGTAGGCCTTTTAATGATGGGCTCAGTGGCTAAAATAAATTTTAATCAACTGGAGCAGTCAGTGCCATCATTTGCCATAATTACCCTGATGCCTTTTTCCTACAGCATTGCCAATGGTATTGCGGCTGGCATCATTTTACATGTTTTCATTAAAATGGTAAAACTGGAATTTAAAAAAGTGCACCCTATCATGTATGTGCTGGCTGCTTTGTTTATCCTGCATTTCCTGGTCTTGTAGATTGAATAACTCCCCAAATGTGACCCATTTATTTAGACCATTTTCGGCTGATTTGATGGTATTTATTTAAATTAAATTTTACTAAAAGGAATGAAATTTAAGCATTTAGTAACCAATTTGGCAATAAAAGTTGTAGATAGGTGCATAGATTTTTGTATATTACCGGTTGAATTATAAAATCAAGTATGGAAGTCATCAATTATACTCCTCTACTGATCATTTTTTTTATAGCCTGGATTGTGCCGCTTAGTCTTTCCCGGTTGGAAATTACCAAGGTACCGGCCGTTATTGTGGAGATCATCATGGGGGTTTTGATCGGGCCTTATGTGCTGGATTTGATTGAACCCACTCCCTACCTGGATTTTCTGGGAAAAACCGGCTTTTTGTTCCTTATTTTTCTGGCCGGTCTGGAAATCGACATTTATAAGATTTACACATCCTTACCCCGGGGCAGGATCAAAATGATAGATTTGATCAGCAATTCTTTGTTACTGGCCAGTTTTATCTATTTAGGATCACTGATCCTGGCTTTTCCTTTTGCCTGGATTATGAACCTGCTTTTGGGGGTGGACATTGTCTTTTTTACATTACTGTTACCTACAGTGGCCCTCAGTATCATTGTACCAATCTTAAAAACAGATGGTGAACTTAACCGCAAATTCGGCCAGATCCTACTGATGGAAGGTGCCATTGCTACCCTGATGAGTATCATCCTGATATCGGTTTATTCAGGGGTGCTTAAATTTGGCTTCCAGGTAGAACTTTTATTGTTTTCGGTGATTTTTTTCGTGTTTGTGATCATTTTTTACGCAGGAAAAAGGCTGATCCGACTTCAAACATTTCAAAATCTACTTTACCGCCTGGAGCATGCGGCCAGCCAAATAAGGGTAAGGGGAACAGTGGCATTGCTGATGTTCTTTGTGATCATAGCCCATCTGATCAATACAGAATTAGTGATGGGGGCTTTTGTAGCCGGCACTTTGCTGGGTTTGTTTGTCAATAAAAAGCGATCTTCCCTGCTTTTCAAGCTGGACGGAATGAGTTATGGCTTCTTTATTCCGGTATTTTTCATTAAGGTAGGTATAGACCTGGATCTTTCTGGCCTTAGCCAGTTCGGGGAATCTATTCCCTTTATAATTACTTTATCTGCCGGGTTTTTCCTGACCCAGGTACTGCCAGCCCTGGTTATGGTCAGGATCTTTGGTTGGAAAAAATCACTGGCTGGTGGCGTATTGTTAACTGCCCGGCTGGGTCTTACCATTGCTGCAGCTCAAATTGGCTTATCCCTGCAAGTAATCACGCCGGCTGAAAATGCCGGTATTGTCACGGCCTCTATTCTGGCAAGTCTGATTTCACCTTTGGCATATAAATTATTTAACCAACAGGAAGAAACCAATTATGAAATTTATTTACTGGCCGGCAGCCGGGCTAGTCTTTTGCTGGCTGAACGCTTAAAAATGCATGGGGTTTCCTATCTGGCCATTTTGCAAAATCAGGATTTGCAACATGAATTCAGCCAAAAACATATCAATTTTAAAATGGTAAATCAGCTTAAGGCTGAAGTACTGAATCAACTGGAATTACGTACTTCAGACCTGGTAATTATTTTAACAGAATCGAAAAAGCTGAACCTTGAATTATCTCATTACATCAAACATCAACTGAATCACAGCAAAATAATTACCCGCAAAAGATCAAAATCAGGTGACCTGATTGATCTGCAGCAGGAAATTAAAGTGGTAGATCATGATGAAGTATTAGCCAATCATGTAGAAGACATGATTCTAAGGCCAGATGCAGTTGATACCCTGTCCAATAGTTTTGATGTTTACCGGGTGGAAGAAATAAAAATTACTAACAGGGAAATTCACCGGAAAACTGTCAGAGACATCGCCTTTCCGCCTGCCGGTTCACTGGTGATCCAACGACGAAATGGTGAAATATTTATTCCACATGGGGATACCCATCTGCTATTGGGTGATGTAATCACTGTAATTGGTAACAGTGCCGCCCTGGCTCAGTTCCGGGATATTTTTGAACAACACTAAACAGGCATCCCGAAATTTAATTAATAAGATGCTTGCCGTTGCCTTCCCAGTTTTAATATTGAAGGAGACTATCAGAATTGTCAATATCGGGCACAAAAAAAACAATTAGAAAATGGCGTATTCTTTGACAACCACTGCGGAGGGTAGACTGCCGTGGTTTAATTAAATTAAAGAGCAAAACTCATATTAATAGTATTAGAGAATTACAAAATAGGGAAGCATATGAATTGATAAATAGCGCACTGACCCGACAGAAAATACTGGTTCGGCGGTGTGCCAGGATTCAGCCAGCTATTCAAATTGTATTTTACCAAGCAGTTATTGCTCTTTTCCAATAACAACATGAGTAATCCAGAAAAATAAACACCTCTAAAATTCCAGCCTGAGCTGCTGATTATGCTGTTTTAGCAGCAAGTTCGAAACAGTCACCCCCAACAACCTTACCGGCTGATCCACAGATTGTTCCGCTAGCAACTCCATCACATGCTGCATCAGTTCCTGCTCCTGGCTTAGTAAGTAAGACAAGGTTTTACTACGGGAAAAAGTGGTAAAATCAGTCAATCTAATCTTAAGGGTAATGGTTTTACCAGTAACATTAACTTTTTCCAGCCGTTGCCAGACCTTTTTACAAAGTTGCTCCAATTCCTGTTTCATCTGACCAACTTGTTTCAAATCCTGCTCAAATGTATTTTCTGCGCCAACAGATTTCCGCTCCCGGTCTGGCTTTACCGCTCTTTCATCAATTGCCCGGACAATCTGATAATAGTATAAACCAACTTTACCAAACCAACGGATCAACTGATCCCGGGAATGTTTTTTCAGATCAGCTCCTTTCCAGATGCCTAAATGATGCATCTTTTCTGCTGTTTTTGCTCCAATACCATGAAATTTTGCAATTGGCAAATTTTCCACAAAAGAAACTGCCTGATCAGGCTTAATCACAAACAACCCATCCGGCTTTTGGAAATCAGAAGCAATTTTGGCCAGGAATTTATTGATAGAGACACCGGCTGAAGCTGTTAGTCCGGTTTCCGCTTTTATACGGGTCTTGATTTCACGGGCAATCAGGGTAGCTGAAGGATTATTCATATTATTTAAAGTGACATCTAGGTAAGCCTCATCCAGTGACAATGGCTCTACCAATGCTGTGTAGCTTAGCATGATCTGCCTGATTTGCCGGGATACCTGTCTATATACTTCAAAACGTGGCCTGACAAAGATCAGATCAGGACATTTACGGGCGGCAACCCGGGAAGGCATGGCTGAATATACGCCGAACTTACGGGCTTCGTAACTGGCTGCAGCTACTACACCACGCTGGCTGTTTCCTCCTACAACCAACGGCTTTCCTTGGTAATGAGGAAAATCCCGCTGCTCAATGGATGCATAAAAAGCATCCATGTCAATATGTATGATCTTTCGGACAGGCTGCATGACTAACAAAACTAAGAAAAAAGGAAGAAGTTACCGTTATTCCGGATCGGATCCTGACACTCATGTTTGTTTGATAAACCTTCAGAAAGTTACTGAGTTCTGAAGATTTTTTCCTCAATTTGTAGTTTAGTTTTATTCATACCTTAAGGCATCCACTGGGTTAGATATGGCTGCTTTTACAGTTTGAAAGCTCACGGTGAGCAAGGCAATTAACAAGGTAATTAAACCAGCCAGGCCAAAAACCCACCAGTTTAGCTGAGTTTGGTGAGCAAATTCCTGCAACCATTTGTTCATGGCATAATATCCTAAAGGAACTGCCAATAAAACTGAAACCCCTATCCATTTCAGATATTGGAAATTCAGCATACCCACAATATTGAATACAGAGGCACCTACCACTTTCCGCAGGCCTATCTCCTTAATTCTGCGATTGATCAGGAACAATGTCATGGCCAGTAGACCCAGACTGCATAATATAACAGAAAGTACAGAAAAATAGGTGGCCAAACTGCTGGTTTGCTTGACAAAGGCATACTGTTTATTTATCTCATCTTCCACAAAAAAATAGTTCAAAGGTTTTACAGGAGGTATACTTACCCATTTTTCCTGAAGCATTTCCAGGGTTGCTTTTAGGTTTCCCTGTCTAAACCGGATAGATACATAAGGAGGATTTTCTTCGATATATGACTGGTAATAGTGAATCATCGGTTGAATTTCACGGTGAACCCCCTGGTAAAAATAATCATCTACCACTCCTACTATTTTATAGGGACGACCGTCTTTGGAATTTTCATACAGTATCTGTCCGACGGCAGAATGCACTCCTAACTCATTTAAAGCTGTCTGGTTGATTACCACGGCATTGCTGTCATTGAGGAATGATTGCCTGGATTGTTCTCCTTCCAGCCATTTGATCCCATAAGTTTTAAAATAGTCATCTCCAATATCAACCTTCCGCAACCGGATACTTTCTAAAGTTGACCAACCGTTGGGATAAAACAAATTATAGTTTTCAATATAATTTCCTGGAACTTTACTGGAGGTAGTCACTGAAGCTATCCGGCTGTCATTTTTTAGTGCATTAATGATTGATTTTATTTTTTGACTGGCTGCTTCCTGGTCAGGATATTCTTCAAACTGAGACTCTACTACCACAATCTGTTCAGCATCCAGATTCAAGGCATGATCTTGCATAAAAGTGATTTGCTTTTTAATCACAATGGTGCCAATGATCAGAAATATGGCAATGGCAAACTGAAAAACAGCCATACCGGGGCCAAATCGCATTTTAGAATGGGAAGTGCTGAATTTACCTTTCAAGGAAGCAATAGTATGCACCTTTGACAGTCTCACTGCAGGTATCAAACCTGACAGAGTACCTGCCAGTATCCAAAGCATGAAAATAATGGGCCACAACCAGGGGTTTTCCATCAGGTTCAGTTTCAGACCTGTGTCAAATAACTGATTGTATTTAGGTAATATCAATACAGTTAGCAAAACACCCCCTATCACTGCAAAAAATGATATCAGCAAGGATTCTCCATAAAATAAACCTAATAAATGCTGATAGCTGGCTCCCATGGTTTTACGCATGCCTACTTCCTTAATACGTCCTGAAGATGCGGCGGAATACAGATTTATGAAATTAAATATGGCTATCACAGCTATCCCTGCAGCAATGCAGATCAGGATATAGGTAAAAGATTGGTTTTCACTGGTAAACCCATGTAATTCAGTTAATGGTAGAAGCTTTAAGGTGGGTTTGGTGGATTCGCCAGTAATAAAATGTTCATTCACAAATGGAATAAATTTACTTTCCAGGGATTCAATATGTGTATGCTGATCCAGCATCACATAGCTTTGGGAAAAGGTATTGTACCAATCATGCACCATTTCCAACCAGGGATCCAATTCCACCCCGGTGGCATAGCTGGTAATTACGGAAAAATTGATGCTAGAATTTTCAGGAATGGGGGCTACTACCCCGGTAACGGTAAGTTGATGTTTATCAAAATCAACCGAAATGGTCTTATTCAATGCTGATTCCTGACCAAATAATCTTTCAGCAAATGGTTTGGTTAATACCACACTATACTTATTGTTTAAAGCATTGTCTGGATTTCCCTCTATGAATTGAAATGAAAACATATTGAAAAAGCTGGTATCAACATAATGTGTGGTCTGACGGATTGATACATCCTGGTATTCAATACGATGTTCAGCCCAATCCAGGAACCGGGTAGCATTTTTTATTTCCGGAAATGTTTCCAACAAGGTGGGCGCAGTTAGTCCGCGTGTAAAAACCATGTCATTTTCCATCAACCGATAGATCTGATCTTTATTGTCATGGAAATGATCATAGGTTTCCTCATGATAAATATATAAAAAGAGCAATAAAAAGGCGGATACCCCGGCACTTAAGCCAAAGATATTTATGGCAGATATGAGTTTGTTTTTAAACAGGTTTCTCAGGGCAGTGGTGAAGAGGTTCTTGAGCATAATGAACTATAATTTTTGTTTTTTCATTAGAAAAAATTACCAATTATGATTTGGCTATACATCATATAATTCTATATCTAAATTTCATGCCATCAAGATTAAACGGCCCTGGAAGGGTTTTAAGCTTATTTTAAGTAAAATAATTATTCCCTAATCGCTCGTCCACGTACAGTAATGACCGCTATCGGTCAATAATAAATATTTGGTCTGATTGCCAAAATGCATTTTAAGAAAATACGAGAGTTAATAACACTTCATATGGTCCGTAATAATTATGTTGAGAATATTATAACCACCTGATATGTTGGCATCTGCCGGAATTACTTATTTGTTTTTCGGACTATTTCGTGAAAATGTGAAAAAGAAATTCGGCTGGAGGACCCTTCATAGTTTGAGCATATAGCTTTATTTTCACCTTGATTTATACATTAATTGCTATGGTTTTTAATATTATCGTTGAAACACCTTTGATTATTCTGTGGCTTTGATTGCCGGATACATCATAGAATACCTCAGATTCATCCATTTTAAAAGAAAAGGTTTACTGATTAAATCATCGAAGTTCGACATACCAAATAAGCCTGGTTTTTCAAAACTTTTATTATTTATCATTGTATAGACATAACATGAATTAGGTAATTTTCCATAGCTTTTATATAAAATAAAGACCAAATCAATCCTATTCACAGGTATAATTTTATTACCGATAAGCACTATTATCATATATGATCTACCTATTGAATTGACAATCAAATACATTTAATCCCACAATTTATGAATTCTTTATTCCCCACCATCTTTTATAGGTGTATGTTTTATATTTAATCTGAGTTTTATCTTGGGGACTGATCCATTTAATTAGCGGTTGCATTAAAAGTGGGTTATGAAATTCCTGAAATTTTTTCTGTCGATCGTTTTTTGGACAGCCTTATTTGCTGTTGTCATTATTTTAGTGTATTTCCAGGATTTTAATGAAGCTGTAGCTGCTTTTAAAACAATTAATCCGGGAGAGCCATTAAACCAGTTTCAAATCCTTGAAAGTTATTTTGCCTATGCTGACCAATGGAACAAAGTATATATTGTGATCATTATCAGCATACTACTGCTACTTTTTGCCTTAAATGATTACCTGATTCGTTGGCAATTTCCTCATTTGCTGAGTCGATTCAATACCTTTTCCTATTTAACTAAAGTATTACGCTGGTTAATACAGAAATTTGCAGTGGGATTATTGGTGTTGCTGCAGTTCATCATTCTAACCAATCTGGCTATTGTGATTTATGCTGACCCCTATATTCAAACCAGCCAAAATGTAAAAAAACATTCCTATGCCCTTTTGCTTGGAATTAATAAAAAACTTACCAAAGTAGAAGGCGATAACCTCTATTATTACTACCGGATTGAAGCAGCAGAACAGCTTTATAAATCAGGAAAAGTTGACCAGATCATTATTTCCGGAGATAATCATGTGAAGGATTATAATGAACCAGGCGATATGATGCGTGACCTGATCAAACGAGGCATTCCCCGAAGTGCATTCCAACTGGATTTTGCCGGATTCAGAACCCTTGATTCGATAGTACGGCTTCGATATCATTTTGGCATTCTGGATGATGTAATCATTATTTCTCAAAGATTTCATTTGGAAAGAGCCATTGTACTGGCGCATTTTTATGGCATTAAGGCTGATGCCTATAAAGCTGGGGGCACCATGACTTTTGATATGATGAAACGGGAATTACTGGCCAAACCTAAGGCCTTAATGGATATATTTGTGTTTAACATGCAACCCAAATATGGTAAAACCACAAAAAGAGCTCCGCTTCAAATCGTAAATCGGGAACATATTATTTTATTGGGAATAACCATATGCTTATTATTCTATGCCTCTTATCAATTTACCAAAAGCCTGAGGCTGGAATATAAACCCATAAATAAAAAATCAGGCCGTTATTCAAGAGCAACTGCCTGATTTTAGCCATTGAAGCTCATATCAAATTTTAGAGGAATTATTCAAGCTACCAACCATGGGACAATTGGAATTACTCCTGGGGCAATTGGGAACTGATATTTTCCCTTGAGCCCCCGGTTTATTCATTTGCCTATTCCTGTTATTGGGTAAATTGGGGCAAATATCCTGTACGCGGTCGCGATGCGCCTGCCAGTTTTGCCTCATTTGAGCCCTTATATCAGCTAATTCATCCTGTACCTGACTGATTGTTCCCGGTTCTGCCTGGTTGGCTCTTAATTCTTTCAATTCGTTGATCCTGGCGAAAAGATCTCTTTTTAACAGCGCATTTTCTTTGATCATTTGCATACGCGATGCTTTTACCTGATCTAGCTGTTCTTCATCCATACTTTGGGCAAAAGGACAATTCATTCCTCTTTGCACCTGGGCAGAATCCTGATTACGGGCCCTCATGCCTGCCCCTCTCCTTCCTTGAGCCCACAGATCAGCATTTAACACCAGTAAAGCCAGTAAACTTACATACACTATAAAGATTTTCCTTTTTACATTTAACTTTTTCATGATATTTCTACTTTAAAATTTTTAAACTCGTTTTTAATTACTCTGATCATTATTTTTCTTCCACCAGGGCCCCCGACCATGAGGTCCTGGTCCTCTGCCTGGCCGGCCCATACCTGGTCCCCGACCACCAAGTTCTTTAAATACCATCTCAAGTTTTTCCTCTTGTCCCGGCTTGCATAATTGTTTCATATTCATAAAATGCCGCATGGTTCTTTTCTTAAATTGCCCATGCAATTGCCCGAATTGCTGTGCCAGTTGATCAATTGCAGCGGAATCAGCAGGTTCTTCTGCCAGAGCTTGCAACATTTCATTTTGTGTCTGATGCAATTGTACCCGGTATTCAAAGGCATCCTGGTCAAATTCCTGCTTCAGTTCCTCATAACGCTGCATCTGATCCGGATCAAATCCAATTTCATCCCCCAGGAAATCTGATATCTGAAACCCGGTTATCCGAACATTTTTTGGCAACTCATCTGGTTGACTGGCAAAACGAGAATAGGCAAAAGAAAACAGAGCCGAAATATTGATCACGACCAGCAAGATCAATCCCCACCTTTTAACTTCTTTTTGAGTAAAATAATCCAGCTTCATTTTCTTATTGTTCAAAGTTCTCAATGGTTTCTATTTCCTGGTCCAGGTAGAATGCATCGGCAAATGCATTTAATTGCTCCGAACGTCCATCCGCACCGGAAACAGGTGGATTACCTAAATATACACCCAAACCAATGCCAAGAATCAGTGTAAATGATGCTAATACCATTCTCAATCCGGTTTGCCAGCTATGATTCGGAATCATTTCAGGCACCGGAGCTTTTGTTTGTATCCTTTCCATAATTTTGCCGGTCAAAAATGGATTGATCTCCAGGTGTTTTTCCCTTTCGATCAGATCAAAAGCTGATTTGGCTTGCTGATAGATCCGGTTACACTCTTCACAAGCAATCAGATGTTGCCTAAAATCCGGCTCAGGCTCCTGATCCAGGTATTGCCATAAATTATTTCTGATATTTTCACAATTTGTTTTCATTTCTTATATGACACCTTAAACTTTAAAAACTTGCGCTTATTTATAATAATTTACTAATTTTTTTTGCAGATTTTTCCTGGCCCTATGAATTAATGATTCCACTGCTGAAAGGCTCAGATCCATTACTTCAGCAATCTCCTTATAAGACAGATCATCGTATTTATGCAGAGTAAAGGCAACTCTTTGATTTTCCGGCAAAGCATCAATGGTTTGATGCAAAACAGCTGCCTGTTCCTTATTTTGTAATTGATCTGAAGGTTGAGGGTCCTGATCAGGCACCTCATAGGCTTTATTGGTCTCA
This sequence comes from Candidatus Cyclobacteriaceae bacterium M3_2C_046, assembly GCA_051418075.1. Taxonomy (GTDB): domain Bacteria; phylum Bacteroidota; class Bacteroidia; order Cytophagales; family Cyclobacteriaceae; genus JBPRGG01. The sequence goes on along the minus strand of JBPRGG010000029.1, from coordinate 185,602 downwards.
CCAGACATAAAGTTTTCAATACGTTTAATCCAACCACGGGTCTTCTTTTTCCGGGCCAGGTTCAATGACTTATTGATAGCGATTCGATATATCCAGGTAGATAACCGGGATTCCTGCCGGAATTTATCAATAGATTGATATACTTCTACAAATACATCCTGGGTCAGGTCTTCAGCATCAGCTTGATCATGGACCACACCCATACAGGTAGTAAAAACCATACGCTGGTATTTTTCTACCACCTGGCGGAAAGATTCCTGGTCATGCTGTTTAATTCCCTCTACCAGTTCCAGCTCTTGTAAATCCTGGTTTTGCATCTTTTACTATAGACAGTTTAAAAAGAAAAAACTTGCAAAAAACTTTAAAAAACATTTATCTTCAATTCAATAATCAGTCAAAAAATAAGATCTGATCCTTTGAGTAGTTCGGATGTAATAATCCTGATCCTGAAATATCCGGGCCAATAACAGGCTTCCTTTCAAATCCTGCAAGGAAAATGTAGCCAGCTCCCTGGCCGATACCGGTTCATATTTTTCCAGAAAAATCTGGTACAATGCATCCATCCAGTCATTAAAATAGATAGCAATAATTTCCCTGAACACTGGATTTGAGTCAGCCGTTTCCAGTCCGATATTACTAAAAATACACCCACCTTCTTCCCCAAAGAAAAATTTAGTGGTTTGGTTGAAGAATTTATCAAGACGTTGAACAGGATCCAGATCGCTTTTACTCAAAATACTTAGCACATGCTCCTTAAAATAACCTTTAACAGCCCATAAAACTTCTTTCAATATGGTTTCCTTATCAGGGAAATAATGATAGATACCACTTTTGAAAATGCCACAGGCCTGCCCTATATCTGATAATGATGTGTGATGGTACCCTTTGGTACGAAATATCTGGTAGGCTTTGAATATAATCTCCTGCTTGTCTATTTTTTGAATGGGCATCAGAACTGTTTTTAATCCTGTAATAATTATATAGTGGAATTAATAGGGCTTTTCACTATTCAGATTGAAATTAATTAAAACTTTTAAGCTTCCCAATGAACAGTAAAAATTAGTTTTGACTTTTCTGAGCGAATCAGCATTGTATCAATTGCCAAATCAATACCCAATGAGAGAAAAGTTACACCAACTGGAATTTAGTAAAATTCAGCTGAATTCCCTCCTCATTGCATAAACAACCTGAACCCTATCAGATATTTATTCTTGTGGTCATTACTACAGCATCGCCTCAGAAATACCAGGTTACCTGAAAATTTCAAGCTGGAGAATCTGAATGGATCAATTTTATTAAGTTGGAATGACATAAATGAATTGGTAGATTATATCCTGATTGAAATCAGCCGGGATAATGAATTTTTATCCTCTAGAAGACCTTGATTAAAGACCAGGAACTGGTAGAAATAAATAATATTTTAGTGGCGGCATTTACTATTTCATGATATGGGCAGTGGCAGGTCAGCTTATGCATCAGTACTATCAGCACTAAAGGAGGAAATTCCAGAGGCTGCTGAGATTGAAGTTGAAAGAGCTCAACTTACCAATACAACAGGTGATCGGCTATACTTGATAGGTAGAGGGGAAAGAAATCATACCAGAAACATCGAAGTTATGGCTGTACCATCCGGGCCATAACGCAACAATAATTTCTGATCTGAGGGAACGGAAAACCATCATCTGAGAACTTGGCCCAATCCAGCCTCTGAATATGTGTATATTTTTCCCGGAGATAAGATTGTACACGTCAGGATTTATGATCAAAGAGACATAAAAATATATGAAGCCAGCTTTCCGAACACTCTCCCATGATTAATATCTCTGATTTACCTTCTGGATTTTACCAGATCAGGTTAAAAACCAATAAAAATATTATTAGCCAAATTTTACTTAAACCTTGATTTAATGATAGCAAAACAGCAGGATTAAACAAAAAGTTTAGGTGCCTGTTGAATTATTAAAGCATTAATTTTTTTCAACTTAAATTTTTTCAATTATGCTTAAATGGACAGTAATATTTTTGATTGTAGCGCTAATAGCTGCTTTATTTGGATTTGGTGGTATTGCCGCCGGGGCAGCATCAATCGCTAAAATTTTATTTTTTGTATTTCTTGTATTATTTGTAATTTCTTTAATTGCTGGTTTGGTCAAGAGGTAGCTATATAACAAATGACATACTTAAAAAAAGAGGGCCTGACATGCCCTCTTTTTTTATTCAAATCAAAGTCTTCCTGATTTAATTAAATCAGGAAAAGCTGACCTGAATGCCAGCCTTTCCTGGTATATCAAAGCATTATTTACCAAACGCATAGTAATACACTCCTGGATAATCCTTATATACCCCTTCCAACATCACGCCTTCTCCTTCTTTCTTATTCTGTAAAGTCCTGGTAAGGTCTTCTACTGAATCTACTGCTTTCCCATCTATTTTGGTGATGATAAAACCTTCCTTCATATCGGTTGATCTCCTTAATTTGCCCGGATACAATTGGGCAACTTCCACACCACCATCTATTTTCAACTCTCTGGCTAATTCTTTATCAATGGTTTTAAAATCAGCCCCTAATGCTTTCAATACTTCACTTTCAGTTTTTGCCACCAGTTTTTCTTCTCCGTTAATATTTTTCAGGGTTACGTCCAATTCTCTGATCTTACCTTTTCGATCTATGGTCACAGAAACAACATCACCGGGACGGTGGCTGGCTATGATGGCCATTAATTGAGAACGATTCTTCACAGTTTGGCCGTCAACCTTCTGGATCACATCACCTGCTTCAACACCTGCCTGTTCTGCACCGCTGTTTTCAACTACTTCAGCTACATAAACACCTTCTACAACATCCAAATCATTTTCATCAGCCAATTCGCTGGTTACATCGGCAATACTAACACCCAGTACACCTCTTTGTACGGTTCCATACTTCAGCAAGTCTTCCACCACTTTATTAACGATATTGGCAGGTACTGCGAAACCATATCCGGCATATGCTCCGGTTGGACTGGCAATGGCTGTGTTAATACCAATCAGGCCTCCATTTAAATTTACCAGTGCGCCGCCACTGTTACCAGGGTTGATCGCAGCATCTGTTTGAATGAAAGATTCTATGGCATATTTTTCCTGCAAGATATTGATACTCCTGGCTTTGGCACTTACAATACCAGCTGTTACCGTCGAATTCAGATTAAATGGATTACCTACTGCCATTACCCACTCACCTACTTTTACGTCATCAGAATTTACCATGGGCAAAGCCGGCAGGTTGTTTTCCTTGATCTGGATCAGGGCCAGGTCTGTGGTTGGATCAGTACCAATCACAGTGGCTTTGTAAGTCCTGTTATCATAAAGTGTCACATCAATATCATCTGCATTGGCAATCACATGATTATTAGTCACAATATAACCGTTTTCATTGATGATCACACCTGAACCACTACCAACTCTGGCTTCAGGACTTCTCCTGGGCTGAGGGCCCTGTTGAGGCGCTCTTTGATCCGGGCTGAAAAACCGGAAAAATTCATCTCCAAAGAAATCCCGGAAAGGATCAGGTAAAGACTGGTTGGGCCGATTACTACTGGCAGTCATTGTCTGGGTTGATTTAATATGCACCACAGATGGCATTACAGACTCTGCTGCATCCGTAAAGCTTAATGGCACAATATCTCCTTTTTCATTCTTGGTATACACCGCTCCCATGACCGGAGTAGCGTCAACATGTTCTATCTTTAGCGTTTCGCTATCTTTATCCAATAAGCTGTATGAACCGATAGTGATCCCACTACCTAAAACAGCTGCCAAGAGTAAATTTGAAAATTTCTTCATCATAATAACTCCTTTTATTTCTTCGATGTGGTAATTAATTATTTTTAAATTTTTTGTTTATCCTAACCGGAACAGGTTGATAAATTTTTTTAAAATTATGCCTGTTTTGATTTATTCTGACAGTTACCAAAGCAAATGCCGTTATCAAACTACTTAATCCAATTACTAATAAATTCATTTTAAACTCCTTTTTTAATTATTCCCGCATCACTATTCAAAATCTGTACCAATTATTATATTAAATTATAGGCCAAAGCAATCAAAGTTTCAACTGGTTAAATAATGATTTAAATGATATATTTTAAATTATGAATGGTTTGATCAAATCAAATTATTAAATTCAACTTGATTTTATTATTGCTGGCAAAACCAAGTTGAGCCATCCATTTTCAGTTGAGCCATCCATTTTCATATGCTGTTTTAATATGATCCATCAATTTCATAAATAGGAAACTCTACAGATCTTTTATATTGCTGATAATTCAACCATTCATGGGTATTCAATTTAATCCCTCCTTTTATTGCTTTATCGGCAGATATATGTAATGTGTTTTTCTGATCAATTTCAAGATTAAAATCACCTTTACTCCAACCAGGTGCAGACAGCTTAATTCATATTGTCTATCGTTTTCTTTGATGTTGATTGAGATTAGCAAATATTTACAATCAAGACTTGCAAGAAAATGAAAAGTATTGAGACTATATTTTTTAAAAAACCTATCGGAAATTGACATATCAGCCGAATGCTTTTTTGATAACTTCATGGTCTATGGCTATTTCCTTAGTCTAACATAACAGGAAATTTTCAAATCCTGTACCAATCCTTTTTCACCTGAAAACACTGTCAGCCTGGCGGGTTTAGTTAAAAAACGTTAATAAAATCGGCCATACTGACATATTTAATTAACAATTCTTTACAAATGTGCCATTTTGTATCAGGCAGTTCTAAAAAACATTTTTAAATTTTGGGGATTTCTTATCAGACCAGTGCAGCAGTATACCCAAGACCATTCCTAATCCACTGGACAGCAAACCCCATATCAGGCTGGGAATGGAAGATGTCAGGAAAAATTCAGGGATCATCCATCCTATGATCCCCCATATCATGGAAAGTATAGCACCTGTTTTATTAGCTTTTTTTATAAACAAAGCAGCTAGCATAGGTATCAGAAGCGATACCAGGCCTAAAATGGAAGATTGTGCCACCAGTTCAAAAATATTATTTCTCTTCAGCGCCAGCAAAGTGCTCAAACCAGTTATTAGCAATACGGCTCCTCGTAATAAGCGTAAAAATTGCGATTCCGATAATCTTTTTTTAATGAGCGGCTTTACCAGATTTTCCGAAAGAATGGAGGCCGGAGCCAATATAGCACCGCTGCAAGTACTGAAGATTGCAGAAATTAAGGCACCGAAAAAAACAACCTGTACTGGTAATACCGTGTGTTGCAATACCACTTCAGGTAATATATGCTGGGGGTCCAGATTCATCATCCCTGGGAATAATTGCCTGGCTGCTAATCCAATATACAAGGGAAACATGGCAAACAGCAAATATAAAAAAGCACCGAAATAAGTAGACCTGATAGCGGTTTTAACCGAGCGGGCGGAATTTACCCGTTGAAAAATATCCTGTGATGGTAAGGATCCCAAACCTATTACCATCCAGGCAGCCAAATAATCTATCCAATTGACCGGATCAAATGTTACCGGGATAAATCGGTAAAAACCAGCCGGAGCCCGGGATATAATATTTTCTATTCCTCCTCCCATTTCTGTCAACTTGAAGCTTACCCAGACCAAACCGGCAATAATCACCAGACTTTGCCAGAAATCTGTCACAGATATTGCCCACATACCTCCAGCCATTGTATATAAACTCACTACCAGCGCACTTACTAAAATCCCATAAATCAATGGGATACCTGCCACTATATGAAAAAGGATTCCCAAAGCCACTAACTGTGCCGCTACATATCCGAAAAAGGTGATTAACATAAAAAAAGCGGCGGTCAATTCCACTGTTCTGCCATAAGAATCTCTGAACAAATCCCCCAGGGTGAGCAGATTGAGGCTGTACATTTTTCTGGCCAGAAAAACAGCATATAAAATCAGGCAAAGCGCCCCTCCGAAAGGATCTTCGATTACACCCAGCAGGCCATGCTGAATAAATTCTGAGGAAGCCCCAAATATGGTTTCAGACCCAAACCATAAAGCAAATAAAGCAAATGAACTTAGTACCAAAGGCAGTTTACGGCCTGCCATAATGAAATCACCGGAATTTTTGATCCTTTGGCTTAGAAAGGTGCCAACCAGGAGGGTGAATAACAGGTAAATAATTATAAAAAAAAGTAACAAAAGCTGAAAGATTGCCTATAATAACAAATTAACCAATTTTTGATCATAGTTTGAAATCCAGTCAAACAAGTTTTTTGGAATATTGCTAAAAACAAGCCCTAAATTAATAATGTTTTGTAGCAAACAGGATGATTTTTTAAAATAAAAAAACCAGCCTACGGATAGTTATGTAGGAATTAAAGATGTTTTGAATATTGATTTAGATACTCAAAGTGTGAGACAGATGTCACCAAGAGTCATTTTTCCACTTGAGTGAAATTATTTATCGATGCTTGTTGAATAATGAGCGGGGAGGTACCATAAATAAGGAAAAGCTGACAAAGGCGGTGCCATTCTGATCAAAATCATGAATATAATTCCGGGTACGCCCCCCTCTGTTTACTAGTCTGGAAATCCAGGGGTGCGTATATCCTCCATTCACTTCCATCCAGAGCCAATCATATACTTCTTTTTCAATACCCAGCTTAAAATCAATATTTGTTCGCCTGAATTCCAGGTCTTCTAATCCGGTAAAAACCTGGTCATTAAGGGCATAGCGTCCACTTGATCCTTCTATTTCCCCATAGAAGTACAAGCTATTGGACATTAATTTAGTCAATTTGGCTCTTTTCGGTAATTTCAGGTCAAGCAGGAGATTGTGTGAGAATCGCTTTTCATAGCTCAATACAGGACTGATCCTGAAACGTCCAAAAGTGTTAGCTGCAATAATGCCTAATCCCAATTCGGTATTCTTATCAATCGTTTTTCCCCATCCCAGGGAAGCATTATAATCAAGAATACTGGCAAAATTATAAAACTTATTGGATTTATAACTCCCGGAGAAATAGCCCACTAAAAATTGATCATCAGATAAATGCTGTTTGGCAATTATCACCAGCCCGGCATTTTTTAAGAATAAAGTGCGCTGTAAGTCTTCAGAAACTCCACCTAAATTCAAAACCTCATTTTTGTATTTTAGCTGGGTAATTAATTTGAAATCATTTTTTAAAATAAGCGGGGCAGAAATTTGAAAATCAATGATACGGTTTTCTTCAAAATGATTATTGGCAGCAATGGAAGCTTCTCCCGGGGGCAAGGCATTAATGGCTGGTAATGTCTGGTAAGTCAACCGTAAAAATTTTGGCCGGGGAGTTTCAAATACTTTCTCCTGCCCCATACAAGAAGCAATTACAATAAAATTGGTAATTACCAGAAATATCCAGAAAAGCTTTTGGGGCATAAAACAGAAATTTCAGCTTTTAATCTTCTGCAATTTAATCAAATTTTAGATGAATTGTTTTGTGGCCATCTAAAAATTATAGTTAATAACTTCATCCACACCAACCTTATTGTGTAATGTTGGGCCATTTATTTAGTTGGGAACATGGGGATTTATCTAAACAATCAGCAAATGAATCTCAGCCAGACCTAAATCAGATCTTAAAAAAGCAGTTAAACTTTACATAAAACAGATTGTACAGATCAAGTCTTCCAAATTGCTTAATAACTGATTCCTGTAAGGTTTTTCTGATTTTATGGTAGTAATCTTTTTAAAAATTAGCTTCCTTTGAATCAAAACATTACGAAAAAGTATGAAAAAAATATTTGGTTTTTTTGCATCTATAGGCACCGGAATAATCAATCTGATCAAGGCGTTCTTTATGGGCATATACAATTTGATCAAGCTTATTTTTGTCACTTTGTATAATGGAATGGTTTATACCGGAAATGCCATTGTAAATCTTATAACCCTATTAATACATACCGCAATCGATTTATTTAAAAAGGTGTTTATTATTCCTTTTTTACCTCGCTACAAAGTGGTTTTCTCAATGTATCAGGTGGTACCTGGATTCCCAGTGAACAAATCTGATTCCATTCATGATTTTGCCAAGGGAACCAGTAAAAAAGCGTACAAATTTTATGATGATGTAGTGAAATCTACTACATCAAATAAAATTGTACCTTCCGAAGTCCAGCTTATAAGAAGAAAAAAAGTTGTGGCAACTCAACAATTTGGACCAGTAGCAGAAATAAAAAAATTCAATATTCAAGGTTAATTTCTTCCGTGGTTATATTTTAGGGTGAATAAGGGGCGCCAGCGATGGCGCTTCTTTTTTTTTTAATAATAGCCAGCCTATAATAATTATTACAGATTAACCACAACCTTACCCATCGTTTTTCCACTTTGAAACAGATAAATCGCATCATGAAGCTTTTCATAGGATAATTCATGATTTACTATTGGTTTGTCCAACTTCAGGCCATCTATATCGGTCAAAAGCTGTTTCATCAAACCAGCCTGATCATACAGATAGATCAGGTTAAATCCCATCACAGACTTATTGTAATTGATCATAGACTGGGGATCCAGTTTAGGCCTTTTCCAGTAGTGATATAATAGCTTCAAGTAGTTGGGCTTGGAGCCATAGGTGGTGTACCTGGCTGAACCATAAACTACAATACGCCCCTGTGAAGCCAGGGCTACATAACTATCCTTAAAAATACTTCCGCCTATACTATCCATTACCAAATTCAAGGGACGGCCATCCAATGCGCTATGTAAGCGCGATTTAAAATCTTTACCCCTCACAATCACCTGATCGTATCCTTCTGACTGGCAAAAATCAACCTTACCCGGCCCTCCCACAGTGCCGATGGTAAAAGCCTCATACTTTTTCGCAATACGGTTAGCCCATAAACCTACTCCTCCAGCTGCACTATGAATTAATACGTTGGCTTTGGGTTTCAGATCGCCTAAATTGAGTAAACCGTAATAGGCAGTTAATACCTGGACCAGGAAAGCAGCTCCCTGGGCAAAACTCCAATCCTCTTTTAAAGGATAAACATAACTTTGATCAATTACAATATGGGAGGTGTAAGATCCAAACCGGGTCACTCCCATTACCCGTTGACCTGGTTGCAATTCTGTCACTTCAGCCCCAACTTCCGCAATTATGCCGGCATACTCCAATCCAGGCACAAAGGAACCTTTAGGAGTGGCGCTGTATAATCCCTTGATGGCAAATATATCAGCGAAATTTAACCCAATAGACTTCACTTCAACTACTACTTCCTGAGGTTGTAAAGCAGGTACTTGTTCCTCCACCAGTTTCAGGTCAGAGATGGCACCCGCTTTCTCCATTCTCCAGGCGCTTCGTTTTATTCCCATAAATGTTCAGATAAAAGCTAATTGTTAATTAATTCCTGGCTGATGGATTCCCATTCTTGTTCCAGGGTCAGATGATCCGGCATCTTTTTGCCGGAGCGGCTATACCAATAAGATGCATTGGAAAGGTCTCCTTCTTTTCTATGTAAATAGGCATGTACCCAGGCCCCTGTATAATCCTCCACATTCTGCGCAATCAGATGCGCCTTATTCCAATCTCCTTGGGCATCATACCAGAGTGCTTCTATGACTGGTTTAATGCCTGCAGGAGGCTGATCTTGTTGAAGAGAAGCTTTAAATTCATAAAAAGTCATAATTAAAAATTTATAGTTGAGCCATCCTGACAAACTTTGAATTCTAATTCAGGAAGTTTTTCCAACATTTTTTCTCCCAGATGGGTCAGGTAAAGCTGCTTACACAACAAAAGGTCTTTTTTCTCCTGTAAAATTTTGTAATTCAGATGGCCTTCCACCTGGTCTTCGTAAAAATTGCATTCACAAATAAACAGGTCAGCATTTTTAGCCAACTCAATCAGGTCTTCATTCCAGGCTGTATCACCGGAAAAACTGAATATCTTGGAATTAAGATGTATTTTTAATCCATGGGGCAACACAACTGCTGAATGTGTAACCGGGAAAGCTACCATGGTAAAATATTCCTGTTTAACGGTTTCATAATGCTCATAATGAATGTAGTTGATCTTAAGGTTGTCCAGTCCATTGGCAGAAGAGGGATACATCAGTTCAAACAATTGATTGATCTTGTTTTCTCCTCCGGAAGGACAGATAATGGTTAAAGGTTTCTGTCTTTGGGCTACATATATGGCATCTAACAGGATAAAAGGCACCCCACCATAATGATCTCCATGAAAATGGGTGATCATGATCACATCAATATCATTGGTACTGAGTTTGTTTAGCTTCAGCGCATTTAAAGTAGTAGCACCGCAATCGATCAATATGTTTATTTGAGGTGAATGTAAAAAAAAGCTGGTTTGATTTCTGCCTCCGCTACCAAATGCATCGCCACAACCTAAAACCTTTACATAATAATCAGAATCCATGTGTTTTTAAAGTGATGATAACAAAAATACAAAATACTCCCTCTATAATAAAAACTATCTTGGCCTTAATTAACTAAATTTGACGGTTTAAATCTATAAAATTCAGCTTCATGATAAAAATTATACCTAAACCCTATAAACTGGCCTTTAAATACCCCTTCAGAATTTCCTATTCCAGCCGGGAAATCACAGAAGTGCTTTACCTTGAATTACATTATCAGGGTTTTACCGGTTATGGAGAAGCGGCATTTCCTCCTTACCTGAAAGAAAATAAAGAAAGTGCACTGAAGTTTCTGCACCAGCTTGAACTATCTCATTTTAACCTGGATGATCCTAAACCCTTGCTGGAGTATCTGCAACAATTCAGCCCGGAACAAGCCGTACTACGTGCAGGCCTGGAAATGGCCATATTGGATGTTTGGGGCAAAATTCATCAAAAGCCTGCCTACAGGTATTTTGATCTGGAACATCAGCAAATGCCTTTATCTTCTTATACTTTTGGCCTGGGAGATCCGGATACATTGGCCCAAAAAAAGGAGGAAAGCCAGGATTTCCATTTGATTAAGATCAAATTGAGCGGTACAGATGATGATGTAAATCATGTAGCCGGGATTTTAAAACTAACCGGTAAACCATTTATGGTGGATCTAAATCAGGGATGGAAAAACAGAAAATATGCTTTGGAAATGTCTAAATGGCTGATTGATCAGGGTGTTGTGTTAATAGAGCAACCTTTTGAAGTAGCTAATTTTTCAGATACCTCCTGGCTGGCTGAAAGACTAGAAGTCCCGGTAATAGCTGATGAGGCCATTCAAAATTCCAACGATCTGTCAAAAATATCCAACGTTTATACCGGAATCAATGTAAAATTGATGAAAACCGGCGGATTGACTGATGCTTACAGACTGATCAGCCAGGCGAAAGCTAAAGATATGAAAATATTGATCGGTTGTATGTCAGAATCAAGCTGTGGGGTAACAGCTGCGGCCCATTTATGCAGCCTGGCCGACTGGGCCGATCTGGATGGACCTTACCTGATCAGGAATGATGCTTTTGATGGTATGAAAATTCAAAACGGCCGGGTGAGAATCAGCCAGATACCTGGTTTGGGCGTGCGTCCTAATAATAATTATCCCGCACTACAAAATCCTTACGGATAACCACTGCCACCAATTCCTGGTTGACTTCCAGATAGCCATGATCATAGCAGAAGTAATAGGTATTACCTCCTTTGGTGGTAAATATATTGGTGTGATAATTAAAATCAAATCCAAGATCTATCAATCTTCGTCGGGGAATTTTTGACTTCCCATATGGTTTCAGAGTAGCCAGGATCTTCCGGTTCTTTTTTAAGGTATAATTGATTTTTCTCACCAGTTGATTGGATTCATTATTTTGCCGATTGTTATAGGTGGTTCTGCATTGATCTCCGCAGAATTTTTTATCAGACCTGCCCCATATCTGGCAACCACATTCTAAGCATATTTTTTCCATTTTACAACTTATTTATGAAATACAATTTCAATAAATAAGATTTTTATTGAAAATAAAATGAAAATTACAAACAAAAATTACATTGTTAACATTCTATCCATTCTTGTATTATGGAATTGTTAATACTCGGACAATAATATTTCAAATTGAGTTCCCTGATCCGGCTGACTATTAACTTTAATAGAACCACCATTTTTCTCCACAATGGTTTTAACCAGGTGCAAACCTATTCCTTTGCCCTCTCCATGCTTGCTGATCCGCGAAAATGGTCTGAAAATACGATTCCCATGCTTTCTCAGATCTATTCCAATTCCATTGTCTTTTATAATCAAAAAGACAAATCCATGCAGCTTTTTAGTCTCAACTGATATATGTAAGGGCCGGTTGGATCGATATTTTATGGCATTTCCTATTAAATTATTAAAAATACTGATCAGGAAGGCTTCCAGGTAATTTATGTAAGGGGCCTGGGAAAAATCATGTGTGATGTTACCATCTACAGCCAATAATTTGTCCTCATAGTTAGCATAGACATGTTCGAAAACTTCTTCAAAAACTATTTTCCGGGGCTTGTCCCCTCCCTCCTTTTGTACCTCTATAATTTCTACCAACCCATTGATCACCTGCTCCATCCGTTCCACTGATTCATTGATTTTGGCAATCATTTCCAGTTTTTCCGATACTTCATCCACATCATTGATCAAATGGGCAATTAAACGTAAATTGGAAATAGGAGATCTCAGGTCATGGGCTGCCAAATAAATAATGTTATCCAACAATTCATTGATCCGGCTCAATTTTTGGTTGGCAATATTTACCTCCTTAATTTCAGTGATATCAATACCAAAAAATATGATCTCCTTTTTTTCCTGATTCAGAAAGTAATAGCAACTAAAATAAATAAAATCATCTAAATGGTCAATACTAGACTCAGAAGCCCAAAAACCTTCTTTTTCTATCAATTCCAGGGAAAAAACAGACTCTTTAAATACATCTTTAATGTGAATTCCTTTAAGATCATCAATATTCCTGTTCAGGGTATTGAGACCGGACCCATAAATATCAATAATCTCTCCTGACTTTTCAAGCCGGGCAATGACAATAGGAATACTTTGCAAGATGCTGTTTATGATCTGATTCTTGGTCTGCAGTTCCTCAAACAGAAATTTATACTTCAACTGATTCTGGATCAATTCATTCTTATAATTATTCCTTTCTACTGCGTACAAGATGGATTTTTCCAGCACGTAAGAATCTATCTGATCTTTGGCCAGGTAATCGGAAGCTCCACTTTGAATAGCCAGTAGATCCACATTCCCCTCACCCTGACCGGTCAGGATGATAATTGGACGATCACAACCCAGTGATATGGCATTTCTCATAAGATCTATTCCTGACAAGGCGCCTAACCTGTAGTCGATCAGATACAGATCATGCCGTGCTTTAGTGATTTCAACCAAAGCTTCATCGTGATTGGCAATCCAGTCAAGTTTGATTTTATAATTCCTTATATCATCAATATAAGATTTAGTCAGGATAAAATCATCTTCATCATCATCGATCAATAGAACCTGAATGTAATCTTTCATTTATACCTACTTACTTAATTTATTTTTGGTAATTCTACAATGCCAAACCAATATTTTCCCAGATCTCTTATCACTTCGACCAATTCATCAAATGTGACGGGCTTGGTTATAAAAGAATTCACTCCTAAATCATAAGATTTCAAGATATCTTCCTCGGCTTTGCTGGTAGTTAATACTACCACAGGTATCTTTCTAAGCCTGGGATCTTTTTTGATTTCCTTCAGTACTTCCCTGCCATCTTTCTTAGGCATATTCAGATCCAGCAAAATAAGACCTGGTAAAGGGTTTGGCCTTTGTTCAAAATTGCCTCTGCCGTTCAGGTAATCCAGCAACTCTTCACCATCTTCCACAAACACAAGTTCATTGGCTAATTTATTTTCCTCAAAGGCTTCTTTTGCCATCAGTCGATCATCAGCATCATCATCTGCCATTACAATACTGATAGGTTTTAATTCTTCTTTCATTTATTCAGGTATTACAATTATAAATTTAGATCCTTCTTCCGGAGTACTTTGGGCAGTGATCACACCATGATGGTTTTCCACCACCTTTCTGCAAATGGCTAAGCCTATGCCGGTACCCTGGTATTCAAAGCGGCCATGCAACCGCTGAAAGATGGTAAAGATCTTGTCCAGGTATTTTTCCTTAAACCCTATACCATTATCTGACACTTCCAATTCATAGTGGGGATGTGTTGATGACAAGCCATATTTGGTTTTTAAGGTTTCACTATTGATCTGCCGTGAATTTATTTTTATCACTGGCCGCTGGTCTGGTTTATGAAATTTAATGCCGTTGCTGATCAGGTTCTGAAATAACTGGGACATTTGCCTTCTGTTCCCGGTGATGGTGGGCAAGCCATTATAGGAGATGGTTGCGTCATTATCTGTCACCACAGCTTCCATGTTTTCCAGTACTTCTTCCACCAATTCCTTCAGGTTCACTGGCCGCATGTCATCATAGAAATTACGCGAAACCCTGGAATAGTTTAAAAGATCGTCAATTAGCTTTTGCATTCGCATGGATGCATTTTGCATGCGGCTAATATACTCCCTGGCTTTTTCCGGCAGGGAATTAGCATGCTTTTTAGCCAACATATCACCAAAGGCCCTGATTTTCCGCAATGGTTCCTGTAAATCATGAGAAGCGATATAGGCAAAGTTTTCCAGTTCCTCATTTGACCTTTTGAGTTCTTCATTAGCTTTTTTCAGTTCACTGGTTCTCTCTTCTACCTTGTTTTCTAAAAATGCATTGAGATTTTTCTGATCTTCTATGTCGGTACAGCTACCATACCATTTTTCTATTGCTCCCTGGGCATTCCGTTTCGGTATGCCTATGGAGAGAAACCAGCAATATCGCCCGTCATGTTTGCGTAAACGATATTCTACCTGGAACTTTTGGCTTTCTGCTATACTTTGTTGCCAGGTGGATAAAGTCTCCTCCTGATCGTCCGGGTGAACAGCTTTTAGCCAGCCACTTCCCAGTGAATCTTGTTCATTCATTCCGGTAAATTTGTACCAGACCTGATTAAAATAAATGGCATGCCCCTCATTATCGGTTTTCCAAATGATCTGAGGTAAAACATCAGCCAGATAATTGGCATCTTCCTCTGATGCTTTAAGTTGCTCCTCAATAATTTTATGCCTTTCTGCCAATTCCTGATAAGCCTGGGATAATTCCTTTTGGAGTCCTTCACTTTTTTTTACTTCAGCGTACAACCGGAATAATCCAAGACCAAATAAAAAGATAGAAATGATAATTCCTGCTGCAATTAATTCCGAATCAAAAAGATCCTCAATGGTCATTTCATAAAAAAAATACACCACACTCCACAACAAAAAAATGACAGCCAGGATCAGTAAAATAAAATTGGTTCCTAAAAGTTTTCTCATAAAAAAATACTTGGCCACTACATGTCCTTAAAAAAATATAGTAACAATAATATCGAAAAAAACACAATTGTCAAAATACTACTTTACCTTTCCAGAGGGGTTGTAAATCCTCAAAAAGCACCTTCCAGCCCTGAAATCTTTTCGATACCCAGCATCAATGCATGCGTTCCTTTTTTGCCATGCCCCTGAGCCTTCACGGCCATATACAGTTGATGGACCAGGGCCAATCCGGGCAGGCTTAAACCCATCCTATTGGCTTCTTCCAAAGCTATACCCATATCTTTGATAAAGTGATCCACATAAAATCCCGGATCAAAGTTCTTATCAATAATTCGGGGGGCCAGATTATCCAGGGTCCAGCATCCGGCTGCACCTTTGCTGATGGAACTGAGCATTGTTTTCAGGTTCAATCCAGCCTTATACCCATAGAGCAGGCTTTCACAGACGCCTATCATGGTACCGGCAATGGTAATCTGATTACACATCTTGGTATGCTGGCCTGATCCGGCCGATCCCTGGTACACGATATTTTTACCCATTAATTCAAATAAAGGCATCATCTCCTCCACAATCGGCTTTTCTCCGCCAATCATGATGGATAGTGTGCCATTTTTAGCCCCTACATCCCCACCTGAAACCGGTGCATCTACAAAATGTGCATGTTTTTCTTTTAATTTTTTTGCAATCTCCTGAGCCAGGCTTGGTTTGGTCGTGGTCATATCTACTACAATCTTACCTTCTGATATTCCCTGAATGATCCCCCTATTGCCAAAATAAACCTCCTCTACATCTGCCGGATAACCTACGATGGTAAATATCACCTCAGCCGACTGAGTTACCTGCAGGGGATGCTCCTGCCATTGGGCTCCCTGATCCATACTTTCTTTGGCTTTTTCTTTGGTACGGTTGAATACAAATCCTTTATATCCTTTGGCTAAAATATGACCGAACATGGATCTTCCCATTACCCCGGTACCAATCCAGCCAATGGAGGTTTTTTCTGAATTTATTTTTGGTGCTTGCATGATATTGATTGGATGAAATTAAAAAATAGATTCAAACAAATTTATCATTAATAAGGCAACAGACCAAATCAGCTTATTCCTGTTGCTGGTTTTTCATATTCTGTACCACCGGCCACAAATCATAAGTGGGATAGAATTCTGTAAAAAAAGCTCCCCAGGCATTCCGTTCAATGGATAAATTCAGATCTCTTAACTTTTCGGCCGGAATTTTCACCGTCACCACCTGGCCAATACCCATCATGACATACCAGGAAACTACTTCCGCCTCCTCCGGAGGGAACTCTTTCCAAAACCCGGTTTCTTCCAGCTTTTCGGATATTTCTTCCAGGCCCAATTCCTGGTTATGTTTGAGAAAAATGGTGATCATGATTTTTCCCGGTTCGGTTTCAGCCATTGGATTCTGGGCAATTAAACTAAAAGATCCGATCATTAAACATAAAAGAGTCAGGAATAATGCTTTTTTCATTTTTATCAGGTTTTGGTATAACATAAACAGATGAACAACATGAGCGGGGCCGAATGGTTATAAAAAAAGGAGATGCACCTTAACGATACATCTCCTTTAATTGATCTCAGCAGAATTTACTTCATTAAGCTGAGGTTTTTCTCTATTAATGCCATCCTTTGCCTTACGCTTTTTCCTGTATGGAATTCATCTTCAGGTGTATTTACCATATAATCCACCAATTGATCTACTGAAGAAGTAGCCACATGCATTCGGGTATCGGAGGAGCCGTAATAAATCAGTAATTCACCATTATCTTTGACTATCCAGCCATTGGCAAACAAGACATTGGAAACATCGCCTACTCTTTCCGGTCCCAGTGGTCCCATTAACAGTCCACCTGGTTTATGAATAATCTTCTCGGGATGATCAAGATCGGTCATAAAGCCATACAATACATAACGCATACCCGCAGCGGTGTTTCGCACTCCATGGGCCAGGTGGAGCCAACCCTTTTCTGTTTTTAATGGAGCAGGCCCCAGACCGTTTTTCAATTCATTCACGGTATGATACTGACGTGGATCTATGATCACCTCATCTTTTACTTCGGCCTGCTCAATAGATTCAGCCAAACCAAAGCCTATTCCTCCTCCCGAACCAGTCTGGATAAAATCATCCTGTGGGCGTGTATAAAAGGCATACTTTCCCTGGATGAATTCAGGATGCAACACACAATTCCTTTGCTGGGGAGAACCAGTTTTAATATCTGCTAAACGCTCCCAGGATTTCAGATCTTTGGTTCTTACGATTCCACACTGGGCAATGGCAGCAGATAAATCCGGATCATCAGGGTCTTTTCTTTCCGTACAAAAAACCCCATACATCCAGCCATCTTCATGTTTAACCATGCGCATATCGTAAACATTAACATCCGGATCATCAGTTTCGGGTAATTGAACGGGATAATCCCAGAAACGAAAATTGTCAATGCCATTTTCACTTTCGGCTACAGCAAAAAATGACTTACGGTCCCAGCCCTCTACTCTTACCAACAGACAGTATTTTCCATTAAATTCAATGGCGCCCGCATTAAAAGTAGCATTTACGCCGATCCTTTCCATTAAATAAGGGTTAGTGGCAGGATCCAGGTCATAACGCCAGAAAATGGGAGCGTGATCCCTGGTAAGCACCGGGTATTTGTAGCGGTCAAAAATTCCATTGCCTACACCCAATTTTTCATTCTTTCTGGTAATCAGTTGGTTATGCTCCTGAAAAAGTTGTTCCTTTCTTTGATCGAATGCTTGTGCTGTCATATGCTTTTATATTTAAAAATTGTTAATTACTTGTTGTAGTTGCTGCTCAATCTCTGGTTCTTGACCGGCCAAATTAATTGTTTCATCCAGATCCCGGGAAAGATCATAAACCTCCAAAGGCTGCTGCCCTATTGTTATACCTTTCCAGTTTCTTATTCTTACTGCTTCACTGCCATTGCCTTCACCGAACTTCCAGTAGAGATAATCATGTTTATTTTGTTCCTCAGCCTTACCTAATAGTGCCGGTAAAAAAGAAATCCCATCCGTTTCATGCTCAAGGGACACATCGGCCAGATCGGCTGCGGTAGGCATGAAATCCCAGAATGCAGCAATATGATTACTTTCGGTTCCAGCTGGAATTTGTCCGGGCCACCAGGCAATAAAGGGAACCCGGATACCTCCTTCATAAAGATCACGCTTTATACCCTTTAAAGGTCCATTGCTGTCGAAAAAGGCAGGATCTCCTCCTCCTTCGCGATGTGGACCATTGTCACTGGAAAAAAAGACAATGGTATTTTCAGCCAGGTCCAACTGCCTGATTTTAGCTAAAAGTTTACCAACATCTGTATCCATTCGGCTTATCATGGCCGCATGGTTTTTCTGCATCTGAGGCCAGTCTTTTTCACTATATGGTTGATCATCTGGCACTTCCATTCCCTGGTCTCTTCCTTCGTTATTGGCATGAGGTATGGTGTAGGCAAGGTACAGGAAGAATGGCTGGGTCTGGTTTTTTTCCACAAAATCCAGGGCTTTTTCCGTGAAAAGATCATGGGAATACTGTTCTCTTTTGGAAGAAACACTGCCAATACCTTTGGCGTAACCTTCCTGCACTATTTCGATTTCGTTGGCCAGGGGAACCTTTTCCTGATTTTCCCACAGAAAATCAGGGTAATAATTGTGTGCCCTGATCTGATTCAGATAACCATAGAAATAGTCAAAACCCTGCTGAGTGGGAACACCGGTACTGCCGGCTTCACCCAATCCCCATTTTCCAATAATACCGGTGGTATATCCTGCTTTTTTTAATACTTCTGCCACAGTAATGTCTTCCGGCAACAAAGGCCCCTGACCATTGCCAGTAATCCGGGCATGCCCCATATGATAACCCGTCATCAGGGCACAGCGGGAAGGAGCACAAACGGTATTTCCTGCATAATGGTCAGTAAAACGCATCCCTTCAGCTGCCATTTTATCAATTTCCGGCGTTTTAATTAATTGCTGACCATATGCTCCCAAATCTCCGTATCCCAGATCATCAGCCAAGATATATATGATATTCACCTTCTGAGCAGCCTGTTCTGATTCATTAGGTTTATTGGATCTGCTACTGTCGCAACTCCACCAACTTAGGCATAAAAAAACTAGGATGAAATGTAAGTAAGACATGTTATTCTGTATAATAATGATTTCGGGAGTAAAATTATTAATATTTTTCTGAATTATTGAACCTGTAGTAAGAACTTGATCAATATTAAAGGTTATCTTTCTACAAGCGCTTAAAAAGCATCAATTTATATGAAAATAAGCCTGTTTATTTTTTTTATTATAACCATACCTGCTTGTATGGAATTACGAACCAGTGATACACAATTGAAAAAATACTATGGGAAAAAGGACATCAAAATGAAGGTTAAAAGATATACCCATAAAAACCATCAAATCAGGTATGCTGTATTTAATCCTTCTGACAATTTGCCGGTTTTCTTTTTTATCCATGGAGCCCCCGGGCATCTCAATGAATTTAAAAACTATTATGTTCATCCGGATTTGCACAACCAGGTAACCATCATTGCACCTGACCGACCTGGTTATGGCTATAGCAATTATGGCCAACCGGAAGTTTCTATCATAGAGCAGGCAAAGGCCTTATTACCCATACTTGAGCAATCGGAATGGAAAGATCGCAAAGTCACATTGATTGGTCATTCCTATGGTGGTCCTGTGGCAGCTTTCCTGGCCTGGCTTCACCTGGAAAAAGTGAATCACCTGGTATTACTGGCTCCGGCTCTGGATCCGGAGCTAGAGAAAATATTCTGGTTTTCTCATTTGGGTAGAATGGATTTTATCCGCTGGATTATGCCCAAATCCCTGCAAGTAGCCACAGATGAAAAATTCTCTCACCAGGATGCACTGAGAGAAATCACACATATCTGGCCCGAACTTAAAATAAAAACTACCGTCTTTCAAGGAGACAAGGATTGGATTGTACCTCCGGAAAACCTACATTTCATCCAGAATCAAATGGATGAACTTTATTTAAGTATGGTAATTTTAAAAGACGAAAGCCATTTTATACATTACCATACCAGACCGGAGATAGTGAATAAGCTTAAACAGATCCTGCAGCAATAAGTGGGGCCCCGACAAAATATTTAATCCATGAGCATGCCACCATTGATCTCCAGGGTTTCTCCCAATATATAGGAAGCATAAGGCGAAGCTAAAAAAAGGATCCCATAGGCAATTTCACTGGGCTTTCCTTCACGGCCTAATGGTATTTTTTGCTTGAAACCTTCCCTTACCTCTGGAGTGCTGAATTTATCATGAAAAGGGGTGGTGATAACACCAGGTGCTACGCCATTTACCAATATTCCATATGGTAAAAACTCTTTGGCCATATTCTTGGTCAGAGTCAGCACTGCAGCCTTGGTAGCAGCATACATACCTGCTCCCGGCCCTCCACCATTCCTGGCAGCAATGGAAGAAACATTAATTACTTTACCACTTTGAGATTTTTTTAATTCGGGTAACGCCAGTTTAGATACCAGGTAGATGCTTTTAAAATTCAAGTCCACCACCCGGTGCCACAATTCTTCTGTCATTTCCTCCAATTTTCTACGCTCCAGCAAACTTCCTGCATTATTAACAAGAATGTCTAATCCACCGAATTCATTCACAGTAGTTAATATCAGATTTTTTACCTGATCTGAATTGGTCACATCACATTGGCAAGCAATGGCCTTACCTCCGGCTGCTTTGATTTGCTGAACCACCTTTTCTGCAGCTTCCCCACTGGAGTTGTAATTTACCACTACATTAGCTCCGGCTTTACCGAATTCTTCGGCTGTTGAAGCACCAATACCGGTACTACCACCTGTTACAATAACGGTTTGTCCTGAAAAAGAAATATTCATAGTTTTATTTGATTAAAAAATGAGAAAAATAAACACCATTTAAAATTAACCAGTTTTATTGATTAATAAAAATCATCAGTTTCCATCCTCCTTCAAGTCTGGGGAACAAACTATTAGAGAATGCTGGTTCGCAGTGACGTTTTAGTGGGTTTTTGTCTATAGTACAAGCAGAAATGCTAGTGCAAATAAACGATAGCCAACCTATTGTTTCTCAACAAGATGCTGATAATATTTTTACATTGGCATATTTTTTGATTTGTTGTTTCCAGATGAAATAAATGCTGTTAGCATTTCAAATATTATTTTATAGAACGCCTGAATTAAATTAAAATATACTATGGAAAGAATGGCAGCTAAAACAGCTATGCGTACCATGTTGCTTATAGCTTTTCTCAGCCTGACCGGGCATATCGCCTCGGCACAATATTTTGGCAGAAACAAGCCACAGTACAAATCTTTTGATTTTAATGTACTGAAATCGCCACATTTTGATATCTACAATTACCTGGAAGATGACTCTGTACTCAATGACCTGGCCGAACAGAGTGAGATATGGTACAAACGTCATCAGTTGATCCTGGAAGATACATTTAAAAGGCATAACCCCATCATTATTTATAATAATCATGCCGATTTCCAGCAAACCGGCATCATTGGAGGTATTATAAGTGTGGGTACCGGAGGAGTCACTGAAGGTTTGAAAAACCGGGTGATATTTCCTTTTTTGCAAACCAATAAACAAACTGATCATGTATTGGGACATGAATTGGTACATGCTTTCCAATATCACATGTTGATAAACGGAGATTCTACCAATTTGTATTCTGTCCGTAATTTGCCCTTGTGGATGGTAGAAGGTATGGCTGAATACATGTCCACCGGACGAACTGATGCCCATACGGCTATGTGGATGAGGGATGCCATCATCAGTGATGATTTTCCCAGCCTGAAGGATATGCAAAATCCCAAATATTTCCCTTACCGTTACGGGCAAGCTTTCTGGTCATTTACCGCAGGGGTATATGGTGACACCATTGTGAAACCTCTATTTATAGAAACAGCTAAATTAGGTTATGAACAAGCTATAAAAAACTTATTGAAGATTGATGCCAAAGCCCTGGGAACAGTATGGAAAAACACCCTGAAAGAAACCTACAAACCATTTATGGAAGATACTATAGGTGTTGTGGGGCAAACCTTATTTTCCGGGGCCAATGCCGGAGATATGAACATTTCTCCCGTATATAGCCCTGATGGCAAATATGTAGCTTTTCTATCAGAAAAAGATGTGATTTCTATTGATCTCTATCTGGCCGATGCCAAAACCGGTAAAATAATCAGAAAACTTTCCAAGGGGGTTCAAAATCTTTCCGTGGATGATTATGATTATATCGAGTCAACCGGTACTTTTTCTCCGGATAGCAAAAAATTTGCCTATGTGATCTTTTCCAAAGGGAAAAATAAGCTATTAGTAGCAGAAACAGGAAAAGGTAATACTTTGGAAGAGCTTGAAATTCCCGGGTTACCCAGTTTTTCTGATCCGGCCTGGTCACCGGATGGCAAATATATTGTAGTATCCGGCTTGAAAGATGGACAGACAGACCTTTATTTATATAATTACATCACCCATGATGTCACTCAACTTACGGATGACCGGTATTCCGAAATACAGCCTGCCTGGTCAGCTGACGGGAAAAAGATCGTATTCAGTTCTGACCGGGGATTTGATACCAACATAGCCGGGCTGGAATTTGGTTCCAAGAAGATCACCGTTTTGAACCTGGAAAACCAGGAGATAAAAGTATACGACCATTTTCCCCGGGCCAACAACCTAAACCCTCAATTTGCCGGAAATGATGCTATTTTTTTCCTGTCTGACGCTGACGGCTTCAGAAACCTTTACCGGATGGATGTAGAAACTGAAGAAATCGTGAAGCTGACCAAATATTTTACCGGCATTAGCGGGATCACCAAGTATTCACCGGCCATCACCGTTTCTCAGCAAACTAATAAGGTAGCCTACAGTATATTCCGGGAAGGGAAATATACCATTTTCCAGGCAGATTTAGATGCTTTTCCTGAATTTCCGGTAGATAAATATGAAGTGGATCTCTCCGCTGCTACTTTACCCCCTTTAAAGGATATGTCTCCCCTAACCTATCACCAGGATCCTCCTGAACGAAAAGTAGAAGCTGCTCCGGTAGATTCTTTCCAGGTGGTACCCTACCGGCCAAAATTTAACCTGGCCCATATATCCAATAATAACTTTGGTGTGGGAACAAGCGCTATGGGAACCGGTTTTAACGGGGGAGTGAACATGCTGTTCAGCGACATCATGAATGAACATCAGCTATTCGCCGGATTACAGTTAAATGGTGAAATCTACGACTTTGGCGGTCAGGTCATGTACCTGAATCGTGAATCAAAGCTTAACTGGGGAGGTGGAATCAGTCATATTCCCTATTTGACCGGTGGTATGTTTTGGGACAAGGATACCATTCGAATAGAAGATGAACCTACTGAAGTGGATAAATTGTCACTGGTGACCCGGCGTATTTTCCAGGACCAGATTACCCTGTTCAGCCAGATCCCATTTTCCCAGACATTGCGATTGGAAGGAGGGGCCAGTTACAGCCGTTATTATTACCGCACAGACTCCTATGACTCCTATTACCTGGATGGATTCAGGATTGGTTCAGGGCGGGAAAAACTGGAATCTCCCGATGGGTTCAATGTAGGAAAGGTCTACCTGGCTTATGTGGGTGACAATTCTCGTTTTGGAGTAACATCTCCCATGATGGGTAAAAGGTTCCGGTTTCAGGTAGAGAAAATGTTTGGCGAAATGGACTATACAGGCATTCTGGCTGATTACCGTCAGTATTATTTTGCCAAACCATTTACTTTTGCCTTCCGGGGCATGCATTACGGACGTTACGGAGGCAGCCAGGATTCCGAAATATTATATCCGGTGGTGATTGGCAGTGATTATCTGGTCAGAGGTTATGATATCAGCTCTATCAGAAGATCGCCCAATCCGGAGCAAAACACCCTAAATATGAATCAGTTGGTAGGTTCAAAAATGGCTGTTTTCAATGCTGAAGTCAGGTTTCCCTTTACAGGTCCTAAAAAGCTGGCCCTGTTCAAATCAGGACTGCTGTTCAGTGACCTGGCATTGTTTGCAGATGCCGGAATGGTTTGGAACCGCACGTCAGACCTGGGCGATGTTAGTTTCGGAACTCAGGCCAATGCCCAGAAGCCCATTATCAGTACAGGCGTAGCCATGCGGATCAATTTGTTTGGATATATGGTACTGGAACCTTATTATGCTTTCCCCTTCATGAGGAATGATGTAAAAGGCACTTTCGGCCTCACCCTGTCATCAGGCGGTTGGTAAAAAAAGAAGCAATATAATAAAAAAAGCTGCCCCTTAAAGGCAGCTTTTTTTTATTAAACAGTCATAATTATTAATTAGCTCTATTGGGCTTCAGATTAGGATTCAAGCGCAACTCATTTTCCGGAATGGGAAAATATTCGTCCTTTCCGGCGGCAAATTCAGCCCCGAACAACTGGCTCCTCTTCTGCCCTTCTTTTGGCAGGTATTCTTCATTGATGAATTCATCAGCAATGCCCCAACGTACCAGGTCAAAGAAACGATGTCCTTCCATGGCAAACTCCAGGCGATGTTCAAACTGAATCGCTTCCATAGCATATTCCTTACTGGGGAAGGTGGGATATAAACCTACCTGGTAATTAGCAGCCAGTGTTCCGTCTTCCAGCCGGAATGGCTCCAGATTAACTTCATTTGCTGCTCTGGCCCTGACCATATTTACGTATTCGGTAGCTTTTTCTAATGAGCCTATCTGAGCTTCCACTTCAGCTGCCCATAAGAGGACGTCAGCAAACCTCACAATGATATAATTAATTGGTGTGGCAGGAGCCCATCCATCATACTTTTCGAATAATGATTCTTGCTGAGATTTGCGGTGAACATATTTTTTAGGAGAATAGGGGCCGCCATATTCCTGCATCCTTACCCATGCTTTACCAGGATGTACCCCCCAATCATGGTAAGGTATACCTCTTCTACCGACTGTGTAATCTAATCTGGGATCCACCGGGGTGGTTCTGTCAGGCCCCCACTCTTCATTGGATTCCACGCCTTCATCATTTTTCAGATCCTCTTCATTATAGGTATCCAGTAGTGGTAAGGCATTTTCTTCATCTACTTTATAAGCATTTACCAGGTTTTGAGAAGGCTGAAAGAAACCGCAGCAACCCCCGGGTCCGGAATTATGAGGGAAGTTAAGATTCTGGCCTGGAAAACCATTATGTCCGTTGGCACCATCCAAAGTAGAATGTTGAATAGAAAAGATAGCTTCTTCACTATTGTTGGTTTCTGCATCAAAATTAGTATAATAAGAGGGCGTCAGGGCATATTCTTTTCCACTAGTAGTTACACCATTATTAATGATATTTTCCAGTACAGGTTTGGCTTGTTGAAATTTATCCTGGTACATATAAGCTCTGGCTAGAAATGCCCTTGCAGCCCAACTATTAGCTCGTCCTGCTTCAGGCTGTGTTTCAGGCAGATTTTCAGCAGCATATTCAAAGTCTGCTTCTATTTTTGGCCAGATATCATCATCATTCGGTGCCATCGGATTATTCTCTTCTATGGTTTCATCCAACCAGGGTAGTTTATTAAACACCCTTTTTAATTCAAAGTAAAACAAACCTCTGAGAAATCTTGCTTCTGCTATTTTTTCAGTTCTGAATTTTTCGGTCAGATCCGGTGTTTTATTGATCATACGTATGGTACGATTAGCCTGAACCACTCCTTTGAACATATGATTCCATTTATCTCTGACATAGTTATTGTTAGGCAAGGTTTCATACCTTTCAATTTCATTGATAGGAGGCTGGTCAGTTGGTTCAGTGCCTTTATAGGCATCTCCTCCGGTGATACTGCCCATTACCCAATTGGATAATGTAGAGCCCCAACCTGTCCCGTCGCCCAACATCCTGGCATAGGTTGCTACAATTGATGCTTCAATCCCTTTTGGGTTCAGCAAAGCCACTTCATCTATACTTCCCTGAGGCCTTTGTTCCAAAAATTCTTCAGAACAGGTTACCATCATAAAGGAGGTAAGTGTTATTATTATTAAAGAAAATATCTTCTTCATCATTTTCTTGATTTTAGGTTAAAAATAATTTAGAATGACAGGTTTACACCGGCCATAAAGATTCTCGGAGTAGGATAATTTCCAAAGTCCAGACCCTTAGACAGGTCAGCACCGTTATCACTATTCAGGTTATTTAAATCCGGATCCAGACCGGTATATTTAGTGATGGTAAACAAATTAGACCCCTGAACATATACCCTTAGATTTTCAATGCCTAATCCAGTATTTAATGGAATATTATAACCAATCTGCAGATCTCTCATGCGCAGGAATGAACCATCTTCCACATAATAGGTATGGGAATATCTGTCACTGATGTTATCTCCAGCGTCTAATATAGGTAAGGAAGCATTTCTTCGATCTGGTCTCCAGGAATCTGTCAGCATCCTGGTACTTTTTCCGCCAAAGAATGACTGAAAATCGGTCCAGTATTTCACATAGTTATAGATATCATTGCCATATGAACCGTAGAAATACATATACATATCCCAGTTTTTCCAACCCAGGTTCAGGTTTAATCCTCCAGTAAAGTCTGGATGAGGATTACCAATAATAGTCTGGTCATCACCATTGATCACACCATCAGGCTGACCGGTCAGGTTGTTGTTTTCATCACGGCCATTATTATCCACAAACTTATATTTACCCACATAGGCTTCCGGATTATCTTTATCCATATTGGGATGACTTGCTCCATTTTCAACTTCTTCAGCATCATCAAAGAATCCATCAATTTCCCAGCCCCAGAACATGGAAACCGGCTGTCCTTTTTCAGTGATGGTCAAATTACCAAATCGTGAACCAGCATTGAACCAACGGGTATCATCGTTATTGTTGATCTTCAATACTTCATTTTTGTAGGTAGAGAAAGTCATTCCCACATTATAGGTCAGTTCACCAATTTTATTGTTGTAATCCAGGGCCAGATCCAAACCAGTAT
Source organism: Candidatus Cyclobacteriaceae bacterium M3_2C_046 (assembly GCA_051418075.1). Taxonomy (GTDB): domain Bacteria; phylum Bacteroidota; class Bacteroidia; order Cytophagales; family Cyclobacteriaceae; genus JBPRGG01. Next base: position 158,202 of record JBPRGG010000029.1, on the reverse strand, counting down.
TGAGCATATCACCCAAATTCACAAATGGAGCATTTCCATTTCCGGCCAGATAAGTATAACTGGCTCTAACCAGCATGTCAGAAGTTTTCCTGCGGTACAGATCAAGATTCATATTTAATTTATAATCAAACATGCTGATATCAAATCCCAGGTTGGCCATTTCGGAAGTTTCCCATTTGGTATCAGGGTTGCCAAAATCCTCCAGTTGGTATCCTGTCATGATAGAAGTATTGGTACCGGCCAGGTCGTAATTGGTATTAGCAGGGCTGGTTCCAAACTGGTAGGCCCAGTTGTATGGGCTGGGAATTTCAGCATTTCCGGTAGTTCCATATCCGGCCCTGATCTTCATGTCGCTCAACCAGGTGACAGTTTGCAGGAAGTCTTCTTCGGAAATACGCCAACCAGCGCTGACTGAAGGAAAATAACCCCATTGATTGTCACCCTGGAACCTTGAAACGCCATCGTACCTTAAAATACCGGTCAACAGGTATTTATCATTCAATGAATAATCTACCCGACCAAATACACCAAATAAGGAGAATTGACCATTGTACCAGCTGTTATTTCTCAACCCGGTGGATGAACCATTACCCAAAGTCCAGGTATTTACATCGTCTTCAAAGAAATAGTCTCTTCTTTGTCCTTCCAAGCTTTTGCCAATTCCATCTCTGATGGCTTCTGTTCCTACCAAAGCAGTGATCCTATGCATATTATTGATGGTAGTGGTATAATCCAGGGTATTGGTAAAAACCCAACGATAATTATAACTTGCCGCTTCGAAAAACTCATTATTGGATCTTTTTTCAGAATGCTCAGGGTTCAGTTTAGTCATGCCATAACGAAACTCATTGCGATAGTCCAGACCGAAGCTGGTTTTGAAATTGAAGTCTGCAATGTGGGCTTCAGCAAAGATATTTCCAAATAAACGAAGATTGCGATCCAGATTATCTTTGGCTCTTTCACTTACGGCCACCGGATTCTGTGCATTACCTGATTCCCCTACAGCAGTACCAGCAAAATTTCCGGCAATATCATACACCGGGATATAAGGTACCATTCGATAAGCCATGGAAAGGAAGTTTCCTTCAGCTTGATTACCCATGGCCCTGTCATCAGTGTAGGTAAACATCAGGTTTTCTCCAATGTCAATGAATTTACCGGCATTGAATTCAGTGTTGGCCCGCAGGGTATATCTGTTGAAATTGGTATTAATGATGGTACCCTCATTTTTGTAGTAGTTCATACCAAAGGCATAGCTGCCATTTTCACCACCACCCAGTGCTGACACCTGGTGATTCTGAATCTGACCAGTTCGGAAAATTTCATCGCCCCAGTTAGTACCATTTGGATTGGTGCGGGTGATTCGATTGGTAGGTGTATAATCATCCAGCGTTGTACCGGGATCACCTTCCATAGCCCCATTGGGAATCAGATAATCCGGAATCATCCAGTTGGAACCTGAACCGAAATGTTTGTGGGTAGGTATTGTATTCAAACCTTTCAGATTGATATTATTTTGCTGAGAAGTATAAACCCAATCGGCAAATTGTTCAGTATTTTGCATGTCATACCATCCTGTACTGTTTTGAACACCGGCATAACCATCATAAGTGATTTTGGTCAAACCACTTTTAGTGCCTTTTTTGGTGGTAATAATGATGACCCCATTACTGGCCTGGGCACCATAAATGGAGGCAGCAGAAGCATCCTTCAACACCTGGATACTTTCAATATCATTAGGGTTGATGGAATTGAAGTCCTGGCTTTTGGTGGACACCCCATCAATAACAATTAAAGGGCTGTTGTTATTTACTGAGCCAATACCACGAATACGGATCATCGTGCCGGCATTGGGAGCACCTGATGAACCGATGGTAACACCAGCAGCTCTTCCCTGCAATTGCTGAGCAAAACTCGGGGCTGGTGTTTTTTGCATCTGTTCAGCGTCAATTACAGACACAGCCCCGGTAATGTCCTTTTTCTGTTGTACCCCATAACCAACTACCACTACCTCAGCCAGGGATTTGATGTCAGGCATCATGGCTACATCAATAACTGACCGGTTAGCCACCTGTATTTCCTCGGTAGTGTATCCTACAGATGAAAAAACCAGGGTGGAATTTGAAGGTAATTCCAGAGTATAGTTACCCTCAACTCCTGAAACTGTACCATTAGTTGTTCCTTTTTCCACAATATTAACCCCAGGTAAGGCTTCTCCATTTTCATCAGTTACCTTCCCACTCACCGTATTTTGAGCTAAAACTGGATAGCTGATTAGACTACTTAAAAAAAGACAGAGCAAATGAATACTCAGGATCTTTCTCAAAATTTGTAAAATTTTCTTTTTCATAATTTTTAATTTAGGTTTTTAATAAAATAATCTCAATAGGCTAACTAATACATGGCCCAATACATTGAGCTGATTTTTAACTGGTATCAAACATAAAACTATAATTTATACATTATAAAATATTAATATAAAATACTTAAAAAAGTACGGCTTTATAAACCTGTCATTGCCAAACAATCATTAAAAATTGACTATATATTTATTATTCCATATATGTGTTTTATACCGGCAATTTACACACTTTATATTAAAAATAACAATATTTAAAGTAAAATTATTTATGTATTCAAAAACTATAATATCCTATTTTGAATATATAGTTACCTATAAAGCTATTATTAAATCGTGAATTTTCGCACATATTTAATATATACATATACTTTTACACCAAATAACCTTTGGTCTATATGCAACTTTGCAAGTACTGTTATGTATAACCACCCTTCTACTCAGCAACTATTTACAAACCGCCACCGCACATACTAAAACCTGCTTATCTTTAGCTGGATATTATATTTGTTTTGGCAGATAAAATAATTAATATTGCTCTCAACTTTAACTGAGTTTTTTTCATTTCACCTTTTAATTGAAAAAAATATAAACCTATGTCATCCAAAGTTGCCTCCGGACTAAAAGCGCCTGTATTGCCGTTTGCATTAATCACCACCCTATTCTTTATGTGGGGTCTGGCCAATAATATGACGGATACATTGCTGGCCGCCTTTAAGAAGATCATGAGTATGTCTGATTTTCAGACCTCCTGGATTCAGCTGGCTTTTTACGGATCTTACTTTATGCTGGCTTTACCGGCAGCTATATTTATTAAAAAATACACCTATAAATCAGGGGTTTTGCTGGGGTTGACCTTCTATGCCATTGGTTGCTTTTTATTCTATCCCGCCAGTTTAACCACCAACTATTTCCATTTTCTGGCGGCCTTATATATTCTGGCTGGAGGATGTTCAATTTTAGAAACCGCTGCCAATCCCTATATCATTGAAATGGGTCCGGAAGAAAGCGGGACCCGCCGCTTAAATTTTGCCCAGTCATTTAATCCTATCGGATCAATAAGTGGTATTTTATTAAGCAAGTTTTTTATTCTTTCTAATTTAAATGTAGCAGGAGAAGCAGAAAGATCAGCCATGAACCCGGCTGAATTACAAGCTATTCAAAAAGCAGAATTAAATTCTGTAACTATGACCTATGTGGGCGTAGGTATCATTTTACTGGTAATCTGGCTGATCATCGCCTTTACCAAAATGCCCCGGGCCAAGGAAACGGATAAAAAGCTTGATTTAGGCCCTACCTTTAAAAGGCTTTTTGGCAACAAACATTACCTTTGGGGCGTAGTAGCTCAATTCTTTTATGTTGGGGCTCAGATTGGGGTCTGGTCATATACCATCAGGTATGTAATGCAGGAATTAAACATCAATGAAGATGAGGCCGCTTCTTATTATCTGGCTTCCCTGGTCTTGTTTATGGTGGCCCGTTTTATTAACACCTTTTTAATGAAATATATCACACCGGGGAATCTTTTGACTGGTTCGGCCTTTTTGGCCATCTTCTGTACCCTGATTGTAATTTTTGGAGGTGGAATGGTAGCTGTGATTGCCCTGGTAGCAATTTCCGGCTTTATGTCACTGATGTTCCCTACCATTTATGGATTGGCAGTGAGAGGATTGGGTGAAGATACTAAAATTGCTGCCTCAGGCCTTATTATGGCCATTTTGGGTGGCGCAGTATTAACAGCCATCCAGGGACAGATCTCCGACCTGTCCGGAAGTATTCATATGGCTTATTTTGTGCCTCTGGTTTGCTTTGCCCTGGTGGCTATTTACGGTAAAATGGATTTTAAGTCAAAGTCAGTCAGGGTTTAATAGCATCAGGAGGATTGCAACACTTTTGCCTTAATGGTAATCATTTTCATAGGTTCCCTGGGATCATTGCTGAAAATCGTCACTGATTTTTGCTGATTTCCCAGTCTGCCGGCGGAATTAAATTTTACGGATAAATTGGTACTTTCTCCCGGCTTTAAAATATGCTTTGCCGGATTTGAAACAGTACAACCGCAATTGGCTTTGGTTTTCCTGATTACCAGGTCTTCTTTACCTTTATTGGTCAATACAAATTCGGTAGTTACTTCTTCACCCTGCTTAATCGAACCAAAGTCATGGCTGGATTCTTCCAATTCAATTCGGGGTGCCCGTTCCAATTCTTCCGGAGTCATGGGTGGAAAATACTCTTCAATCATGGCAATCACCCTGAAATTTTTAATGGAATCTTCCAACTCGTTGGTCTTGATTAAAATATTATCTGAAACATATCCCAGGTCATTTTTTTTTGGTGTGTCATAGGTCACCAGCACCTTGCCTCTTTCATTTGATTTCAGAATTTGGGGCTCAAAGGCTATTTTAATAAAATCAGGGGCCTGATAGACTTCTGATAAAGACAGTGGCTGGTCACTCTGATTATATATCTCAAAGGTCTTGGTATGGATGGCATTATTAGTAATCCGCCCCAGATGAAAAGCGCCATACTTCACCCTCAATGCACCCATAGCAGTAGGAAATTCATCTTCAGGAGTAGTAGGTTTGGGTTTCACAATTCCCTTGATGTGCAATACGACTACCTCAGGCTCTCCATTTGAACTGACTGTCAGGGTCTTGTTGAAAGCGCCGGGACGATTGCGGGGATTATACAAGGCTTTTACAAAACCTTGCTCTCCCGGAGGCACTGGTTCACGGGTCCAGCCTGGGGTAGTACAACCACAGGATGCCCGCACATTCTGAATCACCAGGGGAGATTTGCCAGTATTGGTAAAATAAAACTGATGAGTCACAGAGCCATTTTCTTCCTTAATTAATCCAAAATCATGCTCCTTTTGCTCAAATGATATTTCTGGTTTGGTTTGGCTTAACAATGGCAAACTCCATCCCAGCAGTAAAACCAACACGAATGATCCCTTTTTTATTATGTTCATTTAATTTAATGATTTTCAGTAATTTAATACACTTATGCAACAGACTTACCTGTTTATTAGTTTCGCCCCAAAATAGAAAAAATTAGCTTTCAAATAAAGTTTAAGTAAGATATAAAGCAAACTTGAGCAATAATTTGTTTTATTTGCAAAAAATTTTCTGAGTCATGTCACGAATATTAACCGGAATACAGAGTACAGGAAGACCGCACCTGGGCAATATTTTAGGAGCTATTAAACCAGCAATAGCACTGTCCCGGGATGAAAATAATGAATCCATGTTTTTTATAGCTGATTTGCATTCCCTCACCACCATCAAAGATGCCGGGGAAAGGAAAGCCAATGTCAATGCTACTGCTGCCGCCTGGCTGGCTTTCGGCTTTGATACGGATAAAAACATGTTCTACCGGCAATCAAAAATACCTGAAGTATGTGAACTTACCTGGTATCTTAACTGCTTCACCCCTTTTCCAATGCTGGCCAATGCCCACTCATTCAAAGACAAATCAGACCGGTTAGCTGATGTGAATGCGGGACTTTTTACCTATCCTGTATTAATGACAGCGGATATTATTGGCTATAATGCTGATTTTGTTCCGGTAGGAAAAGATCAAATCCAGCACCTGGAGATGGCCAGGGATATTGCCTCAGCATTTAATCATAAATATGGTGAGGTGTTCGTACTTCCCGAAGCCAAAGTGGACGAAAAGGTCATGACTGTTCCAGGCATAGACGGACAAAAGATGAGCAAGTCTTACAACAACACCATTGATATTTTTCTCCCCGAGAAAAAACTCCGGAAAGTGATCATGAGTATTGTTACCGATAGTACCCCACTGGAAGAACCCAAAAACCCGGATACCTGTACTGTTTTCGCCCTTTATAGTTTAATTGCCAATCAGGAACAAACTGACGAACTCAGAAAAAAATATCTGGCCGGAAATTTTGGCTATGGACATGCCAAACAGGAATTATTTGAACTGGTCATTCAAAAATTTGCCGGGGAAAGGGAAGCGTTTAATCAGTTTATGAATAACCCTGATGAACTGGAAAACAGGTTGCAACAGGGGGAAGAAAAAGCCAGGCTGATTATCCGGAAGGTGCTGTCAAAGGTAAGAGAAAAGTTGGGCTATTGATTACCCAACAACATCATCAGATAATTATTGCCAGATGTTGAATTCATGTTTTTACAGTAGCTATTTCCTGTTCATTTTAAAACACATCTGTATGATTTTTATACAGTTGGGATTCCAAACAAAATCGTAACATATTGATTATGAAATGCTTATAAAAAACGGCACAGGTTTGGCATAAAAAGGGTAAAAACATTGAATAACAGACTTACCTATGCTAAAACATAATTTACGCGTTGCTTACAGAAACCTGATCAGGCATCCCGGCTATGCCTTCATGAACATTCTGGGACTTACTGTGGGACTTACTACATTCATACTTATTGCACTTTACATTCAGTATGAATTTAGCTTCGACAAGTTCCATCAACACTATGATGATATTTACCAGGTGCATACCAAGGCCCATCTTTCCAATGGTGACCAATACTGGCACAGTACCCCCTATCCTTTGGGAGCGGCTCTGGAAAATGAATTTTCCGAAATCCAGGAATCAGTTACCTTAAGGGGAGCCTGGGGTGAATATTTATCAACGGGACCCGGGAAAACTTTTTATGAGGAAAATGGATGGTATACAAATGCTTCACTTTTCAGGGTGCTAACCTTTACCTTTTTAAAGGGAAATCCTGAAAAGGTTTTAACAGAACCCAACCATATCGTTTTATCAGCATCGCTGGCCCAAAAATTCTTTCCTGACCAGGACCCCATGGGTAAAGTCATAAATTGTCGTAATAAAGCCAAACTGATGGTTACCGGAGTGTTTGAAGATCTTCCTGAAAACTCCTCCCTGAAAATAGATTACCTGGGACACATCCAGATACTGGAGCAAATTGACCAGGAAAACCTGCAAAACTGGGGCAACAGTAGTTTCAGCACTATATTATTAGTGGATAATGCCCACTATAATGATCTGAAGGTTAAAATGGGGGACTTTTTAAATAAACAGGTAGATAGTTATAAATCCACCTTACAACTGGTTCCTTTATCTGATCTTCACCTGCGATCTTATACACCTTCAGGCGGCTTAATGTCCATTATCTATATGTATGGCGCTATTGCCGTATTTGCTTTACTGGTAGCCTGTGTTAATTTCACTAATTTGAATACAGCATTTGCCAGCCTGAGATCGAGAGAAATCGGTATCAAGAAAGTAGTAGGTAGTCAAAGGTTTTCCCTGATCAAGCAATTTTTATTGGAATCACTGGTCATTTCCCTGATCGCTATGGTTTTGGCCTTTATTATGGCTGAAATATTCTTACAACTGTTCAATCAGATCATTGGCAGATCTTTAAAAATTGATTTTATTAATAATTATCCATTTGTATTTTTCATTCTGGGTATTACAATGCTGACTTCCCTGTTGGCAGGCAGCTATCCAGCTTTCTACTTATCAGCCTTAAAGCCCCTGAAAGTATTAAAATCGGGTAGCCTGGGCAGCCAGCGATCTGGTTTATTAAGAAAATCACTGGTTACTTTTCAATTTGTGGTTTCAAGTCTGCTGGTAGTAGCTACCTTTATGATCTTTCGCCAGTTTAACTACCTGAAAAATAAAGACTTAGGATTCAATCAGGAAAACATTTTATACACTAAAATGCACTTGGAATCTGAACAACCTTCCCTTGATTTTAATTTAATTCGAAACCAGCTACTTCAACAGGAAGATATCATCAATGCTGCTGTTTCCTATAACCTGCCATTTATGGGCAATTGGGGATCTTCCATCACCTGGGAAGGATCTGACCCGGATCAGCGGGTAGATATTCGCAGGAATGTTATAGGTTACGACTATCTGGAAACCATGGGATTGCATATCATCAAAGGAAGGAATTTTTCCCGGGAGATGCCTTCAGATCAGGAAGGTGCCTGCCTGATCAATCAGACCGCTGCAGCATTCTTTGGCTGGGAAGACCCCATTGGTAAAACTTTAGATAATGGCAATTTGACCGTCATTGGCGTAGTCAATGATTTTCACCCTTATTCGGTGAGTCAGAAAATCCCACCATTCTTATTTACCCTGCATTCAGACCAGGTAACCGGCATCGCCATGTTCACCGTAAAAATCAGACCTGAGGCAGATTTACAGGCTACCCGCAGCAGTATCAGACTGGCGTTTAAACAATTTTTGCCGGACGAATTTTTCGAATTTCACCTGTTGGCCGACCAGTTGGACCGGGAAGCTTTAAAAGTATATAAAGGCATTACCAGCACATTTACTTTTTTTGCCATCATCACCATACTGATTTCAGCAGTCGGATTATTTGGTTTAACCTCCTTTTCCGCCCGTTCTAAAACCAAAGAAATTGGAATAAGAAAGGTTCATGGTGCCAGAACCGGGCAGGTATTTTACCTGCTGATCCGGGAATTTCTGTTCCTGATCCTCCTGGCTAACCTGATTGCCTGGCCATTGGCTTATAAATTTCAAACAATAGACCCCTCCGCTTATAAAATTGGTTTAAATGGACTTGATTTTGTGGCCGGAGCAGTTTTTATTATAACCATTGCTTTCCTTACCGTAAGTTATCAATCCTATAAGGTAGCCCATCAAAATCCGGTGGAATCTTTGAGGTATGAATAGCTACCATCATGTTTTGGATAGATTCATGGTATTTTTGATTCTAATTTCAAGTAGGAGAACTTAATTAGGAAATGTGCGGCGAAAACTAAGCAATCGTAAGGCCAGAGATAAGCAGTTTCAATGTCCCATATACCATATCTCACGAATCACTTAGACTCCTTATATTCTGAAACAGCTTTTAAAAAATCGTCAATTATTGCCTTTTTCAGGAGAATACTTTTTTACTTACTAATTAGTAAGTATTTTTGCTGAAATAAATTGGCTTATGTCAGTAACCCGGGAAAAAATAATGCAGCTTGGTGAAGAACTGATCCTGACCAAAGGATTTAACGCCTTTAGTTATCAGGATATTTCTTCTGAATTGGGCATAAAAAATGCCGCCATACATTATTACTTTCCTTCCAAGGGGAATCTTGGTTCCAGTATCGTACGTAACAATATACAGCGATTTGAAGAAATGGTAGAAAATATGCTGGCTCATGATTTCGATGAGTGGCAGCAGCTGGACACATTTCTGAAGATCTATTTGAAAAGTAACAGGGAAGATAAGATCTGCCTGATGGGTTCCTTAGGCCCTGATTTCCATACGCTGAATGATAATACTCAGAAGGAGCTAAAAAAAATGACCAATCTTATCTTACTGTGGCTTAGCAAATTACTGGAGCAGGGTCGAAAAAAAGGGTTATTTTTTTACAAAGGCGAGGCTGAATTGAAAGCATTACAAATTATTTCCAGTATGATAGGAGGATTACAAATTGCTCGTATTGCCGGAAAACAATCATTTAAAAGCCTTTATCAGCAAATTTTGGATGAACTGAAGTAAAAAATTTAATAAAGAGACTTACTTATTAGTAAATAAAAATCAAGCATATGAAAAGAGTTGTTGTAACTGGATTGGGAGCCATTACTCCTTTGGGAAATAGTGTAAATGAATATTGGAACAGCCTGATACAGGGAAAAAGTGGAGCTGGCTCCATCACTAAATTTGATGCTTCCCAGTTCAAAACCCAGTTTGCCTGTGAAGTAAAAGATTTTGATCCCCTGCAAACCATGGAAAAGGCAGAAGCCAGAAAACTGGATCTGTTTTCTCAGTATGCCTTTGCTTCTGTGGCTGAATGTTTCAGGGATGCAGCACTGGACCTGGAAAAAGTGAATCGCCGACGGGCTGGGGTAATCTGGGCCAGTGGCATTGGAGGCATTGAAACCTTCGAACAGGAAGTTATTTCATTTGGGCAAGGTAATGGCATTCCCCGGTTCAGTCCCTTTTTCATCACTAAAATGATACCCAATATAGCTGCGGGACAACTATCTATCAAACATGGGCTACAAGGACCAAGTTACGCTACTGTATCTGCTTGTACCTCTTCTAACAATGCCCTGGCTGATGCAGTTAACCTGATCAGGGTAGGTAAAGCAGATGTAATGCTGGCCGGAGGATCAGAAGCAGCCATCATCAAATCATCCATAGGTGGATTTAATGCAGCCCGGGCTTTGTCTACCCGAAATGAATCACCAGAGACCGCTTCAAGGCCTTTTGATAGCAGCCGGGACGGATTTGTAATGGGGGAAGGGGCAGGAGCTTTACTATTGGAAGACTATGAACACGCCAAAGCCCGGGGGGCGCGGATCTATTGTGAATTAAGCGCATTTGGTTTTGCCTCAGATGCCTACCACATTACTTCGTCCCACCCGGAAGGTTTAGGCGCAGTCTACGCCATGCAGGATGCCTTAAATGAAGCTAAACTGAGACCAGACCAGGTAGATTACGTCAACACCCACGCTACTGCCACACCGGTGGGCGATATCAGTGAATGTAAAGCCATTGCCAAAGTTTTTGCAGCATCACTGGACAAACTCCATATCAGCGCCACTAAATCCATGACCGGGCATTTATTGGGAGCTGCCGGTGCAATCGAAGCCATTGCCTGTGTGAAAGCCATAGAACAAAATACCATACCACCTACTATCAATTTTGAAAACCTGGATCCGGAAATAGATCCCCGAATTCAGATTACACCTAATAAAGTAGTGCAAAAAGAGGTAAAAGTAGCCCTGAATAATTCTTTCGGATTTGGCGGGCACATTGCTGTGTCTTTATTTAAAAAATGGGAGGAATAAATAACTGGTCTAACTTTTCTGATTATTGATCAAGCCCAGGCTGTAAAGAGTTTTATGATTGATCAAACGAATATTATGGTCTCAAGCTGGCTTCAGTATTTGGAAATAAGTCGGACCAAAAGATACAATTAATTAATGTTCAGCAAAATCCCTGAGAATGCCTTCCATAATCCAGTTGGCCAGAGCTTGCCGGTTATCGCTTAATACAAAGCGTCGCTGATCCCGTGAGTTTTGGATATTTCCCAACTCAATAAAAACTATCGGAGGCGTGGTATTTCGAACCAGGTACAAACCACTGCGGGAGGAAACACTACCATAATAGTTCCTGCCAGGTTGATGTTCGGCATATTTGGATTCAAAAGTCTGTTGGATATGGTCAGCCAGCTTTTTACCTGATTTGCTGCGATGATGATGATAAAAGAATACATCGATGTTCTGGCTGGTGCTTCTGCTGTCCAGATGAATAGAAATGAGTCTTTGATACCGTCCAACATGCTTTTTGTATAAATTATTGACAATCTGGGTTCGTTGTCGTAAGCGGGCTTTTTGATTATAGGGCAAAGCTTCACTTAACAGGGAAATCTCATCAGTATCCATTTCAAGTATGGCATCATCCCGGATACCATCATCTTTATCCTGAATGACCATATAAACCAGTGCTCCTCTTTCCATAAGGTTCCTGGCCAGGCGAAGGGTCACATCATAAGCATATTCATCTTCGCTGAGCAGATATTTACCATATTCTCCAATTGCTCCAGGATCCGGACCGCCATGTCCGGATATTAAGTAAAAAACAGCATTTTCCAGGATATTATCTTTAACCACGACATTTTCATAACCCGGTCCAAATAGGTCATAGGTTAAGGTTTTACTTAATGCTGGCTTTACATTTCCAGGCATTTCGGATTTTGTTCCTACCGGTTTATTTTCTTTTTTAGATATGGAAATTGGCTGATTATTAGGAAGAAAATATACCTTTCCTTCAATTAATACACTATCAGGTCCCAAAAGCGATTGGTTTAACCGAATAAACTCTTCCACCAATAACCTGGATGGTTCCAGACCATTTCTGCGCAAGATCCCGAAAATGCCCTCACCTTTTTCGGCTTTGGATTGATCCAATTCCATTTGGGCCATTGCAGGAATAAGAAAAATAAAATATATTACTAAGAAAGAAATAGATCTGAGCTGACTAAACATAAAAACCATCCAATATCTGTTTATTTCAAGGTTTAAAATGCTAATTTAATAAAAATATAACGATCAAAAACCTAACTCATTGAATATTAAGCTTAACAAATAAATTTTGTTACAATCCAGGTTCATTTTAAGATTCCCACCTTTTTAAACTTATCCAGCACAGCTTTTCCATGAGGAGCATCTTTTAATTCTTCGGTCAGATCCTGACCGGCCCAATGCTGGTAATGGTGGCCGAATTGCCACAACCTGGATCCAGTAACTTCATATATTTCCCCCTGGTAAGCTATCCAAATCTCTTCCTTGTCCTGTCCATTTCTTAATGCCAGTTGCTGTGGGGTATAACCTTTTAAACTTTCTTCCATTTCACAATATTAATAAGTAAAGGCCAATATTTCCAGTAAAAAAATAAGGCATATGTCCATTTTTATTTATAAAAATTTTAAATAGAATGAAAATTTACCTTTTGGCAAACATCATAAACAGAAACGTTTTATTTTTGCGGCTGAAAACGGAACACAAACCATTTAAATATAATTAATATGTCATTGAATTTTATGTCAGCTGAAGAAGCTGCTACTATTGTAAAACATAACGATAATGTAGGATTTAGCGGATTTACTCCTTCCGGCTCTCCCAAAGCCGTACCCACTGCCATTGCTGAAATGGCTAAAAAAGAACATGACGCAGGGAAACCTTATAAAATCGGGGTGATAACCGGAGCATCTACGGGAGATTCACTTGATGGTGCTTTGGCCAGGGCAGATGCGATTAAATTCAGAACGCCTTATCAATCCAATAACGACCTTAAGGCCCTTCTTAACAAAGGCAATACCGATTATTTCGACATGCACCTGTCACACCTGGCTCAGGAATTGCGTTATGGATTTTTAGGGAAAATAGACGTCGCCATCATAGAGGCTTGCGATGTGAATGAATATGGCGAAATTGTCCCTACCACAGGAGTTGGTATTGTACCTACCATAGCCAGATTGGCAGATAAGATCATTGTAGAGCTCAACCATAAACACCCCAGGGCTTTGAGAGGTATGCATGATTTATATGAACCGCAGGATCCTCCTACCAGGCAGGCCATTCCAATTTATCGGGTGAACGAACGATGCGGTTCTGAAGTATTAAGAGTGGATCCCAAAAAAGTGGTGGCCGTAGTGGAAACTGAAAGGCCGGATGAAGTAGGCGGTTTTGCTCCGGTGGATGATGTAACTGCTAAAATTGGAGAAAATGTGGCCAATTTCCTGGCCAGTCAGATCAAGAATGGTACCATCCCAGCATCCTTTTTACCCATTCAATCCGGGGTAGGAAATATCGCCAACGCTGTTTTAGGCTCCTTGGGAGCTAATCCGGATATTCCTCCATTTACCATGTATACCGAGGTTATCCAGGACTCCGTTATTGAGCTAATGAAAAATGGCAATGTAAGCTTTGCTTCAGGATGTTCCCTAACCATTAGCCCTCAGGTACTGGATGATCTTTATGACAACTTTGGCTTTTTCCGAAATAAATTTTTATTGCGTCCCCAGGAAATATCCAATAATCCGGAAGTTGTACGCAGATTAGGACTGATTACTGTAAATACAGCCCTGGAAGCTGACTTATTTGGAAATGTTAACAGCACACACGTATTAGGAAAACAAATGATGAACGGATTGGGTGGTTCAGGTGACTTCACCCGCAACAGTTTCTTCTCCATTTTCACCTGTCCTTCTATAGCCAAAGGTGGAAAAATCAGTACCCTGGTCCCCATGGTAAGCCATGTGGATCACAGTGAGCACTCTACCAAGGTAATTATCACTGAGCAGGGTGTGGCTGACTTAAGAGGTAAATCACCCATCCAGCGAGCCAATGCCATCATTGATAACTGTGTGCATCCTGATTATAAAGACCTTTTAAGGCATTACATCCAATTAGCCGGTAAAGTCCATACACCAGTGACTTTATCTGCTTCATTTGCTATGCACGTGCAGTTTGCCCGATCCGGTGATATGAGAGATACCCAGTGGTGTGATTATTTGGAATGTTAGAGAGTCAATAGAATTGAAAAATAATAAAATCCTGTAGATATCTATCTGCAGGATTTTTTTTTGATGATTAATAATTCAGGAAGGTGATCCTTATCAGCCGTTAATACTCGGGGATAATATTGATGTCCATGATAATCAACAGCAAAGCCCGCATTCGTTATTACCAATAAATACCCTTGGCTTCACCAAGTGAAAAAACAGGTTATGACGTTCAAAGAGTCATGGATCATTAGCCAAGAGACTAGCAGAGGCTATATTTAAGTAAACAAATTAAGGTGAAAGGGGAAAGGATGTTGGATATAATTAGCTGGAAGCTGAAAGGAATATCTTAAGTTGCTGGTTTCTTGTTAATGGTTTCTGGTTTGATCAGGTCTAAAAATGGTTGACCGTTTTTTCCCATCAGAGTCTCTCGCTAGAGGACTTTGATGATCCATGATGATTCGAATAGCATCTTTTTTTGCTTTAGTTGGTGACATTTGTCATTGGTGATCAAATCAACAATGTCAACAATGTGCCTCAGAGTCCCTTACTGGAGACTCTGAGGGGAAGAAAGATTTCACATTAAAGTTTGTTGAACTAAGGTGCAGTAACAAACCAATTAGTAACCCAGAACCTCGGAGAGCTCCGTTTTAGAAAAATGAAGAAATTTATTAACCAACCTTGGAGAGGTTGATTTCGGCGACATTAATTTTAGAGGAAACTCCAAACAGGTTGCTAGTTGCGAGGGTGGTAATTACAGATAAACCGGAGGAGGCTCGAAGGGGGAATAAAGCTGAAAGGATGTTGGATGTAATTAGCTGGAAGCTGGAAACTGGAAGCTCGAAGGAATATTTTTAGTTTCTTGTTACTGGTTGCTGGAGGTTCAGCAAGCTCCTTTACCCTCATTGTAAGCAGCCAGCAGAAAGGCCTTTGATTCCGTATCCTATAATGACAATTTGATTAGCTGCCAGCTTTAATTTTCATTGCCAGAAACGGATTGCCATGGCCCTCCTAAACTTTATCCCGGTCGGGGCTTCGTAAAGAAATATAAGAAGTATGCAGATCCCCCCAAGATCCTTCATTGTGAACCGAAGCTTTGGCATGAGGCATAGGCTTGAAGGGCTCCATCATATCACCGAGTTTACCCCCGCCTGGCAGCAAGTAAAAAGGAATTTATATCCCCCTTCTAATGTATAGCAAAGCCGCAAAGCCCATATTTCTGGCAACAAAAACTTTGCAATGACGGGTCTGAATCAGACTAGATTATCCCAGGCTTTACGAAAAGTATAAGAAAAGTTATTTAATCGGCAGATTTTCAAGGTTTAAATTGACAAATTCATCCTGATCATTTAGATCTAACTGAATGCTGATATTGTGAGTTGCAGACTTATCAGGTGGTACTGTAAAAGTAATCAGAATCTGGTTCCTGTCTAATAATGCATATTGGTTTAAGTAATCAGGCATAGTAAATCCTTCTTTCCTTAATCCATTTCTGATAGCAATTATATTACTCAAATCCGTTCCAGCAGGATATTGCTGATTGTAATCAGTGTCAGAGGTAATTACTACATCATCTAAACTTTGATATATCTCGGCTGGTGAACAGGCATAAGCAGCATTGACATGGCCCCATTGAAAATCCTGGTAAGCCATGGTTTCAATTTCATATTGTATTAAAATACCAAGACTGTCATAGCTTACGAATTTATTAGTATGGATTAAGGCAAATGTATAAAACTCCTGGCTACTTAGTTGATCCGTTCCTGTAAGTTTAATCCCGGCAGAATTATAATTTGTTGCCTTAAAATAAACCGGTCCGTCCACTCCACAGGGATCTGAACAGGATATAATCAAGCCCAGGCTGTAAAACAGCATTAATAGAAAGGAAGAAATCAAGAATCTTTTCATAACTGTATGTTCAACCTGGACATCAATAAAGATAAATAAAAGTTTTCTTTGAGGCTAAAAAATTTATAAACATCTGCCTTGATATTTTAACACTCCTGTAACAATATATATAATTGGAGGTTTTAATATATGATCATCTTCTATTGCTGACCGATTTTTTATTTACGCAGGAGCACTGAATGAGATATTTTTTTCATTTTTTAACCATACTATTTTTGCTTTTTACCCATCCTGACTTTGCCCAGGCCATTAAAGCTTATGATGACTATGCGGCCATTGAAGATGACAAAGAAGAAAAAATTGAGGTACTTAAAAATGATATTTACAAAAAGGATGTCAGCCTTTCCATTATTTCTTACTCCACCCAGGGCGATCCGGCCAAACCTCCGGAAGTAAAAGGAAATAAAATCAGGGTAAAGTATGACGATGAAGCTACCCTGGAGATCAAATACCAGATCTGCAGCAAGGCAGACCCTGATCAATGTAGCCAGGCTATACTATATCTTACCATCTCCGATGAGGATTTAAAGGCGGCCAGAGATATTTATACCCTCACAAAACCAGGAAAATACAACCTGGACGTGTTAGCAAATGACCTGTATGAGAAAGGAAAATTAGGCCTTCGCATAACAAAAGCTGCAACCTACGGCAAAATCATTGTTAAAAATAAAAAAATCAGCTATCAGGTAGATAACCTTGATTTTGATGAGGATTCATTTGAATATGAAGTAAGCAATGAAGATGGTAATGACCGGGCAATAGTTACCATTTATAACTTAAGTGAGAATTCCCCGCCTTTAGTAGCTGATTTCAGTCTTTCAACCCGGGAAGATCAAAGAATTTCTTTTGAAGAAAGTATATTTTCTGCCCATTATTCAGATCCGGACCAGGATCCATTGAACAAAATTATTATTAAAACCATACCCTCCCGGGGGAATCTGACATTAAATAACCAAAAGATAAATGCAGGAACTGAAATTCCGGCTGATCAGCTGAATGAGATGGAATATGTGCCTGATCAGGATTATTTTGGAGAGGATGGTTTTACATGGAATGCATCTGACGCTGAAGTTTATGCCAGACGAGACGCTAACCTTCTGATACAAATCGATCAGGTAAATGATCCTCCCACAGCCAAAAATGACACTTTTGCCCTGAAAGAAGACCAGGAGTTGATGCTGGATGTGCTGCAAAACGACAGTGATCCGGAAAATGATCCCCTCACCATAACCCGGATCTACAATCTTGAGACTGGTCAGGCTGAGGTGAGGCAGGAACAAATTTGGTATACTCCGCCACCTGATTATTCAGGTTCAGTAAAGTTCAAATATCAGGTGACAGATCAGGATAAACAAACTGAAGCATTGGTTTTTCTTACTATAACCCCGGTAAATGATCCTCCCACAGCTGAAAATGATACTTTCACCCTGGCAGAAGACCAGGAGTTGATGCTGAATGTGCTTCAAAATGACAGCGACCCGGAAAATGATCCCCTCACCATAACCCGGATCTTCAATCTTGAGACTGGTCAGGCTGAGGTGAGGCAGGAACAAATTTGGTATGCTCCTCCACCTAATTTTGCCGGTTCAGTAAAGTTCGATTATCAGGTAACAGACCAGAAAAATCAGGATGAAGCTGAGGTTTTTCTTACCATCACTCCATCCAATGATCCCCCGCAAGTAAACAATATAACCATCAGCCTTAAAGAAGATGAAAACTATCAGCTCAACCCTTCACAGTTCAAGGAAAACTACGTTGATCATGATGATCAGCCTTTGAAAGAGATTAAGTTTAATGTGTTACCCCGGCATGGTATTTTGACACTGAATGATCAAAATTTGGTCAAGGATCAAATTATCGAGCTGGAAAACCTAACCAACCTGGTTTATCAACCAGATCAGCATTTTAATGGTACGGACTCGGCCAGCTGGCAGGGTTTGAATCAGGCAGAACAATCGGGGCCGGCTAAAATCATTTTCCAGGTCCAGCCCGTTAATGACCTTCCGATTGCAGAAAATGACACTTTTGAAATGAAACAGGGTCAAACTTCCGAAATAAAGGTTTTAGAAAATGATTATGATCCTGATGGTGATCCTCTTATCCTGACTGGCACTGACGAACCGGAATTTGGAGGAGTTGAAATCGAAGGGGATGTTTTAATTTATAGTTCATCACCTGAGTATGCGGGAACAGTGCAATTTACATACCAGGTAAGTGATGAGCAGGCACAGGCTGAAGGTGTTTTATTGATTAAAATAGCCCCGGAGGAAAATCTGCCTCAAACCACAAACATTACAATAGAAATGGCAGAAGATCAAAGTTATTCATTTGATCATCAGACTTTTAATGACCATTATACCGATCCGGCTCAGCAGGTCATCCGGCATATTATTTTTTCATATTTACCCGGCCAGGGACAAATTAAACTTAATGACCAGGAAATAGATCAGGGTCAGGCTATTGATTGGGATCAGGTGCCCCACCTTTCCTACCATCCCCGGCAGAATTATTTTGGCCGGGATTCAGCCAGGTGGTTGGTAAAAAATAAATACGGCTTATCTGATACTTCTGATCTTATTTTAAATATCAACCCAGTAAATGATGTTCCCGTTGCCATTTCAGATACTTTTGAAATAGTCCCGGGAGAAAGTCTGAGTATGGATGTGCTTAAAAATGATCAGGATCCTGATAATGACCAACTCAGCCTTTTGCAAATATCCACTCCAGCTTATGGAGAGGCAGCAATCAGTCAAAATAAGATCATTTACCGTTCTGAGCCGGCCTTTTCTGGTTCATTAAGTTTTGAATATACCATTACTGATCAGGAAGCGGAAGCCAAAGCAGAGATCTACCTGATAATTGATTCGGTAAAGCAAGCCTCACCTGACCGGCTTGTACTCAGTTTAGATGAGGATCAAAGCTATACCTTTAAGCCTGAAGAGATCCTGGACTTGATTGACCAGGAAAAACCGGAATCAATTAATTTTACTGAACTTCCTCAAACAGGTTCGATCCTGCTGAATGGCTCATCTATTGCTGCACAACAAAAGTATGCATGGGGTCAGGTGAAAAATCTTATCTATCAACCAGCACCGAATGTTAATGGAAAGGATTCAGCTGAATGGCTCCTACAGTCTACTGACCTCAATAATGTTGCCCAGACGATTCTTTTTCAAATAAAACCAGTGAATGACCCGCCGGTAGCCCTACTTGATTCTGGCCTGGTCATATTAGAAGATGACACCATCATGTTAGACCTTTTGGACAATGATTACGACATAGATTCTGATACCTTTTATTTGTATTCGGCCAGGGCCGAACAGGGGTCGGTTAAAATTATGGAGGATCAGGGCCTGCAGTTCATCCCTCCCTCCGACTATTGTGGCCAAATCACTTTAACTTATCAGATTGCTGATCCTGAGCAGGCAATCGGACAGGGCAAGGCCTGGATTCAGGTAAGATGTCGTGATGATGCTCCACTAGTTTCAGATATTCAAATCCGGGTGGATCAGTCAGAATCCTTTTATTTTAATGCCAGTTTATTCAGGTTAGCTACTGTAGACCCGGAACAGGATACTTTGCAACAAATACTGGTACTGAACCAGCCGGAAAAAGGTCAGCTCTCAGTCAACCTAAATCCTTTGGCAGATTCATCCATCTTATCCACGGAACAACTTGAAACCCTTCAATTTGACCCTGCCCCTGACTGGTCAGGCCAGGATCATTTTACCTGGAAAGGCATTACTAATGGATTAATCTCCTCAAATCAGGCCCAGGTAAAGATCACTGTGCTTCCCGGTGAACCCCAACTGGTTATTTATCAGGGGTTTTCTCCCAACGGAGATCAATATAATGAACAATGGATTATTGATGGTATAGAGCAATTTCCTGATAATGAAGTAATGATTTTTAACCGGAACAACATATTGGTATTTAAACAAAAAAATTATGATAACCGGGAAAAAGTATGGCAGGGACAAACCAATGTCCATCATTTTAACCCTGATCATTCTGCCCCGAATGATGTTTATTATTACCTGATCAGGCTTAAAAAAAGTAATCAGGTATATAAAGGAGACGTAACCCTGAAACGATGAAAAAATTAAGATTTTTAATAGTAGCCATTTTAATATCCTTCTGCAGTGCAACAGGGTTCAGCCAATCCAATGGCTTGATCTCGCACTATATGTTCAATCCATTGGTGATCAATCCAGCCTTTGCTGGTTTTGAAAACAGGTTGTCTGCCGGATTTATCATTAAAAAACAATGGTCTGATGTGGAAGGCGCACCCTTTAGCCAGATTTTTTCTGTTCATAGTCCCTTAAAAGATAAGATTTCAGCCGGCCTTACCCTGGTGAATGATCAAATGGGCGGGCTGAACCAGCAAGGTGCTTACGCAGCCTATGCTTATCGTATTAATTTCCCCCGGGGCTCGCTTGCTTTGGGTTTACAGGGCGGGTTCACTGCTTATCGATATAATTTTGAAGATATCCTTTTAAAAAATCCCAGGGATCCAATTTTTTCTCAGGAAAACCTGAGGGCATTTGTTCCCAATTTTGGCACCGGGTTTTTATATGAGACCAGTCGTTATTATCTGGGTTTTTCAATCCCTCAACTGTTTAAATTCGCTCCTGATCAGCAACTTTCCTATGCCCTGCAAAAACAACACATCATCATCAACGGGGGATATCAATTGCCTCTTTCCCAGACATTCCAGCTGTATCCTTCTTTCTTAAGCTATTTCAGGAAAGATCACCCTCCTGAGATCAATCTGAATTTAAATATATTGATAGCAGAAACTATATGGGCCGGAGTGATCTACAGAAATCTGCATACGCTGACATTTCTGACCAAGCTTCTTCTCAAGCCTAACCTGGAAATAAGCTATGCCTATGATTCCCATACCGGCCAGGTGAGATCATTGGCGCATAATTCTCACGAGATCATGCTGGCTTATCATTTCAACCTGCTGAAAAAGGAAGTCACTTCTTTTAACTTCTTTTAACGGTCATTCTACTTCAGTGAGTCTGACCATGTTGGTTCTCTTTTTACGGATAACCGGTAGGGTGCCAGTGTGTATCACCACATCTCCTTTCTTCACTATTCCTTCCGATTTTAAAATTTCAAGGGTATCATCTATGGAATGGTCGGTGGATTTGAATTTATCATAATAAAATCCCTGCACCCCCCAGATCAGGTTGATTTGATTCAATAATTTCTTATTTTCTGAGAAGATATAAATATTGGCATAGGGTCGGTGTTTGGACAGGGCAAAGGCTGTATATCCGGAAAAGGTGATACCGGTAATGACTTTGGCACAGGTATCGCGGGCAATCACACAAGCGCCTACCAATACATTATCATGATAAAAAGTTTCAGATTTAGGGTCAGCTTTCAGATTTTTATTATAAATCTGTAAAGCATTCATTTCAATGGATTTGATAATCCTTACCATACTTTTAACAGCCAGAACAGGGTAAGACCCCATGGCAGATTCACCGCTAAGCATCACAGCGTCAGCTCCATCCAGTATAGCATTGGCCACATCACTGGCCTCTGCCCGGGTAGGCCTGGGGTTTCGAATCATGCTTTCCAGCATCTGGGTGGCTACGATCACCGGCTTGGCCGCAATATTACATTTATTAATAATATCCTTTTGTACCATGGGTACACGCTCCATGGGAATTTCTACCCCCAGGTCTCCCCGGGCTACCATAAGAGCATCCGTAACCTTAATGATCTCATCAATATTATTAACCGCTTCCGGTTTTTCAATTTTGGCAATTACCCTGGTTTCCTTTCCTTGTTCAGCAATAATTTTCTTCAGCTTTTTCACATCTTCGGCAGAACGTACAAAAGAAAGAGCAACCCAATCAACATCATTTTCCAAGCCAAACAAAAGATCTTCGTGATCCTTTTCGGTAAGAGACGGTACCGATACATGCGTAGTAGGTAAATTTATTCCTTTTTTGGAACGTAAAATGCCTCCATGTACCACTTCGGCCTCCACTTCACCATTATTTTTATTAATCACCTTTAACTCCAGATTCCCATCATCCAGCAAAATAGGATCGCCTACTTTTACATCAGTTGCTAAGCTTTTGAAGGAAGTACTAACTTTTTTATTGGTTCCCAACACTCGTTCTGAAGTGATCTTTATAATTTCACCCACCTTTAACTCGATCCGGTTATTTTCTACTTCTTCAATTCTGATCTTGGGTCCCTGAAGGTCCTGAAGGATGGAAACATAGGTTTTTAATTCATCATTTATCTCTCTGATATGACTGATCACCGTCTGGTGCTGCTCATGAGTGGAGTGAGAAAAATTTAAACGGAATAAATCCACCCCGGCTAATACCAGTTCCCGGAGTAAAGATTTACTGGATGATGCAGGGCCAACAGTTGCCACAACTTTGGTTTTATTGAATACAGGTCTTTCCATATTTAAAAAATCAGATTTTCTTTGGATTTTAGTTTATTTATATCGAGTCTGGTAGCATACTGGACCAACTCCTTTTGATTGAGATTGCTTTGAAACTGTTCAGTATTAAAGGTATCTGTTTTGTCATTAATTATAAATAAATAATCGAATTGTTTTATCTCAGGCAATAGAAATAAAGATTTATGCTCATCCAGCGACTTGTTTCTTAACAACCTGAACTGAGCATTTTCTGTTTCAAAAAGAAAGCTGGAAATGATCAACTTATTTTGATTAATAAAAGTGAAGGACAGGTCTTCAGTTTTCTTCAATTGAATATGACAAATTTGGTTTAACAACCAGGCCAACTTATAATCTTTAGCCAGAGACACGATTCCCCAAAGATAAAAATCATATTCGTAATCAACCCTGAGTTTGCTTTTTTTCATAAAAAATAAAATTAATACTATTTTACCTGATTAAAATCAATCTTTGCAGCCACTGAATTGATATTTTTTCAAAAAAAACAAGATTAAAAAAAATTGTTTGACATTATTCGATTAAATGTATTTCTTTGCAGAGAATTTTTAACAAAATATTAAATAAAATGTCTGAGATAGCACAAAAAGTTAAGAGTATCATTATTGATAAGTTAGGTGTTGAGGAGTCAGAAGTAACTCCCGAAGCAAGTTTCACCAATGATTTAGGAGCTGATTCTTTAGATACAGTTGAGTTAATCATGGAATTTGAAAAAGAATTTAATATCTCCATTCCTGATGATCAGGCTGAAAATATCTCCACTGTAGGACAGGCAATTTCTTACCTGGAAGAAAACATCAAAAAGTAATTATTCACCCACTTAAAATTCTTTATGAATTTAAGAAGAGTAGTAATAACCGGACTAGGCTCGCTTACTCCAATTGGCAAAAGTACTTCTGAATATTGGGAGTCATTAGCAAATGGAGTAAGTGGTGCCGCTCCTATTACCCGGTTCGATACCGAAAAATTCAGGACCAAATTCGCCTGTGAAATCAAGAATTACGATGCAGGCGACTATCTCGACCGAAAAGAGATCAGAAAACTGGATCCTTTCGCCCAGTACGCCCTGATAGCTACCCAGGAAGCCATGGAAGATGCAGCTGTAGACCTGGAAAAGATTGATCAGCATAAAGCAGGTGTGATTTGGGGTTCAGGTATTGGAGGGATTAAGGCTTTCCAGGATGAGGTGACCAGCTTTGCTACCGGAGATGGAACTCCCCGGTTCAGCCCATTCTTCATTCCTAAAATGATTGCAGATATTACAGCAGGACATATTTCTATTAAATATGGTTTCAAGGGACCTAACTTTGCCACCATATCTGCCTGTGCCTCTGCTACCAATGCCATCATTGATGCGTATAATTATATCAGGTTAGGCACTGCCAACATTATGATTACCGGAGGGTCTGAAGCTGCTGTAACCGAAGCAGGAATTGGAGGGTTTAGCTCTATGAAAGCTATATCGGAAAGGAATGATTCTCCAGAAACAGCCTCCCGGCCATTTGACAAAGATCGGGACGGTTTTGTTTTAGGAGAAGGTGGTGGCAGTCTGATCCTGGAAGAATACGAACATGCCCTGGCCAGAGGTGCTAAAATTTATGCTGAAATCATTGGTGCCGGAATGTCAGCCGATGCCCATCATATTACTGCACCTCATCCGGAGGGTGCCGGAGCTTACCAGGTGATGAAAAATTGTCTGGAAGATGCCAATTTATTACCTGACCAGGTAGATTATATCAATGTGCATGGTACATCCACCCCCTTGGGAGATATAAGTGAGGTAAAAGCAATTAAAAGATTATTTGGTGACCATGCCTATAAGTTAAATATCAGTTCTACCAAATCTATGACCGGACATTTGTTGGGTGCTGCTGGTGCTATTGAAGCCATTGCTGCTATTTTAGCGGTAAAAAATGATTTGGTTCCTCCAACCATCAATCACTTTACCGATGATGAAAACATTGATCCCAAATTGAATTTCACCTTCAATAAGGCTCAAAATAGAACTGTAAACATAGCACAGAGCAATACATTTGGATTTGGAGGACATAATACCTCTGTATTATTCAGAAAATTTGAAAAATAGTGTACCTTTTAATTAGGAAGCTATTATCCTTTTTTAAAAATTATTCAGAAAGTGACCGAAGGCTTACAGCAGCAATTCAAAAAATTGTGGGTAGTAAGCCTTTAAATTTATACCTTTATAAACTTGCCACCCAGCATAGTTCAGTGGCTAAAAAAAACAGTGGTTACAAAGAATCCAATGACCGTCTGGAATATTTGGGAGATGCCATTCTTGGTTCAGTAGTGGCAGATTATCTGTTTAAAAAATTTCCCTATAAGGATGAAGGTTTCCTGACCGAGATCCGGTCTCGCATAGTCAATCGTGATAGCCTCAACAGTCTGGCCAAAAAAATCGGGATATCTGATATTGTAGAATACAATGAAAATCGAAAACATTCTCATTCTTATAAATCAGTATTTGGTGATACCCTTGAAGCTTTGGTAGGAGCAGTTTATCTGGATAAAGGCTATTATAGCGCCAATAAATTTATCCTCAATAAGCTTTTGCTACCCCATATTGATCTGGCTGAAATTGTGAAAAACAATCCCAACTACAAAAGTAAAATTATTGAGTGGGCCCATAAAGAAAATAAGGAAGTGCGATTCGAGATCCTGGAGGTGAAGGGCAAAAACCATAATAAAGAGTTTGTGGCACAGGTTTATGTGAATGATTCTGCCCTGGGAAAAGGTAAAGGATTCAGCAAGAAAAAAGCCGAACAAGATGCGGCTCAAAAATCCTGCTTGCAGCTAAATATAGAATAACCAATAAAAAGCTTATTTTTGCAGCATAATTAATTTTTCGTAAATGATGTCTTTGATAAACTATATCATCTGGTCTCCAAACCCAGATATTTTTACAATAGGCGGACTTACCATCAGGTGGTACGGCTTACTTTTTGCCACTGGTTTTATCATTAGCCAGCAAATCATGTTTCATATCTATAAAAAGGAAGGTAAACCAGAACAGGATGTGGAGACGCTTACCATTTATATGGTGATTGCTACTATTATTGGAGCGCGTTTGGGGCATGTTTTATTTTATGAACCTGATGTGTACCTGTCTGATCCTTTTAAAATTATAAAGATCTGGGAAGGTGGACTGGCCAGTCATGGAGCTGCCATTGGTATTCTCACTGCCATTTATTTGTATAGTAATTACCATATACATATTACTTTTAAGAAGTTTGAGTTCAGGAAACAAAAGAGAGAAGGTCAAAGCTTTTTGTGGGTGGTAGATCGTATTGTGATCGTGGTGGCTTTAACAGGCTGTTTGATCAGATTGGGAAATTTTATGAATTCTGAAATTGTGGGAAAACCCACCAATAGTAATTATGGTGTGGTTTTTGGATGGAACGCCGAGGAATACATTGAAGATAATCCCGCTATTCTGGAGTTATCATATGAAAAGCCCGGTAAGGACTCCCTTTCTCACCCAGCCGGATTAGCCCCTATTGACCTCAAACTAACCTTTGTGGAAGGTAATTTTGATGAAAATAATATCCGTCAATTTATCAATACCCGTATCAGGAACATTTTCACCAATTATGAATACATTAGTGAATTCATCACAGTGGATGAAGAGCAGCCAATTCAGATGAACCTGGATCAACGTAGCGGCAACTATTTAGCCTCTATTAGGGTTTGGGGAATTCCCAGACATCCGGCTCAATTATATGAATCTATTTCAAGCTTGTTGCTGTTTATTTTTCTCTATTTTCTCTGGACCAGAACCAAACAATACACCCCACTTGGCCGGATATTTGGTATCTTTTTAGTGGTTTTATTTGGTTTGAGGTTTGTATATGAATTTTTAAAGGAAAATCAGGTAGCCTTTGAGGACCAGATCCCCTTAAATATGGGACAATGGCTCAGTATTCCATTGGTAATAGCGGGGATCTTTATTCTGGCCTACTCCCAGAAGAACAAAATACCCAGAACCGGTACCACTGAAGGGGAATCTGGATCAAAAAAATTATAATTATGATCGTAGTAACTGGAGCCGCTGGCTTTATTGGCAGTTGTCTGATCAGCAAGTTAAATCAGGAAAATTTCAATGCTGTAATAGCAGTTGATGAATTTGTTCATCCTGAAAAACTTAAAAACCTGGAAAATAAAAGGATACAGGAAAAAGTAGACCGTAATCATTTTTTCACCTGGCTTGATCAACATTATGAATTGGTTGAATTTATCTTTCACATCGGTGCCCGTACGGATACCACAGAATTTGATTGGGAGATTTTCGAAAAGCTCAATGTGAATTATTCCCAACAGATATGGCGTAAGTGCGTGGAATACCAGATACCTCTGATCTATGCCTCATCTGCAGCCACCTATGGCATGGGAGAAAACGGATATGCCGACGACGAACAAAACCTTGATCAACTGACTCCGCTTAATCCATACGGTGCCTCAAAAAATGAATTTGATAAATGGGCGCTTCAGCAAGAAAATAAACCTTTCTACTGGGCTGGCTTGAAATTTTTTAATGTGTACGGACCCAACGAATACCACAAAGGGAGGATGGCTTCCGTAATCTGGCATGCTTTTAACCAGATAAAGCAAACCGGGGCAATGAAATTATTTCGTTCACACCATCCTGATTTTAATGATGGTGAGCAAAAAAGAGATTTCATCTATGTAAAAGATGTGGCTGAGGTTTGTTATTTCCTGATGCACCATCGAAAAGCCCCCGGTATATATAACTTAGGCACTGGTAAAGCCCGCACCTTTATAGATCTGACCAGGGCTGTCTTTCATGCTTTGGAATTAACGGAAAAAATCTCATTTGTTGATACACCACAGGATATCAGGGACAAATATCAATATTTTACCCAGGCTGAAATGAATAAATTAAAAGGTCTTGGATACCAAAAACCTTTCTTCAGCCTGGAAGACGGAATTTTGGACTACATCAAAAACTATTTAAGTGCCGGATCCTATTATTAGTTAGTCTGCCTGGGCAAAAACTTTTTTCAATAATTCGGTAGTTCTGGCTGCCGGATTTTCTCTGATATTAGCCTCCTCCTCTGCTATCAAGGTAAACAAACCATCAATCGCTTTCTGGGTGGCAAATTGCTCCAGATCATCATTTATCTTGTTGACACCAGGAACCCTGTTATAAATATTAGCCACATCGTTATAGTACCTGGTCACATTTACCTTTTCCAGGGTTCGCTCTACAATTGGGTTGAATTTATCATACAGCTGATTATAGGTAGTACGTCTCAGGTATTGAGTGGCAGCATCCTGTTCTCCTTTCAATATGTTCCAGGCATCCTGTATGGTCATAGCTTTAATCGCATCTATAAATATGGGTTTGGCTTCATCGGCTGCCTGTTCAGCGGCTCGATTTAAATTCAACACAAAGCGATCTACCTGATTTCCCAGCCCAATCTGCCTTAGTTTACTTTCTACTTTAAGCATTTCCGGAGGTAAAGGTATCCTGATTTTAGGATTTTTGAAGTAGCCATCAGTCCGGGAAGCTGATTGAGCACCTTTTACAGTACCTTTTTCCAGGGCTTGTTTCAATCCCATAGCTACTTCTTCGGTGGAGAGAGAACCTTCCTTCAAGATATCTCCTATTGTCTTTGAGATCTGACTGCTGGAACAGCCATAAAAAATAAGAGAAATTAATAAAGGAAAGGATATCAGGGTAAACTTTTTCATATAAATTTATTTTAACATAATTAAAGTAAAGCGATCATATAATTTTGAATATAATTACAATAATATTGCCAAACAATACCAATAACATATATCAAGCAGAAATATAATGAAAAACCTGTTGGCTGAAACCATAACCATCGGAGATGAAATTCTTTATGGACAAACCCTGGATACCAATTCTCATTGGATCAGTAGTGAGTTAAATAAGATCGGGATAAAGGTTTTAAGAAAAACTACAGTAGGTGACAATGAAACTGAGATCATGGATGCCTTAGCATTAGCAGAGCAAAAGGTACGTCTTATCCTGATCACTGGCGGATTGGGACCCACCAATGATGATCTGACCAAACCTTGTATGGCCCGCTACTTTGGTGTGGAAATGCAAATGAACCAGCAAGCGCTGGAAGATGTCACAGATTTCCTGACCAGCAAAGGAAAGGAAGTAACCGAATTAAATAAAAGGCAGGCCCTGCTACCGGATAATGCCCAGATTATAAGAAACAGAAATGGTACGGCTCCGGGTATGTGGTTTGAGAAAGAAGATAAAGTTTTTATATCAATGCCTGGTGTGCCTCATGAAATGAGGGAAATGATGCTGAATGATATCATACCCCGGCTTCAGGATCATTTTCAAACGGATTTGATCTATCATAAAATGATCAATACAGTAGGTATTGGCGAGTCATGGTTGTCTGAAATGATTAAATCCTGGGAAGATAGTTTGCCTGAACACATCAGACTGGCTTATCTACCTTCCATGGGTATGGTAAAGCTACGATTAACCGCAACTGGTGAAGATATGGATCAAATGCAGTTAGAAGTAGCACGACAAATTGAAAAGCTGAAAACTTTGGCCGGAGAATATATTTATGGATATGATAACATTAGATTGGAGGAAGCCATCGGTAACCTGCTCAGGGATAACAATCTAACTTTGGCTGTAGCAGAAAGTTGCTCGGGTGGTTATATTGCCCATTTGATTACCACTATCCCGGGCAGTTCAGATTATTTTTATGGGGGAATCATACCCTATCAGAACCAGATCAAATCTAAATTTTTAGGCGTAAATCCGGAAACTCTGGAGCAATTCGGCGCAGTAAGTGAGCAAACAGTAATTGAAATGGCCCAACAGGTCAGGCAAAAATTTGGAACAGCCATTGGTTTGGCCAGTTCTGGTATAGCAGGGCCAGGAGGGGGCACTCCGGATAAACCAGTAGGTACAGTTTGGATTGCAATGGCAGACCACCAGGGTGTGAGTACTGAAAAGCTTTCCCTGGGAAAAGACAGAGTTTTAAATATCAAACAAAGTGCTATCAGAATCCTGAATCTGATGCGTCAAAGATTGAAAAATAATGGCAAAAAAGCTTGAAAATGTTAAATTTGTATAAGTGTGGATTGCCAAACAAGGAATATATTTCCGTACAATAATTTTTTTAGACAAAAATCAGAACATAATTTTACAAAAATGGCTTTGATCGAAATAGTTCTACCCTCAATGGGCGAAAGCATAATGGAAGCTACTGTGTTAGGTTGGTTAAAAGAAGAAGGCGATAAAATTACTGCTGAAGATCCCCTGGTAGAAGTAGCTACCGATAAAGTAGACACAGAGGTTCCATCGCCATATGCAGGTATCTTAAAAGAGAAACTGGCCCAAAAAGGTGATGTAGTAGCCATTGGTAAGCCTATCGCAGTGATAGAATCGGATGAAACAAATATAGATCCGGATGATTTACTTGATGATACCGAAACTAAACTCTCTGAGCCTGCTTCCGAAGAGATACCTATAGCTACGGCAGAAGTGAAACCGGCTATAAAAACCCAGCAAACAACTGCCCCCACCCGGTTTTACTCTCCCCTGGTAAAAAATATTGCCAGGCAGGAGAATATTTCCCCAGAAGAACTGGAGCAAATACCAGGAACCGGTAAAGAAAACCGGGTAACAAAAAACGATATGCTGGCCTATGTAAAACAAAGAAAGCATAAAGAAGCCTACCCCGCTTATCAAAACAATTTTAACCATAATCATTCTCCTCAACCGGATATTAAACCAGCCGACGAGATCATCCAAATGGATCGAATGCGTCAGATGATATCAGAAAGAATGGTAACTTCAAAAAAAATATCGGCTCATGTTACATCTTTTATGGAAGCTGATTTAACTGTTTTGACCAATTGGCGGGAAAAGATCAAGGATGAATTTCATAAAAAGGAAGGCCAGAAGATCACACTCACGCCTATTTTCATCGAAGCAGTAATTAAGGCCTTAAAGGATTATCCAATGGTAAATGTATCAGTAGATGGTGACAAGATCATCAAAAAGAAAGCCATCAATATTGGTATGGCTGTAGCATTGCCTAATGGGAACTTAATTGTGCCGGTGATACATGAAGCAGACCAGCTTAACCTGATCGGGTTGGTTCGAAAAGTGAATGATTTGGCCTTGAGAGCCCGTCAAAACCAGCTAAAGCCGGAGGAATTAACCGGTGGCACCTATTCAATCACTAATATAGGAACTTTTGGCAATCTCACCGGCACCCCCATCATTTTACAACCTCAGGTAGGTATTATGGCATTTGGGGCTATAATTAAAAAACCGGCAGTTATTGAGACTGCCCAGGGAGATACTATTGGGATCAGGAAAAAAATGATTCTGGCTCATTCCTATGACCATCGGGTGATAGATGGGGCATTGGGAGGAATTTTTGTAAAAAGGGTTTCCGATTATCTGGAGCATTTTGATGATTCCAGAACCCTTTAATAAGGTTAATCAATGCAATTATTCTTCAAATTGCTGGTCGGAATTGATAATTTGCTGTTAATTTGCAGCCTTACTTTTTGAAGGTATTAAAGCATGAAGATTTCAGCCTCGCTATACTCCAACAAAGAAAAATCCCTGGAGGAACTGGTTCAAGAATTAGACAGATACAGCATAGATTCTTATCATATTGATAGTAATGATGATTTGTCTGTAATGGATGACATCCGCCGGATCAGGCAAATAAGTTCCACTCCTATTGACCTGCACATTATTTCAGATCAACCAGAAAAATATTATGCACTGATTGAAGAACTGGAAATTGAGTATGTCCAGATACAATATGAAAACCTTAAACATAAAATCAATATTCCCCGGCAGCAAAAAACCCAATATGGCCTTGCCATTGTATCAGATACGTCCATTGAGGTTTTTTCTGAATATGAGGATCAATTTAATTTTATTCTGTTGATGACTACTATACCTGGTCAAAGTGGCGGACTGTTCCAAAAAGAAAATTTTCAGAAAATCAGGAAGTTTCGAAATAATTGGCCAGAAAAGAAAATTCATGTGGATGGAGGTGTAAATGACGAAGTATCCTTTATTTTAAGAAATATGGGTGTCCATTCTGTAGTAAGTGGTTCCTTTTTATTAAATAACCTTTCCATCGGAGCTGCACTCATAAGTCTAAAAACTGAAGATGTAAAATCACACTACAAGATCAGGGATTTCATGATTGACTTCACTGATCTGCCCGTACTGGATATTGATCAGGCCACTTTCCCTCAGGTTTTACAAACCATCGAAAAGTACAATTTAGGATTTGTATTTTACATTGACCAGTTCCACACCCTGCGAGGCCTCTCCAGTAATGCCGATGTGAGGAAAGGCCTTATTAAAAATCTGCAAGACCTTAACCAAACCAGGATAGATGATATCATTAATCAAAATCCGGTAAGTCTGGATCAGAATGCTACTATCACTGACATGCTTAGATTAATTAAAAGTAAAAAATTTATCATATCCTTTTTGCCGGTAGTAAATGCAAAAAATCAACTTAAAGGTGCTATTACATTTTTCAATTTAATCAGGGGAGAATCATGATCATTCATTTAAAAAAAGAACTAACTAAGGAAAAAGCTGAAGAACTGGCCAGCACACATCAGGCTGCTTTTTTTGAGAAACCAGATTATTATGTGCTGATCCTTTCTTCAAAGATCAAGGAGTTACCAGAAGCATTGACACCTTATAGCGTGGCTTATTTTGCTATGAAATCTGATATTCAACTGGCCAGCAGAGAATATCAAAACAAAACCCGACAGATTAATTTAGGTCCTTATGCCATTGGAGGAGGCACCAATCATACGGCAGTCATAACGGGCCCCTGCTCAGTGGAATCTGAAGAACAGATTACCAGCAGCGCCGAATTGCTGAAACAGTTTGATCTCAAGATATTACGGGCCGGTTGTTTTAAACCACGCACCTCGCCATATACTTTTCAGGGCTTAGGGTTGGAAGGATTGAAACTATTGGATCAAATACGAAAAAAATATAACCTCAGGATCATTACAGAGGTACGGGATGCCTCTCACGTAGATCAGGTAATTTCCTATGCTGATATTGTACAAATTGGGGCGAAGGCTATGTATGATCATGGTATACTGAAAAAATGCGGCAAAGCAGGCAAACCGATTCTTCTAAAAAGAGGGTTTGGTTCTACATTGCAGGAATTTGTGCAAAGCGCTGAATTCATCATGTCGGGAGGAAACGAACAGGTGGTACTCTGTGAAAGAGGGATCCGAACCTTTGAAACCAAAACCAGGTTTACCCTTGATCTATGTGGTGTAGCCTATTTGAAAGAATATACTAATTTACCAGTAGTACTGGATCCCAGTCATGCTATGGGATGGGCTTATGGTGTAGCTGATTTAACCCGGGCTTGCCTGGCTATGGGAGTTGACGGGTTGCTCATTGAAACCCACCCTGATCCGACTGTGGCAAAATCTGATGCTTCCCAACAACTGGATCATCAGCAATTTACCTCATTATATCATTCCTTACCTCCTGTTGCTCAAGCAATTGGGAAAAAAATTGTTTAAAACCATGTTAAATCAAAGTTTCAAAGATAAAATTAAACTGATTGTGGCTGATGTAGATGGTACACTGACTGATGGCGGGATGTATATCACAGAATCAGGAGACGAATTTAAAAAGTTCAATGCCAAAGATGGTATGGCTATGAAAATCCTGATTCAGCAAGGGTATAAAGTAGGAATTATAAGTGCCAGTCATAGTAAAAACATGGTCATTAAGCGAGCGGAGATGCTGGGAGTTCAATTCTATTATGTGGGAAATGAACTTAAAACTGAAGTCCTGGAAAAATGGCGCAAAGAGCTGAACCTAAATTATGATGAAATAGCCTTCATTGGTGATGATATAAATGATAAAGGTGTAATGGAACTGGTAGGATTGGCAGCCTGCCCTTCAGATGCAGTAGAGATTATTCAACAAACGGCTGATGTAATATTGAATAAAAAAGGAGGTGAAGGTTGTTTTCGTGAATTTGTAGACAAATATTTCCCCATTCTGTAAATATTCCTTTTATTTAATTTTTTTATTTTTTCAATATTAATTTTGATGTTTTAAAGAAAACTTCAAAATTTAATATTTTTTTAATACTCATAAACTAGTACTCCAAGAATAATTATATAAATTTAGAAAAATCTTACGCAGGCAAGTCTATAGAATTTCAGATGTGTAATTAAGAATGTCAACCTCTATATTTGATTTATTATTGTACCAAAAATAAATGTTATGGCTATTTATCTATCTTTAATTATTTTAATTTCAGCAGTTTTCTCAATTGGAACAGGGTTTGCTATTTCAGTATATATAGAAAAGTTATTTAAAGATTCTTAATGAATGTATTTGCCTGTTTTAAATGGGATGCATTAACAACCAACTATACCCTTCCTGTTTTAAACATACTAAGGCTTCATTTTAAATCTTACCCTAAGTTTTCTGTTTTGACCGACTGGTTGGCCATCTTTTCTAGCAGGCTGCCAGGAAGGGCCTTCTTCTATTAATCTGATGGCTTCCTGATCAAAAGCTTTGCCTAAACTCTTGGTGATTTGTATGTCACTGATTTCTCCTGAATCTTTTACTAAAAAGGTCAATTCCACCACGCCTTCTATTTTATTATCTAAGGCTTCTGAAGGATATCGTAAACTATCTCTTAAATACTTTTTATAGGCATTCATGCCAGGCTCCGGTCTTGCCGGAATAAATGATTCGGCCTCTATACTTTTCTTTTTGCCATAGCCAACTACAACCATTTCTTCAAGTTGGGCCAGATCAGGCTCCATTTCCACCAAAACAGAATCTTCATATTTCACCTGTTGTGAAATTGTTGAAAAACCAATAGAAGAAAATGATAATTTTGGATCAGGTACAGGCAGGTTCAACTCAAAAATACCATTAAGATCGGTCACAGTTCCGGCTATTTGCATGGATTGATCAAAAATCACATTGACCCCAGGTAATGGAAGTCCATTCTCTGCATTGGTCACTTTACCATTTATTTTATAAAGATGGTTTGCCGCCCCATTATTCGGAACCAGGCTGCGATAACCAGCTGTGGGAGATGATGCTTCTTCAATAACAGGAATTTTTGAGTTATGGGATTCTTCCATTTTATTGATATCCCTTGAAGGAGCTAAAGATTTCACTTCTGAATCTGGTTCAATGACTTCTAATTTTTTTGAAGGCACCGTAACTAAAGCTTCCTGATCTAATACTTCATCAGAATCATATTTCTCACCGGCTGAAGCAGGGTTACGGTTATTTTGTGTCGACAATAATGCCTTTTCAGAGGACTGGTCTGCGTTATCTGCATTAGGCCTAGGTTCTTCAGCTTGAACTGGGTTTTCAACGAATATTTCTTCTCTTACAGTTTCTTCCTCTATTTTTTCTTCCATTCGTTCTATATCCGAGGGACCTTCATCCGCTATTATCTCCTGAGTAATTTGTGGCGGTTGAAAATATGGTACTTCAAATAATAAAAAATAGAATGATGCCATTAACAATAATAAGGCTGCTGCTACTGCTGTATAGGGAAATTTAAAAACAAAAGATGATTGAGGTATAGTACGATCCTTCAATTGGTTTTTAATTAACTCCAGGTCTTGGTCTACCTCAGTATAATCCTCACCTTCCATTCCTTCCAGTGCTTCCTGGCATAGGTCGCAGTCCAATAAATGGTTTTCAATGGCATGCATCTCCTGGGAGGATAAATTACCCTCCAGGTAGTTTCGTATTTGATCCAGCTTCAAATGATCCATATTATTTTTCCAATGACCCTTCATCTTGATCCTGTAAAAAAATCTTTAAATTTCTTTTCCCGTTTTGAATATAACTTTTCACTTTTTTTAGTTCATATCCGGTTTCTTCACAAATATCTTTATAACATTTGCCTTTCAGGAAAAACAATTCCACACATTTTTGTTGTTCCCTGGATAGCTTTTTTATACCGTTCAGTAATTTTTGTATATCATCACCTTCGCCATTATTAGCAGGATGCAAATTCACGTCCAAATCCATAAGCTGCCCGTATTTATTTTTAATGGCAACCAAGGTTTTTTGGTTTCTATGATACATCATACAATGATTTCTACTTAATACATATAGCCAGCTGGTAAAATTGGTGATTTCATAATCATTTAATCTGGTGAGCAATTTTTCGAATATCTGCATCACTGCATCCTTGGCATCATCCTGATCTTCGATATATTTTTTACATACTCCATACACCAGGTGCAGATACCTTTCAAACAGTATCCCTATAATTTCCTGATTCCCTTCTGTTTGATATTTACGCACCAATGCCAGGTCATCCAGAAGGTCAAATTGCTTTTTCTTAGTTTTTCTGTTCAAGAACATATTCACCGGTACAGTATATGGCCTTAAGATAATTTTTTTTTCTTTTTTCCCTAAGAATTTATGGAATAATTATGCTTCCTGCATCTACTAAGAAAAACGAATATCATGAAAACTAAAATCATTATTGTTTCTGCTTTAACTGTTTTATTATTTAGCCATTTTAAATTATCATTAGTTGAAGTAAGTGGCCATATTACTTCAATAAATGATAAAAAACCAATACCTGGAGTGAATATACTATTAAAAGGAACTAACATTTATGATGTATCTGATAAAAACGGATATTTTTCGCTCAAGGTTCCGGATAAACCAGCTGTTTTAATTTTTTCTCACCCTGGCTTTGAACGTCAGGAGATAGTGGTTAATCAAAAACAGATCAACCTGCAAATGGTACCAGTGCATTATGGTAAAAAAGGAATTATGCTGGAAAGTGAACAGCAACCCGCTATTGCCTTAGGTCAAAGGTTCTCTTATGTACAGGATAGATCTTTTACCATGCAGGAATCAATTGCGGAGTGGCCTATCACCTACAACACAGAAGAATATGCTTCAATTCACGAAAATATTTTCCTGGATCCTGCCAATAATCCTTTATCTACTTTTTCTATTGATGTGGATGCCGCTTCATACAGTAATATCAGACGATTCATTGATCAGGGACAAATGCCCTATAAGGATGTTGTAAAAATAGAAGAGATGATCAATTATTTCAACTATGATTATAATGAACCTTCCGGCGATCACCCTTTTGCTTTATATCAGGAAGTTTCATCCTGCCCCTGGAACAACCAGCACAAATTGGTTCATATTGGGATCCAGGCTCAAAAAATTCCCTCGGATAAGTTGCCTCCTTCCAACCTGGTTTTTCTTATAGATGTTTCTGGATCAATGTCTGCACCACAGAAACTCCCTTTATTAAAATCTGCCTTAAAAATGCTGGTCAATCAATTACGTCCTCAGGATAAGGTGGCATTGGTGGTTTATGCCGGAACTTCCGGACAAGTATTACCAGCAACTTCAGGTCAAAATAAAATGGAAATAATGCAGGCCATTGACCGATTAGAAGCTGGTGGATCAACAGCTGGAGGAGCAGGATTGCAACTCGCGTATCAAATTGCCTTGGATAATTTTATGAAAAAAGGAAATAACCGGGTTATATTGGCATCTGACGGAGATTTTAATGTGGGTGTATCCAGCAATTCTGAAATGAAAAGGCTAATTGAGCAAAAAAGAGGGACTGGTATACATCTTACAGTGCTCGGATTTGGTATGGGCAACTATAAAGATTCAAAAATGGAGACCCTGGCCCAGTATGGAAATGGAAAATATGCATATATTGATCGAATAAGCGAAGCCAAAAAAGTGTTAATTAATGAATTTGGGGGTACTTTGTTTACCATAGCCAGAGATGTAAAGATCCAGTTGGAATTTAATCCGGCTATCGTACAAGGTTATCGGCTAATTGGTTATGAAAATCGTCTTCTTCGAAATGAAGACTTCAACAATGATAAAAAAGATGCCGGTGATATTGGGGCTGGTCATTCTGTGACTGCTTTATATGAAATCATTCCTTCTCAAGCCAAAGGACCTGATTTAAGAAAGGTAGATCCTTTAAAATACCAAAAAAACCGATTAACAGATAATGCCAGGCATTCTCAGGAATTGATGACCTTGAAGATTAGATACAAAGCTCCTGGCAGCGCTGAAAGTGAATTAATTACTACTACTGTAAAGGATTCCTTTACTGAAATCTCAGCCACAACGGATACTTTTAGATTTTCAGCTGCGGTAGCGGCCTTTGGCATGTTTCTGCGGGATTCGGAATTCTTGGGTGAAATAAATTTAGAAGATATATATGATTTAGCCAGAAACGCCAAAGGACAGGATAAGGAAGGTTACAGACTGGAGTTTATCAATATGATCAGTTCCTGCCAGCTAATGGCTCAAAAATAAAAAAAACAAAGGTGCCATTAAACAGGCACCTTTGTTTACCTAGAATCACAAACTACTTAAAATTAATTATTAACATTTTCTTCTGCCAGCAGGATTTCATTAATGGCTTTTTCAATAGAAGGCTTGGGTAAAGCGCCCATAGCCATTTGAGGCTGGCCTTCTTTGGGGCAAAATAGTATTGATGGTATACTCCTGATTCCAAAGGCTGCGGCTAATTCTCTTTCAGCTTCGGTATCTACTTTATATATATTAACTTTACCATCATATTCCTTTGCCAATTCTTCCAGTACAGGAGCAACCATTTTACAAGGTCCACACCAGTCTGCATAAAAATCTATAATACAAGGAAGATCTCCTTCATATTTCCAGTCCTTATTTTCTTCGTAATTGAATACTTTCTTCAAAAATGTTTCTTTGGTTAAATGTTCCATAACGATGTCTTTTTTTAAATTATGAATTTCTGATTTCATTACTTTAGATTCGGAATCCAGGTTTTTACTGTTTCCATTACTACAACTGGTTATTGCAGCAAAAACAAATAATAAACTTAAGACTAAAAGCTTTTTCATTTATTCATTTATTTAATATTTATATGAATACTTGATCATGTATTCTAAAATGTACAACGGCAAACATATTAAAAAAGTTTCATATATTCATATAATCATTTATTTTTTATAACTGACCTTCAAAATATATTTGATTATCTTTGAAAATATACACGGTATTTTGCTATTGATTAACCCCGGAGACCATGAAAACACTTTATTTAATAAGGCATGCCAAGTCAAGTTGGGATTATGATCTGGAAGATTTTGACCGTCCTCTCAACCACAGAGGAAGAAATGATGCGCCTCTAATGGGCAGAATATTAAGTAAAAGAGAAATCAAACCAGATCTTATACTTTCCAGTCCTGCATTAAGGGCCATTAAAACAGCTGTGATTATAGCTACAGAAATCCAGTATGAGGGATCGATAGAAGCCCGACCGGAAATGTACCATGCTAATTCTGCAGTACTTTGGCAATTAATCAGAGACTTACCTGAAAGTGTACAATCTGTAATGGTATTCGGGCATAATCCAGGATTTACTGATCTGGCTAACGTACTGACTACAGGTCAGGTAGACAACA
The DNA here is from genome assembly GCA_051418075.1 of Candidatus Cyclobacteriaceae bacterium M3_2C_046. Lineage (GTDB taxonomy): Bacteria > Bacteroidota > Bacteroidia > Cytophagales > Cyclobacteriaceae > JBPRGG01. The sequence goes on along the minus strand of JBPRGG010000029.1, from coordinate 118,957 downwards.
TACCTACTTGTGGAGTGTTTGCTGTAAAATGGGAAGTAACAAAATGGAAGGAGTTAAACAAACAAGCAGGTTCACTCCTTCATTTTGACTATCCTAAAAAACACAAAGCATAAGATCAGCTGTTCAAATGCTTATAACTCCGCTTTTACCTCATTGATCTTTAGGTATTTTATGATGATATCCCAGAGTTGTTCATATGGCAACACTTCAAGTTCATCGTAAATGTCTCCGGCAACATCAATTTCCTTAAGTTTAGAAGACAAATATTTGGTCTTTACTTTAATTGTTCTGATATCCAGTCCGCATTTCACCACAGTACTTAACAATTTAAAGAATACTTTACTGCGTTTGCTGAAGCAATCTGTACAATATTTATTAACATATTTATCCAATTCTTCTACCGGTTCACTTATGCGTCCAACCTTATCTTCTTTTAAATAATTCAGAAACTGTAAGATCAATATGGAGGAATTATAACCAGATTTATCCTTTCTGAATACAGGCACTTCGGCAAAATATTTGTTGAAATCATAGTTTCTTACCAGTGAATCATCAGGAGATAAGAAGTATAAGTAGCCCCGGTAAATATCCCATTTTTCTCTATTACGTTCTGGTAATTTATCATAAAAGGAATTAATCATTACTTTGTTGATGATATTTGAAGCCAATTCATAGGACTTGGTATGCATGGCCAGCAAGAAATAATTTTCCATAAATGAAAACCAGGCTTGTGAAGATTTGGAAAATTCGCTGATGTACTTCTCGGCATACTTTAGTCCATTAGTATAATCTTTGGCATTTAAATGGGCATATATTTTTACAAGTTTATTATACCGGTTGTCAAACCTTTTTACATTTAAACTGCCTTTTTCATATTCCTGATCAACTTCATTGGTTAGCTTTATTATTTCATTATAATTACCATTTAATTGCAGATAAAGGATCTTTAGATTGTAATACTGTTCGAATATTTGATAGGAGTTATTCTTTTCATAAAGACTTTTCAACTTCTTAATAGCAGTTTCCACTTTATCAATATTCTTTCGACGGGAATGGCCGGATTTGCTCAGTAAGATCTTATAAAAATAAAATGTCTCTCTGGCTTCCTCTTCAACTTCATAAATTTTTTTATAATCTCTGATATCTTCCTTGGTCTTTTTAAAATGAATTGGTCTGCAATTTTCAGTGTGAACTAACCTTAATAATTCCAGAGAAGAAATAATGATATAGGTAAATTCAGCTTCTTTAGCCAGGTAAAGACACTTATTTAAAAGTTTTTCGGATACATAAAATTCGCCTTCATTCATAAGGATCCTGGATATATAGATCAAGCGAAGACATTCTTCTTCATACTTATGAGATGAAGTTACCCTTTCATCATCATAATCAAGGAAATAAACGTGGTTCAACAATTTCTGTTTAACCCGAGACTTGAGCATTTTATACCTATGGTCAGGAACTTCTGTCCCATAAATACCCATTGAAGCATCCTTATCATTAGAAAAATCGCCTGATTGCGTTTTTAAAAATAATTCTTGTTCCTTACCTACCGCTTCAATGTCTTTGTTGAAGTACAATAAAGGGATGTTCTTCTGCCCCCTTTTTGTAACAATTTGAACTAACCGTTTAAAATCTTTCATAATTTAACACCTCCATAAATTTTGTACAATAAGTTGTTTGACTTTCTAGTTTGAAAGTTTGTGAAATAATAGAAAAGCAAAAAAATGTTTCAAGCACAAAGGATAACATCTAAATCTATATAAATTAAAGTTATCGAATTCATCTTTTATTTAAATCATAAAATCCAGGTGGATTTTAAAGAGATTTATAAAGCAAAACCTCTAAAATAAATGTCTAAACAATTATAATAAATTATTTCGTTATAATTGTTTTTTTTTTTATTTTTTTTTTACAATTGGCTAATGCTGCTTGTTTAGTTTGAAAAGAAAGTAACTATGAATTTATTACGTATTTATAGTTCTTTAAAAATATTTGTAAACAGGTTTAAATAAAGAAGGAATAAAAGATTAAGTGATAGACAGAATTATCATTGTTGTAATATGATGCTACTGCATTTATTTTTTTCACCATGCAGTCCGAATCCTACTACAAGAACAATCAATTTTATTAATAAAATTCATAACAAAGGCTACAGGAAATTATTGTCCTACCCAAAAAATTTTTGTCAGATTATAAAATTAAGACACCTGTACGTCTTATCAGTAAATAAATGTTACCAATTTGAATACTTTACAAAGTATTTTAATTTGCCTTAGACCATGTTACGGTTCTGCCCAATAAGGAAAAACCTACATACCCCCTCACCTCTAATGCATTAATCGTCTTTAACTTAATATTACATGAGTATGTTTTTCCATTTTTAGGATCATATATTTTTCCATCTTCCCAAGCCTTCTGATCAGGATTAAATGTCAGGTCCTCTAAAATATTCATTCCTATGATAGGTCGATTTGAAAGGGATTTATCCGGATTATTTTTATCAACCTTGGCTTTGCCATTTTCATTTGGGTCTTTTAACCATACTATCTTGCCACAAAATTTGTTGTTTGCACAAGAGTAAATTTCGATACGTGCATCTTTTTCTGTGTTATACCATATCCCTTTTATATCATTTTTATCCTGACCTGATGCTTTACCAAAAGAAAAGCAAAAGAAAGCAATGAGTAATACCAAATGGATAAGATTAATTTCCGATAGCATTAATTGAATTATTTTAATGGAGTTGGACATTTTTTTCATTCACCCTAAATTATATGTTACAACATTGATATCCAAATATGTTTTATATAATTATTAAAATTTAAGATTTTTTTTATTTGAATAAAACATTAAGGTGCTAAAACAAATATGCAATACAATAAACATCTAACCCTTAGAAAAAGATATATACTTAGTATTCAAGTATTAATGTAATATATAATCAATTATGGTTTTTTTATTTCTAAAATATCTGTGTAGTTTTAAACAATAAAAAAATTATATCTATCTAAGTTGGTTACATTTTAAGCTAATCCTGTATTAAGTAATGAAGGATCAGGAAGTAATTGCCAGAATAAGCAAAGGGGACGAAAGGGCGCTTGACTATCTATATAAAAAGTATTATAGGATGATGGTTAAGTTGGTCATGTCCAATAGTGGTACAGAACAAGATGCTAAGGATATCTATCAAGATGCATTAATTGTTTTCTGGCAAAAAGTAGCTAGTGGAAATTTGGTGTTAACTTCAAAGATCAGCACTTATTTGTACAGTATTTGCCTTAATCTTTGGCGAAAAGAACTTGACAGAAAAAGCAGATTGTCAAATGAAGAAAAAGATGGCATATCCTATATAGATGATGAAAGGCAGGAACGTATTAAAATAATGCACGAATGTATCAATGAGTTAGGTGAAAATTGTAAAAATATTCTTACCTATTATTATTTTGACGGTTTATCCATGAATGATATAGCACAAAAACTTGGCTATGCTAATACAGATACCGCCAAAACCAAAAAATACAAGTGTAAAAAGAAATTGGATCAATTAATTAAATCGAAATATAAAGCAAGCGATTTTTTAGATTAGATATGGCAAAAAATTTAAATGATATCGATCAAATAGAAAAGTACCTGGAAGATCAACTTTCAGGTACGGAAAAACTGGACTTTGAACGTAAGTTACAACAAGATCCATTGTTAAAAAATGAATTCGACTGGCAAAAGGATATGGTCGAATCCATTAAACAATTCAGGAAATCTGAACTTAAATCAAGGCTCAATGCTATAAAAGTAGGACCTTCTCCTTATGTTCATATATTAAAAATAGCTGCATCCGTTACTACAGCTTCATTATTAACTATAGGTGCATATAATTACTTCAGCAATTCTGATAATGTCTCTCCCATAAACCTTACTGAGAGCCATGTTATTTCTTTTGATCAGAATGAATTACCTCAAAAACCTGAGGCACCTCAAGAATTAAAGAATGAAATTGGATTATCTGAAGTGGCTGCCAACGAAGATCAAGAATTATACGCCAGTAATAAAACTAAAACAGAAATCTCATCAAAAGCTGCTTTAACCAGGCCACAATTTGTAATGCCTGAAATTATTGAAGAATTTGAAGACGATGAACCGGCCTTAAATGAAGTTGATATATCCAGTCTGAAAAATGAATTTTCCTCTCTAAGCAATAATACCTTAGAAAGGGTGGAAATAACTAGTATAAATCACAATACTTATGATTTTCATTACCAATTCTTCAATGGAAAGCTATTCCTGTATGGAGAATTCGATCAAATGCCTTATGAGATCTTAGAACTTAACACAGAAAACAACAGGAAATTATACTTATTTTACAATGATCATTATTACAGTTTAAAGGATGATCAATCAGAAATTGTTCCTTTAAATCAAATTCAGGACTCATTACTCATCAAAGAATTGCATATCCTAAAAAGCAGCAAATCAAAATAAATAATAATAACCCGATAGGATCCCGTATAGATTAAAATCTGTACGGGATTTTTTTTGTTTAATTGCTCATATAATAATAGGTAAACAAGTGAGTTATAGAATCAAATTAATTAACTTTGCCCTTTTTAAACAACCTGTATGGCAACTGCTGAAATTAGACACAAGAAGAAAAAAAAATTAGGAAGTTATCCCTACATTAGTGTTTTACTGAGCATTTCCCTTTCCTTATTTGTCATGGGGCTTTTTGGTTTGTTAATTTTACATGCTAACAATCTTTCTCAAATCATTCAGCAAAATATAGAAGTTCAGGTATATCTTAATCGAGATATCACCGAAAATGAAAGGATCCAGGTACAAAAGGTGCTTGCCAGCAAAGATTATGTACTTCAGGAGGAGGAGATTGCCACTATCAATTATATATCAAAAGAAGATGCGGCCCAGCAGTTTCTACAGGATACAGGGGAAGATATAGAAAATTTTCTAGGAGAAAATCCGCTAAGAGATGCCTATGTTGTGAAAATACAATCAGGCTATCAACAAAATGAAGGTTTACGGCAAATTCAACAGGATATAGAAAGGATACAAGGAGTTTATGAAGTAACCTATGTAGAAAACCTGGTAGATTCAATAAATAGCAACTTGACCAAAATAAGCCTGATCCTGATTGGATTTTCAATTATTTTATTGCTAACAGTTATTATACTTATCAACAATACAATTAAATTGGCTTTGTTTTCACAAAGGTTTCTGATCAGAAGTATGCAGTTAGTAGGCGCTAAAGCCGTATTTATAAAAATACCATTTTTGAAAAGAGCTGCCTTGCATGGTATTTCCGCCGGCATTATTGCTTCAGGCTTGTTATTGGCGCTGTTAAACTATGCTAACAACCGTATCGAAAATCTGGATAGATTACAAAAACCAGAAGAAATTTTGATTTTGTTTGGCATTTTATTATTTATGGGCGCTGCGATTGGATATTTAAGTACATTCAGGGCCATTAATAAGTATTTGAAAATGTCGCTTGATGATTTATATTAAATTTAATAACTATTAAAATGGATAATAACGACAGATTACCCTTTACCAGGAAGAATTATATCATCATGATAATTGGTATTGCTACCCTTGTTATAGGTTTTACCATCATGTCCCTGGATAAAGAAGAATTCGGATTTGGGGTTTTGGGATTAACCGTTGGTCCTGTTATTGTCATGATGGGCTTTATCATACAATTTTTTGCTATTATGCATAACTCTAAATCAAAGAAATGAGCATTGTTGAAGCAATTCTGTTAGGTCTTATTCAGGGATTAACAGAATTTTTACCCATCAGCAGCAGCGGACACATCGAATTAGGAAAAGCAATACTTCAAACAGATTTTGCTGATAACTTATTATTTTCAGTGGTTGTTCACGGTGCTACCGCCTTAAGCACCATTGTAGTATTTCGAAAAGATATCTATGAACTTATTAAAGGGCTTTTTGAATTTAAATGGAATGAACCCACCATTTTTATCTCTAAAATATTTTTATCCATCATTCCGGTGGGAATAGTAGGAGTTTTCTTTGAAGAGCAATTGGAGCAGATGTTTGTAGGAAATATGGCATTTGTAGGCTCAATGCTACTTGTAACTGGCTTATTACTCACCTTCACCTACTTTGTGGGAGAGAAAAACCAGATAGTAACTTACGGCAAGGCTCTTATCATAGGAATAGCCCAAACAATTGCAATTATTCCAGGCATCTCCAGGTCCGGTGCCACAATTGCTACAGGCTTATTATTGGGAGTAGAAAAAGAAAAAGCTACCAGGTTTTCTTTTCTGATGGTATTAATACCCATTATTGGCGCTTCTTTATTAAAGTTCAAAGATTATCTGGAAAATCCGGTAATTGCCCAGGGAATTTCCGGTGTCACCTTGTTTTCTGGTTTTGTAGTAGCCTTTATAGCGGGGTTAATAGCCTGTCAATGGATGATCAGGATTGTTAAAAGAGGGAAGCTCATTTATTTTGCTATTTATTGCTTTATTATTGGAAGTGTAGCCATAATCATTGCTTTATGACCTTAACTCGACAACAACAGGAAGGAGAAGTAATTTTAGTGGATAAGCCTTTAAGGTGGACATCTTTTGATGTAGTAAAGAAAATTAAAAATCTGTCTAAATATAAAAAAGTGGGGCATGCAGGTACTTTAGACCCCTTAGCTACCGGGCTTTTAATCGTTTGTACCGGCAAAAAAACCAAAACAATCCAGACGTATCAGGATTGGGAAAAGGAATACATTGGAACTATGGTAATTGGTAAAACTACCCCCTCTGTAGATCTGGAAACGAATTTAATGAATGAGAAAGACATTAGCCATATCAGACCTGATCAAATTCACCAGGCTTTTGCTGATTTTAGGGGCTGGATTGACCAAATACCTCCAATTTACTCTGCCATAAAAGTCCATGGAGAACGTGTTTATGAAAAAGCCCGAAAAGGAGAAACAGCCAAGCTTCTGCCCAGACAAGTGGAAATAAAGACCCTGGAAATAATTAATATGAATTTGCCAGAAATATCCTTTAAACTTGTTTGTTCAAAAGGTACTTATGTCAGAAGCCTGGTTAGGGATATTGGTGAAAAGCTTAATGTGGGAGCATATTTATTAAAGCTCCGCCGAACCAGAATTGGACAATTTAAGGTAGATCGGGCCTTTACAATAGAACAATTGCAGTTGGAAAATATTTTTAATGAATGAAAATTCATAATGGTATTGATTCTATCCCTGCTCTTAGATTTCCGGTTGTTACAAGCGGAACTTTTGATGGTGTGCATCAGGGACATCAGAAAATCATTGAAAGGGTAAACCAGTTAGCCCAAAAATACCAGGGTGAATCTGTTTTAATTACCTTATGGCCTCATCCAAAGCATATTTTATTTCCTGAAGATGAAAGTCTTAAAATCTTAACTTCTTTTGAAGAAAAAGCAAAGATCCTTGACGCTTTACATATTGATCATCTGGTTAGAATAAACTTTACCAGGGAATTTTCCCAGCTTTCTTCTGAGACCTTTATACAAAAGATTTTGGTGGAAAAGCTTCATACTAAGATATTAGTTATCGGTTATGATCATCGGTTTGGCAGAAACCGGGAAGGAAGCTTTGAATACTTGCAAAGTAATGCTCATCAATATGGCTTCTCCCTGGAAGAAATTCCTCGTCAGGATGTTGAAAATATTGGGGTAAGCTCTACAAAAATAAGAAAAGCTCTGCTTCAGGGTGCAGTAAATGTTGCCACCAGGTATTTGGGCAGATACTATGTACTGGCTGGAAAAGTAGTAGCCGGAAATCAACTAGGTCGACAACTGGGGTTTCCTACGGCAAATATTCAACCCCTTCATGATAAAAAACTGATACCTGCTGATGGCATTTATGCTGTAAAAGTCAAATATGCTGACATCATTTATGATGGTATGTTGAGTATCGGAATTCGTCCTACTGTAGGTGGCACCGAAAGAACGATTGAAGTAAATATTTTTGATTTTAACCAAACCATCTACAATCAGGATATTTCAATTTATTTTATAGAAAGATATCGGGATGAACTAAAATTTGAGAACCTCGAGGCTTTGAAAGCCCAGTTGCAGCAGGATTGGATCAAAGCCAAAGAAATATTAGCCAGTCATCCCAACCCAAAAGATTGAAATTTTCGGCATAAAAATTGTTCTAACCTTTCTGTTGTAATATTCATACACATTAAAAAAATAATTCCTATGAATTAAAGTGTATAATTACAAATCATTTTTAAGTATACATTTAAACGATCATACTATGAATTTAAAGTCTTTTCACCTGGGATGGTTTTTATTGCTGTTCCTCGTCCTGCCAGCCTGCGACAAAAACAATGACTTTGTGATTTTTTCAATACAGGAAGATAAAAAACTAGGAGAAAAAGTAGCTGCTCAAATCGAAAGTGAACCAGACAAATTCCCAATTCTGGATCCGGTAGCACATAAAGAAGCTTATGATTACCTGGAAAACATCAAAAACAGTATCTTGCAATCGGATGATGTCAGTTATAAAGAGGAATTTGCCTGGGAAATAAAAATTATAGATCAGGATGTTTTAAATGCTTTTGCTACTCCGGGAGGATATCTTTATGTCTATTCAGGATTAATCAAATACCTGGATAAAGAAGATGACCTGGCAGGGGTAATTGGACATGAAATAGCACATTCTGATCAGCGTCATTCAAGCAAACAATTACAAAAGACCTACGGTATTCAGGTACTTTTAAGTGTACTGGTTGGAGAAAATGCCGATGTGCTGGAGCAGATTGTATCTGGCTTAACCAGCCTGAAATTCAGCCGGGATGCAGAATATGAGGCTGATTCCTTTTCGGTAAAATATCTGGCTGATACTAAATACCAATGCAACGGTGCTGCTTCATTCTTTGAAAAACTATTAGCCAATAATCAAACCTCAGGCGTTCCTGAATTTTTAAGTACCCACCCTTCACCGGAAAACAGAGTGGCTGAAATGAATGCACAAGCCACTGAATTAGGATGTGAAACCACACCATATAATCCAACAAGTTATCAGACATTTAAGAATATGTTACCTTAACCTTCCTCAGGCGCCAGTTTTTAACTGGCGTTTTTTTTGCATCATATTTTATTAACAACTTCTAATAGCACTATTTTCTAATTTTGCCTTCACTGATTATTATTATTGATTCAGGTTTTTTCATAGAAACATTTTCTCTCATCTATAATATAATTAATATTGTCACTTTGTATCCCTGTTAAATATTATACATGATGAAAAAAACCAATATTCATTTTACTGTTGAATTGGATGATGAAAATATACCAGAGCAAATAGAATGGTCCGCTGATGATATCAGTGAAGAAGGAACTGCTCACACTAAGGCTATCAGTCTTTCCTTATGGGATCCTCAATCAAAAAACACCCTTCGGATAGATTTGTGGACCAAAGAAATGCCGGTTGATGAAATGAAAAGATTTGTGATAGATTGTCTGGGAGGATTAGGTCAAAGTGTCTTAAGTGCTACAGGAGATGAATACATGAAAAATGAAATTAACGCCCTTTGCGACAGATTGGTTGAACATGTAAAAAAAGAAGAGAACCAATAATCAATAAGGGAAACTATTTTATTATTTTGGGTTTCCATTTCTTTTTCATACCCGGGATTTATTTTCCCTTAGTAATTGTTTAATTTTTTTATAAATTATTTTATTTTTTTAAAATTTAATGCAATTTTGCCGGCCATATTCAGGAAGTTTAAAAAAAATAGAATTATTATACCTTTTTTATTCCATCCTAAAAGAGGTGTTTCTTTTAAAAAAACCAAATTATTGGAACGAAATTTCATTCTTAGTTTCCTGGATGTTTTAGATTCATTTATAAAATTTAACTTTTGAATTTGTGTATGCGTAGGGTATGTAGTCTTTTGATATTTGTTTTTGTAATTACCAGCAATACCTTTGGTAGTGGCTATCAGGTACTGCTACAAGGTAACCGGCAAACTGGTCTGGGGAATGTTGGTATTGGTCTTTTTCCCGATGCTTCCAGTATTTTTTTTAATCCAGGTGCTATAGGCTTTATGGATTATAATCAAGTATTGCTGGGAGGAAACCTGATCTTTTCTCACAACACCTACTTGAATTCCGAACAATCCCAAAGTAATTATAGCGCCCAATCTGACAACCCCATAGGTACACCATTTCATTTTTTTGGCGCCTGGGGGCCCAATCAAGGAAATTTAAAACTTGGGTTGGGAGTGTATACTCCCTTTGGCTCTGGTGTGAACTGGGGCGAGGACTGGCAGGGAGAGCATATTTTAAGAAGTATCTCCTTAAGAGCTATTTACATACAACCTACAGTAAGCTATAAACTTAATCAATTCATCAGTCTGGGAGGTGGATTCGTATATGCGCTGGGGCAGGTTAACCTGCAAAGAAGTATTCCTGTAACAGGCTTATCAGTAGACCCATCAGTAGAATTGGATGGAGCAGCCAGTGGAATTGGTTATAATCTGGGAATAATGATCAAGCCCACTTCTCAACTAAATGTTGGACTTAATTACCGTTCGAAGGTAAATATGAAAGTTGAAAATGGTGATGCCTATTTCAATGTTCCTCAAAGCCTGAATAGCTTTTTCCCTGAGCAGAACAGTTTCAATGCTACTTTACCGCTGCCTTCTTCTTTAGGTTTAGGATTGGCTTACCAATTAAATGATGTACTCAGTTTGCATACTGAAGTAAATTATGTTGGTTGGAAAGCTTATGATAGCCTGACCTTTGATTTCAGCCAAAATACCAGCCGGTTGATTGATTCCAGAAGTCCAAGAAATTATGAAAATTCCTGGATTTTTAAACTTGGGGCCGAATATCAGATCGCTGGTATTTATAAGATACGAATTGGGGGTTATTATGACCAGACTCCAGTTCAGGCCGGATATATGACCCCTGAAACACCTGATGCTGATCGCTTAGGTTTAACTTTTGGGTTAGGTTTGCAGCTTTCTCAAAATCTGGCCATGGACCTTTCATTTCTTTATATCCACGGACAGGAAAGAAAACAGACATTACAGGATGCACAACAAGCGGGAACCATCAACTATGCCATTGGCAAACAAGATGTTTTACCGGGCACTTACCAACTAAATGCTTTCATTCCAGGAGTATCAGTCAGTTATAAATTCTAATTACTTTAAAATGAAAAATCTCAATTGTATTTTTTATATCCTTTCATTTATCTTTTTAGCTGCCTGTGAACCTGAAATTGAATCAGAATTTAAAACCGGCTCAGGCTCATTAGATTTTAATCAGTATATTGCAGTTGGAAATTCATTAACTGCCGGTTATTCCAACAGTGCGTTATACCGGGAGGGACAGCTAAATGCTTACCCTGCATTGATTGCCAAGCAGTTGGCTGAAGTAAAAGATATCACTTTCGAACAGCCTTTAATGCCCCCTGGCAATGGTAGTGGCCCATTTGTGCTGAAAAGCCTCAACTTCAATGATATCGGGATTCCCACACCAGTGATCACCAAATTACCGGCATCGCCCGATGCCTTTGATAAAGTAAGTGGAGATTTTAATAATCTGGGTATCCCGGGATTCAGAGCCAAAGACATCACTGTTAATGGTATAGGCAGTGCCAATGTTAATCCCTATTTTGCCAGAATCCTTCCGTCAGGACAGGAAATGACATCCTATCTCGAACTTGTACAAAGTAAAAGTCCTACATTTTTTACCTGCTGGATTGGGAATAATGATGTTCTGGGATATGCTTCGACTGGCGGAAAGTTTGGAATTGAAGGTGAAGGTGAACTTGGCCTGAACGGGCTTACATCTCCCTCTCAGTTTCTTCCCTCATACACAGCTTTGGTCGAAGCGTTAACAGAGGATGGAGGCAAAGGCATTTTGATAACTATTCCGGACATCATCAATACCCCTTTGTTTACGACCATTCCCAATGCACTGATTCCCATACCTGACCAGGCTACTGCTGATGCACTGAATGCAGCCTATGCAGCCTACAATTCCGGTGTCGAATTATATAATGCAGCCGTTCCAAGTTCCGACCATTTAAATAAAATCCAATTTAGCATTGGGCTGAATTACCCTGTAGTAGAAGACCAGTCCATTCCTGATATTTCACAATTACCAAAATTCAGCCAACTTAATGCAGAAGGATTGTTGTTACTTAATCTACCTCTGCAAAGACTATTTCAGGGCTGGGGAACAGCAGCCCCTATACCGGATGAATATGTATTGACGGCTACCGAGGTAAAAGTTATAAAGACTTATACCGATCAGTATAATACCATTATCAATCGATTTGCCAGCAATGATATTGCCATACTTGATTCTGATCAAATCTTAGGAGAAATAAGCCAGGGGAAATTTTATGATGGTATTTCGGTTAATTCCAGTTTTATATCAGGAGGAGTTTTTTCGCTGGATGGGATACATCTTACTCCATTAGGCAATGCCATATTAGCCAACGAAATTATAAAAAAAATAAATACTTCGTTTGATGCAGCTATTCCCACCCTACTGGTTAACCAATTCCAGGGAGTTCCTTTACCTTAGTTAAGTGTCAATTTATTCAAAAAAACAGGAAACCTGTTCCAGAGGCTTCCTGCCTATATCCGGCACTGTAGCATCAGGAGCAGGATAACCTACCGGAATCAAAAGAAATGGTTTTTCATTGGCCGGGCGATCCAGTATTTGGCTTAAAAAATTCATGGGACTGGGTGTATGGGTCAGGCTGACTAATCCTGCCTGATGAATTGCGGCCAACAAAAACCCGCAGGCAAGCCCTACTGATTCATTGACATAATAATGCTGGATCTTTCGGTTTTGACTACTTTCACCATAGGATTGCTTAAATACTATGATCAGCCAGGGAGCTACTTCTAAAAAAGGCTTTTGCCAGTCAGTACCTAAATGCGCGATATCGCTTTGCCATTGCTCATTCATTCTGCCGGCGTAATTAACCTTTTCCTCCTGTTCAGCAGCTTCACGTATCTTTTTCTTTATCAACAAATCTGACACCACACAAAAAGTCCAGGGCTGTTTATTCGCTCCTGATGGAGCCGTAGAAGCTGTTTTAATGATGTTTTCAATCACTTCACGGGCTACCGGACGGTCTGAGAATCTCCTTACACTTCGTCGCTTGTCCATCTCCCGATAAAAGTGCGCACTTTGAGCCAAACTTCGGTCTGGGTTTGGCAATTCAGGCGTATAAGGTAAAAAACGATTTGTGGAAGATTCCGGATCTTTCATAGTTTAAAATGTAGCCTTGTTTAGAAAAAAGGGTGAAAAATCTTTCCTGACCTATTTCCTATTTAATACTTTTTGATCAGGATTGACCAGACATTTCATTTCCCAACCTGATTAACAAGTTTTTAGTAGCCATAATGCCTTGTCGGGGACTTAATTTGCTGAGGCCTCCACCCCATTCCACACCCACATATCCATTAAATCCGGCAGTTTTAACTATGCTGAGCATTTTTGGGTAATTCATGGTAGTTTCATTACCATCTGCATCAAAATTATTGGATTTGGCACTGACACCTTTGGCATATGGCATGAGTTGTTCTAATCCTACCAATGGATCATAAAATATACCTTGTTCCCGATCTATTTGAAAATTACCAAAATCAGGCAAGGTACCACAGTATTCATCATCAACCTGCTGCATGACTTCAGCCAGCCAGCGACCATTGGAAGAAATACCTCCATGATTTTCAACCACTACACTAATTTCATTTTGTTTACTGTATTCAACCAACCTGCTTAATCCATCAGCAAAGTAGTATTTAGCATCCTGGTAAGAAGCACCTTCATACCCACGGGCATTCACCCGAATGGCATGACAACCTAGAAATTTAGCTGCATCTACCCATTTATGATGGTTTTGAGCTGCTTCAATTCTGGTATGTTCATCGGGACTGGCCAAGGAGCCTTCTTCCTGGTTCATGTCCACCATGATCAACACATTTTTTACATTTTCTGAATCAGTTCTGTCCTTAAGGTCTTTTAGATAATTGGAATCGGACTCCTGACCAGGTTTAAAAAACTGGCTGACATATTCAACTGCATTAATTCCAAATTCATTTTTTGCCAATGCCGGAAATTCCAGATTGCTGATCTCTCCACCACGGATCAGATCCCGCACCGACCATTCTGCCAAAGATATGTCGAAAAACAAATTATTAGCCTGCTCCAGATCCTGAACTGCCTGCTCATCAGATTTTGCTGTACAACCAAATTGTGATAATAAAATTAGACTTATTCCAGCTTTCGAACTATCAGCCAGGAACTTTCTGCGATTTTGAGATTTCATGATTTTGATTTTGGGATTGGTTTTAGGGTAAATATAATAAAAGTATCATTTATAAAAAACCTGTCAAACCATGAATCTGCAAGCATTCAGAAACTAAATTTCAGGTGCTTTTGAGTGGAATTAAACAGGGTAATTTAGATTGGGAATTTCTCCATAAAAAGTAGTCCCTTTGTTCAGGTGGGAATCAAAGTCTATCTTGCCCCCCAGATTATTTAAAGCCTCTTTTACTATAAATAACCCTAATCCGGAACTATCTGGATGATTCCCTGATTTAAAAAACATGGAAAATATCTTATTATGATCATTTTCCGAGATGCCGATCCCATTGTCTACGATCTTAAAATCAAGTTTATCTTTAAATACTGAAAGGATCACCTGTACTTTCGGATCTCCAATGTATTTGTTTTTATATCGTATAGCATTTGAAATAAGATTACTAAAAATCATACGAACCCGTAGCAAATCGGAATAAAATTCGTTTTGTTGATCTATGGACATGCTAAAGTCAATACCTTTTGCCTCTGGTTCAAATTGAAGTTCATCTTTAATATCCTTCAGCAATTCTTCCAAACTGATTTTGCTGGATTGAATTTCAGATCTGGAGTTGCGGGAATAATTTAAAAGATCGGCAATAAAATTTTCTAATTTATTTAAGCTCTGATCCTGTAAGTTTAAATATTTAAGGACTGTCTCATTTATTTCCTCTTGCTTTATTAATTTAAGCAATCCCTTGGCAGAGGAAATCGGGGCTTTCAGGTCATGAGAAACAATATATACAAACTGGTCCAGGGAATAATTCAAGTTTTGAAGTTGCTGGTTTTTAACATTTAACAATTTCAGATTTTGATTTTTAATATATAAAAATGCTACAACAAACACAATTACAATTGACAATAGAAAAATAACAGCTCCATTGATCCACCAGGTTAACCGATTGTTGGCTTCTACTAATTCCTTTTCCTGTCTCACCTTTTCCAGGGCAGCCTGGCTTTTTTCAAGTTCATATACCGATTCAAGGTTTTTAAACTTCTTCATTTTTTCTGCATCATATAATTTGCCCAGGTTTTGATTATGCTTACTTAAATAATTTACTGCTTCTCTCCAATGCTCCTGTTTGGTGGCACTTATATATAAGCGATGCTGAATATCGCTGATCTGTCTAAGGTTATTTGCTTTGCGGGCATAATTTAAGGCCACTGAATAAAGGCTGTCAGCCTGTCTATACTGCTGTTGCTTTCCGGCCAGAAAGCCAAGACTTATATATGATTCAGCCAAATCCTGGTTGGAAGCATGATTTTTTATTCGGATAGAAAGTGCCTTACGATAATAATAGTCTGCTTCTGTAAAATGGCCTTGATACCAATGGACATTTCCCAGGCTATAAATTGACTTACCATATTCATAAGGGTCATCCAGGTCAAGGAAAATTTGAGCCGATTTTTCAAAATAGTATTTAGCTGAATCATATTGCTGTTGCTTTACAGCTACAGTGCCTAAATTAATACAACTGTATCCAATACCTTCCTGATGCTTGATGGCTTGGCGGGTATTCAATGACTTTAAGAAATATGTTTTTGCTTTGGTTAGATCGTTCATTTTTTGATACAGCAGACCCAGATTATTATAGCTATATCCCAAACCATATTGGTTACCGGACTTTTCATCCATTTCCAAAACCTGGAGAGCTGAGGTAAGGGCTTTTTCCCATTGTTCCATATCCCGATAAATTAAACCAATATTAAAAAGCACATTGGCCATTTCAATGGAGTCACTCATTTGTTCACAGGAAGCCAAAGAAAGATGATAATAATCCAGTGCAGCCGGATACTTTTCATCATAATAGAAGGTGAGTCCTATTGTTTTCAATATTCTAGGTTCAGCAGCCGGTATTTTTGATTTTCTGGTTAAGGTTAAAGCTTCATATAAATAATCTCTTGATTTTTCCTTATCCTTTTTTTTAAAGGCTTCACCTAAATCTATCAATAAATCTATCTTTTCATTTCCTTGTACCTGATCTAAATTTTGCAAAAGACTGTCGGTATGGAAGGTATTCATCCAGAGAAAAAATGGGACCAGAAATGCTAAATTGATAAAATTCACTTAATTTCAGGCATTATAGATTAATATATGAATTTAATTGGTTAGACAAATATCCATTTTAATAGATGGTTTAAAATATCTAAATAGGATATAATCTGACATATGTATTTTTTAAAATCAAACAACATTGATTGATTTTATCCATCAAAAAACAGTATTATTTAAAGAAAGAGGGCGGACTGACTTTGAATTAAATTTCTCTAAGACCTAAAACTTGTATTCCTACTTGTTATAATGAATTGGTGTTTGTGAAATAAAAATAATCCTGTGGATAAAATGAGATTTTCTGACATGATAGGTGCTTACAGATTACTATTAGGCTTCCACAGTTTATCGAAACAGGATGAATATGCTTTATAAAAACTGCACAAAAAATCCGAATACCTTAGGAACCGTATCCTTTGTTGATTTTAAATAAAACCTCTTACTTTCAGGATCTGTTTGCAGCATATCGTTAACTGACGGTTCCGTTAAATTAACTCCTGTACACTGTTACTGAACATATACTGTGAAGAAAACCTCATGGTTAAGATATCTGTTAACCTACAGGATCTCATAGAACTAGCGGATCATTTCTGCCGTTTGATATATATTCAGCAAGAAAACTTGATTTTTCAAAGATTCCAGTAGCAATCTCCAATATGCTAAGCGGATTAGCAACATTATTCCATTTCCTTCATTAATATTTTATACTTCAGGCTTAAATTTTTCTGCAGTAAAATTTAAATTTTAAACTATGGCCAGATTTTTCAGTAAAAGAGATGAATCTTTATGGAAAGCGCCCGGTTCATTGATCTTTGTAGGTACCCGCAAAATGGATGAACCTCAAATGGACCTGATCCAATTTAACCCGGATAATATCACCAGACAGGAAAACCCTAATTTTCAAGAATTAGCAGCATGTTTCAGTCAGCATAATGTTTCATGGCTCAATATCAATGGTCTTCATGATACCGATCTGATCAATAAGATTGGGGACTATTTTAACTTACATCCGCTATTATTGGAGGATGTATTAAATTCAGCCCAACGTTCCAAATTTGAGGAATATGACAATTACTTGTTTTTTGTTTTGAAAATGCTGAAATATGATGATCAGCATAATGAGATCTTTTCTGAAAATTTGTCTATTGTTATTGGTGATCACTATATCATTTCCTTTCAGGAGGCTAACGGTGATGTGTTTGATCCCATCAGGGATCGGTTGTTAAGGCCAACTACCAAGATCAGAACCCGGAAAAGTGATTACCTGGCCTACGCCTTAATGGATGCTGTAGTTGATAATTACATTTACATCGTTGAACGATATGGGGAAAGAATCGAAAACCTGGAAAAAAATCTGATTAACCACCCTAATCAGCATATTGTGCGTGATATCAACTATTATAAAATGGAACTGAATTTTTTGCGTAAAACCATCCGCCCGGTCAGAGAATTGATTGCCCAATACGCAAAATCTGAAAGCAAGTTGATTGAAACCAAAACATTTCCCTATTTAAAAGACCTGATGGATCATATCACCCATGCAGCCGAGGCGATAGAAACATATCGTGATATGATCAAAGACCAATTAGAAACCTATCAGACCAATGTGTCCAACCGGCTGAATGACATCATCAGAGTTCTGACCATGTTTTCAGTGATATTTATTCCTATTACTTTTGTGGCGGGGGTGTACGGCACTAATTTTGAACATTTTCCCGAACTGGAATATAAATTTGCTTATCCCATCTTCTGGGGATTTTTAATTTTTATCGCTATTTCGATGCTGATTTTTTTCAGGCATAAAAAGTGGTTATAATCTTTTCACCAGCTTTTAATTATTCACTTCTTTTCACAGGCTCCACTTTCAGATTACCAAAAGTAACATCAGTATGATGGGCTATTAAACAGGCGCTTCCGGATTCCCTTTGTCTGTTTATTTCCAAAGCCTGAAAGTCCCATTCTGCGGGCTCCGGTTGTTGATCATACCACAACTTCACCGAATATAAAGTAGTTGAATCAGATTGATCAACCACCCGGTGTTTCAAATGATACACCTGCTCTGGTTCAATCTGTCGGTAATCGGCCTGGGGTTGTTCTTCATAAAAATTTTCTCCGTCAAATATCCGCCAGCGGCAACTATCATAATTATCTGTAATCCGAAATTCTGAAGTTGCGCCCAAGGGATACCATTTCCGGTCCGGCTGTAAACTATCAAGATCATGACCGGGCCAGCGGGTAGCAATGGCCACATGAGTCACATTGTAGGTAGGAGGACCTGGTGCTGGTGACGTATAATCATGAAAAACAACAGTGGTGTACACTTCATAGTTTCGCCAATTATGATCTCCCACAGCTATCATCCGGTCATAGTATTTATCTATAGTCCTGATACCGGCATCAGACAATTCCCAATGTCCATCAATTACCTGTACAACCGAAAAAATATTATCTGTTTGTCGCCAATCTACCTCATATGGCAAAGGCCAGTTTTGATCTTTGTCATAGTTTATGATTATTTCCTTCTTATCTCTAACTTGATCATTTTCCAGTAAAAATACGGTCAGCCTGTTTTTTCCGGAAAATAATAAATCTCTGTCAATATCAATATTAAAGTCTCCTGGTTGAGCCAGCCGGTGCAGGTCACTGCCCAGGGTGAGAAAGTTCCTGGTAGTATCATGATTCAATTGATAATAAACGCTGGTATTGGATCCGGCATCTTCAATATTTCCCAAAACATTAATTTGCCGCTGAGCATTTCCGGGTCTACCAAAATTTTGTTCCAAACCATACCAGATTTTGATTCCAGGACTATCATTGGGTTGGCATTGAAACAGGGAAAGTATGGCAAATACTTTAATTATTTTGAAAATCTGGCCAAAGGTCTTATCATTCCCGGATGGCATTTATAGTATTATTTAAATGTGCTTATAACTTTTTTCAAATCAAAGATATATTTTTCATCAGCCCATTTCCGGACAAATTTGCTTAATTCCAGACAACCAATCAAGTGTGATGCTATTTAGTTTTAATAAAGACTTTCCGGCAAATGATACAAATGATCTGATCCAAGGGGTTGATCTGAAATACCGGGACCTCGCCATTGTAATTGAAGACAGGGAGATGGATGGGGACGATAAAATAATTTGATGGGATGCAGTCCTTTTTCCAATAAAATATCAGCATTCATCTCCTGACCGGAATTATAATTTTTATCTGCATCAATTAAGGTAGCCTGGTGGACCTGGAAAACAGCTTTGCCACATACATTTAAACTAAAAGTATACCTTCCGGATGCAGGAATCTGTATAAATCCGGAATATACTACCAAAGCCGGTTCATCCGGCTCAGCTATTTTATCAACGGCGAAACTATCCAATACATCTAATTCAGTAGGTTCATCTTTGATGAATCGATCATCCGGTACCCAGGAACAGGCGATCTGATATTGCTTAAAAGCTATCCCTGAGGATATTTCCGGGATTTTTGTCAAAGCTGGGACAACATGCTGATCATAGGGACGAGGCGCTGAAGCATCAGGTCTCCGTATCCTCAACACCTGATCTTTCATTTGTTGTTGTAATTGGTCAAAATAGGTACTGGTTCCGTCCAGATCATTAATTTCATGGCTGTCAGAGCTGGTTTCATAAATCCGAAAGTTATCCTGATGATCTTTTATATTATAGCGTACCCCTTTGTAACCATCCAGGTAGATCACCTGCATCTGTTTACGCACCTGACCCTGGTGAGAAGGATGAAATTCGGGATAATCAGGCGTGGCTCTTGCCTGTTCATATTCTACATATACCAGGCTGGTATCTTTTACCGGCTTTCCGGTGATGTGATTCACCAGTGATGTCCCGTCAGAAACAGCCGGGGCTGGCAGGCCGGCCAGTTCAGCCATGGTAGGCATCCAGTCATAAAATGCTGAAGGTATATCATTGGTGGTATTAACCGGCACTTTTCCCGGCCACCAAACCAGGGTAGGCACACGAATCCCTCCTTCCCAGGTGTCCCGCTTAATGCCATCCAAGGGACCAAAATTGTCAAACAAAGTAGGTTGATAATCTCCATAGCCATAGGAAACATTATGAGGGCCATTATCTGAAGAAAAAACAATCAGGGTTTGACGGTCGATCCCCAGATCTTTTAAAAGCCATTTTATATCTCCAATCCCATTATCAATGCGCCGAACCATGCTGGCAAATCGCTTATACTGATCGGGCCAGTCCTGGCCGGCATAATCAGGATGAATATAATCATCAATGGATGCAGCCGCGGTATTAATAAACTGACCAGGTTTTCCCCTCCATTGCATCCCTCCCTGAAGGCCACCACCCTCAGGATAGGGATCCGCTGCTATTTGTAAACCGGCATGAGGTGTATCGTAGGCCAGGTAAAGAAAAAATGGCTTATCATTCTTTTGTTGTACCTGACCGGTAATCCATTTTTTGGCTGCAGCTGTAAATAAATCGGTGGTATAGCAACCCTGCAGTTGATCTGAAATCTCCTCTTCCTGATAATACAATTCCATAGGAGGGCGTTTGGGGGCCTTATGAGCAGGGTAATGATTGTGTCCGTCTACATGTCGAACATAACCAAAAAAGAAATCAAATCCTCTCCTGGTAGGATAAGCTGGCCATGTTTTCGGACTGCTTCCGGTTTTCCCCTGCAATCCGTATTTTCCAATAATCCCAGTTGAATAACCTGCCTGCTTAAGCACGGAAGCCAAAGTGTGATTATCTGCCAGGGCTTTGTCAAATTGATTGTTCCGGACATTGGCATGACCCTGATGCATGCCCAGCAATAAAGATGCCCGGGCTGGCGCACACACAGGAGCTGAAGTATAATGGCGGGTGAGCAACATCCCTTCCCTGGCTAAACTATCCAGATGAGGAGTTTTATGGCAGGGTTCACCAGAAGCAGCCCTCTGGTTTTGATATAGAACACCCAGATCGCCATATCCCAGATCATCTGTCAGTATGAAAATTATATTAGGCCTTTCAGGTAAGGGAGCAGGCTTTTCTGACTGACAGGCCCAAACAAAAAAGCTGATGGCAAGTAATTGTGTTACAATTATTTTTTTGCTCATTATGATCTGATTAAGCAAAGTCAGTTTTTTAAATCTCACTGAATAAAAAATGTAGTTTTATATCTTTGGCCTGACCTGGTTGAAGAAATTCAGAGCGGTTCTGCTCTCTTTCCTCTATTCGACCCATAGGATAGCAATTACCTGGTTCAAGTCCCACTACATACTCTCCCTGCCCCATCATCTTCCACTGGGTCAGGTAGGGCAGCTGATCTTTTAACCATTTTACCTGTACCTGAACACCAATTTTTCTGTTTCTCAAAGTATAACAAACCTGACCCCGGGCATCCTCTTTTAAGTCGTGGAAAAACACCACCTCCTGATAGCCGGGTATGGGTTCAGAAAACTGATTCCATTCATTCAAATGTTTTTCCTGGTGTTTATCCCGCATTGTTATAGTATTAGCATCCAGAACCAGCTCAGTATTCTGAGAAAGTAAAGGGTAACCCCAGTTTAGATGATACAAAATCATTAATTGCTCAGACCGAAATCCTTCATTCATAATCCTGTCGCTAAGGATGATTTCATCATTTTGATTATTTACCTCAATCGTTCTGTAATTGAGTAAATTTTCAGCAAAGGTGTTGGCCTGCCTCACCAGGCCGGATACCTTAATGTCGTATTGATTTTGCTGCCAATGTTCTAGCGTATTTACTTTATCAGCGGGAAGATGGCTGTATCTGCCATGTAGTCCAAAGGCTTCTCCCTGATCATTTACCGGTACTCCGGCATTTCGTAAACCGCAGGTGTTTATCATCCCCCCGGGAAAGCTTCTGAGCCAACCCATACCCTCTGGCTCATAATGCTGGTTGCCCACCAGACCATTTTTTGAGATCCAGGCTAAGGGGATTCCCTTAAAATATATTTCAAAAACATCAAGTCCCCGGTCCGGGGTGATGGTAAAATCAAGCGCTTTCCCATTTCTTACTCTAATAATGCTGTTACCTTTGCCTGGTCCTTCTTCAATGGTATATTTCTGGGCCCCCATAAGTTGGGAATGGTTGCCTACATACTGCAGCAGTTGATTTTTTTCAGTGAACATTTTATGCGTCTCTTTTTACTTTTTCCTTTAAAATTAGTGATATATCTAAATTTAGCAACCTGACCTTACCGGTTTATGGGTCAAATTTTTAAATTCAATTCCAATCTGGTAGTGATGATTTAGGCTTGACCAGGAATGGAGAAGGACTACGTAATTTATAATAAAGCTAAAGACTTTGAATAATTCTCGAAACTTTTATGCCGGAAAGACTCCCTATTAGCGGTCAAAAATGAAATAAATTTTAATTCATTGATTTATCACCTGATATTTACTAGGTTTGCTCCTTAATGAGGAAAGGTATTTATTATATGATCGCTGCTTCCCTGCTTTTTGCCCTGATGGGGGCAGCGGCCAAATTAATGGGGGACACTTATACTTCTATTCAAATTGTTTTTTACCGGGGCTTATTTGCCAGCAGTTTTATATTATTTACCATTGCTGGGGGAAATAAACTCAACAACAAAGGCGGGAAACCCTATCTGCTGATGTTTCGGGGATTGACGGGAACCCTGGCATTGTATGCCTTATTTTACAATATATATACCATCGGACTGGCTCTAAGTATCACATATCTTCAAACGGCCCCTATCTTTGTAGCTCTTTTCTCATGGATATTTCTCAAGGAGATGATCAGATGGCCTGGCTGGGTGGCTATTCTGATTGGATTTACTGGTATTTTAATCATTTTTCGTCCCGATTTTGAAGCTGGCTTTAAGAGTAATTTGCTGGGATTATTTAACGGAATCGCCGCCGGTGCAGCTTATACTTCGGTTAGGGAATTAAGAAATTACTATGATAACCGCTCGATTGTATTGTCTTTTGCCCTGTGGGGAACTCTGCTGCCTGTCATCTCTATGATCCTGGGTGAATTGGGATTATTTCAAAACCTGGACTTCCTGGTATCGGATTTCGCCTGGCCTTTAAAAGAAACCTGGGGCTTACTGGCAATCGGAATTTTTGCTTTACTGGGACAATTGCTGATCACTCGGGCCTACCGGGAAGAAAAAGCAGGCCTTATTTCAGCCATCGGATACGTCAATATACCTTTTTCCATTGTGATTGGATTCTGGCTGGGTGATCCCTGGCCTGATTTCTGGACCATCATAGGAATTATATTAATTATTTCCGGCGGTGCCATCATTTCCTGGAGAAGGAATCTGTAAGTCTTTACAATTTCCTGTTAATCTAGCAAAAGCAATAAAGCAATCACCTTACCTTTCCTGATACAACTTCCGGTCCTGCAAATCCACTAACTCTATGATTTCATGGGTCAGCATGTATTTTAATTCTTCCAGGTGATTTTCATAAACACCACGGGGAGTAGTATCATACTTCCTGGCCAGATAAGAGGCATAACCCAATAACTCTCCCATCATGCCAGTAGTACGCATCACTCGTACCGCTCCTAAAGCTACATGTGTTACACTGATATCCCTGCCAGCCATCATCAGGTTGTTGATATTCCTGGAATAAAGGCACCGATAAGGTATGGGGTAGGGTTTAATGTCCGGGTGAACATACCAGCTGATGAATTCCTGTCCCGGGTAATAGAGGCTATTAACTGAATCCGGATAATGCAGATCAATAGACCAGGTGGCAGTGACAAAACCATCCGGATAAATTTTATGCTGCTTGAGATCCTGTTCCTGTAAAACCAAATCTCCCATTAATCTTCTGGATTCTCTTTTACCTGAAACATAGGCCACCCAATTTAAATGATGGTTAGCATATTTTTCCTTCTTTTGGTTTTTCAGATAAGACCAGTTGCCATAAATAGCCCTGAAATTATGGTCCCGGATCTGTTCGGCATCCCAGATGGGATCAAAATTACCGAAACCTGTTTCCCAGCGCCAATCAGCCCTGGTAATCTCCCAGTGGTATTCATCACTAAAAGGTAAGGCCCAGGGGGTTTCGGGAAAATCACTGGGTTGCTCTCCTTCCACCGCATTCCAAAGATTTGAAAAACCCATGGTCATGGTATCTGCTTCGATAGGCGCCATGGATTCTCCGGTTTGCAAGCGGCTTTCCCTACCTACCCGGTAATCAGCCCCGGCCAGATAACCGATGGTGCCATCCCCGGTACAATCAACGAATAATTCACCACTGAATTTCAACTCTTGGTTGGTTTCAATATGTTTGGCAATCACTGCCTTTATTTTATTTTCACCATCCATTTCCAGGGCAAAAGCATGAGTATTTAAGTGTAAGTCAATGTTTTCTTCAGCCTGAACCGTATAAAGTTTGCGATAATCACCATAAGCTTTTGGGTCCCGGTGGGCATTTCCGGGATCTCCATTATCCAGTTCACGGACGATTCGTCCTAATTTTGGATAGTGATTCTTGTCAATATTACCCATCAGGTGCACCCTGATTTCTGAGCTATTATTACCTCCCAACACTGGTCGGTTTTGAATCAGGGCTACTTCCAAACCCAATCGGGCTGATTGTATGGCAGTACAAATTCCAGCCATTCCCCCACCAATCACCACAATATCATAATGCCCGGCTGCTATTGGTTGATCCGATAATTGCAGCATTTCCGCCCGAAACTGATCCAGTTCTTCTTTTAGATTGGGAGGAACGAAATTTTCCGAAACAGTCAGTAAGATTGCATCACAACGTCCCTCAAAGCCGGTCAGGTCCACCAGTGCTAACCTGACTTTATGGTTTTTTATATTTACCTGGCCGCCCTTATACCAGCGCCAGGCATCCGATCCGTTGGAACCAAATGTCACCTCCAGGGGCTGATCATTAATTTTCAATTTAAATTTGCCCGGACCCTGAGGGAAAGGTGCCCAATCTTTAGTCCTTACCCATACGTAATAATTTCCTGGTTTGCTCACTTCTATGGTAGTTTGAGCATTTGCCACCGGTTGCCCCATACCATGGGCTAATAAGTAAGAAGAGCCTATGATATCAATAAATTGCTGATCCACAACCCAGCCTCCTTTTTCGCGGAAAGATTCAGCTTCCACCAGGAAATGTTTCTGGGCTGTCAGAGGTAAACTTATTATCCCAAAAGCTAAAACTAATCCTAAGCCTTTGATGCATTTAATCATCTTTTTTCTCATAATCCTTGATTGTATTTTGGGCTGTCTGATTTTTTTTCTGAATAACCTTTAAGGTATTTAGTCCTAAATCTATAAAAGCCGGATTCTGATTGTACAGTAATGCAGACACATTTTTTACCACCGCATCATCAGCATTCTCCTGATTATTTTGTACCAGGGTCAGGATTTGTCTGACTTGGGTTTCACTTTGTTGTGGCAAATAGCTGGTAAGTTGCCCCAAGGCTGGTGATTGAATTACCTTACCCTTCAAAGCCTGCAAAATAAACTGCTGTTTCTGATAGATCAATGAATCATACAGCTGGGTCAGGGCCAACTGCCATTGATCATCCTGAAGCTGCTTTTCTGATAACTTATCCAAAGCCTTTTTAGCCACAAAAATGTTTCCCCGGGCGATTGTGTTGATCAAATCTTTTTGAAATTTATCCAATTCAGATGATGAAAGATGGCCCAGCGCATAATAATGGTAGTGATGACTATCTGAATTTAAAAATTTACGCAGCAATTTTGCATTCAACATGGACCCGGTAAGGCTGTCTATCTTATGGGATATTTGTCCGTGAACAGCATGCCACAAGGTGTAGGTAGAATATACAGCTCCACTGACCACCGCCTTCTTTACCGTTTCTTTGGTAGCTCCGGTGGTAGCATCCACTGAGTCGGACACCAGCCGGGTATTTTGATCGATCAGCTCCTCGACTTTATATTTACCCAACAGAGAGCCATGGTCTGATAAAATATCCTTTAGTTTCAAATAATCATGGGTGGTAAATTCAAGATGGTCAAATTTGGTCAGGGGTACCCCTACTGGTACTTTAAACTGTTTAAAATGGCCTAACAAATCCCAGTAAACATGTAAGGAAACCATTTTACACAATCCATCATCACAAACCGGGCTCCTGATGAAAGCATGATACTGATCAGGCAGGTTATTATCATCATAAATCAACTCAACCTGATGCAACAGGGAATCCTTTAGGTAAACCTTAAAAACTTCTTCCTTTCTGGGTTCTTCCCTGGCAGAAAAAAGAAGGGTTATCAGCGCCAATATGTTTAGCAGGACCAACTTCATCTGTTTCTGTTTATTAATCTTAATCTGAACGAATTGAAATCACAGGTTCCTTTAAGGCTTTTAGGTCAGAATTCTCTAGCATTACCATAAATTTAAATGCTATTTTATATTATTCCTATATTTTAGCTATCAGTTGATCTGATTTTTTATAAAAAACTCAGAAAATTGGTTTATGTATTTATTCATAAATCAAATAAGCAGTGGCTACAGTCGGCTTATCTGTCCTGAACCTTATCCAACGGGCCTGAAATGCTCCCGGAAAAGTATGTTCAAACATTTCTCCCGGATCTACTGTTACCTGCTGATATTGCATCCATGTACCGTGCCCGGTAGGATCTACCTCTATATTAAAAACCACAGGTTCACCAGATTCATGAGATAATGTCATTTGTTTTCGATCATAAAATCCGATAAGATAAGGATCAGAGGGAATCCCTGCATTCACTTTGGCCTGATCCCAGGGTCCACCCTGGCCAACAGGTTTTCCCAATTGCCACAAATCGTCAATTACACCTGCCCACACTGCTGCTTGTCCATCATCTGAAATAAAAATATGCTCATTTTCATTTGGTTGCGGATCAATACCAGTCATAATTAGCATTCCCCTGTATGAAGCATAATCATGAATTCTGAAATTATGAGAGGAGATGGGCCGGATTTTAGCGAAACCATCAGCATTTTCAGCCGGTAATTCATAAAAAGTGCCATGGCAGCTAAACAGGTCCCGCTCAGTAGCAACTTCCCGGGCAATTCTTAAAGCAGCCGCATTGGTCAGGTCAGTAAAAGATAAGTTACCTAAAGGTAGCCGCCAGCGACGACCCTGGTCGTCAACGACTAATACAGAGGATGTTTCCACCGAAACCACCTGCCGGGGAATGGCAAATTTTTCCCGTATAAACTGCTCAGTTTCAGGATCTTTTTTGAACTGTAAATTCATGGCAGAATCCAGCTCATAATAACCTGTTTCCCTCATCTCACCATGATCATATTTTACAGCAGCCACTCCCAAGGCCCTTCTATCCGATCCCAAACCATATAACAAGCCTGCTGTAGTACTATTTTGCCCAACTATAGTAAGTCCTTCAAAAATCTGAGCTGGTTGGATCCCTCTGTTTTCTTCTCCGGTATAGGAAAAATGAACTGTAGCTTTGGTGGGATGATCTGTACGGACCCTGATCCATTCTGATTGTATTTCTTTAAAATCTGCAAAAGCAGATTGCTGTGGCTGTACAGCTACATTTTTTACTTCGCTCCATTCATCATTGCCTTGCTGATCTGCTTCAAAAATAAAATTTACCAGTTGGTCGCCCAGGTTATGGATCCAAACATACCTATGGGGCCAGCCAGCCCACAAAAAAGGTTCGGAAGGTTTATTAGCCTGAATTTCTTCCTCCAGCCATACTGCCCCTTCAGCCGTGGAAGGACCTAACTGATCGGGTTGACCTAAATCGGTAAACCAGAGATTGGAGTTTGACTGCCCCGGACCCTCAATACCTCCCTTAGCATTTCTTTTGTTGAGGAATTCACGCTGGGCTGAATCATCACAGCCAAATACCAATTGATTTTTCCAGCGGGCAAAATCACCTATCACTTTCAGGTAAGCTGAGCGGGGCCGGATCCCGGCTGAAATACCAGCGGAAAAGGAACCTGGGAATCGCCAGAACATCCCATGCATAGTCATCAGGTAATCAGGATGTTGTTCCGTACCCACATCCCTGATCCGGGGCCATTCTGTATTCCAGCCATGAGCTCCGTCATAGCTATGACTGGCTTTGGGAAGCCGGTAAAAAGACCATTGACCCTGATCTCTTACGGCTAAAATCAAGGACTTATGATCCCAACCAGTAGCCCATATAGGATCAGTGGCTGGGTTGGAATTGCCATAAATACCTCCGGGACCCGTCACTTCTACAAATTGATTACGTCGCACCAGCTTCCAATCCTGACCGTCCCATTCAGATAAGGATCCGGAAGCAATATCAAACTTTTCCCGGGCTTCCGCTGATGATTCTCCGTTATTGGAGTAGACCAGTACTCCTTGTCCCGAATACAGCCCTTTCCCATGAGCCCCGTATAGGTTAGCCAGGGTTTGCTTCCATTGAGGAGCATCACTTATTTCATTTTCATTTATGTCCCTGTATAGCACATTTACATCCAGATCTTCCACGCCAACTTCATAAAATCCCTCCTCCATGGTGCCATAGTAGACCATTTCGGCTGGATTGGTCAGATGACGGGCTGTGCCGGTATGGCGACCCGGGGCCATGGCATAGGGAATTACCCGAACGTTTCGCTCCTGGTCAATGGCATATGGGCCAATAAACAACTGGTTGCTCTCCTGATGGATCATGCGGTTGGCGGGTGTACCTCCAATACTTTCCTGCCTGATAATTTGCTTCAGGTCCGGAGTGATCTCATATAACTTATCTGATGACCCCAGAGGCAGGTGAGGGCCGTAAGTGATTACCCATAGCCGGTCCTGCCAGGGCACAACTGCCCCGGTACCACATTCTCCTTCATCATTATAATAAGCCAGGTGGGGATAAATGCCACTGATTTGGAGCGGTTCCAAAGCTTCCCCTGTTTGTTCAAAAGGCTGACAGCTGAAAAGGCATAAAAAATATACCTGTAAAAATTTGATTGAATTTCGCTTCATTTAATTAAGTATCTTTATTTCCCTTCTGTAGATTCAAAAGGCATATCCAGAGATGTTTTATTTTCCATTATTAGGCAGTTTCAAATCAAAATATTCTGTTTTTTATCTGATATCTGTCTGAGTTGTATATATTTTGGATAAAAAACTGTGACCGGAAAAATAGAAAAATATCAGTTAAGTTTAAATAATCCCACTATATTTTTAACAAAATCACAGATTTTAAACCCTGCCACCAGATTTTTGATTCACGGAAGCCTGTAAAATTAAGATCCTAACAATATTTTACAAAGCTTGAAATTAATGAAATTTTATAATCAGGTGTTCAAACATCATTTATGTAACATTTCCAAATAAAAGCTCATTATTTCAAATTCCTATTATATTATATTGCACACTTTTACAATAAACAGGTATGATTAATTAAATATTTTACATTATGCAAAACAATTTATTGTTTAAGATCTTGGTTCCTGGTTTCTTTTTCTTCATGATCTCCACTGAATCCAGAGCAGCATCCGGGACTCAAAATGCTATCTCCATTACCCAATATGATATTGATAGTTTATGGGTACTTTTGGCAGCTGCCCTGGTTTTTCTAATGCAGGCAGGTTTTAAAAGCCTTGAAGTGGGGTTGGTAAGGAGAAATCATGGAAGTACAGTAGCTATGAAAAATGTAATTGATTGGTCTATAGGTAGTCTGATCTTTTTTTTCATAGGTTTTGGGATCATGTTTGGGTCTAGCTTTTTTGGATTATTTGGTACCAGTTTTTTTATACCCATGGATTTTGATCAGGCAGGTGCCAGTCATTTAGGTCCTGTTTTCTTTATGTTTCAACTGGCATTTGTTGGGACAGCCTTGACCATTGTAAGCGGAGCCATGTCCGAACGAACCGGATTTATTCCCTATCTGGTGGCTACCATATTTATCGCTGTAATCATTTATCCAGTCTTTGGTCATTGGGCCTGGGGTTCCTTATTTATTCAGGGTAATATGGGATGGTTGGAAAGCGTGGGTTTTATTGACTTCGCCGGATCTACGGTAGTACATTCCGTAGGGGCATGGGTTTCTTTAGCCGGTTTGCTCCTGCTGGGCCCCCGTATTGGCCGTTTTGATGAAAGTGGACAACCCCGGCAAATGAAACCCAACAGCATTGCCTATGCAGTTTTAGGCTTGTTTTTATTGTGGTTTGGCTGGTGGGGCTTTAATGGCGGTAGCACATTATCCTTCTCAAACAAGGTAGGATATATTATTTTAAATACCAACCTTGCTGGAGCTGCTGCTGGAATGGCTGCGTATTTTCACGCCCTGATATTTCAACAGAAAAAGTCTATTTATGAAAAACTAATAGGTGGAGCTCTGACCGGCTTGGTAGCCATTACTGCCTCTGCCCATATACAAAATCCTTTCACAGCTATACTGATTGGATTGATTGCAGGTATAGTTCACAATCTTTCTTTTGAATTACTGCTGAAATATAAAATTGATGATGCAGTGGGAGCTATTCCTATTCATGGATTTGGTGGTATTACTGGCACTTTACTGGTAGTCATCTCCCCGGAAATCATTTCTCAGGGATTAAATGGTATGTTGATCCAGTTTTTTATACAGCTGCTTGGTACAGGCGTTTGTTTTGTCTGGACGTTTGGTATGGGTTATATCATTTTCAAAGGGCTGAAAAAAATGACAGGTTTACGGGTTTCTCCCCAGGAAGAAAGGGAAGGCATCCTGCTTTATCCTCAACTGCAAAGAGAAGATGAGGAAATTGATGAGGCAGAACTGGCAGCCTTACTTTCCTCGATGGAAGCCCAGGTAGCAGAAGATATGACCGATAAGGATATGATCAACCAAGAAAATAAAGCATAAGTATGAGACAAATAGATAAAATAACCATAGCCAATGTAGCCATCAGGAGATCAGCTACAGATCATGAATTATTGCCATTACATAGTTTCCTCAAGATCCCTTTAAGCCAGAGACATCAGTTAATTTCTCAAAAAAGTGTGGAATTTATAGATTTTAGCGGAAAAAAGATTCCATTTCTTGATGCTTTGAAATCCATAACCGCCCTGATACAACAATTGCGCAGTGAAGGCAAATATGGAGAATACATGAAGCAGGTAAACGATCAGTAAATGAGCCGCTAAACAGGCAGCTGTAGGATAATGATAATTAATTTAAGAGAAATGACGATATTCATTGGCCGCCCCCCCATGACCGCCATTGAATTTGGATGAATGATGATTTCTATAATTAAAGGGAGCTATGCCTAATAGAAATCAAAAAAGCGCGCTATCCCGACAGAAGTGGTGGTACTATGGTATGACGGGCCCATATGGCACTGAGCGAAAATTACGCGAAAGGTGAAGGCATATTTTTCTTTCTTGATTTTTTTGGGTACTTTTTGCATCAAGACAAAAAGCACTTCCAGTCCGGCCAGGACAAAAGATCAAGTAAGGTAGCATGTCTATTTTGATGCAGTAGCTCTCAAAACTGCCAATCAATTTCTCAGCAACTACATCCTAATTAGCCTTATATTCTCCTTTCAATTCAAATTTCCTGCTGGTAGATTTTCCTGCAGTAGGAAAATCTTCCGGGATCGGTATGGTTACTTCACCGGTAGCCGCCCATTCTGTACCCCTTAAAAAGGAGGTGATAAAACCCACACTTTCTATAGAATAATCATCATGTCCCAGGGTGGTATGAAAAACACGGCCATCACCATAATTGATCACCATCAGCATGGGCTCATGACGATCAGTGGGGGCTTGGCCAGACATGTCTTTACCTGTAGCCAGTATGGTCATATTTTCAGCTGGTCCCCGTAATTTAGCATAACACTCATCTTTAGTAGTGAGCCAGGTTTCGGGCATCCCCCTGGTAATGGGATGGTCAGGTACACGAATTGTAATGGGAAAAACATGCTGGGGACCATGAGCACCACAACCTCCCGGTGATGGATCCCGGATCAACTCTCCCTGATTGTTGTAATATACATAGGGTCCGTCTTTTTCATTCCGGTCTCCCCATCCCCCCAGGCCGATCATATGATTATATGCTTCCCAGTCGGGGAAGGAATTATCAGCTGCATGTACTGAAACAAAA
Source organism: Candidatus Cyclobacteriaceae bacterium M3_2C_046 (assembly GCA_051418075.1). Classification (GTDB taxonomy): domain Bacteria; phylum Bacteroidota; class Bacteroidia; order Cytophagales; family Cyclobacteriaceae; genus JBPRGG01. The sequence continues at coordinate 86,511 of JBPRGG010000029.1, read as the reverse complement.
CCACCACCGGATTTCATATATTTTTCCAGTGCCTTCTGGGTTTTTGCCGGCCAGTTGGCCGCTTTCCAGCCAAAATTAGAAATGACTACATCATATTTTTTAAAATTGGGGGCAAAATCCGGGTCAGGTTGGGGGTTTTCCAGGTCCTGGGTCTCTCCCACTCCAGCCAAAGGTAGAAAATCCTTTTCCCGTTCACCTTTCCAGGTAAATTGTGAACGATAAATATCTACTTCAAACATCCCGGTTCCTTCCAGGTACTGCCTCATCATAATGGTGGATTTGGGCCACACGGCATGATTGTTTTGACCATCTACAATTAGGGCTTTAAGTTTGGTGTCTTGAGCTGAAACCTGAAAATGCACTACACCCACAAGTATCAGTACTAGAATAATTCTGGTTAGATTTTTCATAATTTTGGATTTTAATCAGGTAAATTTAAGAACATTTCTGCTTATCGGGAATTGAAACGAAAAATTGATCAAAAAATTTATTGTCTGGTTTAAGTCCATCGCCTTTTGACCAAACCCGACAACGGCTGATTGCCATAGGATATTTAAATTGAAAAAAATAAAATGATCCTACTAAAATTCAACTGATCGCTTAATTGCTCCGGATTGGGACTAAATAATGAAATGTTTATCAGAGGTGACACCTCCTTTATAGGAAGGTATGTCAGTGGCTATTTTCCCATTGAAAACAAGCTGGTGATTGTACATTGTACCGATGTATTGGTGGATAAAAAGAAGGCCTGCCCAGACAGGATTAGATTTACTGAATAATCAATTCTCCATCGGTCTTGAATACCGATTTTGAGTTTGTTCGTGAGTTTTAACAATTGGAAACTTGCTATTTAATTTGAAATGGCACAAAGGCATCCATATCATCCCATCTGATATGCAGAACATGTTGCTGCTGTTCTTTTCTAATTTCAAATGTCAATTGATCCACTGCATTTTCCAGCCTGGACACTTTCATTGGTAATTCAGCCACATGCCTGGTATGATCAGGATTGGTGGGCCATTGATTGAGATTTGTATTAAAGATCAGGGTCCATTGATCCTGGCTAGGTATGGTGTACAAACAATAATCACCGGGAGGAATGGTGGTTTTATTAAAAATTATAGCTTTTTCAAATTGTATCCTGGTACAAGGCCCTGCTCCTGTCCGCCAGATGGTATCATAAGGAACAATATTTCCAAATATTTCCCTGCCTCTCTTAAAAGGACGGCCATAAGTTATGGTTATAGGTGTTCCATCAATTTCTCTTACCAGCCGACCTGGTGGTGAGGGATCACCAAGGGCAGGTTTGCCTCTGAAGTGCTCGATCAATTCATAAATATCCAAAGGAGGATGCCTCGAGGTCTTATAATTCCAGGCCGAACCGGAACCATCAATCGCTTCCACCTGGCCTTCCTGATCCACTTTCACCCGCATATGGCGGAATAAGTCGCCCCTTACTAAAATGGAATCAGGAGAAATCTCTTTTAGTGAAAATCCATGAACACCTAAATAAGTATTGACCATATTTGAATTTATTTCATTTTTACCTGAAGCTTTCAACCTTCTGCAATTCCACTCCACCAGTGACATAATAGGAGACCAACCACCTAAAAATGAAATATCCTCTGACTTAAACCGGCTGACCTGCTCACCAGGATAAAACCTGCTGACCAGACTATCTCCTTCAAAATGAAGGCTTTGTAATACCCGGTAGCCATAACGGGATTTGAAAGGTAAGGAAGGATTGACCGGATCTTCCATAGTGAGATAAAGCTTTTCAATGCTGCCATCCTGTTTGAATGTGATGTGAAAATTTCGAATATGAAGATCCGGGATCCTGATGATTGCTTTTCCTGTCAAATAATGATCATACCTGGTGTAGGTCTCTACAGCTACTGTATCTCCGGCAAATAATGATATGAAGGTAGCACTATAGGGTTTTTGATCCTGAGCAAAAACAGGATAAAGAACTATTAAAAATACAAGTGAAAGTAAGGAGTTTTTCATTTTATTCCGGTGACTTGAAAGTTAAAAGTAATAACCCAGACATTAAAAAGATTGTAAAAACAGGACCTTTTATCCGATTTAGTGCATAAAGGCTAAACTTACAAATAGCAGATAATTTTTTAATCATGTTTTTTTGTCTTTTATTAAAATTATGATTCGATCCTATTTGAGGATATATTTGAATGAATAAACATATTCCCCATGAAATTAGTGAAAAAATTCCTCAAATTGCTGTTGTATGTGGTGGCATCTATTCTGACCTTTTTGCTGCTTACCTTTGTCTACGTACAGGTAAGCTTTAGCATTAAGAATGCCAAATCAAAAGCTCTGCTGATAAACAAATCTATACTGGAAGCGAATGGATATACTTTTCGGGACCTGAACAATAATGGTCAACTGGATATTTATGAAGACAGCCGTCAGCCAACTGAAGCCCGCATTGAAAACTTGCTGGAACAAATGACTATTGAGGAAAAAGTGGGTTTGATGTGGCACCCTTCGATTGGAATTGGCTCTGAAGGTGAAATTCTGACCAAACCCGCACCTAAAAAATTCTTTTTGGGATCCACTTATGATTACCTGGTCCAGAAGAAGCTGAGAACTTTCAATCTTTTCGGTGTACCTGCTACAAAACACCTGGCGCAATGGCAAAATGACCTACAAAAAATTGCGGAACAGGATCGGCTTGGAATACCTGTAACATTGTCTACTGATCCTCGTCATGGTATCAACAATTTTGTGGGAAATGATATGCTGGGCGGTGACTGGTCAACCTGGCCTGAGCCCATAGGCTTAGCCGCAACCAACGATTCGGCCCTGGTAGTGGAATTTGGAAGAATTGCCGCCAAAGAATACAGGGCGGTAGGAATTACTACAGCTTTACACCCAATGGCAGATTTGGCTACAGAGCCTCGATGGTCCCGTATCAATGGTACATTTGGAGAAGATGCTGACCTGTCCGCTAAAATGATCGCAGCTTATATCTACGGTTTTCAAGGAAAACAATTGGGAAGTGAAAGTGTAGCCACCATGACCAAACACTGGCCCGGCGGTGGTCCCCAGAAAGATGGCTGGGATCCTCATTTCAGTTACGGAGCCGAGCAGATTTATCCGGGATATCAGTTTGAATATCACCTTAAACCATTTAAAGCAGCTTTTGAAGCGGGAACAGCCATGATCATGCCCTACTATGGCATCCCCGTGGATCAAACCTCCGAAAATGTGGGTATGAGTTTTAATAAGGAGATCATTCAGGACCTGCTCAGAAAAAAATACCAATATGACGGACTGGTATGCAGCGACTGGAGCATTATAGAGGGATTTAGCTTATTGGGCTACGAATTATTTGAATCCACCGGATGGGGTGTTGAAAACCTTACTCCTAAGCAGAAAATTAAAAGAGCGATTGATGCCGGTGTAGACCAGTTCGGAGGAAATTCCAACACCGCAGAATTGCTGGAACTGGTTCAGGAGGGAAGTATTTCAGAGGAGCGGATCAACCAGTCTGTGCGGCGTATCCTGAAGACCAAATTTCAGTTGGGATTATTTGAAGATCCTTATGTGGATTTAAATAAAGCTGTAAATATAGTGGGTTCGGCCACTCACCAGGAAAAAGGAGACCTGGCCCAGCGAAAATCCATTGTCTTACTAAAAAATAAAATGGATACCAAAGGGAACTGTATGCTTCCACTCACAGAACAGGTAAAAATATATGTGGAAAACATTGATCAGGAAATTGCCGGTAAATATGGGCAGGTAATTGACAGCTTAAAAAAAGCAGATTTTGCTGTCTTGCGGCTTCAAGCCCCATTTGAACCACGTACAGGTAGCTTTATGGAAGCTTTCCTGCATCAGGGGTATTTGGATTTCCCCCAGGCTGAGTTGAATCGGATCCTGAATATCTGCCGGCAAAAGCCGACCATTATCTGCATCTATCTGGACAGACCAGCTGTGATACCTGAAATTACAGATCAGGCAGCCGGATTAATGGCAGATTTTGGAGCCTATGATGAGGCCCTGTTGGATATTGTATTTGGCCGGTTTAATCCCCAGGCCAAATTGCCTTTTGAAATGCCTTCTTCCATGAGGGCTGTAGAAAACCAATATGAAGATGTACCCTATGATTCGGAAAACCCCTTATTTCCCTTTGGCCATGGACTTACCTATGAATCAGAACCTGACAGTGTAAGTCAATCGGCAGAAATGATTACTGGTATTTAAGCAGTATCTTATAACCAGGAAACATGGATTAAATCAGAAAGCGCCCTCTTGAAGTGGAGATCGCAGCCATATCTGAGCCATTGCACTTTTGGTCTTCATAAAATCACTTGCGCAATTATAACCACAGCAACAATCTACCCTTTAAAAAACAGCCTACGTTATTTTTTATCGCCTCTCTTTTAATATTATTAATTAATTAATTGGATTACATTTTTAAAATTTTCCATAAAACCAATCATTATTTGAAATATCAATCAAAAAAAAATTATGAACAAAATTTTAAAAACGACCCGAAGTTTGGTTACGATAAAATTTGAAACATGAATATTGGAAATGAAACCATAGACAAATTACAACTATCTCGAAATTCAAAAAATATTAGTAAAACTATCTTCTACAACAGATATAATTACCTTTACTATTCCAATACTTTCATCTTCTGTCAAATCAACTCAGATTAGACATATGCTATTTTAGTTAAGCAAATCTCGAGAATTTTATCAGTTAAAAAAGGTGCCTATTTCACTTAATCAACCTACATAAATTTCACCTGCCTCCCCCTTTCTATTTATACAAATTGTAAAATTTTAACATGTTATTTTTTTGTATTTTATAATCTATAAAAATATAACACGCCTATAATTTGTCGAAATAAATAGCTATTCTAAAATATCATTTATGTGATGTATTACATAATAAAAGCTCAGCTTGATTTACATGTTGAAAATATTCTATATTACTATTTTGACACATATAGAGCTCATATATAAACCATCAATCAATAGATATACATTTTTACTGAATAATTAGCACTAATTACTACCTTAAACTAAAACATCAATCATTCTATAAGCATCTGAATTGAGGTGATTACCCATATAAGTTTCTAAATTTCACCAAATTAAATATATCCATATTTTAATTTATACTTTTAAATTAACCAAGTACTTTATACCGATATTTTCAATTTTTTTTGCTATATATTTTTTTTATTAAAATTATTATTTATAATTGTATCACCCATTTTGGGTGATAAAAAAATAAAAGGTATTTACCTGTTTAATTCATTTTATTTAAACTAAAATAAGTATCGTATGAAAAAGGGTTTGCTATTTTTAAGTGTTTTTTTGCTGAATTTTATATTGGCAGAAGCACAAACCAGGGTTGTTACCGGGTTGGTGACCTCCGAAGATAACGGAAATCCCATACCTGGTGTCAATGTTGTATTACAAGGAACATCTATCGGTGAAATTACTGATGTTGATGGTTATTATACCATTACTGTTCCCGAAGAAGGAGGTGTATTGGTTTTCTCATTCATTGGTTTAGCTACCAGAGAAGTAGAGATCAGCAACCAATCGGAAATCAACGTGGTGATGTCTGCTGACATCCAGCAATTGAGCGAAGTAGTTGTAACCGCTATTGGTATCGAAAGAGAAAGAAGAGGATTAAGCTACGCAGTAGAAAATGTAGAATCCGAAACGCTGACCAAAGCTTCCCGTACCAGTATGATCGATGCATTAGCGGGTAGAGTGGCCGGAGTGCGGATCAACTCCTCTTCCGGAGATGCCGGAGCTTCGTCCTTTATTGAAATCAGAGGTGCTGCTTCCATTACCCGAAGTAATCAGCCACTATTTGTAATAGATGGTGTACCTATAGATAACAGTGGTAACTCCGGCAATACGGTAGGTGGGGTAGCTGAATCAAACCGGGCCATGGACCTTAACCCCAACGATATAGAAAACATCAGTATTCTTAAAGGTGGGGCTGCCACTGCGTTATACGGAATCAGGGCTGCCAACGGAGCCGTAATTATCACAACCAAAAAAGGTGGCAACACCGGTGGAAAAGTTCAGGTAAATTATAATTCTTTTGTGAAATTGAATGAACCTTCACTTTTACCGGAACTTCAAACCAAATATGCCCAGGGCTCTGAAATCTACATGGGTCTGTACGATCGAACCGGAGTTCAAATGCCGGATGAACAAATTTATAACGCGGTGGCCTGGGGGCCTCCTATTGACGAATTACGTTATTCCACCGATCCCAATTATGTTCCCGGAGATGAATATCCTTTTGGTGGAATAACACCGATGGATGAATACATCCGTCTATGGGATCCCAATGGCAGGATGGTTCCGGCCGGTAGTCCTTTTGCTTCTAACATTCCGGTTCAGGCTTATGACCATTATGATTTCTTCCGCACCGGAACCACCTTTCAAAACCATATAGATGTATCCGGTGGAGACGAAAAAAGCACCTTCTATTTATCACTTTCCAATAATTCCGATGAAGGAATTGTACCAAACAACAGTTTTAACCGAACTTCAGTTAAATTAACCGGGAGTACCAAAATCAACAACGACCTGAAAGTTACAGCCAGTACCAATTTCATTAGCTCCAAGGGAGACAGGGTGCAAAAAGGGTCTAATGTATCTGGTGTAATGTTGGGATTAACCCGTACCCCTCCTACATTTGATAACTCTTACTTGTATCAGTGGCCTAACGGTAAACAAAGAACCTACCGTGGCGGTGGAGGATATGACAATCCCTATTGGACTGTAAACAAGAACAGGTATATCGACCGGGTAAACCGGCTAATTGGTTTCGCCCAACTGGATTATCAAACCAATGATTGGCTGAGCTTTACTTACCGATTTGGTCTGGATAATTGGAACAAAGATGTAAAAAATTACTTTGAAATAGGTTCAGCAGATAGCCCTGAAGGTTACAACCTGGACGAGAATGAATTCAGCACAGACATTAACTCCGACCTGATGATGAACATCAATACCAAATTTGGTCAGGATTGGGATTTTGGTTTGCTGCTAGGACATAACATTTATCAATCCACTGTAGAGAGCACTTCAGCAGAAGCTTTTGGACTTCAAAGTCTGGAATTCTACAACATAGCCAATACCACTGATGCCAGGGGCTCTGAAAGCAATTTCCGAAAAAGAACAGCTGCCTTTTATGGGGATATGACTTTATCTTACCGGAATATGCTGTACCTGAATGCCACGGCCAGAAATGAATGGTCAACAACGCTACCAGAAGATAACAACTCTTTCTTCTACCCTTCCGTAGGATTAGGATTCGTGCTGACCGAAATCCCGGCCCTGAGCGGAAGCAATATTGTAAATTTTGCCAAATTGAGGGCTTCCTATACCGAGATTGCCAATGATGCGGCAGCATATGCTACCCGAACCTATTACTTCCAGCCTAATCCGGCTGATGGATGGACCACTCCTAACGGGATTCAATTCCCCTTCCTTGGCTCCAACGCCTACACTTTGGGAAACACTATTGGAAACAACCAGATCCGTCCGGAAAGAATGGATACATGGGAATTAGGACTGGATATGAGCCTGATTCAAAACCGTTTGGCAGTTGATGTGGCCTACTTCAATACCACCAACAGCGACCTGTTATTATCTGTGCCCATAGCCACCTCTACCGGATATGAAGCTGCTTACCTGAATGCAGGAACCATGGAAACCAATGGTTTTGAAGTAGTGATCAACGCCATCCCGGTGAAAACGTCTGATTTCCAATGGAGCATCAATATGAACTGGTCTAATCCTTATTCTGAGGTAACTCAACTGGCTGAAGGTGTGGAAAACGTCTTCCTGTCTGGTTTCACCGAACCTCAGGTAAGAGCAGTGGTAGGTTCTCCTTACCGATCCCTGTTTGGATTACGCTGGAGCCGTACTAATGATGGCCAGGTACTGATCAACGACAACCCCAATGATCCGTTTATGGATGGCTTCCCCTTCTCAGATCCCAGTATGCAGGAAATGGGTACTGTGCAGCCTGACTGGACTGCCGGTATTACCAACTCATTTACTTATAAAGGATTCAGTCTATCTGCCTTGCTGGATATAAAAGAAGGTGGCCTGATGTGGAATGGTACCAAAGGAGCCTTGTACTACTTCGGTACCCATAAAGACACTGAAACCAGAGGAGAATCAAAAGTATGGGATGGAGTTTATGGACATGTAAACAGCGACGGAGATGTAGTTCACTATCAGCGGGAAGCTGGAGAACTGGTTACCGATGCAGATGGCAATTTTATTGAAGTACCCGGACCTGGCCCAGCCAATACCTCTGAAGTAGTGGTAGATGAAGACTGGTACTGGTGGAGTGGCGAAGGCAGCGGTTTCACTGGTCCTTCTGAGCCCTATGTGGAAGAAGCCGACTGGGTAAGATTAAGAGAAGTAACTTTTTCCTATCAATTTAGTCCCAATTTCCTGGATAATATCTTTATCAACAACCTGGAATTGTATTTTACCGGAATCAACCTTTGGATTGATACCCCTTATACCGGTGTGGATCCGGAAACCAGTTTGGTGGGTAACAACAATGGTTTGGGAATTGATTACTTCAACAATCCCGGTGTTCGTTCATATATTTTTGGTTTAAGAGTTGGTTTATAAAAATCGAATAGTCATGAAGTTTAGTAAATATCTTATAATATTATTTTCAATTGCATTTATATTTTCTTCCTGTGAAGACTGGATCGATCCAGAAATTAATGAGGATCCTGACAACCTTACTGATATCACGCCCAACCTGATTCTTCCCGGGGTTGAAGCTGGTCTGGGCTATTATATCGGTGGAGCGGATATAGCCGGCACCCTGGCCGTATGGAATCAACAGTTGAAAGGAGAAGACCGGCAGTTCCAGGCTATTGACAGCTATATCCTGAGAGAAGGTGATGTCAATAACGTGTGGGGTTCCATCTATTCTGATGTATTGATGGATTTGAAACAGATCATTGAAAAGACCGGTCCGGAATCCGGTACTGAGTCAGCTCAATTAAGAGGAGTGGCTAAGGTTTTATCCGCAGTGGCATTGGGTAATGCAACTGACCTTTGGGATAATATTCCCTGGAGCCAGGCTTTGTTGGGAAATGAAAATTTTCAGCCCCAATATGACAGCCAGGAACAGATCTATCAGGTAATAGAGAATTATCTGACAGAAGCTATAGCAGATTTACAGATTTCTGAATCGACCAGAAATGTATACGGATTGGAAAACGATTATATCTATAATGGCAACATCGAGAACTGGATCAAAGCGGCCTATACCCTCAGAGCCCGCTATCAAATGCACCTGACGGAAAGAGGCTCAGTAGATTACAATAGTGTGATCAGTGATTTGGATAACGGCCTCACCGAAGTGGCCGATGACATGATGCAACCTTATGATGAAGGTTCTTCCGGCCAAAACCCCATGTACCAGTTCCTGATACAAAGGGCGGGGTATATCAATGACAACGATTTCTATACCAACCTGTTGGCTGACAGTACTTATGCAAATATGTCTGACCCTCGCTCTGGAGTGAATGTTTTCAGTGGTGATGGCTATTGGACCTCCAAAGCAGCACCGGTTGCCTTTGTTCAGGCTACAGAAGGAGCGTTTATTCGGGCAGAAGCTTTATATCGGGCAGGAGATGAAGATGCAGCTAAACAAGCTTTAAAAGATGCCATTTTACTTTCTATGGAAAGGTATGAACTGAGCCTGGTCAATGAAGATAACCTGGCCTGGATAGCTGCTGTAAATGAGGAAATTGATGAAATGTCTGGCGCAAATTTGCTGGAAATGATCATGACCCAGAAATACATCCATATGTTCCTGCAACCAGAAGCATTCACAGACATTCGACGCACAGGTTACCCGGCTCTTGAACCAGTTCAGGGAAGTGAATTACCCAAAAGGTTTCCCTATCCTACTGACGAAGTGGAATATAATCCATCCAATGCTCCAAATGTATCTGTGTTTACACCAGTTTGGTGGGATGCCCAATAAACTGTAATTAGTAAAATTGAAAGTCCGGATGATCAGGTTACTACTGGTTGTCCGGACTTGAAGAAAGGATTTAAAGAACAATATAAAGTAGTCATGATGAAAAAATATTTAAAATTCTTCTACCTGATAATACTTATTCTGAGTACCGGCAAAGTTTGGGCTTTGGCCCAGGCTATGGATAATGACAATGAATTTGAATTTTACCAGCAATTGGATAATGCCAATGAAGTAGAAATAGTTGAAAGTTTTATTCAGGACAATTATTTAGGTCATGAAATAGCCAAAAAAATGTATATTCTGGAAGAACTTTATACCTATGAAGAGGAAGGAACAGCTACCTCTCCAGGGGTAAAAACTGTAGTGGAAAAGCCAAGCATCTACTACGCCATTAAAAAATTAAACAGGTATTATAAAAAAATGGTGAAAAAAGACAGAGTGCCCCTGGATCAGGCTAAAGATAACTTCGAACATATCCTGAATATAGGCATTTCCATCATTTATCAACGTACCGCTAGTTTTGAAGAATACCTGGACGACCACCGGAAACCGGAAGAACTTTTAGAAGCTTTTTCTTCGGTGGACCTTCAGGATTAACTACCTATAGAATCCTTTCTTCTTTACTTTATATTGTTTGCACAGGGTCTATCTAAACTTAGGCTCTGTGTTTTTATTTTGGCTAAATCTTACTATTTCCTCCTGCTTGTAAAAATCCACCTCTAAGTGCAATCAAATTTGAGATTTATTCAAATCTTCTCAATTACCTGAATGGCTAAATTTCTAAAGATGATTGAATCAACCTAAACATTAAAAATCTCCTCCCCCATCCATACCACCTTCTCCCCGGCCTCCTGATCTTCTGCCTTTTTTCTGATTTTGATTCAACCGGTAATCAAGGGTAATGCTAAACTGACGGGGCCTCCAGATGTATTCAGACTCATAGTAAAAGTTTTCACCAAAAGTCTCAGATCGCCAGCGCATAGAATTAAGAATATTTCTGATATTAAAAATGATGGTGCCTTTTTCCTTCAGAATTTCTTTACTAAATCCCAGATCAACCGTATAGTAGCTCTGTCTTCTACCCTGTGGAGTATTAACCGGAGCCCTGTAATAGCTACTCAACTGAAAATCAACCTTCTTAAATAGTTTGAACTGGTTATTTAACCTGCCTGACATGGTCACTGTACTGGCACTTAAATCTTCTCCATTAAAGTTACCTTCCACCACCGACTTGAAGAAATTAAAATTACCGTCAATCTTAAACCAGTCGAAAAAATCCTTGGTCAGGTTTGTTTCAATACCGTATGAATTCTCTGTACTAAGGTTCTGTGGCATAATATAGGTAATACCATCTTCCACTGTGCTGATACGCTCAATTTTACCGGTAGTATACCGGTAATACAAACCGGCATAAAGGCTTCCTTGCCCCCAGTTGTACAAATATCCGGTTTCATAGGAATCAGTAAATTCAGGTTGCAGTTTGGGATTGCCGGAGCGGATATTTCTGTTATCATTAAATGAAAAGAATGGGTTCAGGCTTCGAAATCCAGGGCGGTCAAACCGTCGGCTATAACTTATCTGAACTGAGTTTTCCTTAGCCAGCTTATAATTCAGATGTAAACTGGGAAAAAGGTTCAGAAACTCCAGGGTGTTCTTTTCGTCAGTATCTACCAGGTGGGTCTTGATATAAGTATACTCTGTTCGTAGGCCAACCTGATAGGAAAATTTCTCAAACTCATCTCCATAAATGGCATAGGCAGCATGAATATCCTCTTCATAATCAAAATTATTGGAAAACTGTTCCAGACGCTCCCAAACCTGTTGCTCATTTTGTTCTTCCACCAGGTATTGGGTATTGATGGTACGTAAGGTACTCATTAAACCCGTTTCAAATTTTTTATTTTTACCGAATGGCTTCACATAATTGGCCCTAAACATAAAGTTGGTGGATGCTTCATCATTGAGTGAATGCTGCAGCAAAGGATTTACAAAATGGCTCCCATCCTCTGAAAGGTCCGCATCTTCGATCTCGGAATTGCTTCTATACTGGATATCAATGGTAAATTCCTCATCTTCCTGTTCAAATTTCCTGGTATAATTAATATCATATTCCAATAATGTCTCGTCTTCAGCCTCCAGACCGATTCTTTCAGTGGTGGCCACCAATTCCTGGTTGATGTTACGATCATAATAGATCACGCTACTGGGATTATCGCCCCGGCTAATACTGTACAATAAAGATCCTGTGAGGGTATTTTTTTCATTTATGAATATATCGGTGCCAAAACGCAGGTTATTGGAAAATTCTTTGCGGGACATTTCCCTGACCAGATCAGTGGAATAGCTGCTGTCTGGCAGGAAAAACTGCTGATGGGCCGAACCTTCCCGGGGAGAATTGCGGTAATTTACCCCGACATTAGCAAAAAAATTGATCCACTCTTTTCTGAAATTCAAATTAAAAGAAGTGCCATGATTGGCCGGATATCCGGCCTCAAAAGTAAACGCTCCATTTAATCCTTGTGAACGATCCTTTTTTAATACAATATTTATAATTCCAGCCATACCTTCAGCTTCGTAGCGGGCAGATGGATTGGTAATGATCTCCACCCGCTCTACCAGATTTCCATTCATATTTCGTAAAGCATCTGCCCCATTCAGTCCTACCAAGCCAGAAGGCTTTCCATTGATTAAAATACGAACATTCTGACTACCTCTTAGGCTCACATTTCCATCCACATCTACTGCTACTGAGGGCAAATTATCCAGAATGACCGAAAGATTTCCTCCCCGACTTACCAGGTCCTGACCAATATTAAATATTCGCTTATCCAGCTTCATCTCCATTTGGGTACGCTCTCCCTGAACCACTACTTCATCCAGTTGGGCCGCATCTTCATAAATGGTTAAAACGCCCAGGTTTTTGGTAGGCCCGACACCGGTCTGGATCAGTTGCTCCAGGTTCTGATAGGATAAAAATTGCACCTTGAGTAAATACTGACCTGGCACCACGTTAAGATCAAATTTTCCGGTTGGATCCGTTATTACTCCTGTAATTAAACTTGAATCCCGGGGATGATATAAACTGACTGTAGCAAATTCAATGGGTTGAGTCGTTTCCCCATCCATCACATTACCGGTTATTGTTACCTGATCTGCTGACTGCGCCCCTGCAGAAACGGCATATATAGAAAGTATTAAAAAGGACAAACCTATTCTTATCATAATTCATTATTTTCTACTAAAATAGGCCCATAACCTGAAATAGTTTTGTACTAAATCTGAAGGAAACCTGAAGTTTTAAAATATTATTTTTACCAAATGGTAAGGTTTGTTAAACTGGTACTGAATTGTGAAATGACTTACTTCGCAGATTTTTTTGACAATAGATAAACCCAGTCCTAACGATTGATGATGATCACTCTCCTTTATAAAACGTTCAAACAGCTTTTCCGGGGGCACTTTAAGATCTTTCCCGGTATTCTTTATGATAAATTGATCCTGATTTAGTTCAATATAAATTTCACCTGAATGCTTGAAATTATGATTGATCGCATTCTTGATCAGGTTTGTAAACATGATTTGCAATAATGATGGATTAACTGAGATCATCACCTGATCCTGCACCTGAAAATCAAGATTTATCTGCCGCATTTCAATTAATTCCTGAAAATCGTAAATATGCTGTTTAATGATCTGAGAAGCATCAATTAAATCCGTACTGCGAAATTCAAAATTATCAATCTTGGTAAGTAGGGTGAGAGAAGAACCTAAAGTGGAAAGCCTTCTTAAGCTGGTTTGTGCGGCAGTGATCAATTGCAATTGCTCATCCCGCAGATCATTATCTTCCATTAGCAATTCCAGCTTTCCATTGGCTATACTCAATGGTGTCTGCATTTCATGGGATGCATTTTCAGTAAATTCCTTCAGACTCCGGTAGTCATTTTTGATCTTATGGGTCATTTCTCCCAGGAATTCACTCAACTGTTGCAGCTCCTTGGTAGAAGATCTGGGGAAAGTCACATTTTGGTTATCCCTCAGATCAAATGCCCTGATCTGAGCCAGTATCATTTCAAATGGTTTAAGTAGAATTTTTGAAGCCAGAAAGCTAAGTATTAACAAGATCACTACCAATATGCCCAGCATATTTAAAACTGATTCAACTACTCCATCAGCTATATCATCTTCCTCCACAATAAGATCATACATACTGATGGCATAGTATTTACCCTTGACCTCTTTTACCACATCCAGCTTGATATGTGATTCAGGTCTTTGTAAAGTGCTGTGCATCACCAGGGTATCAGAAAAAGTGATGGGTTTTTCCTGACCCGATTCACCCAAAGGAATAATAGAAATTTTATCCCGGGAAAAAGATTTGGTAGGTTCACGATGACTGATAAACCTTAAGGTCTGTTCCAGACGCTCCTGTAAAAAACGTTGTTCCTCCAGATCCACCTCCCGGTTTATTACAATATAGGTAACAAAGCCGCCAAAAGCAAACACAATGATGGAAGCCGCCAGGTACATGATTGAAAGTTTATAAATAAGCCGCATAGGCATCAGATTTTAAATTTGTATCCTGAGCCATATACAGTGTGTATATGTTCTGAGGCACCGGCGCTATTCATCTTTTTCCTTAAATTTTTGATATGCTGATAAACAAAATCAAATGAATCCAGCAAGTCCATGTAGTCTCCCCACAAATGTTCAGCAATGGTTTGTTTGGTCAGCACCCTGTTTTTATTGGAAATAAAAAACAACAACAATTCATATTCCTTGCGGGTCAAATCAAGCATTTCTTCTTTTACCATAACCTCCTGGGTATTGGTGTTGATATGAATATCATCCACCTGGATCTGGTCACTTCCTTTGAGTTTTCGGCGCCGGTAAATGGCCTTAAGACGAGCATTTAATTCGGAAAGGTGAAAGGGTTTGGGCAAAAAATCATCTGCTCCCAGATCAAGTCCTTTCAATTTATCTTCCAGGCTGTTTTTGGCAGAAAGGATCAAAACCCCCATGTCACTATGCTCCTGTTTGATCATACTTAACAGCTCCAGGCCATCTCCATCTGGTAGCATCAGATCCAATACCACAACATCATACTCAAAAGCAGCCAGCTTATCATAAGACTTACGCAGGTTTTCAGCTACTTCGCATACTATTCCTTCCTTGTTCAAATAGCTGCGAATATTACTTACCAGCTCCTGGTTATCTTCAACAATAAGGATTTTCATAGGATCAAAGATAAACCTAAATTCTGAAAAAATTTTGAAGAATATTTTCAGGCAGATTAATCCAATTGCACTCCAGTTGCCAATTTATTCATTTTTCAATATTTCTACCGGGTTCACTGAGGCTGCTTTTATAGCATGATAGGAAATCACCAGCAAAGAAATGAAAACCATAAATACAGCCGCCAGTGAAAAATAATACCATTGCATAGGGGCCTGATAAGCAAAATTAGCCAGCCATCTATCCATGATATAATACACCAGCGGCCATACTACCAGATTGGCTGCAATGATGATCAATACAAAATCTTTAACTAATAAACGCCAGACGTTCTGCATAGATGCTCCCAATACTTTTCGAATTCCTATTTCCTTCAACCTGAGATGCAGGGTAAATGCTGCCAAACCAAACAGACCAAGGCAGGCAATCAGAATGGCCAGCAAAGTAAAAATTAAAAATAGGTTTTTCATGTTTTCCGCCTTCTGATAGACCTGGCCGGAATATTGATCAAAATAATCATAATGAAATACTGTATTGGGAATGACCTGATTCCAAATCTCTTTCAATGAAACTACAGTTTGGGCAATATCCCGGCTGTTAAGTTTCACAGAAATAAAATCAATAGCTGTGGGATGGGTCATAAGTACAAATGGTTCTACCTGGTTGTAAAGTGAACGGAAATGAAAATCTTCCACCACGCCCACAATAGTGGCTGTTACATCCATGGTTGCATTGACCAACTGCCGGCCAATGGCCTGTTCCGGCTCCAGCCCCAATTCTTTAAGGGCAGCCTGGTTCAGTATAAAAGCCATCGAATCAGAGGCCATCTTATCATCAAAAAGCCGTCCCGCCAGCAAATCCAGATCAAAGGTCTGGGGAAACTCATGGTCTACTGTATACCTTTGCCATCGAAATGATTCATCGCTTCCAGCCAGGTTAAAATTGTTGGAATAGACATAATCGCTAAAAAATACATTAGATGAAGCGGTTACATATTTTACTTCATTCAGTTGCTTATATTCCTGTTTAAGGGTTTGGAATTGGGGTATAATAGCGCCGTCATTATGGATAGGTATGATCAGCACCTGATCTGTATTAAATCCCAATTCCTTGTTTTTCAGGAAACTAATTTGCTGGTAAACAATGATGGATGAAATAATCAGGGCCGAAGAAATAACAAACTGGAAGAAAACCAGTGATTTTCGTATAGAAGCACCTTCCGAATGTTTCCAGTATTGTCCTTTCATGATTTTCACTGGCTGAAACCTGGACAGGAACAAGGAAGGAAACGCCCCGGCTGCAATAAAAAACACTATCATCAGGGTGGTAAAAATCAACCAAAAGTACATATCATTACCTATCTTATACCATTGAAAAGCAATAAACGGGACATTTTCCCAGCTTAAAACTGCCACTATCCCAACTGATAGGATCAGAGCCAGAGCCATCATCATCATAATTTCCAGGTATTGCTGAAAAATGATCTGTCTCCTTTTGCTGCCAAAAGTTTTTCTTACCCCTATTTCCCTGGCTCTTTTACCAGCATAAGCAGTTAAAATATTCACAAAATTAAATATCCCCAATAACAGGATGATGATGCCAATGACTGCAAATAAATAGACATTTGTAATATCTCCATTAGCCTGAAATTCACCAACATCTAAATCCGAATAAAGGTGAATCTTCTGTAATGGCTGGAATTTTACCTGTAAGGAAACATTGGATATGGATAAATGCTGATTAACCTGTTGGTTAGCATAGCTTTCCAGGGAGGCCACTTCAGCTTCCGGGGATAATAACAGGTAGCCCCCAACAAACAGGTTTTCCCAGCTATTTAACTCGTCATTAAAATTTCCGCCCCGCCAAAAATAGCGATCGGCTGTTTCAATATTAGCCAGCAAATCAAACTTAAAATGGGAATTGGGAGGAAAGTCTTCCATTACAGCGGTTACCAATAGCTCAATATCATTATCTGCTCTGAAAACCAGGGTTTTGCCGATAGGGTCCTGGTCTCCAAAATACTTTTTAGCAGTAGAGGCTGTAATTACCAGGTTACCAATTTCAGCTAATGCCTTTTCCGGATTGCCTTTTAAAACCGGAAAATCAAATACCTGAAAAAATGATGGATCAGCCCAGCCAAAATCTGCCTCGTAGAAATTGATATTCCCTGCAGGATAACTCACCGGCATAGCCCTTCTATAACGCCATAAGCGCACATAATTTTCTACTCCGGAAAATTGCTGTTCCAAATGTGGTGCCAGAGCCAGGGGCGCAAAGGGTACACTTCTGGTGTTTTCGTTAGATTGCGAAACAGTGTAATACCGGTAAATCCGTTCACTTTTCTGATGCATTTTATCATAACTCAGTTCATTTTTAATATAAAACCCTATCACCAGACAACTACTGATGGCGGTGGTAAGACTAAGCATATTTACCAGAAAGAATAGACGGTTCCTCAATAGAAATCGTAAACTGGATTTGAGGTAGTTTTTGATCATAGGACCTAATTTTTAAAGAACATCTTCAATTTATTATTTCATCTAAATCGGATTACAAGTTTCCATAAATTATCACCTGAAACGGGTGATAATTAAAATATTTAAGAATCCATATCTCACAGTTTCCATTTCATACACATTAATTATCATGCCATTAAACGACTCTGCTTATATATCAATTGATCATCTTAGCTTGATACTTTATAATCAACAGTATTTATCCAGAGAGATTTACCAATGTATCCACCACTGGTAAGGAAATAAGTTTAGCCGAGGTGAAGCTAAAAAAGAAAAAATATTTTGAATACCGGAATTGCTGAATAAAAATGGTATTTACTGTAATGAAACAATATGGCCGATAACGTACAATGGCGACCGCTGGCGTACAAAAAGCCAAAAAAATGAAACGCAGATCAATAAGCTACCTGCGTTTGAATTGGAAGAAGATCTTTACTTATTCAACCCTTTGTAAATCTACATCAAAATCAACCTTAATTTCGATCAAATCTCCATCTTCCTCAAAAGAATCATTGATATCTCCCTGTAAAATCATTTGGCTGGAAGTGAGCCGGACAATATCCATTTCAATAGAATTATCCAGAGTCAGAACCTTACCATCTGCACTAAGACTGTATGTTCCTTCATCAGAAACATTATCGCCATCAGTAGTACGATAGGTGCCATCTTCTCTGAATTCTAAAACAGCATCATCATCATCAATAGTTGAAAAATCCACGCCCGAACCTTCCAGCAGTAATTCTATCAATTGCTGGGTTAATGGAATACCATTGATGCTTACAGCAAACTCTGTATCTGTATCTACTGTTTCCCAGGTGCCTATGATAGTAGCCGGGGAAGGATCTTCATCATCATTTTTACAGGAGCTGTAAATCAATAAAGATGAAACCATTAAACTTAGGATGATGGATCTTAAACTGAGTTTTAACATATTGAGCTAATTTAGGTTGTATAACATGGATAAATAGAGCCTGTAAAACCATGGCAAGCCAAAGTTTGTTTAAACATACACAATATTTTCCAAAAATAATTTCATCAAAAATCTATCGTCCAAAATATTTTTTAAGAGTATAATCAGGTTGATGCTGATCCGGCTGACGATCATATTCTGAAAGATCGTACTTACCATCCTTTGTATTGGCAGCAGTCAAAGGCAGATCATCTCCTGATTGGGCTTGACATTGCTTCAATAGTTGCATCATTTCTTCCACTTTTTCCTGGTATTCAGCCTGTCCGGCCAGGTTATGTAATTCGTAAGGATCTTTTTTCAGGTCAAACAGCTGGGTAAAATTCAGTTCAGGATAGCGAATCAGTTTCCAGCGCTGATCCCGAACAGCCCTTTGAAAGGTGGCATAAGTGGTAAACAGGGAGTTTCTCACCTCCTTCCGTTCGCCCTTTATTACTGGTATCAGGCTTAATCCATCTACTGAAGCCGGTTTTTCAATTTGTAGATATTCGCAAATAGTTGGAAACAGATCATAAAGGTAAACCAGGGCCTGGCTTGATTCTCCTGCCGGAATTCCCGGACCACTCATGATCAGCGGCGATTTCATACTGTGTTCATATAAATTTTGCTTGCCCAGCAACCCATGACTGCCAATGGCTAAACCATGATCCGAACTAAAAATGATCAGGGTATTTTGATCTAACCCTTCCTGTTTCAGTTTTTGTAACAGCCGGCCGATCTCATCATCCATCTGGGTGATTAATCCATAGTAATCAGCCAATTGCATTCGGATTTGCTCCGGAGTACGGGGCCAGGCTCCCAGGTTTTCATCCCTGATAGTCATAACACCAATATCAAAGGGATGGGTAGTCTTAAAATCAGGAGGTAAAGGCAATGAAGATGCTTCATACCGGTTAATATATTCCAGATCAGGACTACGGGGGTCATGCGGCACTGTGTAGGAAACATAAGCAAAAAAAGGCTGATCTTTAGCCCCATTGGCATACTGATCCAGGAATTCCAGGGCGGCATCGGTAAAAATGGTGGTGGAAAATCCCTCTTTAGTGGTTTCCGTATAGCTGCCGTCAGGTTTCATATCAACAACTGGTACCTGAAAATGGTCGCTCATGCCACCAAAGAAGATGGTTTTGCCCTTTTGAAATGCTGTTTTGAAGGTATTTCTTCCATTATGCCATTTACCGGTACCAAAAGTGACATAACCCTTTTCACCCAAAACCTGAGGCAAAGTTGTTACACCTTCCAGGTCGTCATAAACATGAAACAGGCTTTTTCCACTCATCAGCATAGCCCGACTGGGGGCACATACCGCCCCGTGATGTGAGCCCATACAAAAATTATTGGTGAATTTCAGACCCTGATGGGCCAGTTTATCCAGATGTGGCGTTTGAATATAAGGATTTCCATAGGCCCCAACCGCATCTGCTCTTTGATCATCACTGAAAATAAATAGAATATTGGGCAGATCTTGTCCCTGTGATACGCCTGATGCAAACAAAAAGAAGAGGCAAATTATTAAATACCTGGGGTAAAAATGTTCAAAATATTTCATAGTATTCGCTGTAATTACTGGTCAATAAGTATACCTAAATCTAACAATAATTTGGATAAGATTTAACAATGAATGGCTGAATCAGTGCTCGAAATGATATATCAGGTGAATTAGAGGTTAAATAACTTATCCTTCATTATTTTTGGGTCATGCCTCTGTAGCTCAGTTGGTAGAGCAACGCTTTCGTAAAGCGTGGGTCGCAGGTTAAAATCCTGTCAGAGGCTCTTTTAGTATTTCCTGAAAACATTGACGGTCAAAATCAGGTTTCACAATTGAAAATCAATATTGGGATCAATGGATTGGAATGATGTAATTAAATTTGTTAATAAGGGAAATCCCGAACCGGATTTCAGGATAGAAAAATCTGATCAGGAATGGCAACAGCTATTAACACCGGAACAATACAGGATTACCCGTAAAAAAGGGACAGAAGCGCCATTCTCGGGTGAACTTTGCCAGGTTTATGAACCAGGGAAATATGCTTGTGCGGCCTGTGATACCTTGTTATTTGATGCTACACAAAAATTTGAATCGAAATCAGGCTGGCCCAGCTTTACCCAGCCTTTTAAGGATAATGCCATAAAATATGAAAAAGATAATGCTTATGGCATGGTCAGGGTGGAGATCATGTGCAATACCTGTGACTCACACCTGGGTCATGTTTTCCCGGATGGTCCACCGCCCAGTGGTTTACGCTTCTGTGTCAATTCAGCCTCGATCAAACTGGTTGAATCGTAAAATCTGTTTCGATTACTAAAATACTAAAGGGTGGGAATCTTCAACTGAAATATAGTACCACTACCTACTTCACTTTTAAGCTTTACCTGACCATTCAATTTTTCCAGTGCATCTTTTAAAATATATAAACCAATACCAGTTCCGGGACTTTTATCTGTGGCCCTGTAAAACATCTCAAAAACCCTTTCCAGATGTTTTTGTTCAATTCCGATCCCGTTATCTTCTATTTTGATCTTTACCACCTTGGGGCTGGCATTGATAACAATTTTAATAATATGTTTTTGATTATATTTATTCTGAAATTTTATGGCATTGGAAATCAAATTATTGAGAATAATCTTTAACCTTAGCTGATCAGACTTGAAATCCCTGTCATTTTTTATTTTCTTTGTGACTTTTAACTTGTCCTGATCAATCTGGTAGTGGTTTTCCAGCAAGGCTTCATCTACCAATTCCTCAAAGTCTATAGCCTGCGGCGTGATCTTTAACCGGGAATTCCTGGAGTAATTCAGAATATCCTTTATGAATTGGTCCAGCTTTCTGAGGCTGGCGGTCTGCATTTTGGAATAATTTTGTATTTCAGCCAGATTGGTTGAAACCTGAGTCAGGGAAGCCAGCCCTAAGGAAGAGGTGATTGGTGCCCGAAGGTCATGCGAAACCCTGTACACAAAATTATCCAGCTCCTGATTGGCCTTTTTCAACAGATTATTTACCTCAATAATCTTGTTATTGCTATCCACCAAATCTTTATTTCGCTGCTTCAATATTTTCTCACTTTCTTCAGCCCTTTCTTTGGCTAAAATAAGCGCCATTTCACTGCGGGATTCCTTAATCTCCGACCAGTGCAGGGGGGCCAAATAACTACAAATCTGTTCCAGATATTTCTTATCCTGATCAGTATAAATGCCGCTTTTTTTATTCCCGATCACAATCTGCCCGATCAGTTTGTTTCTGTATAATATGGGTACTGCCAGGGCATTACGAAGCTGGACATGACCATCCGGCGTTACCAGATTATTATTTTTATACCTGGATTTTTTCTTCTTCAGGCTTTCCCCCCACAGGCCTTTCCAGTCTTCCTGTTTGAAAACCACTGTCTTGTGGGCTAATTTTGGCTGATCCCATATTTCATAGGTCAAAAATGGACAAACCAAAGAGCCATCCTCATCCAGATACCCATAAAAACCAAATTCACTTTTAAATTCGCGCAGGATAATCTTCAGGATTGAGGCATAAATCTGATCTCCTTCATTGAGAATGAAAGAATTGGATATGTCATTTCTAAGCTTCAGTGCATTCCTGGATAATTTTAGCGCCCCTTCTGCTTGAATTCGATCAGAAACATCGTCAATGATCACAACAATTTCTCCGGAAGGTAGCTGGTAAATATAGTTTTCCTGCCACCCTTTCTGTTTCTGGTCCTGATAGTAAAAAGGGGGTATATGAATACTTTTGCCGGTCTGATAAACTTTTCTTAAGGCATTGTAAGCAGGAGTTTTTTTTAACCCGGGGAATCTTTCCAATATACTTTTTCCTAAAAGCTCACTTTTTTTGCAATTGGTAAGTTTTTCAGCGGCTTTATTGACGTTGATCAATTTAAAATCCTTACCCTCTTGAACAGGTTGATATACGGCTACTGCAGTTTTCATGTGATTAAACATTTCCTGAAACCTTATCTCACTGTTCCTTAGCGCCTGATGAGCCAATTTTCGATCAGTAATATCTACTAAAGCGCCGGTGAGGGCCACTGTTTTACCATTTTCAATTACAGGCGCCTCCCGAACCTCTACAAATACCTTTTTTCCTGACTTATGCATCAGCTCCAGTTCATAAGGGGGCTGGGCTTTGCCGGTGGAAATGGCTAACTCAGTCAATTTTACCCCTTGTTGATTTATAGGATTATTAGTGGCAAGTTTGGCCCAATGCATCTTTGCTTCTTCCATCGTATAGCCTAGTAATTCTTCCACCTTCGGGCTGATATAGGTGATTTGATGATTAACATCATGCATATAAAAGAGGTTAGAGCTGCTTTCCAGTATACTTTTTAACCTTTTTTCATTTTCCTGCAGGTTACTCTGAAACTCCTTTCTTTGGCTAATATCCCTTGAAATGGACAGGATCATTGGCTCACCATTATATTCCACTAACCTGCTGTTTATCTCCACCGGTATTTTTGTGCCATTACTGGTAATGTGTTCAGTTTCGAAAAACAATTGTTTCTTTTGTTTAATGTTAGCTATCCGGGCATTAAAAAGTGCAGCATTTTCAGGGGTATTCAATTGGGCTGGATCCATAACAACCAGTTGCTGCTTAGTATAGCCCAGCCGGTCTAGCGCGGTTTGATTGGCATCAACAATTTCTCCCTTCATATTTAAAATAAAAACACTATCAGAAAGTGCCTCAAACAAATTTCTGAATTTGGATTCACTTTCCGATACAGTTTTTTCGGCGAATTTCCTGCGGGTGATGTTTATATGGGAAATAATAAAAAAAGATTTCAGGTAGGTGGGATTTACCCGCATCATAAACCACAGATCCTCTGTAGGAGTAGCACAAGGATACTCCAGTTCAAAAATGTCAGCTTTTCCCTCTAAAACAGATAAAATACCGTGATAAGCTTTTAGAGCATCTTCCTTTTCCTCTCCCTGTGCCATTCGGCAAACTTCCAGGTAATTTACTCCGGTGCCGGTAGAACCTGTTTGACCAAATTGTTCAAAGGCAAAATCATCCCAGGCCTTGTTTGTTTTCACTATGATACCATAGGCATTAATAATAGCGATGGAATCTTTCATTGAATCCAGAATGGGCATTTCAAATATCAATTCCTGATCATTCTTATCAATCATGTCCGGAACTATTATTAAAGGTTTATTGATTTCTTTTAAACAAATAAGGTCCGGCAAAAATCCGCTATATAAGCCGAACTTATTATTTATTTTAGCTGGAGGAACCAATATAACAATATGTAAAGCAAATAACAAAATTTTACTTTGAGAAAAATTTCAATTCCCAATTATATTTCTTAAACATTTTCCTTTTTCAAATTTAAAATATTGCTAAGTAAAACAATCCTGATTAATTTCGTTTATCTATAAAAAATAATGTATGAAAGCAGGACTATTTTATAGCAGCTTTATTGGCATTTTTCTCCTGTCATTTAGCTTGAATGCCCAATATTCTTACAAAATTGCCAAGCTTAAATATAATGGAGGAGGTGACTGGTATGCCAATAAAACCGCCCTTCCCAATTTAATTGAATTTACCAATGATCAATTGAACACCCGAATTGAACCGGAAGAGGATATTGTGGAAGTTGGAAGTAAAGAAATATTTTTGTATCCATATGTATATCTGACCGGTCATGGCAATGTGGTTTTTTCTGACACTGAAGCTTTAAACCTGAGGAATTACCTGATCTCCGGTGGTTTTTTACATATTGATGACAATTATGGCCTGGACCAATTTATCCGGCTGGAAATGAAAAAGGTATTTCCTGAACTGGAATTTGTAGAACTACCCTTTGATCATCCCATTTATAATCAAAAGTATCGTTTCAACGAAGGATTACCCAAAATCCATGAACATGATGGGAATCCAGCCCAGGGATTCGGGTTGATCTACCAGGGCAGGTTGGTTTGCTTCTATTCCTATGAATCCGATCTGGGCAACGGATGGGAAGATCAGTCGGTGTATAATGACCCGGAAGTATTGAGGCAAAAAGCCCTGCAAATGGGAGCTAACATTCTGGCTTATGCTTTCATTGACCTATAATTTTTTCAAAAAAAACTAAGAGTTAAGTTTGTAAACTAAATGAATAGTTATATATTTGTCATTAAGCTGACAAAGCAGATTGTATAACTAAATATTTAGTAATGAAAGAACTTACCAAAGCGGAAGAACAGGTCATGCAGATTCTGTGGCAACTGGAAAAAGGATTTGTAAAAGACATCCTGGAGAAGATGCCAGAACCGAAACCAGCCTATAATACGGTATCCACAATAGTACGTATTCTGGAAAAAAAGGGATTTGTTGGCTATAAAGCCTATGGCAAAACCCATGAATATTTTCCTTTGGTAGCCAAAGATCAATATCGAAGCTTTTTTCTCCAAAATTTCATCAAAGGGTATTTTGGTGGCTCTTTTGAAAGACTGGTTTCCTTTTTTGCCAAAGACAATGATATGGACTTGAATGAGTTAGACCAAATGATGAAATATATTAAGCAGGACATTAAAGAAGAAGAATGACATGATGTACCTGATAAACTTTTTAATTGAATCAAGTATATGCCTGCTGGTTTTTTATGCCTATTACCAGCTTTTTCAAAAAAAGGAAACTTGTTTTCACTATAACAGGGTTTATCTGATCATTTCATCTTTATTCAGCCTGATCATTCCCTGGCTTAACATACCCCTTTCTGCTCCCTCCGAAACTTTAAGCATTTTAATGGTTGAGCCCGTGGTGTATTTGCCAGAAGTGGTGGTGAATCAATCTGCTCCCACTCAAAACCAGACCATGAGTTGGGTCACCATTTTACCGCTGATTTATCTGGGCGGAATTCTCATTTTTGCCATTCGCCTGGTTTGGCAATTCTGGCATATAATGCGTATCATAAAACAAAATAAAACATCTGTCAACTCCGGACCCTATATTCAGGTCATACCCACTCATGGAAAAACAGCCACTTTTTCTTTTTTCCAATACCTTTTTTGGGATAATACCAATCAGCTAAAAGAAGCTGAGCAGCACAGGATCCTGGCTCATGAAAAGGTGCATATACAGGAAAAACATAGCCTTGATATTCTATATTTTGAGATCCTGGCCATCCTGTTCTGGTTTAATCCTATCATCCACCTTTATAAAAAGGCAATCCAGGACGTTCATGAATATATCGCTGATTACAAGGTTTTAAGACAGGATGACAAACAGCAATACATAGAAACCCTGGTAAAACAGTCGTTGCAACAAATGAATTTATCTGTGGTCAACCACTTCAACAAATCTCAGATCATGAAGAGGATCAATATGATGGAAGCCCTGGGAAAAAAAATTTTCTGGCCCAAACTACTTTTCATCATTCCCCTGGCTGTTTTAATGTTTGTAGCCTTTTCTTGTCAGGAGGAAGAAGTGCTTCCTTTTAACCTCTCCGGCCAAATTAGTGCACCGGCAGGATGGAATATTCTTCCTGGTCAGGATATCAACAATCAAATGGACATGGTGCTGAGCAAATTTAAACAAGCGCAACCTGAAAGTAACTTTTATGTGCTACAACCACAGGTCAGTGTCCCCTTTATTGATGCAGTCAACCAGTTTATCGCTGACCAGGAGCAATGGAAGATCGCCTATATTAACCATCCTCAAAACATGGTGGTGGCTGAATTTTCAGCTTCCGGACAATTTGAATCCAGGAATGAATTGATGGCTAATCAACAGGAACTACCTGTGGATGAAGTATTTACCATAGTTGAAGATCAACCTGAACCAATAGGTGGAATGCAGGGCTTTTATAAATATATTACAAATGAACTTTCCTATCCTCTGGAAATGCAACAGCAGGGTATTGAAGGCAAGGTGTTTATTCAGTTTATTGTAAATAAACAAGGTCAATTGACTGAAGCAAAGGTGATCAAGGGCATCCATCCAATGCTGGACCAGGAAGCTTTACGCGTCATTAAAAATTCTCCTCAATGGATCCCTGGAAAACAAAGAGGTGAAGCAGTGAATGTTAGAATGATCATTCCAATTACATTTAAAGTGAGTTGATAAATCTGAAAATGTAAGTAAACAAATTCCAATTTAATTTATCTGGAAGTCACTTCCTATGAATGTTAAATTTAAAACTATTCAGAAAGGAACAGAAACAATATTGTCTAACGTAAAACAAAACCTACAAAATCATGAAAACTTTTTTATCCTCAATTTTGCCCGTATTATTAATTGTATCTTTGGCTTGCCAGGAACACGAGGTCAATAAACCATCTGTTTCAAATGTTCCAGCTGGTTATTACCAACCCGAAGCTTACTCCCCTATGGTCCAGGAACTGATCAGAGAATTCGAATCAGCTGACCCTGAGGGAGAATTTTATTACCTGGCCCTGGAACAAACTACAGTAATCGATCTGACTAAGTTTTGGCAAAAACAATTAAAAGTAGAAAAATTGGTATATGGCGAGCAACTCAAGCCGGAAAGCAAACCGTTAGGTGTGATTGTGAAGCGCATATATGATTTGAAGGACGAGGTTTTTATCAAGGTTGAGCAAAACCCGGAACCTGTAGCTGGCTTGCCTGCCTTCATCGAATATGTTTCCAGCCATATCAAATACCCGGAAAAAGCCCGGGATCAGGGTATTGAAGGTAAAGTATTTGTGGAGTTTGTGATCGATGATTCCGGTAATCTGATTGAGCCCCGCATCCTGAAAGGAATCAGCCAGGAATGTGACCAGGAAGCATTAAGAGTGATCAAAACTACCAATTTAGGATGGCATCCGGGTACCATACAGGGAGAACCGGTAAAGGTAAAGATGATCCTGCCTGTTTCATTCAAGTTAAGTTAGTCAGTCTGGTTAAAGCCCGACTGTAGCAGTATTAGGAACAGGCTGGTATTTTAATGAATATGAATCAAAGCCTGTTCCTGTTCAGATTGACCTGAAAAGTTACTCTTTGGGCACGATCACGTTTAAACTTTGGGGGTGAATATTTATTTCCACCTTTTTTACTTTACCAAATATCTCTCCGTCATATTGCAGGGTTTTGGCTTTCCTGGTTTTAATAACAGCATTTTTACATTTTAATACTTTGGTGTAAGGGGAAAAATTTATTTTTTTGGTCAACAACCGGAAGATAATGCCAAAGATCTTTTTGCGGGGAAATCGTCTGATGATGATGATCTCAAATTCACCATCATCATATTCTCCTTCCGGATTAATGGTCAGATTGCTGCCAAACTGATTAGAATTGGCTACTGTAATCATAAAAGCCAAACCTTTAACGTTGCCTTTATCTGTTTGAATTTGATAGCGAAAAGTTTTGTATTTAAAAAACTCTTTGATAGTAAACCGCATATAAGACCATAACCCTCTCTTTTCAGCTTTATTAAAAAGCTTAACCACATGAGCGTTGAAGCCAAGGTCGCTGATATGCATAAAAAAATTACCATTGGCCTCCAGGGTATCAATAGGAATGATCTGGGGTTGGATGATCAGCCGTAGTGCATTACGCAAACTGATCTGAGGGATCTTCAGATCTTTGGCCAGGCCATTTCCCGAACCCAGGGGTATGATACCCAGGGCAATATCTTTGTTTAGGATCAATTTAGCCACCTGGTTCACCGTACCATCTCCTCCGGCTGCTACAATCACCTCGGGTTGGGTTTCATCAATCAATTTCTGAATGGCTTCCCCGTCATTTTCCCCGGTGGTTTGGTAAATTTCAGTTGTGAATCCATTTTCCTTCCTTAATTTTTCTATCATGGAAATCAAGTCATTCTTGTCATTCCCCCCGGCAATGGGATTGATCACAAACAGATATCTGGAATAAGCTTTATTTTTATTATTCATTCACAATTTAGGCATGATACTCTTCCTATTAAGTTTCAAATTGAGAGAATGTTTATTTCAGATAAAAAAACCTTTCTGGCAGGGATTATCGCCCCATCCATCCTCCATCAACCAGCATCACGGTCCCATTCATATAATTGGAAGCCTCTGAAGCCAAAAACACCACCGGTCCTTTAAAATCATCGGGAGTACCCCACCTTCCCTGAGGAATGCGGGCTAAAATAGCCGGATTTCTTTCCTTATCAGCTCTTAAAGCGGCTGTATTATCTGTAGCAATATATCCGGGTGCAATCGCATTGATATTTACACCCTTTGATGACCATTCATTGGAAAAAGCCATTACCAGTTGCCCTACGCCTCCTTTGCTGGCAGCATATCCAGGTACCGTTACCCCGCCCTGAAAAGTTAAAAGTGAAGCGGTAAAGATCACTTTGCCTTGACCCTGGTTTACCATATCTCTGCCAATTTCACGGGTCAGGATAAACTGGGCATTCAGATTGACTTCGATCACCTGGTCCCAGTATTCATCAGGATGCTCCGCTATTGGCTTTCTTAGAATTGTGCCGGCATTATTTACCAGGATATCAATAACCGGAAAATCTTGCTTAACCTGCTTAATAAAAGCATACAATGCCTCACGACGGGAAAAATCACATTGATAGGCTTTAAACTGTCGGCCCAGGGCTACAACTTCATTTTCCACTTCGCTGCCATTTGTTTCCAGGGATGCTGAAACACCAATCACATCGGCTCCGGCTTCAGCTAGAGCCACAGCCATGGCTTTTCCAATTCCTCTTTTGGCCCCGGTCACCAAAGCCACCTTGCCCTCTAATTTAAAAAGATCAAGTACTTGCATAAAAAAAAATTTATATGTTACCAGGTAAAAATAGCAAAAATGTGTGGTTAATCCACATCGCGCTGAACAATCTGCAGCATGTTTCCCTCAGGGTCAGCAAAACTTCGCAGTTTGCCCCCTCCTATGGCATCTACCACCGGACTTAGCCAATTCACATTAAATTGATCCAGTCTGTTCATAGCCACTTCCAGGTCTTCCACTGTAAAAGCCAGGTGAGATAAACCAGGGGTTAATACTGTCCGTTCAGATCTTTCCGTGTGGTCTTTTTGCATCATTTCAAGCTTGGCACCGTTTGAATCGGCCAATATCCAGACCTCACGTTCAGGATGTTTAAAATATTTTTGGTAGCCAAGAACCTGGCAATACCAGTCAACCATATCATTCAGGTTTTCAGTGGCAATAGCAGGATGATCTATTCCTTTTATCATTTGCGTATAATTTTAATTTGCTGTTTTATTTACCCGGAATCAACTATTCTTCAAAAGGACTTCTTCAAAAACAATGTCCTGAGAAGCCAGAACAAATAAAGTAGCAGGCAACTTTTCCACCCTCTTACATAACTTGTCATAGTAAGACTCAAAATTTGCATCAGGTTCAGCCATACCCATCAAAACAAGGTCGGTCTGACCTGAGGAAGTATGCAAGATCTGATCAAAATTACGTCCATTGTTCACAATAATTTCCTTTTTAAGATCAATTCTGATCTTTTCCAGTAACTGATTAACATTATCCTGTGCATCTGTGGCTGCAGTTTCAGAAGGCACTACCATTTTGAGTGTCACTTCTGCCTGGTTCCATTCATGGCTGTTTTGCAGCAGGTAAGCAATGATGATCATCAAAGCTCCGTTTCGTTTAAGACCTCCCCACCATATATCTATTTTACTGAATTTTCCAAATCCCTGCTCTTCATTATCCCGCAATATAAGTACATTTCTTTTGGATAAAAAAAAGTGATAGATCATGTTGCAATAGGCCTGGCGATGTGTAGGTTCCCTGGTATCTCCCAACAGAATTGTATCGGGCATCAAAGCCCCCAATCCATAGGATTCAACCAAAAGTTCGGCCCCCTTGAAGGGATCAGGCGCTGCAATCACCCTCACAAGACTCTGCACATTCCGCTGGATTAAAAATTCCCGGATATTTTCTTCCATTTTTGATTTCCGGCTGGGATTAATGGAAGCTTCCGGTAAAATGGTAGATATGGTCATCAGGCTTTTATTATGGGATAAAGAACGGGCGAAATGGATTAAATGCCACCTTTTGGTAGGGGCTCCGGTCAATACAAGCATATGTGGCCGCCAGTTTTTAGGGTCATTGGCGGTTCTGAACCTAAAAACTCCGGATCTGACAAAAGCCATCCAGATTCCCTGCCTCACATCACCCCAGGTGGTTTTAAGATTCCTTCTCTCCAACCAGGAGTATACCAGGAATACAAAGGCTGAGGCAATGGCTGTAGCCAGTGGATTAATCAGCAACATGACTCCCAGACATCCTACTGCTCCCAATAAAGAAAAAAACCAGTGTACTTTGAATTTAGGCCGGAAAGAAGGGCTTCCCAAGAAACGTTCCAGACCGGCAGAAATATTTAACACGCCATAGGTTGTAAGAAAAAACATTGTGAGAATGGGGGCTATTAGGTTCAGGTTGCCAAAATAAACCGCAGCCAGGGCCAAACCAAGAGTAAACACAATCCCTACTCTGGGGTTATCTTCCTGTCCTGAACCCTTGCCCAGCCACTTAAGCCACCGGGGAAGTATGTTATCCCGGGCTAAAGCCTGCAACACCCGTGGTGCACCCAAAATACTGCCAATGGCACTGGATAATGTGGCTCCCCACACCCCCAGTAAAATGGCATCACCCCAAAATGAAATCTTGCGCATAATTAAGGAATCTTCTACCAGAGTGGCGGCATCAGCCCGCCCCGCCAGCAAAATAGGTAACAACATATAGATAATATAACCCACGCCAACGGCCATAAAAGTACCCTTTGGAATAGATTTACCGGGATTACGTAAATCTCCGGACATATTCACACCAGCCATTATACCGGTTACAGCCGGAAAAAACACAGCAAATACCGTCCAGAAGCCTTCTGACTTGCTTTCCGGCACTCCCCACATTTCAATATCAGTATTTTCCAAAGGCTTTCCTAACAATAAAGACAGTAAAGAAATACCAATAGCCGCCATCACAAAAAACTGAGATTTAATAGCCGCCTTAGCTGAGATAAAGGCCAATACGGCAATAAGAATGGTTACTACAATGCCCACCAGGGTTTGATCCAATCCGGGAAAAACAGTGGAAACACTTTCAGCAAACCCAATGGTATATAACGCGATGGAAAATGTCTGGGCCAGAAATAAAGGTATACCAATGGCACCTCCGGACTCCAAACCAAGTGACCGGCTGATCATGTAATAAGCGCCGCCTGTTTTTACCTGCTGGTCAGTAGCAATACTGGCTATTGAAAGCGCTGTCAGAAAAGTAATCAAAGTGGAAAGGGTAACAATGATCAGGGTACCAATTAAACCCACATTTCCCACCACCCAGCCAAACCTGAGATACATAATCACCCCTAGAATAGTTAAGATAGAAGGCGTAAAAACCCCACTAAAAGTATCCAAACCTGGTTTATCCTCTCCAGAACCAGGTTTTATAAACTTCTTAAAATTCAATTTCATAAAAATAATTCCCTAAATAGGTAAAAAAGATGTTTTTCTTACAAAATGATGAAAATCAAAGATTTAATCTTCATTGGTCTTAAATATCGCTATAATATATTTTTCCCGGCAAAAATTAGTGTAAAATACTTTCCCCAGTTGTATCAGGATACTTTCTTAGCCAGAATTATAATAATCTTCCATGTATTTTTATTTTGTAAATAAGCTCAATTATTCAAAATGATAGTAAGTAACTCGTTTTTTATTACATCCAGCCAAAGTCTATCTTATTGATAATCTGACTTTTAATAACTATTTTTTCACTGTGATTCAAAACAACCATTATGACTTATTTTAATGAATTACTTGAAAAAGAAACTGAAGCCCCGGAAATTTCAGTAGAAGAGCAAATTGCTGCCTTTCAATATAAGGAAGTCAAGAATGCCTATATCTATGCTCAGAAATGCCAGAGTAACCAGGCTGTACAGCAAATGTATGAATCCAGATCCAATAAGGATAGTATGGATACTGCTGTTGCAGACTTTCTCAATCCACCCGAAATAGTGGGCATCCTTTCTGAAAAATATAAAAACAACCCAAACTTCCCTCTAATAGTTTTGGCTAAGGATGATTTTTGGGTACATAAAGTTTGGGTAAAGGTATTGGATGCCGATCAGAAGGTATTGGAAGCCGGCTGGGCTAAACAATATTTTCAAAACCTTAAATGGTTTTATTTTGTTTCTCCTGATGCATCAAAATACATCTACCAGGTAGAAGCTTGTGCTTATGATCTGCCGGGAAATGAAGTACGTTTTAAACAAGTCCTTTAATTTTATTGAATTTCCTTCATTTCCGATCCATTTTTTGATCAAATTGGAATAAAACATGAATTAATTAATCATTTTTTCTACAATTCATCATAGTATTCGTTAAATATGTACGTTATTTTACAAACAATTCATCTGTGAACAAGGCCGTAGTAGTAGTTTGTATAACCGTATTATGTACTTTTATTTCCATGCACCTGACAGCACAGGTGAATGTAAAAATCTACTATGATCAAAACAATAAACAAATCAAGGAAAATTATTTTTTAAAAGACTCTGCTTCAGGAAAATTGCAGGGTCCTTATCAATCCTTTTACTCCAATGGCAATTTTAAATCCAGCGGCCAGTTTGAAGCAAATCAGCCTACCGGATTATGGAAGTACTATTTTGAAAATGGCAAGCTGAAAATGAAAGGTGAATTAAAAAACAATTCCAACCATGGTTTCTGGCAGTATTACTATGAAAATGGCAATTTAAGCATGGAAGGCCATATTTATCAGGGAAAAAGAGAGGGTGAATGGATAAACTATTTTGAAAATGGACATATAAAAAGCGAAGGAACCTATCATAATGATCAAAAGGAAGGTATTTGGAATTATTATTTTGAAGATGGTTTGCTCAAAGCCCAGGGATTTTATAAGCAGGATCAGGGTATGTACAAGGAATTTTATCCTTCCGGAAACCTGAAAATGTATGGAAAACATATTGAGGGATTAAGTGACAGCACCTGGGTCTTCCTTTATGAAGATGGTACCCGGAAAGCACTGGGAGATTTTAACCAGGGCCAGCGGATGGGATCATGGAAATATTTTTATCCAAATGGCAACCTGTCGGCTGAGGGCAATTATCAAAAGGGAGAAAAAATGGGTAAATGGTCCTATTACCATGAAAATGGTGAACTGAGTTCAGAAGGCGCTGAGTTAGCCGGCAAAAAAGATGGTTATTGGAAATTTTATCATCATGATGGAAGCTTTAAAGGAGAAAGTATACTGAACAATGGAGATGGTGAATACAAGGAATTTCATGATAACAGTCAACTAAAGGTAAATGGACAGATTGAAAATGGGCTGAACCATGGTCACTGGGTCTACTATTATGACGACGGAGTATTGGAGGGGGAAGCGGATTTTATCAAGGGTGTTGGCGAATATACCGGATACTATAAGGATGGTGCCGTAAAAATGAAGGGTAAAATAGAAAATGGTAAAAGTGTGGGCGTATGGCAATTATTTGAAACTGATGGTAGTTTAGCTGGCTACTACCGCCCTTATTATGAAGATGAAAAGCCAGTGTATAAAGTCATAGAGACCCTTGAAAGCAGGGATCATAACGAGAATGCGGATTACATGAAACCTGAGTACAGGTTCAGAACCCGCAGAAACAAATATTTCACTCCACGGATCAATGAATTTCAGGGAATTATTATATCCACCAATCCCATGGCCATGACCCTGGGAAGCCTTCCCATTTCGGTGGAATACTACTTACAGGAAAGGTTGGGGCATGAATTGCTTTATACCGTTGTCAGAGACCCGTTTTTTAATGAAAACAGCCAGATAGCCCTGGGGAATATTTATAAACGTGGATTTTTTGTGGCACTTAAACAAAAGTTTTATCATCCTGATGACAACCTGGGCATGTTTTATTTTGGCCATGAAATCCGCTATACTTCGCTGGATCATATGGCCAATGTAATAAAAACAGATACCACTTATCGGACTACCCTTACAATGAGTGAGCGCAGGTTTGAATATTCTATCATTTTTGGAGACCGATGGATCAAATACTTTGGAGAAAGATGGATCAATGAATCCAATAAATCAGGCATCACTATCGATATTTATGGGGGAATCGGGATAGGATACCGGATCACCGACCCCCAATATGAACCAGTTCCTGAATATGAAGAAGTATTCAAAAATATCAACAACAAAAAAGTATCCATTCCAATTAGATTTGGCGTAACCATTGGTTATGTCTTTTGATCCATTCCACAGCCTATTCTTAGCATAAGTCACTACTCACCTGAATACCTAATTACATGATCATTGTCATTTTGTATCCCTCATATTTTATTTATCATTGCTGGCTTATTTAAATGTTGATTGCCTATGAAACGTAAATCTGGTTTTAACTGGAGAAGCTTTATCAGTTTTGGCCTGTTTATCTCATTTTTCTTCATATTTATTTCAGGTCTGATCTTATATGTTGCCCCTCCGGGCCGGGTAGCCCACTGGAACAACTGGATATTGATCGGTTTCGGCAAAGATAGCTGGCAAGCTATACATACTATTTTTTCCTATGCCTTTGCCGCCTTTGCCTTTTTTCATATTTTCTCGATGAACTGGCGAAGCATCTGGTCTTATATTAAACTTCGGTCACAGAATCAACTCAACAAAAAAAAGGAATTCTGGGCTTCGGTAATACTGTCCCTGCTTATATTTTTAGGCACAGCAGCTAACATCCCCCCTTTTGAATCGGTAATGACATTGGGTGAAACCCTGAAAAACAGCTGGGAAGACAAGGAAAATATGCCGCCGGTTCCTCATACAGAACTTTATACATTGGCCGGACTTTCAGAACAGTTTCTGCATGTCCCTGCTGATCAGTTGCAGGATAAGTTACAAAAGGCCGGTCTGAAGGTTAATGAGGGTCAGACTTTGGCCGAAATCGGAGAAAATAATCAAATGTCACCGGCCCGGGTGTTTGAGATCATTACCCGTGGAGATGATGTTACTGTGGATAAATCTACCACTTTTCAACCAGGTCAGGGTTTGGGACAAAGAACTTTGGCCGAATATGCAGCCTTTGCCCGGGTATCTCCCGAAAAATTGCTTCAGATCTTGTCTCAAAATGGCATAAAGGCTTCTGCAGATCAAACATTCAAAGAAATTGGGGAAGACAATGAAAAGGCAGCTCACGAAATATTTGCCCTGATAAAGCAGGATCAGTAAGTAAAGCCTAGTCCAAATCATAAATTAAGCTTAATATAAAAATACTGGGTAACTAATTTTCTTTGCTGTACTTTTGCCGGCAAAAGCAGAAGCCATGTGGGTCATTTTAGGTATTGTTTCTTCCGTATTTTTGGGGATCTATGATATATTTAAGAAATTATCATTAAAGGATAATGCAGTATTACCCGTACTCTTTTTTGCCACCCTAAGCGGCACCATGGTGTTTGTTCCCCTGATTCTTATTTCCAGAACCACAACTCAATTTGCCGCTGAACAATCCTGGTTTATTCCTTCGGTAGATGGAGCCGGACATGCGCATTTTTTTATTAAATCGATGATCGTAGCCTCTTCCTGGATCTTTGCCTATTTTGGTTTAAAGCATTTACCTATTACCATTGTTACGCCGATCAGAGCTTCAGCTCCAGTATGGGTTTTGCTGGGTGCCCTGCTTATATTCGGAGAAGTGCTTACGCTCCTGCAGTGGGCCGGGCTTATCACAACCCTACTGTTCTACTATTTGTTTTCATTGGCTGGCAAAAAGGAAGGCATACATTTTCGGAAGAACAAATGGGTGTTTTTTATTTTGATGGCTACCTTATTGGGATCGGTCAGCGCCTTATATGATAAATATCTCACCGCTATCTATGACCGGTTGGCTTTACAGGCTTATTTTTCTATTTACCTGGTAGTAGTTCTCATGCCGGTCTTGCTGATTTTCTGGTTTCCCCGAAGGGATAAGTATCCATTTCACTGGCATTTTGCCATTCCTTTGATTGGCCTTTGTCTGATAGCAGCTGATTTTCTTTATTTTTATGCTCTCTCTTTGGAGGACTCCTTAATCAGCATTCTTTCCATCCTGCGCAGGGGAAGTGTCATCACTTCTTTTTTTGTAGGAGCAGCTGTATTTAAATCCGATGAGAAAAACATCAGGTCCAAAGCATATATTCTGGCCGGAATATTTATTGGGATCATCCTTATTGTGTTAGGCACTGAAATAGCCCATTGGCCTGACAGGCTAATTCCAGCCAGTTTAAAATAAAACAGATTTCCTGTTTAGGAAATCAACTGCTTTACCAAAAGCCCTATAATAATGGAAATGGCAAAGCTGAACATAGTGCCTATCAAAATATATTCTCCTACCTTTCTCTCCTTATTGCTCTGGATCTGGCTAAATCTGAAAACTGATTTGGCTGCTATCAGAAACCCAATGGCTTCATACCGTCCTATCAAAACAAAGGTAAGTATCAGCGTTCTTTCCAGCTGACCAATTCGTTTACCTGCTTCATACAAACCTTCATCCTCGATTTCGTTTCTCCAGTTACGGGTAGCGTAAGCCACCAGATGACCCATCGGCCAGATAATGGTGATGTAACCCAATAAAATAGTCCATACATGCATATCCCGCCAGAAATTAAGAAAATATTGCCAAAAATCTATCTGGTCTTCCCGCAACCAAATCCAAATCACCAGGATCACCAGTATATGCAAAACCTGATCGATAATAAACGCGCTTAGACTTTCCCTGAAGTAGGACTTTCCCAGATCAATCAATATATGGGTAATGCTGATCACCAAAAATATTTCAGGATGCTTCCAGTACCCTGCCAATAAATAGGCTAGCAAACCAGCCAGAATTCCATGGACATATAAAAACCAGGATTTATGCCGCTTTTTAAAGCGATCCCTGACCCCGGAGGGCTGAAATACAAAATCTGTTAATAAATGAGCTACGAGTAATTTAACAAGAATGATCATAAATTTAAATTAAGCCTGTGTGCTATTTCGCTATATCTTTCCATAAAAACTTCAATGGCATCCCAGTTGGCTGATTTTAACCGTTGATTTACAGCTGATTGAGATATAGCATAATCCCGGGCAATTTCCGTTTGGTTTTTATGCCCTAAAATTTCATAAATGATCTCTGATTGTTGATAAGTCCATTGATTGATCAAGGCATTAGCCAGTACAGTAGAGGTTTTAAGCTCTTTATTATAAGACTCATCAGGTGTAGTAATGATCAGGCGTTGATCCTTCTTTAACTGATCAAGAAAAGGTCCTGAATTTCTGAAAGCAGTGCCATCACTTTCCAGAATATTTTGAGAAGGATATTCTACTGGTCCTAAGCCAATAGCTATCCTAGCATCCCAAAGTTGGGTTGATTCGTCCTGTATAGCGGCTCTTAATTTGCTTCTGATCAAAAGGGTAATCTTCAGGGCCAGTGAAGGTTGTTCGATCAGCCCCTGAAAACTGTCACCCCGGAAAATAGCAAATGCTGTCTTATTCCCTGCCTGACCATATTCCCGCTCTATTTTGGTAAAAGTATTCTTCAAAATATCAAAAGCCCGGGCTCTTTCCTGATGAGAAAGGTGACTGGAATGTACCAAATCCCCTGTTATGACTGACTTCATGATTTAAAGATCCTAAAAAATTATAAGACAAGCAACTTATAAAATATATTTATAAGGCATACATCTTATATTGGGCTTTATAAGGTTAGTAGCTGATAAAAATTAGTTAGGGGTTTCATTTTCCGCATCCGCTTCTTCTATAGGAACGGGGTCAGTATCCTCTTTTTTCTTCTGCCAAAACCACTTTCTTTTTTTGGGAGTTTCATCTTCCAGATCCTGATCAGATTCTTCAGAGGATGGCTCTGCATCTTCCGGAGGTGTTTCTGATTCCTCATCCTCATATTCCAGGAAAGGACCTACATACTGCATATAGATCTGCTGGTCACGTTTAAAAGACATACGACTTCTGGCCACTGCTGTAAACAGGGAGTCTACTTGTAGAGAGTCCATCCCATCCAGATTATGCTCAGTCAACAAAAGGGAATCAAGAGGAGGTGGTGAAACAGTCTCCATCTTAACGGTTTTCAGTTCATTGGTCCTTTTACGATACTTGATGTTTTCTACAATGCCATATTTACTTTTAGCTACATAACCATCTTCTTTAGGCAGGGAATCTTGTTTAAACAGAGAAAAAAAATTGTTTGTTTTTTCTTTGTCCAGCTGAAAAGCGCTTTGATAGGCTGGACATACATACTTCTTGCTACAGGATAACATCAAAGCAAGCCCCAGAAGAATTATATATCCCGTCTTTAATTTCATCGTATACAAGCCTGCTTATTTGCGCTTAGTAATTGTTTAATTTAAAATTAGTAAAATACAAAAATAACATCTCAAACCACAATTAAAAATTTATCACCTTTTATCAGCCTACCCGCGCAAAAAAACTGCGTAATGTAATGATAAAGGATAAATTTTTAAATAACCTACAGAAATCTTATCACAAAATGTTACACAACCAACCATCCATCAATAAAACCCAGAACGCTGATAAAACAATGAATTAAGCTTTTTCTCCCCTTTAATAACTGTAATTTAGGTATTATTATT
Organism: Candidatus Cyclobacteriaceae bacterium M3_2C_046; assembly: GCA_051418075.1. GTDB lineage: Bacteria > Bacteroidota > Bacteroidia > Cytophagales > Cyclobacteriaceae > JBPRGG01. The sequence continues at coordinate 47,229 of JBPRGG010000029.1, read as the reverse complement.
TGGTCCTAATGGAGAATATTTTGACAAAAGCATCCAATGTAATATTAATATTCAGTTTGAAGTAAAAATCATGCAGTATGAAATGACTTGAAGCAGAGACTTTTAAGTAGATAAACCGAGGCATTTTTGTTTGGAATGTGGCAGACTTTGTACTACCAGGCGGTAAGAATCATCAATCCACCGGAGTAGGATTTGATCCGTAATTGAACCATCTGTTTTCTCAGTATTCCAATGCTTCTTATTCATATGATATCCCTGATTCACTGCCGGATACCGTTCTCTCAGGATAAGGGCAGTTTCAGGCTCACATTTCAAATTGATACTTCCAAAGCCATTGATATCAGTCAGGGCAAAAATTTTTCCTGCTACTTTAAAAGTCAGAGTATCATTATCAAAAGGAAAGGATGCTTACACCTGAGCTTTAGCAAGGCAGTAATTCCTGAAAGTGTCAATATTCAAATTTAAAACAGGTTTTTTATCACCATAAATAATACTCCGGCCAAAAACATCAAAATTGAAATTTTGTTGATCCCGTGCATCATCTTGAGGTTGAAATTGGAGGGGCGATTAGGATCCTTTTTTCTAAAAAAATAGCCAAAAACCTCTCCCATTTTAAAATAATCGGAAATGTTATTTTTTCTGTTATTGCTGTTATTATCCATTTTGAATTTAATTTGAAGTTGATAATCAATAATTAAGCTGATTCAGGCTCCAGCCAGTTACCGTCATTTTTAATGATCTCTATTAATTCATCTACGGCTTGCTCAGTGGGAACAGCTCTTTTAACAATTTCCTTTCCTTTATATAAAGTAATTTTCCCTTTACCAGAACCTACGTATCCATAATCAGCATCGGCCATTTCACCCGGACCATTCACAATACAACCCATTATACCAATTTTTATGCCTTTCAAATGGTCTGTTCGTTTCCTGATCTTGGCAGTGGTTTCCTGTAAATCAAACAAGGTACGACCACAGGAAGGGCAGGAAATATATTCAGTCTTGGTAATCCTGGTTCTGGAAGCTTGTAATATCCCAAAAGCGGTACTGTTGTACAATTTCATAGTCTGCAGCCAGGAATCCTTTTCAGAGATTTCCAGTTGGGTGCTACTGATCCAAGCGCCATCTCCCATACCGTCAATTAGCAATCCCCCCATATCAGTAGCGGCATACATCCTGAATTCATCTTCAGATAAGTCAGGATATTTTCTCATTATGATCACCGGATGCCTGAGCTGATGATTTATGATTTCCATAAAAGCCCTTCGTTGCTCCGGCATGGCATGGACATTATCTGTATCAAGAACCAATACCAGGTTTTCCTCCTGGCCCAGATGACTTATAACCGACTGATTCAGGTCCGACAATTTTATCTGTAAAAAGTTAAGCTTTTCGTGTCTTACAGCTTGACCTAACAGGGAAAGTGTAATTAAGGGAAACTTATTTACCTTATCTTCCAATGCCACCCAGGCTTGGTAGTTAATGATCTCCTTTAATCCATTGGGAAGCATAAATGGAATTGGATTATCCCCCGAATAGATATAATCTACCCCCAGGTCATTCATTTTCCACTTATCCAGTTCAGGCAGGTAAAAATGTCCTACTGCTTTCAGATCTTTAACCTGAACATCTTTGATCCTGCTGTAATCAGCCACTACCCGGGGCACATTACTGCCGCCAAAATTAGCCACTTCCATGGATTCCCTCTTTTGATAATGGAAGGGATCCATTGGATTATGATCAACTGGTTGTATCTGCTGGTGACCAGGCCTGGAAGTATACCGATCTACCAGGATCCTGGCTACGGGTGCTTCGGCTTCAGGTTCCTCAGTCAAAGAAACCCTGACAGTGTCACCTAAACCATCTTCCAGTAAGGTGCCAATACCCACAGCTGATTTTATCCTTCCATCCTCTCCTTCTCCCGCTTCTGTCACTCCCAGGTGTAAGGGGTAAGGTTGAAGACCTTCCTGATCCAGCTTGTGTACCAGCAAACGGTAAGCCTGCACCATTACCTGAGGATTACTGGCTTTCATGGATAGGACAATATCATAGTAATTGAGATCTTCACAAATCCGCAGGAATTCAAGGGCAGACTCCACCATACCCAATGGGGTATCACCATACCGGCTCATGATACGGTCAGACAGAGAGCCATGATTGGTTCCAATCCGCATGGCGGTGCCATATTCTTTACAGATCTTCACCAGGGGGGTAAATTTCTGACGAATCCTTTCTAATTCCTCCAGGTACTGGGAATCAGTATATTCAATTACTTCAAATTTCTTTTTATCGGCATAATTGCCTGGATTGATTCTCACTTTTTCTATCAGACGGGCAGCAACTTCTGCCGCATTAGGAGTGAAATGGATATCAGCGATCAGGGGCACTTCATATCCCCTTTCTTTAAGCACTTTCTTTATATTATTCAGGTTTTTGGCTTCATTGATGGAAGGAGCTGTAATCCTGACATATTCGCACCCGGCCTCAATCATTCGGATGGTTTGCTCTACAGACCCCTCAGTATCCATAGTGTCTACGGTGGTCATGGATTGTACCCTGATAGGATATTCTCCACCCAATGGTACTCCTCCAATATTTACCACCCTGGTTTTTCTACGGGAATATGCCACCAGATCATTACAATATTTTTTAGCTCTGGAAATTTCTGAAGCTAATACACTCATGCTATGGTATCAAATTTTAATTCGAAATGGTAACCCTTGATTAAATCAATTTGTTCGTAAAAATAGGGTCAAAATCAGATGGCACCAACTAATTTTCGGAATCCTTCATATTCAATTTGTTTAACAGGCGGGACTTGAACAGGTTTTATACGGGCAGGCTGATCCAGTAAATAACTAATCACAGCATTCAGGCTTTCCTCTTCCAAATGACCAAAATCCCTGGTCAGGTCATCATTAACTGCTACATCCACCGGAATACCATTGAAATAATCGGCCTGTCCCAGCTTATTTACGATCTTAAAAGTAATGGGAGCTATTGCAAAACCATCAGTTTGCCATACCCGCATTCCTACCGGTTTTCCACTGGTTTTGGAACCAAAAGTGATCACATCAAGATATGGTTCCAGGGAGTTAATCACCACTTCACTGGCAGAGGCTGTAGCTCCGGTAGTAATTACAAAAAGTCGATCCAGGTCCAGCCCCAAAGCTTTAGCCTGAAAATAAATGCTTTCATTCAATGAGGTTTTATCTTCATTATAACTGATCTGTGCCATTTCATCTACACCTGCCTTTTTAAAACCTAACAAACTGGAAAGGTGTATGGTCACACCTAAACTGCCTCCCCCGTTATACCTGAGGTCCAGAATAAGATCATCCACAGCATTCAGCTTAAAATATTTAAATGCTTCATCTAATTCCGCTTTAGAAGTACTGGTAAAGCTGTTAAAAACCAGGTAACCTACTTTCAAACCGGCCACATCCAATATATCTTTGTGAAGTACCGTATTCATTTTCACTTCCTCCTTGGCCAATTCATATTCAACTGTTAGGCCATCACTTTTCTCTATACTGAACTTATTAACAACGCCCTCTGATTCGTCTCCCAATTCTTCAAAAAGCTGATCCTGCTCCAAAAGTGTGACAGCATTCTTCCCGTTGATTGCTTTTAATATATCTCCCCGGCGTAAACCTTCCTGATAAGCTATGGTACTCTGGTATACCATACTTATTCTTATTTGATTTTTACTATCCATTTTCATTCTGAAGCCATGCCCCACAAATTTACCTTCATTAAAGAATGCATTGTATTCGTCTGCATCCATAATAAAACTCCACCTGTCCAGGTCATCATAGCGGAGCTTTTGTAATAACTGGAAAGGGTCAGGCTCGTCGGCCGGATCCAGTTGGGGAAGCTGATCATTCCAGAGATACCACTCCTTAAAAATTTTGTATATCTCTTGGTTTACAGCAGAATAATCCGGCTGAGGAATAATTTCCTCCTCTTGATCTTCTTTACAACTTTGGGTAATTAAAGCAAAGGAAATCAATAAGATCAGCCAGTAACAGATATTTTTTTTCATGAAAAACTCAATTTGTAGGAAGCCGAATTTAGTCACAAAGTAACAATCTTTTAACGGGACTTGTTATGTAAATTATACAGATGTAACTTTTTATTTTTTTAAACTTAATACTATGATGCAATATATTTTTTTTCTGGCCATTTATCTTCAATTAGGTGATTTTATTGGTGACGTTCTGGAATTTGGCTTCTGGGCTATACTGATCTTTGTGGTTATTGTGGTCTTATTGATAGTTTGGATTGTAAAAAAAGTGAAAAATTCCAGGAGGGATCAACGAAAGTTTTAACCAAACAGATTTATATTCTTTGAATTCAGTAGTTTTGCCGCCAAAAAATGGAAGAGCAAAAACAAAATCCTATCGAGGTATTCCAACAGGAAGCGCCGGAGGTGGCAGAAGCTTATGATGGTTTAATTGAAGCCTTGAAAAATAAACAGGGGCTGGATCCCAAAACCAAGCAACTTTTATACATTGGCATGAAGGTGGTTTTAGGAGATAATCTGGCCGTGCAGTTTCATATTCCCATGGCTAAACACCTGGGAGCCAGCCGTGAAGAAATTAAGGACACGATTCTGATGACACTTACTGTAACTGGTCTGAAATCTGTAGTGGACTTTCTGCCCGACGCATTATCAGTGTACGATCAGGCCTGATTATTTCAAAACGGAGGGCCAGTTTTTATTACCCTGGTTGATAAACTTTACTTTTTCGGCCCTCCAGGTTTCCTGCACATTTTGGTTATAATTCAAATAAAGTTTCTGATTGATAATATCATACGTCTCCGGGTCTGTTTTAGCGGTATAGCCATTGGCTACTGCATAAGCACAATAGCCGCCATATTGCGGGGTAAACTTCTGAGCATCCTTTTTAAATTTCTCCAGGTGTTCCTGATTGGCAAAAAGCCAGGTTACCCCCTCCCATTTCAACGAAAATTGTTCATTCCCTTTCATAGGATGGCCTTCTAAATGATAAGCCATCACATCATAGCCTCCCAGAGCTACTCCATTTTGATTAAAATAGTGATCTTTCTGGCCATAACAAGCAGTTGCCAGGGCCAACAACAGAACCAACTTTAATGAAAAAACTTGCATGAGCTTTTTTATTAGCAAAATAAAGCGATCAGGTAGCAAAAAATTGTCGCCTAGCTGACCTGATGTTGTTTTTTTGTAAGAGTTAAAAGCTGTTTTAAATCTTGTTTAAAAATTGGGTTTAGCAATATATGAATAAAGCTGGTATATGGTTATCCGTCTTTCTTACCCGAAAGCTGTAGATTATTACTGGCCATTTTTCTCTATACCCAACAGTACCCGACGTATTTGATTGGTTTGACGCATAAGTTCTTTACTTTGCTGCTCATCCTCACGTTCAATGATGTCACGAAAATAAACCAGTTTTTTAATATAGGCATCCAGGGCCTCAAGTACATGTCTTTTATTCTGCGTGAAAATAGGAGCCCACATGTCAGCTGAACTTTTGGCCAGCCGCACGGTGGAGGAAAAACCACTACCTGCCATATCAAAAATGTTTTTCTCATCTTTTTCCTTGTCCAAAACAGTAGAGCCCAGGGCAAATGAACTGATATGACTCAGGTGAGATACATAGGCAATATGCTGATCATGTGAGGCTGAGTTCATGTAACTGATCTTCATTTCCAGGGTGTGATAGATCTCTACTACTTTATCCAAGGCATCCGGATCGCTTTTTTCCTTATCACAGATAATCATGATCTTGTGCTTCATCAGATTACCAAAGGCAGCCTCGGGTCCTGAATTTTCTGTACCGGCTATCGGGTGTGAAGAAACATACCTGCTTCTGCGAACATGCTTTTCAACGGCCTGACCCAACTGGTATTTGGTAGAACCCATATCCACCACGATGGTTTCAGGGTCAATCAGGTCCAGCACCTGATAAAGTTGCCTGGTCATCACGTTTACCGGAGTAGCAACCACTACCAGGTCTGCCCCTTTTATTGCCACTGGCAAATTATTTATTTCATCTGTAATTCCCAGTTCCAGGGCCTTATCACAATTATGCGGGTTTACATCCACTCCCACCACCTGAAGGTCATTGATCTTCTGCTTTAATCCCAGGGAAAAAGATCCCCCAATTAGTCCTAATCCAATGATACAAACCTTCATATTGATAGTTTTTTTACATCCAGAGATTTTATTCTGTCCAAAGCTCTTAGCAACACCTCCTTATCATTACATAAAGAGATTCTGATAAAACGCTGGCCCCTGGTTCCAAAAATAAACCCCGGCGTAATAAATAAGTTGTACTGATACAATATATGATCCACCAGTTTTTCAACTGATTTGATAGCGGGGTTTACTTCGGCCCATACAAACATACCGGTCTGATCTTTATTGTAATTGCATTCTAATTGATCCAGGAATTGATAAACTACTTCCCTTCGTTCCCGGTAAATTTTATTTTGCTCCTGGTGCCAGCTTAAGGGATTTTCAAAAGCCTTTACGGCAGCGTATTGAATGGCAAAAAACATTCCCGAATCTACATTACTTTTGACCTTGATGATCTGTTCCAGATAACTGCGATCTCCACTGATCCATCCCACCCTCCATCCGGCCATATTGTGGGACTTGCTCATACTGTTTAGCTCCAGGCAAACATCTTTTGCCCCAGGTATGGCTAGCAAACTTAACGGGGAAGTATCATTGAGAATCAAACTGTATGGATTATCATGGCAGACCAAAATATTATGGGTCCTGGCAAATTCCACTATTTTTTCAAACAAAGCCCGGTTGGCTGGTTTGCCGGTGGGCATGTGAGGATAGTTCACCCACATGAGCTTTACCCGGGAAAGATCCTGTTCAGATAAGGCTTTAAAATCAGGTTCCCAATCCTGGTTGAGTGGATACAAACGGGCTTTAGCTTCTACCATTTCCGTTACAGCCTGGTAGGTGGGATAACCAAGTTCTGGCAACAAAACTTCGTCTCCAGGATCTAAAAAAGACATCGAAATATGGGTTATTCCTTCCTTAGATCCCATTAAAGGCAGAATTTCATGGTCCGGATCCAACCTAACCTGATAGGTATTCCTGTACCAGTCAGCCATGGCCTGTCGAAGTGGTGCAATTCCTTTATAGGGTTGATATCCATGATTTTCCGGGTTAGATGCCGCCTCAGCCAAGGCTTCAATGGTGGCTGGAGAAGGAGCAAGATCGGGGCTTCCCACCCCCATGTTGATAACATCTCTTCCCTGCTCTTTTAATCCCCTCACTTCTTTCAATTTGATAGAAAAATAGTATTCTTTCAGGTTTTTCAAACGACGGGCAGTAGAAATAATCATAGATTAAATATTTTATAATGAGATTAATGATTTAGAGAATAAATGATAAAGAAAAGGCAAAAAGCGGATTAGCTGCAATAGTAATAATAATATCGATGGGCGATAATTAGCAAGAAGTTCAATATGTAGGTATTAGGCTTCAATGGTTATTATTTACTATTTATTACTTTGAAATGCGAACTTAAGAAATTTTGTAATAAAAATTCAACTATTCATCTCCTTTTTTTAATAACCTGCTTATTAATTAATCTTCCTTTAGCATTTTAACTTTTCAAGATTTATTAACATTTTTAAGCACCATTTGATTAAACGACACAAACCATTAAATTAAGCATATGTTTCGATTATACATCCTATGTAGTTTGATCTGGCTCATTTCCTGGTCCTGTGAAACAGAAACAGGCAGGGAAGCAGCAGGCAATCATCAAAATCCAGAATCAGGGGTCAGGGTCAGTGATCAAAATCCATCCTACTGGCAGTACCAGGGAAATATGATCATGCTTTTGGGAGGATCAGTGGAAGATAATTTGTTTCAAATTCCACAATTGGAGTCTCACCTGGATTTGTTAAGATCTGTGGGGGGAAATTATTTACGTAACACTATGTCCAGCCGTGATAGTGGCAATGTGTGGCCATTTGAACAGAATGAAAGCGGCCTTTATGATCTGAATCGTCCAAATGAAGTATACTGGAATCGGTTTGAGCATTTCTTACAAGCAACCGCTGAACGGGATATTATTGTGCAAATTGAGATCTGGGCCACGTTTGATTTTTACCGGGACAATTGGGAAGTAAACCCTTTTAATCCTAAAAACAACGTCAATTACCAGGAAAGGCGCTCAAAACTGCCTTTAACCGTAGATTCTCATCCTATTTTTACAGAAAATAATTTTTTTCGTTCAGTTCCCAACCAAATGAACCTGATCCAGGTGCTGGAATATCAGCAAAAGTTTGTGGACAAACTGTTGGAGCACAGCTTGAAATATGACCACCTGCTTTATTGTATGGACAATGAAACATCTGTCACAGCAGAATGGGGGAGATTTTGGGCTGATTATATTAAAAAAGTGGGATTGGAACAGGGTAAATCCCTGCAGACCACCGAAATGTGGGATCCATGGGACCTGGACCATATTGTACACCGGGAAACGTTTGATCATCCTGAAACATATACATTTGTAGATATATCTCAGAATAACCACAATTCAGGCGATGAGCATTGGTATAACGGCTTAAAACAACTGGAACGACTACAAAAAATCACTGCCGTAAGACCTATGAATAATGTTAAAATCTATGGTAACGATGGTGGCCGTCATCAAACCACCAGCAACGCTATAGAGTCATTCATCAGAAATGTATTTTTTGGTTCAGCCAGCGCCAGGTTTCACCGGCCCAATTCAGGTCAGGGCCTAAATGAAGTAGCACAAGCAGTGATAAAAAGTATGCGATCTTTAGTTGACAGTACCATGTTTTTTCAGGCAAGACCTGATAACGGGCTATTAAGAGATCGGGAATCCAATGAAGCTTTTTGTCGGGCTCTTCCGGGTCAGGAATATGCTGTGTATTTCACCAATGCAGGGGCGGTAAACATCAACCTGTCTGAAATGCCGGGGGCAACTGCCCGATTGAGGTGGCTAGATGTACTTAATAGTCAATGGCTCGATAGTACGGACCTGGAAGTTCAGGAATGGACTGAATTGAAAACGCCAGCTCCGGGACACTGGATAGCATTGATCAGTCAATAGCGCTTTGATAAAGTGCAGGTTATTCAACATTTAACATTATTCTGAAAAGAGGCAAAACATCTTTTTACATAAAGTGATAAGGAGTAGACTGGAAAGGTCCGCCAGTTTCTTTGACCACCGACCGCCGACTGACTGATGAACGCTGACCTTAAATTTGTCTAAACTATGATATATATGAGGACTATGATCAATAGACAATCAAAAGAAGTGTTGGCCCGAGAGTAGACGGGTGTGCCCATGCGAAAATGGCCTGAGCGTACGGACCGCCCAGAGGTGCGGGGAATTTTTCTGTCTTGATCTTTTTGCATACCTTTTGGATCAAAACAAAAAGTACCGCCTGTTCGGCCAGCACAAAAACAGGAATAAGGTAGAATATTCCTTAAACGCGGTCAGCCTTTTACCGAAGTAACAAACCATTATCGTCTGACCAACCAGTTTTTTAAGACTGTCCATTGGTTTGAAGATCCAGTACCGGCAACTCCACCGTAAAAGTAGACCCTTCTCCGATATGTGATTGCACCGAAATTTTACCTTTTAGTTTTTCAAGGGTTTCTTTTACAATATATAATCCTAATCCAGAACCTTTAGAAGTTTCAGAAGCCCGGTAGAACATGTTAAATATCTTCTCCTGGTGTTCTTTCGATATACCAGATCCATTATCTTCTATATGTAAGATCACTTTCCCATTATTTCTGGTGGCAGCAACTTTGATGTAGGGTCTTTCTGTATTAGGCTTGTGATATTTTACGGCATTAGAAATCAGATTGCTCAGAACAACTCTAAGACGGCTTTTATCAGAAAAGAATTCAAATTTATCCGGATTTTTTGTATATATATTAATTTTTTCGGCATTATCCAGATACTTGATTTCCTGCTTGATCTCATCCACTATCTCATTGATTTCCACCATCTCCAGTTCCACATCAAGCCTGGTATTCCGGGAGTATTTAATGATTTCACTGATAAATCCATCCAGTTTTTTAATGCTGATCTCCATATTGCGCAAATATTCAATATGGTGGGTTTCTTTCTCATCCATTTTTACCAGGTTGATCAAACCCAGCACTGAAGAAAGTGGTGCCCTTAGATCATGGGAAGCACTGTAAACGAACTTATCCAGTTCTGAATTGGTTTTCTCTAGCTGCTCAATATTCTTTTTTAGTTCTGTTTCGGCATTTTTTCGGCCGGTCACATCCCTTTGAATGCTGACAAAATGAGTTACCTGGTTATATTCATTTTTTATAGGCACTACTGAAATATCTACCCAAATTTCTGATCCGTCTTTGCGATAATTTACCAGCTCAGCCTGAGCGGATTCCCGCCGACGCAAAGCCTTGCCCAGTTTAGCCAATTCTTCCCGGCTGGTACGGGGGCCATGCAAAATACGATGGGTTATGCCTATGATTTCATTGCGGCTGTAGCCGGTCATCCTTGTAAAAGCGTCATTTACAAAAATGATCCTGTCTCCTTCCTGATCATTGTTGATCGATTCAGTAATGATCACCGCATCATTGGTATTAACCACCACTGATTCCATCAGTTTCAGGTATTCTTCATGTTTGCGTTTAGTTGAATTATCATGAAAAACAGCAATCATGCCTATCACCATGCCATTTTCATCTTTCACAGCATCTGATCTCAAAAAGGCCGGAATATTTTTACTATTCTTATTGACCACAGTAATATCTCCTTTCCAGGATCCTCCGGATTTCAGGATTTCAAAAATCTGTTTGGCCAATTCTTTATTTTCATGGATCTTAAAAAAGTTGGTGGATGGCTGACTTTGCTTGCTGAATCCCATAAGGGTTTTGTAACTCTCATTAATATAAATAGAGTTTCCTTCCATATCACAAATCTGAATAGCATCACTGGCATTTTCAACAGCTTTGGTAATTCGGAATAATTTCTCTTCGTGCTTTTTACGGGCGGTGATATCCTGAATGGTTCCATAAAGCTTAATGGTTCTATGCCTCACCCGCAATGGCTTACAAGTAGCCCTTACCCACTTATGATTACCCTTGGCTGAAATAAAGGGCAATTCAATGTCGAAATGCTCTCCTTTTTCAATCGCATTACGCAGGGCATTTTCAAGTTTGGAAACAGCTTTAGATTCGTAAAACTTTAAGCCATTTTCTACATTAACATTGAATTCCTTACTGACTTCATATATATTATAGACCTCATCAGTCCAGGTATTAAGATTAGTGATCAAATCCAGTTCCCAACCACCAACCTGGGCTGATTCCTGTGTTTCAATTAATAATTCCCTGAATTTTTTACTTTCGGAAATATCCCCCACTGAAGAAACCATAACTTTTTCACCGTTTTCCAGCTCAACCGTCACGGTTGAAATAAACACATCCAGCATAGAACCATTTTTCTGCTGGATCCTTATCTCCTTTTCATATTTAATTTCCTCCTGGAAGATACTGGAGTACCACTCCCTGGATGACTTACGCTGATCTAAGGGAATAGTGTCAAACATGGTCTTACCTATCAATTCCTCCGGTTCAAAGCCATATATACGGCAATATTCATGATTGACTTTTAGGTAATTGCCCTCTTTGTCTGTCACACAAAGGCCAACACTGGTTGCATTAAAGATGCTCTTTAACAGCTTTTCACTATTTGATAATTCCGTCCTGATTTTGGATTCTTCAGTGATATCCATCATACTCAAAGCCACCCTTTCTACCTTTTCATTAGCCATTTTTACTGGAGCAAAGGAAATCTGGAAGAAATAATCTTCACCATCGCTTCCCGTAAACTTATGTTTTAATTGGGGACTTTTCCCATTCAGGGCCTTTTTAAAATTGGTGTGAAAGGTATTGAGATTATTGCCCTCAAATATATCCAGCAATGAATCGTTATGTGAAAGCTTTTTCTTAAAAAGTGTTTTGAATACTTCTTTGGCTTTGCTATTGAAGGTGACTACCCTGATATCTTTATTGAGCAGGAAAGAAGCAAATAAATGATTATTTAAAAGCGCTTTAATATTGGATTCAGATTCAATGAGGAGCTTATCTTTCTTTTCCAGGGAATCATTAGCCGCCTTTAATTCGCCATAAGCAATCTGGATCTCTTCATTGGTCGAGTGCAATTCCTCATTGGATGTTTCCAGTTCTTCATTGGAAGACTGGAGTTCTTCATTGGTAGATTGTAGTTCTTCGTTGAGCGATTGCAGTTCTTCGTTACTGGTTTCTACTTCTTCCAGGTAAGTCTGCAGATTTTCTTTGGTCAGAGCCAGCTCATGTTCCAGTTCCTTGATCCGCATACTTTCCCCGTCATTATCACTACTATTCGGATAATAAAAATCTTTCAATATATCTTCCAGCTCCAGGTTTTCAAAAATTACCAGATAAAATTGACTGTCAATATTGATATTGATTGGCTTAACAATAATCCTTAAATAATAGGTGGTATCATATAATACATACTTATTGACCTTGCCTTTGACCACGGTATTTTCTTTAATACTTCGATTGATCACCTTCCTCAATTCCAGTTGCAGGTTCTTATGTATCAGTTTCAGGATATTCAGATTAACATTTCCTTCATTCAAACCAATTAAGTCCCTAATATTTCCTTTGATCTCTTTCACTTCAAGATCTTCTGTAATGACTATATAAGGGTGATCATAGGTCTGATAAATGGTGTCTTTAACAAAATTGGTGAGATTTTTAGCCTCCTCACGCCTTTTCAGATTCTCTTCAGTAAAAATTGAATTTTTATACATAATACTGGTTAGAGAAAGGCTATGATTGGGCTTGCCCACCCATTTCTTTTTATAGATCTTGTATTTATTGTCGAAAACTGAAAACAAATGAGAAAAATGACCTACAGTTTCAGATTTACCTAAAAAAAGATAGCCATTTTCATTAAGTGAATAATGAAATACCGGAAAAACTTGTTTTTGCAGGTTTGCTCCAAAATATATGAGCAGGTTTCGGCAACTTATCAGGTCCAGTTTCAAAAATGGGGGATTGGAAATGACATCATGTTTTGAGAACAATACCAATGACCGAACCTGCTTGATTAATTCAAAATCACTGCCTTTTTTCAGAAAATACTGCTCACGGATTTCAGGTTCAACATTTTCAAGGGCCAATGGTGAATAAATACCACGACGCCCGATTTTTACAGCCCTTTCATCGATATCAGTAGCAAAAATCTGAATTTTAAAGTCGTCAATTTTATCCTGGAGTAACTGGGTAAGTACAATAGCAATGGTATAAGCTTCCTCTCCGGTAGCACAGCCGGGAATCCAAAACCGGATAGGATCTCCCGGATTTTTGGACTCTATGATCTTCTGGATAGCCAAAATGAGTTTATCGAAAGCTTCCTTATCTCTGAAAAAAGAAGTTACTCCTATCAGAATGGTATTAAATAAAGCATCCAGCTCGTGAGGATTCTTATCAATATAATTCAAATATTTCTCCAGGCTGTTAAAATTAAGTACCGACAACCTTTTTTCTAACCTACGGCAAAAAGTGGAATGTTTATAATTAGAAAAATCTGTACCGGTCTTCCTGGTCAACAACTTGAAGATCTTTTCCAAATCAGTGGAAGATTCATCTACAATATTCAGAGGTTGCCGGGGATTAAAATTATCCATCTGATTAGACAACTTCCCTAACTCCTTGCCTATCTTATCGGGGCTAAGGATCAGGTCGGCCTGTCCCGAATCAATTGCGGCAATTGGCATGCCATTATATTTAGCAGATTTAGGTTCCTGTACAATCACCAGGCCACCCTCTGCCTTTATATGTCTTACACCGGTGCTTCCATCAGATCCGGTTCCAGATAAAATAACACCAATCGAATTCTCTCCGTATGCTTCTGAAATAGACTTAAATAATACATCAACCGAGGGTTTAGGACCGGCTGATGATTTGGGCTTGCCTAATTTAAGTCGGGTACGGGTTACCGTTATTTCGCTATCCGGAGGTGTAATATAGATGGTACGCTCTTCAATTTTCATACCATCCTTCACTTCCACTACCTTTAAGGAAGTCTCCTTACTTAGCAATTGAGTCAGCATGCTTTTGTAGGTAGGGCTAAGATGCTGTGCAATGACTAATGCAACATTTGTTATATCGGTGGGAATATGAGAAAGTAAAGAACTGATAGATTCCAATCCTCCAGCTGAAGCACCAATTCCGACTAAATATAGTTGATCAGGTTTAGAAGAATTTGTCGATTTTTTCATTTAATAAATGATTAACAAACTGCTGGATTCAGTTTAACAAAGCTTAGATACTGGCTAAAATTAACTATAAATATTGGATTACTCAAAGAAATAAAATTAAATTTTGTAACTTCATACCATTCAAAACAGATCAATCTATTAAGAGGACATCCTTACCACTATGTCTGCCTGTGGGTTTCAAAAATAATAAATATCCAAAAACTATAAGCTGCCAATATGGTTTTTTAATTTGATTTTCTATCTTTAGATCTGTCAATAGTCAATTACGAAATTTTTATAAATTAAAACTTTTTTACCATATGTTAACCAATACTGACCTTGAACAAATAAAACAGCATGGGGTAAGCCAATCCACTGTTAATGAGCAAATTGAGCGTTTCAAAAAAGGGTTTCCCTATATTAATATTCTCAAAGCTGCTACTATTGGTAATGGTATATTAAAATACGCCGCTCCAGATACAGATCAATTGGTTGAACATTATGAATCAATGAAAGACTTAAAGATATTGAAGTTCGTCCCGGCCTCCGGAGCGGCCAGTCGTATGTTTAAATCACTTTTTTCCTTCCTGGAAGCTTATAAAAAACAACAGGTGACCTATCAGGACCTGACCAGCAAAGCAAAACATAAGGATGTTTATGAATTCCTGAAAAATATTGAACATTTTGCCTTTTTTTACTCATTGAAAAATAAAATGGCTGAAAAAGGAGACCATCTGGAAGAAAGCCTGCTAAAACAGGAGTATGATAAGGTACTACAGGCATTACTAGACCAACAGGGACTTAATTATGGTAATCTACCCAAAGGACTACTGGAATTTCACAAATATGATCAAAATACAAGGACTCCGGTAGAAGAACATCTGGTAGAAGGAGCCAATTATGCCAGAAGCGCCAACGATCAGGTGCATATTCATTTTACAGTTTCCCCTGATTTTATGGACTTGTTTCAAGCACATATTGCTGCCAGTGTGGTCCATTATGAGCAAATTTTTAAGGTAAAGTACCAGATCTCTTTCTCTATCCAAAAGCCCTCCACAGATACCATTGCTGTAGACCTGAACAATCAACCTTTCCGCGACCAGGAAGGTAGCATCCTGTTCAGACCGGGAGGACACGGTTCATTGCTGGAAAACCTTAATGAATTTGATCATGATATCATCTTTATTAAAAATATAGACAATGTGGTACCTGATCAGCAAAAGGGCGATACTTATACTTACAAAAAAGCCCTGGCAGGCACCTTGCTAAAGTATCAGCAAAAGGTATTTAAATTCCTGGAACAACTGGAAAAACCAGATGCGCTATCCGAAGAGACATTGGATCAGATGCTTTCTTTTGTGGAAAAGGAACTAAATCAGGTCCCATCCGGTACATTCAGCCAATCTTCAGAAAAGATAAAGTACCTGAAAACCAAGCTTAACCGGCCCATCAGGGTTTGTGGCATGGTAAAAAATGAAGGAGAACCGGGGGGAGGCCCATATTGGGCAGAAAATCCGGATAAAAGTGTGTCCTTACAAGTAGTAGAAAGTTCACAGGTAAACATGGAGGATTCCAGGCAGCATGAAATTTTTCACAATGCCACCCATTTTAATCCGGTAGACCTGGTAATCAGCCCGAAAAATTTCAAAGGAGGTAAATTTGATTTACTCCAGTACCGGGATCCGGAAACCGGTTTTATTTCCCGTAAATCCAAAGATGGCCAGGAATTGAAAGCTCTGGAATTGCCCGGTTTGTGGAACGGCAGCATGTCCGACTGGATCACCTTGTTTGTGGAAGTTCCCATATCTACATTCAATCCGGTAAAGACAGTAAACGACCTGTTGCGGGAAAGCCATTGTTCCTGAAAATTTTATATTTTTGATGGAAAAATATAGGGCAAAACATTGCATATATTCTGATTTTTATTTATAATTGGTATGATATAAATTTGTTCTTTTAATTATAAAACCAGACTTTTTAGAAAGATGCTAGAATATACTAAAACTATTCTTCAAAAGATCGATTTTAGTACTTTGCTCTTTAAGAAAGAATTAAAAAAATCAATTACCTGGCTTAATCATCAGGAACAAGAAGAGTTATACCGATGGGTAAAATCCAAATATGGTAGCAAGTACGATGATGAGTTTTTAATTGAAAAGAATCAGGAAGAGGTTAAGGCAAGTGCCTAACCTCTTCTTTTTTTTATCCTAACTGCCTGCCACTTCTTATTCCCATACTTCAATATGATTAAATCTTTTCAGGATAAAATCAGGTCCAAATATGGGAGATCTTAGAATATGCTTGAAAAAATCATTGTTATGCCGGTCATCCAGATAATCTGCCATGATCCTTTCATTTAAGGAAACCGGTACATTGACCAGCGCCATATGTTCTATGATCTTTTCTTTCATGTCCTGATCCTGGGTGTATGCTGAACAAATGTTGGTTCCGAAATTAATAGCGATTTCCTTAATTAAAGCAATAGAGTGATCCGTGCTTTCTGTGCGTATGATGAAAATGATAGGTCCATAAAATTTGTGTTGAAACAATTCCTTCTGCTGAGCTTCACATTCAATCAGTAAAGGCGAAGCTACCCGTGCCTGAGGAAACTCCGTTAATTCAAAATACTCCGGTTTAAGCACGATCTTGCCCCCCAGCCTTTCAGTAATATAAAGTCGGTCTATAGTCTTTTTAGTCTGAATCGCTCCAAACAATTCGTAGACCATTTTTCGATTTTTCTTAAGATTTTCGATCTCCCGCACCAGCATTTGATTAAAACCATCCAGGGTAACTATCCCCTTGGAGGTGCGGATCCCCTGCTCCGATATAAAAATGTTCTGAAATGAATTCAAACGTTGTCCGGAATAAAACACCAGGGATGCGGCAATATTTCTGGTCACCAATTCTATATCTTCCACCGAATCCAGCATGATGGGGTTAATTCCCCTCTTAAAGGAAAATATCGTCTTATTGGGGATCTTTTCCAGGAATTTACCAAATTCAGTCCCACCAAAAAAATCTATGATCTTGATATTTTTATGTACCGCCAGGTAATCAGAGATCAGGTTTTCGTTGGAATCGATGGCCAGTTGGCAAATATTGGGATCATAACCCTGTTCACTGAATACTTTCTGCATTTCAGCCACCACTATAGCCAGGGGTAGAATCACCAATGGGTGAGGTTTGATAATTACCACATTGCCGGTGATCAAATTGGCAAACAATGAGGGCAGTACATTGACCAGGGGCGCACTGGAGTCGCCAATCACCAGGCTGATGCCCTTAGACATGATAGAACGTTTGCTGTAATAAGAAAATGGATTATATCCTGACTCATCCTCCGACTGTGTCTGACTGATCTCGTTCAGTTTGACATATCCATACATCAATGAACACAGGGCATAATCACAAGCCATTTTGGTACCGGAATAAGCCATCTTAAAACTTTTCCCGGTGGTATGCTTGATGGCACAGGCTATTTCAGGCGCTCTTTCGTCTATTTTATGAATGGTTTCAATCAATAAAAGCAGCCGTTTCTGTAGATCAGATATTCTCCAGCGATGATATTCATTTTTACCCCGGTTCAGCAAAGTTTCAATGTCAAATACCGGATAGGATATACCCAACTGCTGCTGGGTGTAAGGAGACTCTTCTTCACCTAACCATCCCTTGGGCATCCCCTGCCGTAAGTCTTCAAACCGGCTGTTGAGAAATTTTGAAAATTTGGGAAACCCCTTTTCCCACAGTTGCTCCAACTCCTGGTCCTGCAATTTTTCTTTAAAAAAATAAAAAAAAGGCGAGCAGATCTTTTTCTGATCAATGGCCTTGCTCATCAAATCATGATATTTTTTATTCAAATCCATACATTAAAAAATCACTAATTTTAAATGATCAATATTTAACCAACTATTTTTTGATAGCTTAAGCAAATATGCTCCTTTTATGGACCATTATATTAAAAATTTAGCAATAAATGGCCTAATCACACAAATATAATGAATAGTTGTCAACTTATGTCAGATAAAGAAACCACCCATCAGTTTAGTTCAATAGCTTTCATTTTCCTCCGGCTTACTTTGAAGAAGGAAGTTTTGAGCAGGCCCCGGTCATGCAATAAACAGCGCATCTGCTATTTACTATCACCTCCTCTACAGCCTTATCCCTGCATACTGGCTACATCACTAATACGCTCCCGCCGTTCATAAACCCCTAACCCACTGGCCCTGATGAGCTTATCTGCCCCAAACTTTCGCTTGATCCGGTCGATGGCCTGATAAAGATTAACCTGTTCCGGGGTGTCGTCAAACAGATCAATCTGATAATTGCCCTGTACCAACCCACTGAAGCGGACACCTACCAGCCGCAACAGCATGCGACGCTGATACAACTGATCAAACAAGTTCAGAACTTTTCCGATCAGGGTATGATCACAGGATGTATAAGGGATGTGTACCTGCCGGGTTTCAGTATCAAAATTAGAATAGCGGATCTTCACTGTAACACAGGAAGTCAACTTCTGGCTTTCCCGCAGGGTATGAGCCAGTTTTTCAGTCATGCCGATCAGTATCTGCTTCAAACGGGGCACATCAATAGTGTCCTGCTGAAAGGTTTGCTCAGTGGAAATGGATTTGGCTTCTGAATAAGGTACTACCGGAGTATCGTCAATACCATTGGCCTTTTTCCAGATGACCATGCCATTTTTGCCCAGTAGCTGCTGCAGATAAACCGGTGGCATTTGACTCAGCGTAGCCACCTTCTCAATTCCCCGCATGCGCAACATGCGGTAAGTCTTTTCACCGATCATGGGAATCTTTTGAATAGAAAGCGGGGCCAGAAAACGCTTTTCCTCACCCCGGGGCACATGTTTTTCATTATTCGGTTTGGCCTCTCCCGTGGCTACTTTCGAAACGGTCTTATTGATAGAAAGCCCTAAGGAAAGGGGCAACCCGCTGTGAGTTATAATCTTTTTTCTTAACTCCTGAGCCCAATGGAGACAACCAAAAAAGCGATCCATTCCAGTCAGGTCCAGGTAAAATTCATCGATCGAGGATTTTTCAAATAAAGGTGCCTGATCGGCAATTACCTGGGTAATCAGCCGGGAATGTTGGCTGTAAGCTTCCATATCCCCTGAAATCACAATAGCCTGGGGACATAACTGCAGCGCCATTCGCATAGGCATGGCTGAATGCACCCCAAACCGCCGGGTTTCATAGCTGCAGGAAGCTACCACCCCTCGCCCATTTTTACCTCCAATGATCAGGGGCTTACCCACCAGCTGACTGTTCCGCTTCCTTTCTACGGACACAAAAAAAGTATCCAGATCCAGGTGTAAAATACTTCTTAAATCACCGCCATTCATATCTGACCAATTATATTTGCAAATATACTAATATAATTAGTTAATTGTGTGGCATATTGTTTCCAAATATTACCTGAAAATTACATTAAAGTTCCGCTTAAATGACTGATGCCTGTCTCCTGCCTTGCTACCAGACCTGATGGACCTGCCCCTTGATCTTTTCTTCATAGATCCGCTGCACTCCTTTCATTTGCTCCTGACTCAGAGCGGATAAGCCTGAAGCCTGTACGTTATCTAGTACCTGCTGAGGCCGGGAGGCACCAGGAATTACGGTGCTGACCTGATCGAACATCAAAACCCAACGTATGGCCCAGGCGGCCAGCGATTGGTCTGATGGGAACAAAGCCTTAAGCTCTTCCACTGCTTCCAGACCAAGCTCATAATCAATACCTGAAAAAGTCTCTCCTTTATCAAAGGCCTGTCCCTGCCTGTTAAAAGTTCGGTGATCTTCCTGTCCGAACTGGGTATCTTTTCCAAATTTGCCGCTCAACAACCCGCTGGCCAAAGGCACCCTCACAATAATACCCACCTCTTTTTGCTGAGCCAATTGAAAGAACAAGTCGGCCGGCCGATGCCGGAACATATTAAATATGATCTGTACTGTGGTCACATTGGGATATTCGATGGCTTTTATCGCCTCTTCCACCTTCTCCACACTCACTCCCAGATGCCGGATCTTACCCTCCTGTTGTAAAAGCTCAAACAGTTCAAAGATTTCAGGCCGGTAATATACCTGGGTAGGCGGGCAATGTAACTGGATCAGGTCCAGGGTGTCAAAACCGGTGTTCTTCAGGCTATCCTCCACAAAACCGCGTAACCGTTCCGGTGTATATTCCTCATTCACATGCGGCTGGGTACGACGACCACATTTGGTAGCCACGTAGATCTCTTCTGAACGGGATTTAACTACCTTGGCCACTGCCGCTTCACTTTGACCATCACTGTAAACATCAGCCGTATCAATGAAATTCACCCCCAGATCGAGAGCCTGATGAATGGTATCTTCAGCCAGTTTTTGATCGAATGACTGGCCCCATTTACCCCCTGCCTGCCAGGTTCCCAGGGATACTTCTGAAATTTGGAATCCGGTTTTTCCTAGTTTTCTGTAATTCATGGTGTTTGGGTTAAAAAAATGTGTATGACTAAAAATAAAGTTGGATATAGGTATCCAATCCTGTATTGAAAAGCAATTTAGATATTTTACCTTTCCCAGCCAAATCAGCCAACCTAAATGCACTAAAATTTTAAGTAACTTAAAAAATTTGATTCATCATAATTATTTAACCAGGTTGTTTTGCAGATCCCGGTTTGATTGTTTTAAATTAGCTCCTTTACCATCTATAGTAGTATGAAGTTTTTATTGCTTATCCTGGGGGTTCCACTGGCAATGTTGCTTGGTTGTAATTCTGCCAAAGAAAATAAAAAGGCCCAGGAAGCGTCTACTTCAATAGAGACTAACTCGGGATTGACCATTGCTTTTGGCTCCTGCAACCGGCAGGATCTGCTTCAACCCCTTTGGCCAGCAATCCTGGAGGAAAATCCTCAGTTATGGATCTGGTTAGGTGATAATATTTATGGCGATACCTATGATATGGAGGTAATGGCACAAAAATATATCAGGCAGAAGCAGCAGCCGGATTATCATCAATTGAGGGAGGCTACGGAAATTATCGGCACCTGGGATGATCATGATTACGGGGTCAATGACGGAGGAGCAAGCTATTCCCAAAAAGAACAGAGTCAGCAACTGATGCTGGACTTTATGGATGTAGCGCCTGGTTCGGCCCGCCGAAGACAGGAAGGGGTTTATTCAGCCCACAGTTATAATCACAAAGACTTGCATCTCAAAGTTTTGTTATTGGATACCCGTTATTTTCGTGATCCCCTGCAGCGAGATCAAGGACGTTATATTCCCTCACCTACCGGCACTATGTTGGGCCAACCACAATGGGCCTGGCTGGAGATTCAGTTACAAGACGCTTTGACCGACTTGTTCATAATTGGTTCCAGCATCCAGGTACTTTCAAATCAGCATCCCTATGAAAAATGGGCCAACTTCCCTCAGGAACGACAAAAGCTGCTCGAGTTGATCAGCCAGACTACCGCCTCAGGTGTAATCTTCCTAAGTGGTGACCGTCATATTGCCGAAATTTCACGACTGCAAAACCCGGAATTGCCCTATCAGGTTTATGATGTTACCTCCAGTGGTCTCACCCACAGTTGGGAAGCTTTTCCCGGTGAACTCAACCCATATCGGGTAGGTGAAGTAGTGACTACACTTAATTATGGCCTACTGCATATATCTGCCACTGATCAACGCATCCTGGTACAAGTTAGTATCAAAGGAGAAGGTCAGACAATTAAATTACAGGAACGGATCCAATTTGACAGGAAGCAGTAGAGGTTAGTTAAAAATTTAATTTTTCTTAGGTTTTAATTTTTGTTTTAATTCAACCAATAACTTGTTGGCAATAAACTATTTAACCCCCTTGTGATTATTCTCTACATCTCAAAATGGTCCAAACTATTTAATATTAAACCATTTGTAAACACTGCTTTTTACCAACTTTATTAGCCTCCATCTTAATCTCACCTTCATTTTATTTAGAATTATTTTAAATTGGCTGATTTTATGAACGATTTCAGGTAAGTTTTAAGAATAATATAAATGATAATATAAGGTAAAATGAATTGAAAACAACTGTTTCTAATTGAAAAAGCCCATTACAAAATTAGTTATTTTTAAGTAATAAAAAAGAGCAATTTGATTATTTTGCTGGTTGTATATAATTATTATAACAAAAACATAATTTCATTTTTACCTGATCTATCAATTATAAATTGTGAGTTATGAAGCATTTATGAAACTTAATTCACATTAAAAGCAATAATTATACATAATTCTACAAATTGCATTTTTTCAATATTAAAATTTTCGTTGGTAATTTACCACCCTTGATTTATGTTATTTCCATTTTTATATTTATAATAATGTTCACCAGCTAACAAATAAAATGACCAGCTATCGTTCTTATAAATGGAATAAAATGTACTTGTTGCTCCTCTCCTTATCGCTGTTATCGTTTAATGGCACACAGGCACAAACTGGAAAGATACTCACTTCACTTTCCTCAGCAGATAATAGGGCTATTATTCAACTTAAATGGTATTCATCCCAAAATTTGTTTTATCGTGAAGGATATAGTGTTTACCGACGCTTCGGAAAAAAAGAAAACTGGCAACCCATCTGCCATACCCAATATTCTCCAGATAAAGCGAAATTTATCATTCAAAAGGATTCCTCATTAAAGGTTTTTGCCGAAATGATCAAAGAATTGCCCAATCCCGCTATATTTGATTTTACCCTATTACACATCTTGGTTAAAACCTTCCAATCCAATACTTTAGCCAGTTACCTGGGCATTTACTGCCTGGATACCCTATCCATTCCTACAGGACAGGTGCAGTATAAAGTGACCTATATTCAATATGGTCGGGAAAAATTACTGGCAACTACTAAATTTATTAACCTTGAGAATGAAGGTGCAATGGAACCACCCAAAAATTTCCAGGTAAAGCTTCATAATAATGTGGCCGGATTGAACTGGAACCCTAATGATGATCATTTTTACGCCGTTAATATATTTCGAAAAGCAAATAATGAACCTGATTACCTCAAGGTGAATAAGCACCCGGTGATGGCCGGACAACAATCGGATAGTATCGGCCAGTCAGGTAAACCAGGTTTTTTTTACCAAGATGATAGCCTGAAAGAGAATAACACATACTCCTACCAATTGGAAGGTGTGGGTTATTTTGGTCAGGTAACTGGCAGATCTGTTCCAATATCAGTAAAGGTTACGGATCAAACCCCTCCTTCCCCACCAAGACAACTTTCCAGTTCTTTAAACGATCATAAAATACAGCTAAACTGGCAAAAAGTAGATGCTCCTGATTTAGCAGGATATGCTGTTTACCAATCTCTCCGGAGTATGGGGCCCTTTATACCGATTCACCAGGGTTTACTGGCAGCGAATTCAAACCAATACATGATAAAAGGCCATGAAGGTAAAAGCTACTATTTCCAGGTAGCTGCAATTGATGAAGCAGGAAATGAAAGTCGCTCAGGAAAGGTTTTTGTGAAAATTCCTGATCTGACTCCCCCAGCTACTCCTCAAGGGCTTATTTTGCAGAGCGATTCCGGAAAGATCCACTTGCAATGGGAATATGGCCAGGAAAAAGACTTGTTGGGATATTATGTCTATCGTTCAGTTCTGGATCAAACAGAAGGAGTATTCAATTTATTGAATGCTGAACCCATTAACGCCTCGAGTTTTACAGATAGATTAGCAGCTCCTTCAAAAAATGTATTTCAGTATTATGTAGTTGCCTTAGATTCATGCTTTAATAAAAGTGCGCCTTCTGTTGTCCTGAAAGGGAAGTTGCCTGATTTCAGTCCTCCTATAGTTCCTCAGCTTCGTGGGCTTTATCCGGATCAGGATCAAGCTGGTTTGTTACTGCAATGGATGCCTTGTTATGCTCCTGATCTGCTGGGATATCGCATATTTCGCAAAACCATAAAGCAGCAAAACTGGATAGAAATCACTCCTCAACTAGTCCCTTCCGGACAACATCAATACCTGGACCGTTATCTTTTGACGGGAGAAATATATCAATACAAGTTATTGGTCCAGGACAGCGCCGGTAATCAATCGGGATATTCCAATATACTTACCGGTCTCTTGGCTGCCGATGTACAATCAGATAGTGTACACCTGGAACAGGTAATTTATCATCCGGATCAGCAATCAGTAGAATTAACCTGGAATGATCAACTGGAGGATCAGCGTTTGGGTTATGTCATTTACCGTAGCCTCAATCCAGGAGGAAGGTTGAAGCCTATAAGTGGATTGCTGGAAGGATCTTTTTACCAGGATCAGCAGCTGCCACAGCAAAAACAGGTGTTTTATGAATTAAGAGCCTACCGTAAGAACGGGGGCATGGTGAAATCTGAAATATTTCAGGTCAACATTAAATAAAAAACATATGAAAGGATTTTATATACTCATGATTTATATTATTTGTCCAATGACATTAGCTATGGCTCAGGTGGGTATTAATACCGTTATGCCAGACACTTCAGCAGTATTGCACATTCAGGCATTACCCAAATATGGAGGAGGTGTATTGTTCCCCCGGATAAATATAAGTCAAAGGGAAGTTTTATCAGGTCTTCCTCCTGCTCATTCCTTATTTTTATTTGATGTGGCTGTCAATAAATTTGTCAACTACGATGCCGGACAAAAAAAATGGCTTGTAGTTAATCCATGGAACCAGTCTTTAGATAACAATGGTAACTTCACCAACATCTCCATAAACCAAACTATAGATTGTAACCAAATTAATGCAAGCCAGATTACTGCAAGCCAGGACATTACATGTAATACTTTGAAAGCCAAAGAATTAAAGGGAACTTATGCCTATGCGGTTCCACCCGGTGCCATTATTATGTGGTCAGGCGACCCTGTAAAACTACCTGCCGGATGGAATCTTTGCGATGGCACCAATGGTACACCTGATTTAAGGGGCAGGTTCATTGTTGGATATGGGAATGATGGCACAGGTGTGCCCACTGCTGTATGGGATGATGAATATAAAAGTATTGGACCTGGAGCTAAAGGGAAAAATAAGCATAAATTGCTTGTGTCTGAAATGCCCGCTCATAACCACCAAATAACCGACCCCGGACATAAACATTCATTTAATGATAAGAATTGCCATCAGATTGAAAATGTAAAAAATGGATCAATCGATGCACGGGAAGCCAGTTTCACCTACGATGCTTCAATTACCGCTTCCAGCTATACAGGAATAACCATAAAGTCCAAAGGAGGAAATCAGGCCCATGAAAATCGTCCTCCCTATTTTATTCTGGCATTTATCATGAAATTATAAATTCATGAACAGAAAATATTTTTACATATTGCCATTTATGCTACTTTATAAGGCATACTCAGTTCAGGCTCAAACTGATTTATACATAAAGGACCTAACTATTTCCAATCAATCATCCATTTCTATCCAGGGAAGTTTGATCTTTGATAGTCCCCAAAATATACTCAGGAATACTGGTTTGATAATCTTAAAAGACAGCTTCATTAATTTAACCCCCACTTCTGTTTTCAGCGATGGGTTAGGTATCTTTGAATCAGGCCGGGTAAAATTTACCGGAATGAAGGATCAGGTAATTTTAAGCGATTCTTCGATTTTCTTTCATAAGATCCTGGTAGAAAAACCTGCTGGTGAATTAGTCATGCAGGGAAATATGAGAATTTCTGATGTTTTAAAACTTCAAAAAGGTAATTTATGGTTGAATAATCATCGTATCCAATTGTATAAAGATGCCGTCTATGCGGGAGGAAGTATTTCAGGAGAATCGAATGAAAACAGGATCTATGATCGTTCCGATGGCATAGGTTCAATTGTATTCCGAGATTCTGCCATTGTTTTAAATGAATCTGATTATGGCAATATAGGATTAGGGATTAGTTCCCCTGAAACTGCCGAACATATCGAGTTGATCAGAAAGCATAGCCAACAGGGAGACTTAAATCTGAATGCAGGCCCCGGTGATGGATCAATTGATCGGTTATTTGAGTTCAATGCCAGTGAAAATCTTAGGCAGATCAGGCTAAATCAGCTCTATCTGAAGTATTTTGATAAAGAAATCACCCGTCCTAATTATAAAGAGGATGAATTAACCATCTATCTGTCCAAAGATCAGGGAAAACATTGGTCCAAGGAATGGGAGCGTTTTAAAAGGTTTACTCCTGATGATTCTTTGGTAATATATGATCAGATACTTGAGGAGATCCATAATATATTTACCATTGCCCCTGAAGATTGCACCAATCCCCCACCTATCCGGTTTAGCCGGGATACAATCAATTTATGTGAAGGAGATAGTGTGCTTTTAGATCCAGGGGTGGAAGGACTTGTATATTTATGGAGTAATGCTGAAACCAGTCCCCGGCAAATTGTAAAAAAATCTGGCGTATATCAGTTAACAGTCTGGGATAGTAAAGGCTGCATCAATATGGATTCTGTAACGGTAATTTCAAGGCCTTTACCACAGGTAATTCTCCAACCAGTGACTCCTGTCTGTGCCGGAGACACTATCAGGTTCAAAAATGATTCAAAGATTGAGCCGGGAAATATGGATTCTTTGCTTTTTGAATGGCAATTAAATGACCCTGATAAACCCTTCATCCGGAGTAATGAAAAAAACCCGGTCTATGTGTACACTGAAGGAGGGAAATATCATCCTTCAGTGACTGCTATCTCTACTTACGGATGTACCGCCTCCAAAACTACTACTGTGGATGTCCTGAAAAATCCTGTGGCCGATTTTTCCATCAAAAATACCTGTTTGGGACAACCTCTTGTTATTGAAAACCTTTCAGAAACGGATTACGAAGTGGTGAGCTATCAGTGGATGATAGACCACAATATCTTCTCTCATAAATTCAGTCCGGCCTGCCTAATTGAAAAAGAAGGCAAGTCAAGCCTTACATTAGTTGTTAAGCAAGAGATATGCTATGATACGGTAACAAAAAATGTAGAGATTTATCCATTGCCTGAACTTCAGGTATCTTTGGCAGATTCTGTTTGTCAAAATGATCTATTACCTATCCAGAATTCAACCCCGTCAACTGAAAATCAGGGTTTTTTCTGGAATTTCGGAAACGGTAAAAGCTCTAATCAGTTTCACCCCCAGGCAATATACCAGGAACCAGGCAGGTTTAAAGTCGATGTTTCGATTAATAATGGTTACGGTTGTACCAGGAAGGATTCATTTGAGGTACAGGTAATTCCTGTACCAGAGGTAATATTCACCTCAACCAATCATGTTTGTGCAGGTAATCCGGTGAGGCTTGAAGTAATAAAACCTATTGAGACGACACACACCTTCCTTTGGGATCTTGATCAGGTGCAGATAACCCACCAAACCAGCTTAACGCATACCTTCTCACAACCAGGGCAGCATGAAGTTTTTCTGAAGGTGACAAATGAATTTGGTTGTGCTGGTTCAGCAACCCATACTGTTACTGTGGAGCCAAATCCCTCAGCCAATTTTGAATTTCTAAATGCCTGCCAAAATGAAGACCTCTCCCTGAATAATTTATCAGCGTTAAGCCATGGTACATTAAATCACTTTTGGAAATTTAGCGATGGGTCATTTAGCCAGAAACAAAATCCCAATAAATCATTTGAAGCACCAGGTAAATTTGAAATTAAATTAACAACTTCATCCAGGTTTGGCTGTGTTGATTCCGTTACCAAACAGGTAGAGATTTTTCATCAACCACAATTAAACTTTGGTCAGGTGGTAGAAACTTGCGGAAACTCGTTAACCTTATCTGTACCAGACCAAAAGGATTTATTATCAGTGATATGGTCAGACGGATCAACCCAGCTCTCTAATGATTTTACCAGTAGTGGCAGTTACTGGGTGAAAGTGGAAAGTGAAAATTTCTGTACAAGTAAGGAAGCATTTCAGGTTAATTTAAAAACGTCCATAACTCCTTCACTGGAAGTACAGCAGCCCATTTGTGATTCAGTGATATTGGATGCGGGTTATCCTGGTTCAGCATATGAATGGTCTGACGGCAGCCAAAACAGATTCAAATTAGTCAGCAAATCAGGCAGATATGCGGTGAAAATTATCGATCAAAATGGTTGTTCCGGTGAATCGGCAGTAAATGTACATCTATACTCTACTCCTACAGTTGATTTAGGTCCTGACCTCTCCATTTGTACCAATGATCAAATCAGGTTAAATGCAGGAGGCCCCAAATGGCATTATAAATGGTCTACCGGAGAAACGACACCTGAAATCAAAGTTTCATCTTCAGGAGTATATGCCGTGGAAGTTAAAAATCAGGCAGGTTGTAAAACATCAGATTATATAAACATCAATTTACATCCGCAACCGGAAATTAAAATCGCTGACATTATTGAAGGTTGTGGTTCAGCTACATTAGCTGCTGAAACAGGTTTTGCTTCCTATTATTGGAGCACAGGAGATACTACCCGTACAATAACAATTGACCATTCTGCTGAAATTGTATTGGAGGTAATTGATTTTAACGGGTGCAGGTCCAGAAAAAATATCGAAACCCGTGTTTATCCAATACCTTTTTTTGACCTGGGCCCAAACCAATCAGCCTGCTTCGAACAATCAGTTTATGTATCCACACATTTTAATGAATTCCACAATAAATCATTTCTGTGGTCTGATGGAGACACCGGTTTTGACAAAATCATTTCAGATGCTGGCATTTATACCCTCCAGGTTACCACTGATCAGGGATGTACTTATCAGGATAGTGTTGCTGTGGAAATATATCCTGATCTGTTTTCAGATTTACCTGAAGAAAAAACGATATGCACCGGACAGGATGGTTTTATTAAAGTATCAGAGAACCTGGCCAATTATCAATGGTATTTAAATGATTCCCTGATGACTGATTTCAATGGCAAAAATCAAATCCCGGTTGATATAGCAGGATGGTATAAAATATTGGCTGAAAATGAGGTGGGTTGTTTTGAACAGGATTCTATCAGAATCTTTGAAACAACTAACGTTATTCAGGCCGATTTTTTGGTTAACAGCCTGGCTCATATAGGTGATACACTGGAATTCATTCAGTTAACTCAACCAAAACCTGACTGGTATCAGTGGAGTTTTGGCAATGGAGTGATAAAATATGATTATCACCCCAAATATGTCTATTTTATTCCCGGCACTTATGAAGTAGCATTAATTGCCTCCAATGAAGTATGTCTTGACACTGTGAATAAATCAATTATCATAGAATCTTTAAAGGAGGTGGTTCAGGATCAAGTCTTTCAGCATATGCCGGATTTAACCCTGGAATTATTAAACTATCAAGTTTATCCTAATCCAACTGCAAAACAACTGGCCATACAAGTAGAGCTTAATCAGGATTGTCAAATAACTGGAGGAATATATAATCTTAATGGGATTTGTGTAATGAAAATTGATTTTGAAGGTCATTCTTTTTATAAAAACCTTAACCTGAATGACCTACCAGCCGGAATGTATTTATTAAGATTAAATATTGGTCACCAGCTTAATAAACAGGTAAAAATTATCAAATTATGATAAATATATTATGTAAAATCATATGGATAATGACTATTCCGGCAGTAATTTATGGTCGACCGGTTCAGCAAACTGTTGTGATCCCCATCGTATTCCATATCATTTATCATCTGCCTGAACAAAATATCTCGGAG
Organism: Candidatus Cyclobacteriaceae bacterium M3_2C_046; assembly: GCA_051418075.1. Classification (GTDB taxonomy): domain Bacteria; phylum Bacteroidota; class Bacteroidia; order Cytophagales; family Cyclobacteriaceae; genus JBPRGG01. The sequence goes on along the minus strand of JBPRGG010000029.1, from coordinate 17,259 downwards.
CAGCAGATACTTTCTCAGTTAAAAGCCCTGGATAATGGCTTTAATTTTCCTGAAAGGAAATATATTGATCCGGAATTCCTGGCTTCAGTGGCATCTTGTGACTTTAATTTTGGATTAGCTGCCTACGATCCTGCCGGAAATCAACATGCAGGTATTACCAGAACCTATACTGATAAGAAGGTATTTGGAAATCTTGATATCATTTCATCTTCAAGGGGAGGAAAGGATCCCTGGGATACCAACAGGTATCTGAATGTTTGGATATGTAATTTAGGCGGGGAAGTATTAGCCTTTACAGGAAGCAAAGGTCAGGCTAGTGGCTTTGATGGTATTGTTATTGATTTTGAGGCATTTGGAACCACTGGTACCAGTAAATGGCCTCACCATCTGGGCAAAACTTTAATCCACGAACTTGGTCATTACTTAGGACTGACCCACCTGGAGGGACTGACCGGAGGATGTGATGATGATGATGCCATAAATGATACTCCTAACCAAAATAATTTTTATGCCAGCTGCAGGGAAAAATATTCCTGTGGCAGTAAGGATATGGTTCAGAATTATATGAGCCTGGGGGATGACCAATGTTTACACTTCTTCACCAAAGGTCAAAAAGAATTTATGATCGCTTTTTATTATGATTTCAGACCAAATCTCATCAGGCATATTCATTCGGAAATGATTACCCAGCTTGATCTGAATGATCTAAATGTTTCAATCTACCCTAATCCTACTAAGGCTGATGTTTATATTGATTCGCATTTCAGGTATTATCAAATTTATGATCAGGCTGGTGTGTTAGTGGCTACTGGTTCCAATCAAAAGAAGGAAAGAATTGTTTCCCTGAAAAATCTTCCGGACGGCATTTATTTTATTAAAACATATTGCCATATAAAAGGAACCACTTACCATAAAGTAATAAAATTTAATGGAAATTAAAGATGAAAAAATTGTATTTATCATTTAGCATGTGTGCTTTCATTACCTACGGTTATAGTCAGCCGTGTCTGTCCGATTGGAGTTACAGGTTACCAGTGGTCATAGAATATTTCGGTGCTGAACAATCTGATACACCTGTAAAGATTTCTATTAGCACCTTTAATCTGGTAAATCAGGGGAAAACCCGATTTGACGGTGCAGATCTTCGGGTTTTAGATGCTAAGGGCAATCATTTAGGCTTCTGGATTACCCCTGATACCTACAATACCGCTAATACGACCCTTTGGATCAATTTCTCTTTATTAAAACCAGGCATTAACAAAATCTATTTATTTTATGGTAATCCGGTGGCTTCATCTGCCAGCCATGGTGAAAAAGCTTTTGCTTTTTATGATGATTTTAGCCAAACCAGCTTAAATCTGACTAAATGGGAAACATGTGGAGCACTTCCCTCCTGTACTGATCAGCAATTAACATTCAAAATTGATCAAGATCAGCAAAGTATGATTACAAGCAAGAGTCATTTTCCCAATGATCTTTTGCTTGAAACAGCTGTAAAAAAAGTGAAGGATACGCAGGCATTTATTGCCCTGGGAGCCGGTATTGACCAAAGTTATGCCCTCACTTATAATACCGGGGGAGGCAATCCCACCATGAGAATGACCTTGGCCCAATCCAACGCTGCATGCCTGAACCTTATAGATCAAAAACCATCAGTTTTAGCCACTGATGCATTGAATATAACAGGAACATGGTCCATAGCCTGGCTGGAAAAAGGTAAACAGATGATCGACTGGCCCGGATCTACCTTACACCCGGCATCCAGAGAAGATCAGATTTATACCGTTGCATCTCAACATCAAATTATGCTTGGTATAATGAACCAGGCAGGGGAAATGAGATTGGACTGGGTTCGATTAAGGAAAATGGCCGGTAGCTATAATTATGTAATTCATAAAGAGGAATATGTTGGTATTTCAGCCGAAATTAGCTCCAATGCACCAGTATGTGAAGGGGCCCAACTTAAATTACAGGTATCCAACTTTAAAAATGCATCTTTTCATTGGACTGGTCCGGATCATTTTTCTTCTAATCAACCTAATCCGTCTCTATCTAATGTAAAACCAGAAAATTCAGGGATTTACCAGGTGGTAATAATTGGTTCGGGAAATTGCGGCAGCATTACGGCCCAGACAGAAGTAAAGGTATTTGGACATACGGAAGCTGGTGTTTTATCCGGACCAACCCAGCTATGCAGCGGCAATAATTCCGGTGAAATATTATTGGCAAATCAGGTAGGCCAGGTGGATAGGTGGGAAACGGCGAGTTCAGCCTCAGGCCCCTGGCTTACCATTGATTATCAGGACCAGCAACTGAAGATTGTCAATTTGAAAACCACCAGTTATTATCGTGCGGTTGTTAAAAATGGAATTTGTCCTGACCAAAAGACCTCTCCTATGTCCATAGAAATTTCTGAACCTACTCAAGGCGGAGAAATTTCCGGGCCGGATCAATTCTGTTTTGGCCAGTCCCAAATACAACTATCATTATCCGATTATCAAGGGCAAATTCTGCAATGGGAATATTCCACTGACACCTTCAAAACCTATCAGGAAATTCATCATAACACCCGCCGCTATACTAATACCGACGTTGAAAACAACCTTCAGTTCAGGGTTAAAGTCAAAAACGGATCCTGTCCGGAGGTTTTTTCCTCCAGCTACTATCTGATTCCGGACCCTTTACCCCAGGTAGATTTTGATTTTAACCCTGTCTGTCAAAAGTCAGCTATAAATTTTATAAATAAAACCCAAATCAGTAAAGGATTGATTGTCAACTATATCTGGGATTTCGGCGATGGAGGAAGTGCGGCTAACCCACAACCTTATTACAGCTATCCTGAGGCAGGAACTTACCTTGTAACCCTCCAAGCAATTTCTGATCAGGGATGTGTAGATTCTGTGACCCACCCTGTTACCATATACCCTTTACCGCAAGTAAATTTCAATTATCAGAATGGGTGTCAGCATGATGAAATTTTGTTTGAAAACGAATCAAAAATTCAAACCGGCCAAATCATTTCTTACCGCTGGACCTTCAGAGATAATCATTCATCTTCCCGGAATGGAAGCTACAGGTTTGAGGAAGCAGGGATTTTTCCTGTTATTTTAACAGCTGTTTCTGATAAAAACTGTATGGATTCTATATCACAAACAGTAGAGATCTATCCCAGAAATATAATAGATTTTGAAGCGAAAAATGTTTGCCAGGGGGAACCCGCCATTTTTAAAAATCAAACAGCTGGCAATCAAGGCATTTCTTTTCGATGGGATTTTGGTGATGGAAATAATTCTCAAAAAGTACACCCAGTTCATTTATATAAAACACCAGGTAGCTATCAAGTGCGGTTAGTTGCTACCTCTGACCATATGTGTATTGATTCTTATACTAAAAATGTGGAGATTTTTCATAGTCCCAGGGCCAATTTTTCGGTGAAGGATGTTTGTCAGCAGGATAGTGCTCAGTTTATTAACCTAAGCACTTTTGAAAAAACGGGAATAAAGTATAAATGGCAATTTGGAGATGGAAATGTAAGCGACCTGGCCAATCCCGCTTATCAATATCAAAAAGCAGGAATTTATCAGGTTAATCTAACCGCCATTTCTCCTCACGGATGCCAATCTGATACCACTCACTCTATTATGGTGCATAATCAGCCTTTTGCTTCCTTTCAGGCATCTTCGGTCTGCCAGGGGGATTCCATTTATTTCAACAACCTCAGCCAGGGAGAAAAGCCTTTGCTAACCTATCATTGGGAGTTGGATGACAGTACTCAATCATCAATGGAGCATCCGGTACATTTATATGCGGATCCAGGCACTTATTCAGTGGAATTATCTGTCACTTCAGAACATGGTTGTTCAGACCAATTGCATAAAGAAATACTTATTTGGCCGTTGCCTCAGATTGATTTCAAGGCTGCAAATGTATGTGATGGGGAAGCAGTACAATTCAAAAATTTGAGTCACAAAGACATCAGGGAATTCACCTGGATGTTTGGTGATGGGACCAGTTCCCTGGAAAATTCACCTCAAAAATATTACCTTAACAAAGGTTCCTATCAAGTGGATTTACTGGCTAAAACAGATAGAAATTGTGAAGCCAAATTATCAAAAGTAGTAAAGGTAGCTCCTTTACCGGTTGCAGAGTTTTCTTTTCAGGATGTCTGTCTTAATGATGAGGCGAAATTTATGAACAATTCAGAAATTGATGGACCATTCAGTTGTACCTGGAAATTCGGTGATGGTTCTTCCAGTACATTATGGTCTCCGGTTCATTTATTTAAAAAGGATGGACCTCATCAGGTCACCCTGTCTGTTGAATCAGCCTTGGGCTGCAAAGATTCTGTGGATCATACCATTCAAGTGTTTGCAGATACTTTTTCTTCCATATCAGCTGATACTGTCATTAGCAAAGGAGAAAGTATACAATTAATAGCCTCCGGAGGAGTACGGTACCTTTGGCAGCCAATAGCAGGATTAGATAATTCCGATATCAGTCAACCTATAGCCACTCCGTTAGAAAGCACTGATTATCAAGTGATCATTACAGATCACAATAATTGCAGGGTCACCAAAAGAGTAAAAATAGCAGTAAAAAATGACTATAAAATTCAGCCTCATAATGTTATCACGCCTGATCGTAATGGTAAAAATGATTTTTGGAAAATATGGAACATTGAAAATTATCCTGATAATCAGGTCAGGGTTTACAACCGCTGGGGGCAACTAGTATTTCAGCAGCACTCTTATCAAAATGAATGGTACGGTGTGTCAGGACATGATATTCTACCTGATGGTACCTACTATTACCTGATTACTTTTGAAGATTCACCGGAAACCTATACCGGTGCCATAAATATCTTAAGAAACCAATGAAATCCAAATTCAATATATTGGCCATATTCTTTTGCTGCCTGAAATTAACCGTTTCGGCCCAGCAAATGCCGGTAATTTTACATTTTACCGAAGTCCCTTCTTTGATCAATCCCGCCTACACCGGTTATTCCGGTTTTTCCGAGATCGACCTGTTATATAAAAAGTTATGGATTGGTATTCCCGGGACCACTGAATCTCAATTTGTCAATCTTCAAACCTTCTTTCCAACTTATCAAATAGGTATTGGATTTAAACTAAGCAATGATATTAATAACTTCCTGGGATATACTTGTGGTGCAGCAAATTTGGCTTACCGAATCCGGATCAGGAAGGATCAGCATGTGAGCCTTGGTTTAGCCCCTACCATTTCATTTCATCGGATTTACTTTGACCGTCTGACTGCTGAAGATCCCTATGAAAATACCATTTTGGAAAGGGCTGAAAACACTTCTATTTTTGACCTTGATTTTGGTTTTTCTTATAACTGGAATAATTTCAATGTAGGCTTTGCTGCCCTCCAGGGATTAAAAGGAAGAGGTATTTTTCAAACAGAGATAAAGGGAAACAGTCTGATTTTCAATCACATCAGGCATTTTCAGGCCATGTCCTCCTATCAAATTAACCTGACTCACCCTGACTGGAAGTTGAAACCTGCCATAATCGTTTACTCTCCCCAGGGCCAGAAAAGTTTATGGGCAATAGCCTTTGAAGCTTCCTACCAGGAAAAAGTAACTTTTACCCCTGTTTTACTGCCACAAACTGCTGCCGGGATCAAAACAGGTATGCTGCTGGATAATCAGTTGAAATTGGGTTATGCTTTTGAGTTACCTTTTACCGGCATTTTAAATATCACAGGTCCGACTCACGAAATTATGCTAGGATACCGGTTTGGCAAATTGTTTAAGTCTTCCAGAGAAAATGAAATCCTGGCGGATTTAAAAAAGGTCAGGAATCAAAGTAAAAAAAATACCCGGCTGATTGAAAAGGCTGCAAATGATTCATCTAACCTGAAAAAGCAATTCTATAAGGAACTAAAAAAGATCAGGTTAGACCAGGAAAAAATGATCAGTAAGATCAAAAGAAATATTGATCAGAACCAGGATTCCTCTCAATTAATGGCTATTCAGGAGAAATTCAACCGGCTCAAACAAGATTATGCCCAAAACATAAGTCTGCTAAAGCAGCAGATTAGCCATTCCAGTGATTCATCCAGCCTGTATGCCTTGCAAAATGAACTGGAGGAAATACAACAACAAAGCAGGCAAAGATTCAAAACACTTGAAAACTTGCTGCAGCAGAATGATTCCCTGCACCAAAATATCATGAAATACCAGCAGGCTGTCACTGATTTACAGGTAGTGATAAGGGATGTACAAATTTCTTTACAGGATTCCCTCGATCCGGTTCAGTTGAAAACAGATTATTATGCTGTGATAGGTGCCTTTAAAACCATGAAATATGCCAAAATTTTCCAGCATGGTATTCGAAAACTATTGAACATCAATGGTACGGTTTTATCTAAAATCCAGGACCAAAAGGAATATTTTGTAGTCTATTGTGCCAAAACTACTCATTATCAAGAGAATATAAAAAAACTGGATATTTATAAAAGACGGATTCTTTTGTATGAAGTAAGCGGGTATTTGGGCGAAGGAATACATGAACCCATCATTATGGAAGAAAACGAAAATGAGTAAACACTTTCAAATCATCTTATCAATGGTCACTTTAATTTTCACTAAAGTTTCAGCCCAGACGGATCTTGAAAAAATAGAATGGAAAACCTCCGTTGAAGGCAATCTTCAGGTGTCTTCTTCATTTTACCAGGTGAAAGGAATAGACGACAGAAGGGATCCTTTCTTTTGGTTAATACAAGCAAACACAACCATCTCACTAGGACCTGTTAAAGCTCCCTTTTCAGCCAATTTTAGCAGTCAAACCAAATCTTTTACCCATCCTAAACCTTTCAATCATTTTGGCATAAGCCCCTCCTATAAAGCTTTCACCGGCCATTTTGGCTATAGAAGTTTATGTTTTTCTGAATATACCATCAACGGCCACCAGTTTTTAGGGATAGGTTTGGAATATGATGCCCAAAACATTCCGTTTAAAGTAAAGAGTTTTTATGGTCGTTTACAAAAAGCTGGTATATCAAGATCCTATACCGGTATTCCGCTTTATGAAAGAAGGGGACAAGGTGCTCAATTAACTTACAAAAAACAAGATAATGAATATGCTTTTGTATTATTTAAAGCGCATGATGATCCTCAATCTTTACCTGATAGTACTGCCAGGGAGAATCAAATCACACCCGCTTCTAATCTGATCTTAAGTACTCACCTACAGCAAAAAATTTTAAAATCTATTCGGTTTGAGTTTGAATATGCCCTCAGTGCGTTTACCAAAGATATCAGAACCCCGGAATTGACCCTGGAACAATACACCTACATTAACAATTTTGGCAATTTATATCAACCCAGAGCTTCCAGTCGAACCAATGGAGCCATTTCGGCCAAGTTCACCTATGATATTAAGCAAGTCCAGTTGAACCTTAATTACCGCAGAATAGGATCTGATTACCGTTCATTGGGTGCACCATATCTGAATAATGATCTCCTGGATATGACAGCCGGAATCAATTTTTTATTGTTTAAAAAAATAAATCTTCAGCTTAATGGAGGTATGGAAAAAAATGACCTTCAAAAGGAACGGATCCACCAATCCAGAAGGATGGTGGGTAATATGGCCTTATCCTGGTCTATCAATGATAAGTTTAACTTCAATGGAAGTTATGCCAATTACAGTACACGTTCAACCCTGCAGCAATTTGTGAGAAGTACTACCGGAATTAACCCGGACACTGTTTTTTTTCGCCAGGTAAATGCCAACAGCGCTTTTGGCCTTAATTACCAATTGCCAGGGGAAGAATTGAAAAAGTCATTCATCCTGATCACAAACTATCAAAAGGCGCAGGATAATAATGAGAATCATTCAAAATATTATAACCTGAATGCCGGATTTAACGGGCAGCATTCTGCTTCCAATACCGCTTTGAATTTGTCCTGCAATTTGAATAATATTTCGATGGTCAGTGCCGAAACTTTTTCAATGGGGCCGGTCATTGTAATCAATAGGTCTATCCTGAAGGAAAAGTTAAAATTAAGTTTCCAGGCAATCTATCAACAACATCAAACGAATGGAAAATCTACAGGAAACACCCAAAATAGCAGGTTTGGCATCATTTGGCCTTTATCCAAAAAACAAAACCTTCAATTGAATACCAGCTTAACCAGAAAAAAAATACCAAAACAGGAAACCGGCTCATTTCGGGAGTTCAAAGGAACCATCAATTACAGAATCAGACTCTGATATGATCAAAATACGACATTATATTATCATAATACTGATATTTTCTGCCAACATTAGTTTGAGCCAGGTAAAAATGCCGGTTCAGGTTAATACGAACCTGAGCTTTCCTGTTCCGGTTTATCTGAGTGATTTTTCATCCTCAGTCAATCAAAGTCTTTCTTGCCAGTTAATTTTTACTGATTATAATGAACCCTCCTGGGATGTCAAGATATCCATTACCATCAGTAGTTCAAATATCAAACTGAAGACCAGGAAAAACTTTATTCCCCAATCCCCCATCAATTTGTCACCTGGGATGGCCCATAGCCTCACAGGTAGTGATTTTTATGAATATTTATTACCTGAAAACCTGAATATAAATGGTAGCGGGGCATCTGCTTTTCTACAAACCGGTCGTCTGCCTGAGGGTTTTTACAATTTTTGCATCCAGGTCCTGGATTATCATGCAGGAGTGCCGCTTTCCCTGGTTTCCTGCGGTTCAGGTTGGGTACAGCTAAAAGATCCTCCCAACCTCATTCAACCAGCTTGTCAGTCTTTTATCCAGCCTGACCCCTCCCAAAATATTAATTTTCAGTGGCAACCAGTCAATTTATCCCTGACAGAAAATATTGACCTGCAATATATCCTACGTTTACATGAAGTCACAGACTTTTTGGAAGATCCAAAATATGCCCTGGTAAATGGTCAGGCCAGGCAAATTTTTGAATCTGCATTTTTGTTCAGTCCTTCCTATTCCTACTCTCTGGCAGATCCGGTATTGGAAACAGGTAAACAGTATATTTTTGAGGTCCAGGCAGTTGATTTAAATGGAAAAGATGTTTTTAAGAACCAGGGGATCTCTGAACCATGTGTATTCTATTATGGATATCCCGAAAATGCAAACATTCAATTACTTGGGCCGGAAAATCGCCATTCATTTGCCCAAAGAGATCATAAGCTTTTTAAATGGACCGCTCCGGATAAAAAAATCACCAATCAGCCATTTATTTATGAGCTTTCAATTGTAGCACTAAATGAAGGTCAGGATTCCAGTGAGGCCATGGTACACAATCCCTCTTTTTACAGCCACAAATCAGCTCATATCTACTCTCAGGGCAACTTCACCAAAAAAATTGCAGCTCAGGATACAATATTCACTCCCGGCCAGTTATATGCCTGGCAGGTAAAGGCCCATTCCGGAAACCAGGAGGTGGCTACCAGCTCCGTGGGAGTTTTTCGTGGACCTGCTTTGATTGAGTATTTTTATGTCAATGACATTCCGGTAAAAGTAACCAGGATCAAATCCGGAAATCTTAAAGATTTATCCGGTGAAGCCCTTGTATTGTACAAACAGAAGGAATTACCGGCCAAATTCAGTCATATCAGGATCAAAGAAACGAAGACATCTAACTTACTGGAATCCGGCGAATTAATTATTGATGCGGGTCAACTTGATCCTATTGCATTAGCTCCTGAATTGGAAGAAAATGATTCAGCTTATTTTGAAGGAGCGCAAATCATCCTGAATAACCAGGGTTTAAGGGTTTGGGGTAATATCAAATGGCCCTTCCCTCATCCTACGCTGGACCAGCAGAAAGCACAAGTAGTTTCCCGATCAGCCTGGTTTGAATATGAGGACTTTAAAATCACCGGTAGTTGCACGGTTCAGGAAAAGGATTTTGATTTACTGGATCCTTTTGGATTCACCATGAAAATCGATACAACATCCAGGTTTTTCGTGTTGGATAACCAGTATAAGGTGAAATTTGATGGAGAAGTCAAACTGAAAGATATGGCAAATTTTGGGCATCAATTCCTGGAATTTGACAATGCCATTAACCTGCTTTATCTGGAAAGCCAGCATATCATCAATCAACTTGAACTGGCAGCCATCAGCAATACCGGTTTACTTATTAAAAGTAATAAAGCAACCATTGATCTGTCTGAATCAAAATCTCCTTCCCATCCTTTCATGAAAAATAACTGGAAAGGAATCTTTTTGGATCAATACCAGGTTTCCATGCTTCCGGATATCGACAAACATCAGCAAATTGAGCTGGACTCTATTTATCTTCACCTGGTTCAAAACCCATCTGAACAAGCCTATGCCTGGATTGATGGCCAGGGATTAAATTGCCAGATTGATCATCAAATCAATTTGAATGGCATCAGCAACTCCTTTGACTGTGATTTTACCAACCTGAAAGTGCATATAAATCAGGGTGTTTTAATGGAAGGATACCTGAAAGGTAAACTCATGGTTCCTTTTCTGGATCAGAAAAGCTCTCAATCTTTTACCATACCACTCAGTTACAATGGCTTCACTCCGGGATACCTCGACCTGATAGATTATGCTTTGGTCCTCAACCAGGATGATCCTTATCAGCAAGTGACATTAAACATTAGAAAAGCGGAATTCCAGGGTAATGATCATTTAGCCACTGTGTTAGACCTGCATTGGCCTGCTTTAGATATAAAATTATCCAATCTGGCTCAATTTAAAATCTGGGCTAATCAGGAAATTGGTTTCGGCTTACCCAATGGCAGTATGACTTTACAACAGCAAGCCAATGGCCGGATTAATCAGTATCCAATCACTGTAGACCAGATTGGAGCCGGCCGCGATCAGAATTTTTATGCCTTTGGAGCTGCTTTCCAAATCAACCTTTCCGAGGATATCAGTGGATTAAAAGGACCTCCAATCTCTGCCATTTATGCTGTTCAAGCTAACGATTGGCTGGACACGCTATACCAGGCTTCCAATCCCACCTTTTCCGCCGGATCCTGGACACCTCAGACTAAAACAAAATCTTCATCAAAAAAATATACTCCCCGGGAGTTCACCCAGGATTTAGAACAAAAGATAAATAGACAGACCTTTGCTTTTCGACAACAACAGTTGGAACAGGTCGGAATTGCTGATAACCTGATTGACAAAGAAGTGCCGGTGGAAACAGATAGGCCGCTTATTGAATCTGGGGATTCATTGAAAACCGCCGATCTCAATAATCCTAAAAAAGGATTTTACGAAAAGTTATCATCCAAACAAGCCCAATTGGTTGATGGCATTATTGAAGGATTTGCTGAGGAATTAGCTTCACCGATAACCATAACCATAGATTCCACCGCTAAAGCTGTAACCCATAAAATTGATTCTCTGATCAAAGTTCAAACCACCCAGGGCCTGCAGTTCATTGGAAGGAAAGTGGATACACTTATGATACGCCTGTCAATGTCAGCTGCCGATGCTATTGACCTGGGGGAAATCGATGACCAACAAATACTTGATGAAATAACACAATCTACTTCATTGGCATTAAATCAAAACCTGGGAAACTCATTAAAATCATCTATCCGGCAGAATATATCCGGACCTCTAACCACAGAAATTGGTCACACCATCCCTGAGCTAATTAACCAGGCTATTCGGACCAAAATTGCAAAAGGTATTATTGCTTGTCTGGAAGGTAAAATGAATAAAAATTACCTGCAACAAGAAATATTAAAAGAACTGACACTATTAGGTAAAAACACTACTAAAAGATTTTTACAAGACTATCTTCATCCCGGAGCCATAAAACAAAGAATCAGCAATACGGCTAAAATGGCTGTGAATGATCTCAATCCACAGAAAATTCTGGATGATATGCTCAGGGATTTTTCTACTAAAATGATACAACCAGAAAACATAGCCCGCCTGCTGGAAGATGTTGGAATGGAAAAGTTAAGCCAATCGGTGGTAAAAGAAGGTTCACTTTCTAATAACCTGGTACAAACGGGTTTGGTTTTTACTTCCCTGAAGTCTAAAGATACCAAAGGAAAATTGGCTTTGGCCGCATCCAATATTAAAATAAAAAATGCCTGGCTGGAAATGACGGGTCAAACCACTTTTGAAGCTGACCACCCAATCTATGGCGACTGTTGGAAAGCAGATGTAAACCTCCTGATCAAAAAACCCAAAAATATACCTCTGAAAGGGCATTACATTAATGGAAAAACCAATCAGGGAGATGATTTTTGGTTTGCCCAGGTAGCTGCAGATGATACCCAATATCCGGGAGGAGCCATTAACAAATCTCCCAAAGCTTTAAACCAACCGGTAAATTTGGGCTATGTGGATATGGTAGCTGCCTCGGCCAGGGTATATAAGCACATGCGGGAATCAGCAGGTCAATCAATTGTCCCTGACCCCTCAGTAAAACAGGGAGGTTATTTCCGCTTTATCTGTTTTGATCATTCCAATCAGGGTAAGATGATCAGATTCAATCTGGAAGGAGAATTGATTACTTCAGCCACAGAAAATGACACGCAATTGGATTTGGCCGGAGATCTTCAAGTATTAAGTCCCACGCCTAAAGTGCTTCAACCTGATCCCAGGGCTATGGCCAATCTGGCTATCCTGATTCAATATAATTCAGCCGAAGATCATTTTTTAGGAGAAGCTACCGTGGATATTGCATCTCCCGCCTTATGTGCCACCGGATATTTTGCAGTGGAGACTTTACCTGATTATTGGCAGGTGAAGGTAGGCACATATGACGACAAGTTAAAAGTTACTCCTGGCTGCAATGGCTGGGGAGGAATGGGATACCTTTTGATGGACAATCAGAAACTGGAAGCCGCTTTAGGTGTGGCGCTGGATTTCAATGCCGGGGTAGACATGAAATTAGGACTGGTTGACCTGGGAATCGTGGCTCAGGGGCATGCGGCGGCTGGAGTATTGGCTGGATTAAAATATCATCCGGAAGTAGGATTATTAAAAGCGGGGCTCTGGTTGGAGCTTTATGCCAATGTCAGGTTGAATTATGTGATCAATTACCTCTTCGGTAAAGAACAAGGCAGCCTCACACTGGTGGAATTATATGTTTTAGCAGACCTTTTGGTAAATTTTGATCCGCCCCCTACCTGGGTGGAAGGCAATATCAAAGGGAAGATAGATGTGCTGAATGGCTTGATCAAATGCCGGTTTAAAGCTGGTTTCAAAAAAACATTGTGAAATTATGGTGGAAATTAAAAAAAGAGCAATACAGGCAAAGTGGGTGATCGGGTTGATCTTGATTTTACAAATCAGCCTTGTCAATCCCTCTGCGGCTCAATCTAAGAGCGGGAACAATATTTCTCATCTTGGCCGTTGGTTGGGCTTTTTCATGTATTATTCCGGTTATCAGCCTTCTGATGCTTTTAACCTGCAGCTGCTGACGGATGCATTTGGACTGAATTTGGTCAATCAGGCCAGTTTTAATCCTGAATTAAATTATCTTTTAGATGAATTCCAGCACCAGTATTTTCTTCATATTTATCCGGTGCCGGTTTACAATATCCAAAAGAATACTTTTGACCGGCTCAATCAGATAAGCCTGGAATGGCATGACCCAGTAAATGCACCTGCTTTAAATTTATTCATTTATTTGGATACCCTTTCCAGCGATCAGTTTAGGATCAGCCTGAACCTGTATACTGTTCAAGATACTTTTAACCTGGCTGTCATCAATAATTTAATGAATCAAACCCTAAAGGATCAATCATTTACTGAACTGAGCCAAACTATTGAACCGGTGAACTCGGCCATCATGAAAGGATTGGAGGCGCTAAAGCAGTCAATTGGCAAAACGCTTCTTCCTGATTTTATGGTAGCTTATCAGGGTCAGTATTTTTCTCAGGGCCAGACCATCGAAGTATGGCAAGATGAACCTGTCATAGAATTTACAGCCATCAACCATCATCTAGAACCGGTTTATGCCGGATGGCAGGGATCCGGTCTCACAGCTAATGGTGCTTCAGCCTTTTTTCAACCATTATCTTTAGGAGAAACACCTATTAAAATTTTTAGGGGGAATGATACACTAAGGTTAAAAGTATTTACAAAACCGGACCAAGGCATACCCAGTCTGAAAGAAGTTCTGCAAGTCATGTTGATGGAGGCTTTGAAGGAAAAAAAACAATCCACTACCAGTGAACTGGTAGCGCTTAGAAAAGATAGCATGCAGCTCAGCCAGGATGAAAATCAGCAGCAGCAAGTACTTAATGGGCTTAACCCGGTATTTGGTCAGAACAATACCCTGCAATTTATTCGACTTGATAACACGAAAGGCAGCAGAATACTCTCTGCAGGGGAAGTGGAAGATTTGAAAAAGCATCCTGAAAAAGGTAAACTGCTGGATATTTTTATTCAGACCTATAGAAATCTATACCAAATTAATCAACATGTTCTTTTGGAGGAACTGCTAAGGGCTGCCATCAATGACCCTAAAGTTTTTAATAACCTTTTGGATAACCTGGTAAAAAACAGTGGACGCTTGTTGGCCAGGTTCATCCTAAAATATCCTGATCCGGCTCAAAAGGCTGCTGTGAAAAAAATTATTACAGATTACATCAACCAGAACATAATTGTATCGATTCATGAAACCAACCAAAACACTCCTGTTGGCCCTGTTACTGATTAACCAAAATTTGACGGCCTTTGCATCTGGTTTTTATACGCAATACAGCCGGCAGATCGAAAAATTGATCATATCAGCCAATGATAGCAGACAGTCCAACTTGTTCTTTTATCAGGATGACCCTATTGATCAAGCCACCAGAAATTCCATGGATTCTCTGATTAATATATTTGAAATGGATTACCCGGATATCAATTTCGTGGTTATTTCACAGTATCATTTTGTCAATGATAGTCTTCAGACGGATTCCTTGCAACAGGCATTACAAGAAGGCATAAAGGGTGCTATACACTCAAATGAATATAAAGAGATGATCGTACTTACATTTGATCAGGTTCATCAGTTTAAAAGTGTTCAAAAGGATCTTCCTCAAATTGCTGAAAATTTGATGGTGACTTTGGGGTATACAGAAGGATTGAATGATGTCATAGAACAACCTGAATTGGAGGAAAAAAAGCTTCACCGGGATAAAGCCAAAAAATACACCATGTACATCAAGGATGTCATTCAAATGTTTTACCAGGTCAATCCAAGATATAACCCTGAAGATTACCTGGCCGTTTTCCCCCAAAACAACAATTTATATTACACTGCTTTTGAGCCAGAATTTGATAAAAAAAAGATAGAAGAGTTAAAAAAATTTTATAAAAATAAAAAAAATCTCGATATTGTATCTGTAAACCAGCTACCAGATACCTTTATGATTCCGTCGTCCTTAAAAGAACAGTTCTTTGAGCAATTTTCCTTGATTGGAATTTCTGATAAATACCGGGTCAAGGAAAAAGAAGGAACATTCCTGGTCAATGAAGAAAAGTTGGATCGTAATGCAGCGATTCAGTTAAATCCTGAGGATAAGGTCACCAAAATAGTCTTAGAATTAAAAAATAAGGAAGATGAGGAGAAAAATTTCAATATTGCCACCGTTTACCTGATTAATGATCAGAGATTTTGTTTGAAAAGAGCAGATACCCGGTTCAACCAAAAAGACACCCTGGATGGATTGCTGGTGGGAGAAACGGTTTCCTTATCATTTGGTCTGATGGATGATCTTGACCATTGGATCAGTTTCAAGGGATATATGCATTGGCAAAGCGGACCAAATGCTACAGGGCCAACCATCAATTTACCAATAGAGTCCAATTTAGCCTACATCCGGGTAAGCTTATATAATCAGCCATTTGATTTTCCGGTAAAATTAGTTTCCACAGATGATCCCCGTTTGTCTACTTTGGCTGCCCTCATGTATGATAAAATCAGCTATGAACCCGGTCAAACCATTGAATTGAAAAAAGATCCTGCCAGGAATAAAAACAGTTATGATTTGACCGCAGTCAATGTGTTTGGACAACCGATAGACAAGGAATTAGCTTGGAGTTTTTCCGGGAAGACCAAAGCCAGCCAGGTTTATCAGCCTGGCGATAACATGACTTACGCCGGGGAGGAGATCTGGCTGACTGATGGTAAGGATACTATAACCTATAATTTAAGACAAACTGGCCAGATGCCAATAGCAGAGGTTCCTGGTGACAGATCATTTGGCCCCATTCAAATAAAGTTTGATCAGGAACCTGAACCAACTAATAAAAGCAAGGGAGCATGCAGTTATTCTTCTGACGACATCTCCTTCACCCTTCAAATAGGAGATGTATATCTGGGCAGTCAGAAATTCAATATTGAACAAGCCAAAATAGAATATACCTGCGATTGTAAGGATAAAACCAAGCTCAAATCAGCCAAAATTACCTGGCGACCAAGCAAACCACTTCCAATACTTGATGTAGCTTTTTTTTCCACCCGGGCCACCGGGGCCAGTTTAGCCATTGATGGAGAAGGAAATTTAAGTGGCCGGGTGGATTTATATACCGAGTTGACGGAAGACAAGAAGTTAGATAAGTATATTACCTTAAAGTCCGGATTAAAGGGAAAATACAATTTTGAGTTTGCTGCTTCAGAAAATAGTGGTTTTAATGGCCATTTTAATTTTACGAATATCTCGGGAATTAATATAAGTTTAAACCAACCCGGTAGCGACCCTAAAAAACCTTATGCTGCATTAACTGGTGGTAGCATCAACCAAAATTACAAATTGAAAGGCACTGTAAGAGCCATGGAGGGTTATAAATACAAAGCCAAAGGTTTTCAGTGTACCATCAATTCTTTAAATGTGGGAGCCGAATATGACTTGCCTAAAAACGAGTTTAAAATGCTGAATGGTAGGGGTAAAATTACGGTGGATAAGATAAAAGGCACGCAGGGTAAGTTTGTGCTAGATGTGGTGTATGAAAGATCGACGGTAACAGCGACATTAAATATGTCTAAATTTGAATTGAAGGCATATGGCTTGAAAATAAATCCTGAAGAATTAGAGCTTTCATTCAATCAAAATCTGGAGATAATTAGTATTTCTGGAGAAAAAATCAAAGCAAGTCACGAGGAAATTAATTCAGAGCTATTAATTGATAAATTTAATTTAGAAAAGGGAGAACTTACCAATCTGAAATTCAATGGCAATATTGAATACAAAGGATTTAATTTAAGAATATCCGATTGCATATATAAGGATAATTTTTTAACATGGAAAAGCATTAATGTTA